>NZ_JBIRXS010000002.1:0-604375 GCF_044389235.1 Rhodococcus sp. NPDC019647 | reverse complement strand
TTCGCGCACGCCGTTCCCCACATATGTAGCCGACTGACCCTAGACAAGCCAGAACGCTACTGGGACAACGGCGTGCGCCCTCACCCGCACCGAACCCACCCACGATCACAGCAGTAGAGCCCAAAAAGGCGCACGAGCCCGGAGGGCCTACTCCGGGGCGCCGATGTTCAGCTCGTCCGGGTGGGCGCCGACGCGTGTGCCGTCGTCCATCGTCTCGATCTCGCTGAGGTCCTGCTCGGTGAGCTCGAAGTCGAAGACGTCGATGTTCTCGGCGATGCGTGCGTCGTGCACCGACTTCGGGATGACGATCAGCCCGTTCTGCAGATGCCAACGGATCAGGACCTGCGCCGCAGTCTTGCTGTGTCGGTCGCCGATGCGGGTGATGATCGGGTCGGTGAGGAGCGTGTTGGGCTTCGAGTCGCTGCCCCAACCGGAATTGCTGGTGCCGCCCAGCGGGCTCCACGACTCCACCGCGATGCCGTGTTCGGCGCCGTACTTGCGGATGTCCAGCTGCGCGAGATGGGGGTGCAGCTCCACCTGGTCGACGGCGGGTACGACACCACCCCGATCGACCAGCAGCTGCAGATGTCGTGGCTCGAAGTTGCACACCCCGATTGCCTTGGCCTTCCCCGATTCGGCGATCTTCTCCATCGCATCCCAGGTGCGCAGGATGCGGTCGTCGTCCTGGAGCGGCCAGTGGATGAGGTAGAGGTCGACGTAGTCGAGGCCGAGCCGGCCGAGGCTGGCGTCGAAAGCCTTCAGCGCCGGCTCGTAGCCCTGGTCGGAGTTCCACAGCTTGGTGGTGAGGAAAATATCTTCCCGGTCGACGCCCGAGCCGGAGATGCCGCGCCCGACCCCCTCCTCGTTGCCGTATGCGGCGGCAGTGTCGATGTGTCGGTAGCCCGCCTCGTCGATGGCGAACCGGACAGCGTGTTCGGTCTCGTCGTTGGTGGCCTGCCATACTCCCAGGCCGAGCTGCGGGATGGTGGTTCCGGAATTCAGCACGATGTGCGGTACTCGAGGACTCATGGTGTCCAGGCTATCGACTGTGATGGTGTCCGGCGCGCAACAAGCTCGGCCTGGCATCATGCGGGGGTGACGCAAATCCGGCTCCTCGCGACCGACCTCGACGGCACCCTGTTGCGCTCGGACCGGGTGATCTCGTCCCGCACCGCGCACGCGATGGCGAAGGCGCAGCAGTCCGGAATCGAGATCGTCTGGGCAACCGCCCGGGCCCGCCACTCGGTGCACGAATTGGCGCAGTCGTGCGGGTTTCGTGGCCGGGCGATCTGTGCCAACGGCGCCGTGGTCCTCGACCTCGCCGACGGCACCCCAGTCGTGACGGCCACGACGTCGATCGCGATGGCTTCCGCGTCGGCCGCAATGAGCAGGGTGCGGACGCTGCTCCCGGGTGTCGTGTTCGCGAACGTGGGACCCACCCGCTTCGTCGCCGAGCCGGCGTACGCCGCGCTGTGCGACTTCGCCGACCACCACCGGCACCCCCACGACATGTCGCTGTCCGAGCTGCTGCCCGACCTGGACGAGCCGATGGTGAAGATCGTCGCCCGACACCCGGAGGTGTCGAGTTCAGACCTGTACCGGACGGCGTTGTCCGCCGGCGTCGACGGTGTCGAGCTGACACATTCCGGCGCGCCGTACGTCGAAATGGCCGCATCGGGTGTGTCGAAGGCCAGTGCACTCGCCGAACTGTGCGCCGTCGACGGAATCGGAGCGTCCGAGGTGGCCGTCGTGGGTGATGCGATCAACGACCTGCCCATGCTGGCCTGGGCGGGGACGGCAATGTGCCCGTCGAACGCCATAGCCGAGGTCCAGGCGCTGGCTGACCGTGTGCTGCCGAGCAACGACGAGGACGCCGTCGCCACGTACCTGGAGGAGCTGGTAGGCGCTTCGCGCCCGTGAGTGGTTAACGAGTCCACCGTCTTCGATGGACGGACTGGCTATTTTTTCCTGGGGCTCTACGACGTCAACACCTTCTAGTTCGAAGCCGAGAAGAAGGACGATCTGCGCAAGGTCGGCTACTCGAGAGAGCTCGAGTCGACCCGTAGATCGTGGTTGGACTCCTGGTCGAAACCACACCGGATTCCACTTGGAGAATCGGCTGTATCGAAGGGGACCACAACGCGGTTCGCTGCCGTCTGGCCTGGGCGCTGGGTCGTTGGGCGCTTGGCATGACGGCATGCCGGCTCCACAACAGGCGTGGTCCTGTTGCGGAGTCGGCAGATGTGTGTCGCGCCTCGGGTGTCAGGCAGCTCGGGGTCGGGCCTGGTTGTGCGCGGGTATGGGTGTGCGTGCCCAGTCGACTTGCCGGGGCGGGATGAAGACGGGGTGCCGGTCTGCCCCCATTTCGATTTCCCAGTCGCTGTGGTGGAGCAGTCGGTGATGGAACCCGCAGAGCAGCACCAGGTTGTCCATGTCGGAGGGTCCACCTTTGGACCACGGAATGATGTGGTGGCCCTCGCACCATGAGGGTGGCGCACCGCATCCGGGAAATGCGCATCCCCGATCTCTCGCGACCAGCGCTTTTCGTTGTCGTTTGGTCACTGTCCGGGTGGTGGTGCCGAGGTCGAGTGGCGCACCGTGGTCGTCGAGCACGATCGGCGTGTAGATCGAGTCGCAGCTGAGGAGCCGAGCCGCTCGCAGGCTCAGCGGTCCCATCCATTCGGTCCACGCGACCCCCTCGACCGCGAACAGCGACGCGTCCCTCGCGCAGGCGCCGCGCCGATCTTCTGCACTGGCGTGGTTGGCGTGGTTGGCGGGGTCGGCGTGGTCAGCGAGGTCTTTGATGTTGATGTGGAGGGAGACGTGGGGTCGTTCTCCGCCTTCTTCGCCGGCGATTGCGGAGTTGAGGTACCGGCGCAGCAGTTCGGTGAACCCGTCGGCCCGTCGCTGTCCGGGGGTGCGGGTGTCTGTGGTTCCGTCCTGCGCGGGTCGCGGCTGGGAGAGGCCGGAGAGCCCGGAGAGCAGCATTTCACCGGTGACGGCATCGAGGTCGCCTTTGACGGCGACGCGTCCGTTGAGCGTTCTGGAGGCGTGGAATTCGTTGAGTTCGGTGTCTTCGGCGGGCGGCGGGTCGTCGGATTCGAAGGCGCGTTCGAGTCGGGCGATGACGGCCCGCACGGCGTCGGTGTTGGCGGTAGGACCGCTCGCCGCGTACAGCAACGCGTTTCGGCAGTCGTCCATCGCTTCGAGTGGCATGCCTTTGGGCGGCCGCTCGCAGAATTTCATGATCAGTGCGGTGTGCTCCGCCGAGATAGTGGTGTCGAAGTAGGCGTCCGCGATTTCCGGTTGGGAACGTAAACCTCGTCCCAGCATCACGATGCGTCCCGCCGCACCCACCTCGAGCAACGTCTTGGAGGCCAGCCACATCTTGGTGTTCGGAAATCCCAGCACATCGACCTTGCAGCGGTGGTCGACGGCACCGACGAGCCTGACCCGCAACGCTTCGAGTCGCTGAATCTCCTCCGACACAGCAACCACCGATGCGAGCAACTCGGCCTCGGCCAGACGCCACGCATCACCGACCGCGGTCGCCAGAATCTCGTCCGGCAACGCCCCCTGGATATCCTCCCCCATCCCCATGAATCGAATCCTACTTCGAACGCGTGTTCGAGTCAACGGCCTGTCAATCCCGCCCAACCGCATCATCGTGAAGCGGACAATGACGGCATGGCAACTACCGGGGTGGTCCGTAGCTGGGACATCGGGAGGATGCAGGGCATCATCGATTCCGACGAGACGCCGGGTGGATGCTGGACGTTGTTCCACAGCGTGGCGGTCGAGGGCTTCCCCGCCCTTCGCGAGGGCCAGCAGGTGGAGTTCGAGTGGGACGTCCTCGACAGCCCCATGCTGGGGTGCGATTTCTGCACGATTCGCGCGTGGCCCGTGGGCAGCGAACCGTACGTCGCGCCGCGATCGGACAGCCCGTTCTCGACCAGGGTGTGGATCACCTTTTCCGACGGCACGGGGAGGGAGATGACCGAAGCAGATTTCCCTCCCGTGCCACCACGCGTACATGCCGAGAGAACCACCGGTATTGTGCGCACCTGGAACGACGAAGAGGGCTGGGGTGTGATCGATTCCGACGCCACCCCCGGCGGCGCGTGGACGCATTTCAGCAACGTCGCCGGCCCAGGTTTCCGTTCGCTGACGCCAGGACAGCACGTCACCTTCGAGCCCGAGAGAGTGGTCAGCGGAACGCAGGACGGCTACCACCACCGCGCTCTGGACGTTCGGGAAGCAGAGTAGATCTGCTCGCTACTTCCCTCGTCGCCAAGCCTCCGAATTCAAAAGCGGCAGATAGTCCCGCGGCTGCCCGAAGAGCTGGGCGCTGCCGTGAGCGCGTTTGAAGTAGAGCTGGGTGTCGTGCTCCCAGGTGATCGCGATGCCCCCGTGGAGTTGGATGGCCTCGGCTGCCACCGACTGCAGCGCCTCGGAGCAGTACACCTTGGCGATGACGGCGTCCTCGTGCGTGCCCGACAGCGCCGCGGCGTACGACATCGAGCGCGCCGTCTCGACCAACGCGTACATGTCGGCCATGCGGTGCTTGAGCGCCTGGAACGACCCGATGGCCCGCCCGAACTGCTTGCGCGACTTCGCGTATTCGACCGTCTGTTCCAACACTGCGGACGCCGCGCCGACCTGTTCCGCGGACAGGGCGATCAGCGCGACGGTACGGATGCTGTCGACGAGGTCGGGTGACGACACCAGCCGGCGTGCGGCCACGTCGTCGAAGGTCACCTCAGCCAGCGTCCGCGTCGGATCCATCGTGGGTACCCGTCGTCTGGTCACGCCGTCCGCTGTCGCCGAAACTTCGAACAGGCCGTCGTCCGTGAGGACGAGTAGCACGTCGGCGACGTCGCCGCCGAGGACGTACTGCGCCGTACCCGAGAGGGTCTCGCCCGCCGCGGTGACCCCGAAACGGAACCAGCCTTCGGAACCGGCCCAGCACAATGCAGCCACCGAACCCGCGGCAATAGCCGGGAGTAGCCGGCCGCAGGCGTCGTCGTCGCCCGACAGCAGTAGGGTCTGCGCGGCGAGGACGGCACTGCCCAGCATCGGTGACGGTGTGAGCGTCCGCCCCAGTTCTTCCTGCACCACATGTACTTCGAGCAGGGAGGCGCCGACACCGTCGTACTTCTCCGGGATGGCCAGTGCCGCGACGCCGATCTGCTCGCACAGCCGTGTCCAGAGGGCCTCGTCGTAGCCGTGTTCGGTAGTGATAGCGCGGCGGACGGCACCGGAGTCGGAATGCTTGGACAGCAGGTTGCGTACGGACGCGCGGAGGTCGGCCTGCTCGTCGTTGTCGAAGCTCATGACGCACCCACGAGGGAATCGACCACGCGACCGCGGTGGAAAGATGTTGTGCCCCAAGCGGTGACGAGTGCCCGGACTTTGGTAAGCCACAGCGACAGATCGTGTTCCTGGGTATAGCCGATGGCGCCGTGCACCTGCAGCGCCACGCGCGCCGCCCGGTAGGCGGCGTCACCGCAGGCCACCTTGGCGGCGGAGACGTCGCGAGGGGCGTCCGGGGAGCCGTCCCGAACCGACAGCGCCGCGCCGTGCAGCAGCGGTCGGGACATCTCCAGCCCGACGGCCACTTCCGCGAGGTGATGTTTGATGGCCTGGAACTGCCCGATCACCTTGCCGAACTGCTTGCGCTGCTTGGCGTAATCGGTGGTCATCTCGAGCAGGGTGTGTCCGAGCCCCTGCAGCTGCGCCGCGGTTGCGAGCGCGCCCAGATCGAAGGCGGGCCCAAACTCGACCGCGCCCAGTCGTTGTCCGGCGGTCACGGGAAAGAGGCGGCGGGACTGGTCGACAGAGTCCTGCACTACCCCCGGATCACCGAGGTGAAGTGACGCGTCCTCGACGAGGAGCACGAAATCCGCGGTGTCCGCATCGACGGCGAACGGCACGTGTGGGGGAGCGGCCACGGTAGCCAGAGAGCCTTCGGCGAGGGCGGACAGGCGCCCCGGTGCGGCCTGTGCGAGTAATTGCGGTGCCACAGCGATGGTCTCGGCCACCGGGCCGGGCACGGCGTGGCGCCCCAGCTGCTCCACGGCGACGACGAGGTCGACGGCGTCTGCGCCCAGACCGTCGTGCTCCTCACCGATCAGCAACCCGTTGATCCCGGTCTCGGCCAGACGCTGCCACACCTTCCGGCCGGGTTCTGTGTCACCGCGGTTCCAGGACCGGATCACCGCCGGCATATCGGACTTCGACAGCAGCGCATCGATACTGGATGCGAAATCCTGCTGGGAGGAGTCGAGCGCGAATCTCATTTATCCGCCTTGGGTAGGCCGAGCAACCGCTCGGCGATGACGTTCTTCTGAATCTCGTTGGTGCCGGCGTAGATCGGGCCTGACAGGGAGAACAGGTAGCCGTCCATCCAGTTGTCGGCGAGCTCGGCCGAGGCCCCCTGCAGTTCGAGGGCGGTCTCGTGGGTGGCGATGTCCCACTCCGACCAGAACACCTTGTTGATCGACGACTCGGCGCCCAGCTGCCCGCCTTCGGCGAGACGAGTCACCGTGCCGAAGGTGTTGAGCTGATAGGCGCGGGCCCCGATCCAGGCGTCCGCGACGCGGTTACGCAACGCGGTGTCTTCGGTGCGGCCCGTCGACTCGAACAGCTCGATCAGCCGGTCGACGGTGGCAAGGAACCGGCCGGGGCTGCGCAGGGACAGACCGCGCTCGTTGGACGCGGTGCTCATCGCGACGCGCCAGCCCTCGTTGACACCGCCGATCACGCCCGACTCGCCCGGGTGGGCCGGGTCGTCGGGGACGAAAACGTCCTCGAGGAAGATCTCGGCGAAACCGGGTTCGCCGTCGAGCTGGTCGATCGGGCGCACGGTGACACCCGGGGAGCGGAGGTCGAACATGAAGTAGGTGATGCCCTTGTGCCGCTGCGCGTCGGGGTCGGACCGGAACAGACCGAACCCCCAGTCCGCAAAGGTGGCTCGGGAACTCCACGTCTTCTGTCCGTTCAGCACCCAGCCGCCATCGACGCGGCGAGCGGTGGAACGCAGTGAGGCGAGATCACTGCCCGACTCCGGTTCCGACCAGGCCTGGGCCCAGATGTCGTCGGCCCGGGCCATGCGGGGCATGATGCGTGCCAGCTGCTCCGCGTTGGCATGCTCGAACAGTGTGGGCGCCAACAGAAAGATGCCGTTCTGGCTGACCCGCCCGGGCGCGCCGGAGCGGTAGTACTCCTCCTCGAAGACCACCCACTCCAGCAGTGAGGCGTCGCGGCCGCCGAGCTCTTCCGGCCACGACACCACCGACAGGCGGGCGTCGGCGAGCGTGCGCTCCCACTGCCGGTGAGCCTCGAAACCCTCGGCCGTGTCCATCGACGGCAGGGGGCGCGTCGGCACGTTGTCCTTCAGGAACGCTCGTACCTCGTCGCGGAACGCGAGAGTGGTGTCGTCGTACTCCAGATCCACTACTTGGCCCCGTTCTCCGAGTTACGTGCGCTTTCCGCCATCGACTTGGCGTTCATGCCGCCGAGCGGATCCGTGTCGATCTCGGCATTGTGCGCGTGCGCGAAATGGTGCAATCCGAAGACGGAGTCCATACCGTTCCGCATGCCCATCTGGTCCTCGCACTGGTTGACGGCCTTCTTCGTGAGCGCGAGCCCGAAGCGCGGCATGGCAGCGATCCGTCCGGCGATCGCGAGGGTTTCCTTCTCGAGGTCCTCTCGCGGAACCACGCGGTTGATCATGCCGACCTCGTAGGCGCGTTGTGCGGGGAATCGATCACCGGTGTAGAGGATTTCCTTCGCGAACCGCGGATTCATCATCCACGGATGCGCGAAGTACTCGACACCGGGAATACCCATACGTACGACCGGATCGGAGAAGAACGCGTCTTCGGACGCCACGATCAAGTCACACACCCACGCCAGCATCAGACCGCCCGCGATGCAGGCTCCCTGCACCATCGCGATGGTGGGTTTCGGGATCTCGCGCCACCGGCGGCACATCCCGAGATACACCTCCATCTCCCGGGCGAACCGCTGGTCGCCACCAGGCTTGTCGACGTGGTCCCACCACATCACGGCCTTGTTGTCGTAGTGGACGTGATGGTCGCGACCCGGTGTGCCGATGTCGTGTCCGGCGCTGAAATGTTTTCCGTTGCCGGCGAGGACGATCACCTTCACCTCGTCGTCCTCGACTGCCCGCTCGAACGCGGCATCGAGCGCGTACGTCATCACCGAGTTCTGGGCGTTCCGGTAATCGGGACGGTTGAGCGTCACGAATGCCACACCGCCGCGCACGTCGTAGGTGACGACGTCACCCTCGTCGGGGACCGTCATGATGATTTCTCCTCACGCAAGATGTTCTTCATTACTTTCCCGGACGGGTTCCGGGGCAGAGAGTCGACGAATCGCACGGTGCGGGGGACCTTGAATCCCGCGAGGTGCTTCTTGCCGAAGGCGATCACGTCGTCCTCGGTCAGGGAGGTGCCCGGTTTCGCCACGACGTACGCCCGGCCGACCTCGCCCATGCGCTCGTCCGGTACACCGATGACGGCGGATTCGGCAACGCCGTCCAGGCGCGCAAGAACGTTCTCCACCTCGGCCGGGTACACGTTGAAGCCACCCGAGATGTACATGTCCTTCAGGCGGTCGGTGATGTCCAGGTACCCGCGGTCGTCGAGAACCCCGACGTCACCGGTGTGCAACCAGCCGTCCGGCTCGATGGTGCGGGCCGTTGCCTCCGGGTCGTCGAGATAGCCGAGCATGACGTTCTCCCCGCGCACCAGAATCTCGCCCCGCTCGCCGATCCGCACCTCCATACCGGGGATGGCCCGACCGGACGTGGTCGAGACGGTCACGGGATCGTCGTCGGTGCGGCACATGGTGATCACCACCGCCTCGGTCTGGCCGTACGCAGTGAGGACTGCTTCGAAGCTCAACTCGGACTGCATTCGTTCGACGAGCGCCACCGGGACCGCTGCCGCGCCCGTCACCGCGATGCGCAGACTCGACAGGTCGTAGCGGGAGCGGTCGGGGTGGTCGAGGATCGACTGGAAGATCGTGGGGGCACCGGGCAACACGGTGATGTGTTCGTCGTGCACGGTGGCCATCACCTTGGGCACGTCGAACACGGCCATCGGCACGACGGTCGCCCCGGTGAGGAGGCAGACGAGAATGCCCGCCTTGTATCCGAACGTGTGGAAGAACGGGTTGATGACGAGGTAGTTGTCGTCGGCAGTCACCTCGGCACAGTCGGCCCAGGCCCGCGCGATCCCCACCACCTGCCGGTGTGCGCTCAGCACACCTTTGCTCCGTCCCGTGGTCCCGGACGTGAACATCACATCCGCGATGTCCTCGGCGTCGACGGCCCGGGCCCGCCTGTCTGCCGCCGCCCGGGTGTCGTCCGTGGCGAGGGCGAGGAAGTCGTCGAAGTCGAGGACTCCGGGTCTTTCGACGTCGCCCCCGTCGACGGGGACGCGGACCACGGTCGGCAGGTCGAGGGTGCTCGACTCGTCTCGCAGGGTCGCATACCGGTCGGTGCCGAGGAACATGCCTGCGACCACCAGCGCGGCGGACTTCGTGCGCTCCACGATGTCGAGGGCCTCGGTCGCGGTGTAGCGGGTGTTGATCGGGACCAGCGTCGCCCCCGCGTAGTGCACCCCCAGTGCCGCGATCACCCAGTGAAACGTATTGGGAGACCAGATCGCGACGTGCTCACCTGGCTGTACGCCGCGGGCGCAGAGCGCTGCGGCGAAATCGCGGACACGGTCGTGGAGCTGTGTGAAGGTCAGACGGACGTCGCCGTCCGCCACGGCTTCGCGTTCGCCGAAGTCGTGTGCGGCCGCGATCACGGCGGCCGGAGTGGTTGTCGGTTGTGCGGTCACTTCGCTCCCTACCTACCTAGCAAGTGCTTGGTAGGTTATCTTACAGACGTGGACCAGAGCGAGAGCCCGGACGGGCTGATCACCGACGACGACTTTGCCCAGACCGTGAGAACCTGGCTGGCGGAGAACCTGACCGGCGACTTCGCACGCCTTGAAGGCAAGGGTGGACCCGGCAGTGAGCACGAGTTCTTCGAAGAACGACTCGCCTGGGACCGCCACCTCGCGGCCGCGGGGTGGACCTGCCTCGGCTGGCCTGCGGAGTACGGGGGCCGCGGCGCCACCCTGGCCCAGCAGGTGACGTTCCACCAGGAGTACGCGAAGTCGGGGGCACCGGCGAGGGTCAGTCATGTGGGCGAGGAACTGCTCGGGCCGACTCTGATCGCGTTCGGCACCGAGGAGCAGAAGCGTCGTTTCCTCCCCGGGATCAAGACGGTCACCGAACTGTGGGCGCAGGGATACTCCGAGCCGGGCGCCGGATCCGACCTCGCCAACGTCGCGACGACGGCCCGGCTCGAGGGCGGCAGGTGGGTGATCAACGGGCAGAAGGTGTGGACCTCGCTCGCTCACGTGGCGCAGTGGGCGTTCGTGCTGTGCCGCACCGAGCCGGGGTCGAAGCGCCACCACGGACTCAGCTTCCTCCTCGTCCCCCTCGATCAGCCAGGCGTCACCGTGCGCCCGATTCAGCAACTCACCGGCACGTCCGAGTTCAACGAGGTGTTCTTCGACGACGCCGTGACCGACGCGGATCTCGTGGTGGGCGAACCTGGTGACGGCTGGCGGGTCGCGATGGGCCTGCTCACCTTCGAACGCGGGGTCTCCACCCTCGGCCAGCAGATCGGCTTTGCCCGCGAACTGCAGGGAATCGTCGACCTCGCCCATGCCAACGGCGCGGCCTCCGATCCGAGTATCCGGGAGAAGATTGCGCGGGCGTGGGTCGGGCTCCGGGTCATGCGGGCGCACGCGATGCGTACCCTCGACGCGGTGGACGCCGGCACGTCCGGTCCCGAAGCCTCGGTCGCAAAGTTGTTGTGGGCCAATTGGCATCGCGACCTCGGCCAATTGGCAATGGACGTGCAGGGTGCGGCATCACTGCTGGCACCCGCGGGACCGTCGTCGGACATCACCGACCCCGAACATCTCGAACTGGACGAATGGCAGCGGCTGTTCCTGTTCACCCGCGCCGACACGATCTACGGCGGATCCAACGAGATCCAGCGCAACATCATCTCCGAGCGCGTGCTCGGACTTCCCCGAGAGGCACGACCGTGACTACTGCTCCACTTGCCACCGCGCCCGTCGAGACGCCGGGACACGACCTGCTGAAGGGCAAGAAGGTCGTCGTGACCGCCGCGGCCGGCACCGGCATCGGGTTCGCATCCGCCCGTCGCGCCCTCCTCGAAGGTGCCGACGTGCTGGTGTCCGACTGGCACGAACGCCGCCTGGGCGAGACGCAGGAGAAGCTTGCCGCCGAATTTCCCGAACGCACGGTGAAGGCGCTCGCCTGTGACGTGTCGAGCACGGAACAGGTGGACGCGCTGATCTCCGGGGCCGCCGACGCTCTGGGTCGGATCGATGTCCTCGTCAACAACGCCGGGCTCGGCGGTGAGACGCCTCTCGTCGACATGACGGACGGGGAGTGGGACCGCGTCCTCGACATCACCCTGAAGGGAACATTTCGGGCCACCCGCGCGGCGCTGCGCTACTTCAAGGGAGTCGAGCACAACGGAGTGCTCGTCAACAACGCCTCCGTCCTCGGTTGGCGGGCGCAGCACTCGCAGGCGCACTATGCGGCTGCGAAGGCAGGGGTCATGGCCCTGACCCGGTGCAGCGCCATCGAGGCCGCCGAGTACGGGGTGCGGATCAACGCTGTCGCGCCGTCCATCGCCCGTCATGCCTTCCTCGCCAAGGTCACCAGCGAGGAACTTCTCGACAGGCTGGCGTCGGGGGAGGCGTTCGGACGCGCCGCCGAGGTGTGGGAGATCGCCGCGACCATCGCGATGCTCGCCAGCGACTACACCACATATCTCACCGGTGAGGTCGTGTCGGTGTCGTCGCAGCGGGCGTAGGCGGCTCCGCCGCCCGTGCGCCTTTTTGGTAGCTGGAGCAACCAGAAGGGCGCACAGGGCCGGAGGCCCTAGCAAGCGCTTGGTTGATAGGATGGAATGATGACTGCACCCCGAATCGACGAGACGTCCAAGACCGGACGCCGGGCCGAGCTGCTCGAGATCGCGGCCCAGCTGTTCGCGGAGCGTGGTCTGCGGGCCACCACCGTCCGTGACATCGCCGACGCAGCCGGCATCTTGTCGGGCAGCCTCTACCACCACTTCGACTCCAAGGAGTCGATGGTCGACGAAATACTACGAGACTTCCTGGACGACCTGTTCGGCAAGTACCGCGAGATCGTGGCGTCCGGGCGCAATAGCCGCGCGACCCTCGAAGCCTTGGTCACCACCTCGTACGAGGCGATCGACACGTCGCATTCCGCGGTGGCAATCTACCAGGACGAGGTCAAGCACCTCGTCGCCAACGAACGCTTCGCCTACCTGGCGGAACTGAACACCGAATTCCGCGAGCTGTGGGTCGGTGTGCTCGAGGCCGGTGTGCGGGACGGCAGCTTCCGCCCCGACATCGACGTCGAACTCGCCTTCCGCTTCATGCGCGACACCGCCTGGGTTGCCGTGCGCTGGTACCGGCCCGGCGGCTCCCTGACCGTCGACACGGTCGCCAAGCAGTACCTCTCGATAGTCCTCGACGGACTCGCGAGCCCCAGAACCATCTGACTAGGAGTTCTCCATGACCGAGGCATACATCGTCGACGCCGTCCGGACCCCGATCGGCAAGAAGAAGGGTGGCCTGTCCGGCGTGCACCCCGCAGACCTGGGTGCGCACGTCATCAAGGCGATCGTCAACCGCACCGGCATCGACCCTGCCGGCGTCGACGACGTCGTCTTCGGGTGCGTCGACGCGATCGGCGGCCAGGCGGGCAACATCGCACGGACGGCGTGGCTGTCGGCCGGATATCCGGAGGAGGTTCCGGGTGTGACCGTCGACCGTCAGTGCGGGTCGAGTCAGCAGGCCGTGCACTTCGGCGCGCAGGCGATCCTCAGCGGCACCGCCGACCTCATTCTCGCCGGCGGCGTGCAGAACATGAGCCAGATCCCGATCGCGTCGGCGATGATGGTGGGGCAGCAGTACGGATTCGACACCCCGTTCGGGGGGTCGACGGGGTGGGTGGAGCGCTACGGCGACCAGGAGGTGTCGCAGTTCCGCGGCGCGGAGTTGATCGCGGACAAGTGGGACATCAGCCGGGAGGAACTCGAGCGCTGGGCGTTGCAGAGCCACGAGCGCGCGCGGACGGCGATCGCGGAGGGCCGCTTCGACCGCGAGATCGTCCCGTTCGGGGATGTGACGACGGACGAGGGTCCGCGTGAGACGAGCCTCGAGAAGATGGCGTCGTTGAAGACGCTCACGGAGGGTGGCCGGTTGACGGCCGCAGTCGCGAGCCAGATCTCCGACGGCGCGAGCGCGGTGCTTCTCGCGTCCGCTGAGGCTGTCGAGCGATACGGACTGACTCCGCGTGCCCGCATCCATCACCTCAGTGCCCGCGGCGCGGACCCGATCTTCATGTTGAGTGCACCGATTCCGGCTACGCGCTACGCGTTGGAGAAGACCGGCCTGAGCATCGACGACATCGACCTCGTCGAAATCAACGAGGCCTTCGCCCCGGTGGTGCTCGCATGGATCAAGGAGATCGCGGCCGATCCGGCGAAGGTCAACGTGAACGGCGGCGCGATCGCCCTGGGACATCCGCTGGGCGCGACCGGCACCAAACTGATGGCCACGCTGCTCAACGAACTCGAGCGCACCGGCGGCCGTTACGGTCTGCAGACCATCTGCGAGGGAGGCGGCACCGCCAACGCCACTATCATCGAACGACTGTGAGTACTTATTAACCTTCCATTGTTAAGAAGTACTCACGGGCGCGAAGCGCTACGCTCGAGGGAGAGGTGACGAGTCCGTAAGCGGGGTCGTGATGCACGAACTGGCAATCACCCAGAGCGTCGTCGATGCCGTCTGCGAGAAAGCCGCCGGACGGACCGTTCACAGTGTGCGGGTTCAGGTGGGCGCCCTGACCGCGGTGGTCGCTGATTCGATGCAGTTCTGTTTCGAGTTGGTCACGGAAGGGACTGTGGCGCATGGTGCCCGACTCGACATCGACCACTCCCCGGGCAGCGCGCAGTGCCGCGAGTGCGGCACCACGTTCTCGCTCACCGACCTGGTGTTGCTGTGTCCGTGTGGAAGCGCCGATGTCGAGGTCACCTCGGGCCGGGAATTGCGAATCCTCTCGATGGAAGTGAGCTGAGGCGTATGTGTGCCACCTGCGGATGCGGCGACGACACAGGTACCAGGGTCAGCCGCCCCCACACCCATCAGCACCCGCACGACCACGAGCACCCGCACGACCACGAGCACCCGCACGACCACGAGCACGAGCACGAGCACCAGACGGTCACCCTCGAGCAGAAGGTGCTGGCCAAGAACGACCTGACGGCCGAGCGCAACCGGGCCTGGCTGGCCGAACGGAGCGTCCTCGCGCTGAATATGATGAGTTCCCCCGGGTCCGGGAAGACCACCTTGCTCGAGCGGACCATCGCCGACATCGGCGGACACCGTCCGGTCTCGGTGATCGAGGGAGATCAGGAGACGATGCTCGACGCGAACCGGATCGAGGCGACGGGTTGCGCTGTCGTGCAGGTGAACACGGGGGCGGGGTGTCACCTGGACGCGGAGATGATGCGCGATGCGCTGACGGCGCTCGATCCCGGCCCGAACTCGTTGTTGTTCATCGAGAACGTGGGAAACCTGGTGTGCCCGGCGCTGTTCGACCTCGGGGAGCGGTCCCGGGTGGTGGTGATCTCCGTGACCGAGGGCACCGACAAGCCGCTGAAATATCCGCATATGTTCGCTGCGGCGAATCTGGTGGTGGTCAACAAGTCGGACCTGTTGCCGTACGTCGACTTCGACGTGGATCTCTGCACGAAGTACGCCCGGTCGGTGAACCCCCATCTCGAGGCGATCACCTTGTCCGCGACCACGGGACAGGGCATGCAGCAGTGGTACGACTGGATCGCGGCGCAGTAACGGTCACGGCTGAACTGGCCCGATGTACCTGAGGGCCGTTGACACGCGAACGCCGTGAGGAGCTAAATAGGGAATAGCGTCACACAGGTGGGCCGACGGTCGACCCCGGTGGCGACAGGAGCCGTGTTCGGTTCCGGAAAGCGACCTGCTATGCCGACACAGGAAGCAATCAAAGCCGAGGAAACCCTGATCCACGTCCTGTGGATCAACGCGGGGCTCAGCTGCGACGGGGATTCGGTGGCCTTGACCGCTGCCACTCAGCCCAGTGTCGAGGAAATCGCTCTCGGTGCTCTGCCGGGCCTGCCGAAGGTGGCCGTGCACTGGCCGCTGATCGACTTCGAATGTGGGCCCGAGGGTGGCGCCGACGACTTCATCGAGTGGTTCTGGAAGGCCGACCGCGGCGAACTGGAACCTTTCGTACTGGTCGTCGAGGGGTCGATCCCCAATGAGCAACTTCACGACGAGGGGTACTGGTGCGGTTTCGGCAACAACCCGGAGACCGGTCAGCCCGTCACGACGAGTGAGTGGCTCGACAAGCTGGCTCCCAAAGCGACGGCAATCGTGGCTGCCGGTACGTGCGCGACGTACGGCGGTATCCACGCGATGGCCGGCAACCCGACGGGAGCGATGGGCGTCCCCGATTACCTCGGCTGGGATTGGAAATCGAAGGCGGGCATTCCGATCGTGTGTGTACCGGGTTGCCCGATCCAGCCGGACAATCTGTCCGAGACGTTGACCTATCTGCTGTACATGGCCACCGATCAGGCGCCGATGATTCCGCTCGACGACGCGCTGCGTCCGCAGTGGCTGTTCGGAAGCACGGTTCACGAGGGCTGTGACCGGGCCGGGTACTACGAGCAGGGTGACTTCGCCACCGAGTACGGCTCACCCAAGTGCATCGTCAAGCTCGGCTGCTGGGGCCCCGTCGTCAAATGCAACGTCCCCAAGCGTGGGTGGATCAACGGTGTGGGCGGTTGCCCGAACGTGGGCGGGATCTGCATCGGTTGCACGATGCCGGGATTCCCGGACAAGTTCATGCCTTTCATGGACGAGCCGCCCGGCGGAAGACTGTCCACGACCGCATCCGGTCTGTACGGCTCCGCGATCCGCAGTCTGCGCAGAATCACCAAGAACACCTTGGACAAAGAGCCGCAGTGGCGTAGCCGCGGCACGAAACTGACCACAGGCGCCACTCGCACCTGGTAGCCCAGCTCGGGCCTCTGAGAGGTACGTCGATGACAACGATCATTCCGGATCCTTCGCACAAGACGGAAACCGATGGCTTGGTGGAGATGGCGTGGGATCCGATCACACGCATCGTCGGCAGCCTGGGTATCTATACGAAGATCGACTTCAAGCAGAAGGAAGTCGTGGAGTGCCACAGCACGTCCTCGATTTTCCGTGGCTATTCGATCTTCATGAAAGGAAAGGATCCGCGCGACGCCCATTTCATCACCAGCCGCATCTGCGGTATCTGCGGTGACAACCACGCCACCTGTTCGTGTTATTGCCAGAACATGGCGTACGGCGTGCAGCCGCCGCACATCGGCGAATGGATCGTCAATCTCGGTGAAGCCGCGGAATACATGTTCGACCACAACATCTTCCAGGAAAATCTGGTCGGTGTGGACTTCTGCGAGAAGATGGTCTCGGAGACGAACCCCGGGGTGCTCGCGCAGGCGGAGAACACTCCGGCGCCGCACGCCGGCGACCACGGCTACCGGACCATCGCCGACATAATGCGATCGCTCAACCCGTTCACCGGCGAGTTCTACCGCGAGGCGCTGCAAGTCAGCCGCTGGACGCGGGAAATGTTCTGCCTCATGGAAGGACGGCACGTCCACCCGTCGACGCTGTATCCGGGAGGTGTGGGCACGTCGGCGACCGTCCAGTTGATGACCGACTACATGTCCCGCCTGATGCGCTACGTCGAATTCATGAAGAAGGTCGTCCCCATGCACGACGACCTGTTCGATTTCTTCTACGAGGCCATCCCGGGATACGAGAACGTCGGACTCCGTCGCACTCTGCTCGGCTGCTGGGGCTCGTTCCAGGATCCGGCGGTGTGCAACTTCGAGTACAAGGACATGGAGAACTGGGGCCGGTCCATGTTCGTCACTCCGGGTATCGTGGTGGACGGCAAACTGGTGACGACCTCCCTCGTGGACATCAACCTCGGTATCCGCATCCTTCTGGGCAGCTCGTACTACGACGACTGGACCGACCAGGAAATGTTCGTCGAGAAGGACCCACTGGGTAACACGGTCGATCGCCGGCATCCCTGGAACCAGCACACCAACCCGCATCCGCAGAAGCGGGACATGGACGAGAAGTACAGCTGGGTGATGTCGCCGCGGTGGTACGACGGCAAGGACTATCTCGCCCTCGACACCGGTGGTGGTCCGCTCGCCCGACTCTGGAGTACGGCTCTCGCGCAGTTGGTGGATATCGGATACGTGCAGTCGACGGGCCACAGCGTGAAGATCAACCTGCCGAAGACGGCGCTGAAGGGCCCGGTCGAACTGGAGTGGAACATTCCGCGGCACGGCAGTAACACCCTCGAACGCAATCGTGCGAGGACCTACTTCCAGGCATACGCTGCGGCATGTGCCCTGCATTTCGCCGAGAAGGCGCTGGCCGAGATTCGGGCCGGGCACACCAAGACGTGGGAGAAGTTCGACGTCCCCGACGAGGGAATCGGATGCGGCTTCACGGAGGCTGTGCGCGGAGTTCTATCGCACCACATGGTAATTCGGGACGGTAAGATCGCGAACTACCATCCGTACCCCCCGACACCGTGGAACGCGAATCCCCGGGACAGTTACGGAACACCGGGCCCCTACGAAGATGCGGTGCAGAAGTCGCCCATCTTCGAGGAGAACGACCGGGACCACTTCAAAGGCATCGACATCATGCGGACCGTCCGCAGTTTCGATCCGTGCCTGCCCTGTGGTGTCCACATGTATCTGGGAGAGGGAAAGACACTGGAGAAGCTGCATTCGCCCACCCAGTCCGTGACCGGCGAGTGACGAGGCAGGCATGGAGGAGGCTGGAGTAGACGGCCCCGATCGCTGGCGGACCGCCGGCGAAAGGATCGACGCCCTCCTGGACGCCAGTTCGGCGGGCGGCGCGGTTGCCCGCGAACGCGCCGAGCAGCTTGTCCGGGAGGTCGTCGAACTGTACGGCGCGGGCCTGGAGCGGATGCTCGAGATCGTCGGTGAGCAGGACGGCGCATTGGTCGACCGGCTCGCCGCCGACGAACTCGTCGCCAGTTTGCTGTTGGTCAACGGTCTGCATCCCCACGACGTCGAGACGAGGGTGGCCACCGCGCTGGACAGTGTGCGTCCGTATCTGGGTTCACATGGCGGTGACGTCGAATTGCTCGGTGTCACAGACGGAGTGGTGCAACTGCGCCTCACGGGCAGTTGTCAGAGCTGCCCGTCTTCGGCGGTGACCTTGGAACTCGCTGTCAAGGACGCCGTGTATTCCGCCGCACCCGAGACGGTCGACATCGAAGTGGTCGGCGCGAAACCTGAGGCTGGGTCCGGGTTGATCGCCACGGAGTCGTTGTTCTCGCACGTTCATGCTCATGAGTCGGGAACCGGAACGTGGGTATCGGCGCCCGACATCGCGGACCTCGCGTCGGGGGAGGTCGGCGGTTTCTCGCTCGCGGGGTTGCCGGTGCTGGTGTGCCGGATCGGGGAGCAGCTGTTCGCGTTCCGTGACCGCTGCGCGGCGTGCACCAATTCACTGGCCGGGGCCACCCTGCAGCGGCGAGCAGGCGGCAAGGTCGGCGACGCCGTGCTCCGGTGTCCCACGTGCCGCGCGCATTTCGATCCCCGGGGCGCAGGAAAGCGGCTCGACGGTGACCCCGAGGCCGAACCACTGGCTCCACTGCCGGTTCTGGTCCGTGACGGCGTGATCTCCGTGGCGGTACCGGCCGCGGAGGTGGCGTGATGGGCGCGTCCGGAAAAGGATTGAGGATTCTGCAGCGAATCGCCTCCCAACGTCCGCAAACCGTGGAAGGCGAACGGTGCGACATGTGTGCCGTCCCGATCGCCGACGCCCACCAGCACGTAGTGAACGTGTCGGAGAGACACCTGATGTGCGTGTGCCGCGGATGTTATCTGCTGTTCACCGACGACACGGCGGAGCTGCGTTTCCGCGCGGTACCCGACCGCTACCTGTCGTTCCCGAACTTTGCGCTGGCACCGGGGCGCTGGGACGAACTCGAGATTCCCGTAGGGCTCGCGTTCGTGTTCCGGAACTCCGCCCTGGGCAGGACGATCGCGTTCTATCCCGGGCCGGCCGGCGCCACCGAGTCGGAACTTCCACTCGCCGCCTGGGACGACGTGCTCGCCGCCAACCCGGCGTTCACCCAGCTGTCGGCCGATACCGAAGCGCTGCTGTTGCGAGTGCCCGAGCACGGCGGCGAGGCCGAGTGTTTTCTCGTCCCGATCGACGCCTGCTACCAATTGGTGGGTGAACTTCGCCGGTTGTGGCGAGGATTCGACGGTGGCCAGGATGCCCGCCGCGCCATCGATACTTTCTTCGACACTGTACGGTCCCGGAGCCGCGTCGCGAAGGAGCCGTCGTGACGGAGCTGTCGTTCGACGTCGTGGAGGTGTTTCCCGAACCGTATGCCGTCGTCCCCAATCTCACTGCCCGCCTTCGGGTGGCGGAGACGACGGGTGCCGTGGTGCATGCCATGGCCCTCCGGTGTCAAGTGCGGCTCGACCCACAGCGCCGTCGGTACACCGACCGGGAGGCCGAAGGGCTGCTCGACCTGTTCGGCCCGCGTGCGCGGTGGACAGCAACGTTGAAGCCTTTCCAGTGGATGGAAACCAGCACTGTCGCCCAGGGGTTCACCGGGTCGACCGTGGTGGACCTTCCGCTTCCGTGTACCTACGACTTCGAGGTGACGGCGTCGAAGTACCTGCACGCACTCGAAGCCGCAGATTCACCGATCCCGTTGATGTTCCTGTTCAGCGGCACCGTCTTCACCCGGGGCGTTGCCGGGTTCGGTGTCGAGCGAATTCCCTGGGACCGGGAGGCCACCTACGAACTTCCGGTGACCGTCTGGCGGGACCTCGTCCAGGCGCATTATCCGAACACGGGCTGGCTGCGCCTCGACCAGGACACGCTGGCGGCGCTCGCGCGGTACAAATCGGCGCACGGCCTGATCGGGTTGGATGTTGCCGTCTCGGATCTGCTGCAGGGAGCCGGGGAGGTGATCGCATGATCTCCCCGGCGTCCCTGCAGCGCGTGCGCGCCGTTGCCGACGCGGTGCTCTACGAGGGTTACCTGCTCTATCCGTATCGTGCGAGTTCGTCGAAGAACCAGTCACGATGGCAGTTCGGTGTCGTGGGGCCACCGGGCGCAGCGGATGCAGGTGTCGGCGAGGAATCGACGATGTCCTTTTCGACGTTGTTGCGGGCGGACGACAACGCGGCGGTCGGCATCACCCTCCGATTCCTGCAGCTGCAGGTGCGGTGCGTCGAACGGGCAACCGATGAGGCGGGCACCGAATTCGCCCGCGTCGACGAATTGGCCGTCGACGGGACCAGCTGGCTCAGCTGGGACGAGGCGGTGGAACGTGAGTTCGACTTAGGGGCAGTGAGTCTCGCCGAATGCGGTGGTGGCCGACGTCTCGACGTCCACATCGACGGGGGTTCCGAGGTGGAGGAGCTGCGGAGAGCGGATGGGTCTCTCGCCGGTCGAGTGGTGCGTACCCGGTGGCCTGCAGACGCCGTCGTGACGGTGGACTGCGAGAACAGTGACGGGTTCACCCGGCTTCGGCTCGAGGTGGAGAACGTCACTACCGGCGACATCGGCCTGGACCGGGACGGCGCCATCCGCCACTCGTTGATCGGCGCGCATATGATCCTCGCGGCAGAGGGCACGGACTTCGTGTCGCTACTCGAACCCCCGGCCGAGGCCGAACACCTGGCGTCCGCGTGTACACAGCACCGGTGCTATCCCGTCCTCGCCGGGTTGCCGGGGGAAACCGACCTCGTGCTGGCGTCACCGATCATCTTGTACGACCACCCGGAGATTGCGGAGCAGAGCGACGGCGCCCTGTTCGATGCCACCGAGATCGACGAAATCCTTACTCTCCGCGTCATGACTCTCACCGAGGACGAGAAGCGTCAGGCCCGGGCCACCGACCCGCTCGCGGCGCGGATCATCGACCGCTGCGACGAGATGTCGCCGTCGACGCTCGCGCAGATGCACGGCATCCTGCGGGATCCGCACCTTCCGGACATGGGACTCGTCCCGGAACTGACCGACGACGTGCCGTGGTGGGACCCGGAGGCGGATACCGCGGTCCGGCCCGACGTCGACGGGGTGCTCGTCGACGGCGTGCGGGTAGCCAACGGAAGCGTGGTGCGGCTCCACCCGTCGCGCCGCGCCGACGCCCAGGATTTGTTCTTCGCCGGGCAACTCGCCCGGGTCGTCACCGTCCACGCCGACGTGGACGGTGACACGCACATCGGCGTCGTGTTGCAGGACGACCCGGCGTCGGACATGCACGAGTGGTACGGACGGTATCTGTACTTCGCCCCCGATGAGGTGGAGCCCATATCGACGGACACCGGAAAGGATGAACAGTCATGAAGATTCTCGGAGAGGTCACCACGGCGGCGTTGGCGATCCTGGCGGTCGCCGGAGTGGTGGCAGCGGTCGTCTCGCTACCCGACATCAAGCGGTATATGCGTATCCGGCAGATGTGAGTGCCCCATGACGGTGGACAGGCGAGTTCTTGTTGCCGGGGTGGGCAATATCTTCTTCGGAGACGACGGGTTCGGCCCCGAAGTGCTGCGCGCAGTCGCGTCCAGGCCGTTGCCGCCAGGTGTCCGCGCTGTCGATTTCGGCATCCGGGGAACCCATCTGGCGTACGAACTGCTCGACGGGTGGGGCGCGCTCCTCCTTGTCGACGCGGTTCCGAACCGAGGTGCCCCCGGCGCGCTCAGTGCCGTCGAAGTGCAGCCCGACTCCATTCCGGACGCCCCTCTCGACGCACACAGCATGGACCCCGCTGCCGTCTTCGCCAGCCTGCAGGCGTTGGGCGGCACCCTGCCGCGGACCGTGGTGCTCGGGTGTCAGGTCGAGAACACGGAGGAGGGCATCGGACTGTCGATACCTGTCCAGGCCGCCGTGGAGCCGGCCGTCGAGGCGGTGCTGGACGTGGTGAAGCAGCTGCTCGACGCCGGTGCCGCTCTGCAAGCGGAGGGAAAGGAGAGCTGAATCATGTGTCTCGGTATCCCCGGTCGCGTTGTGGGCATGCTCGAGGGTTACGGCAACCAGTTGGCCCTCGTCGATGTGGTCGGCGAGGAGCGGCGCGTCAACATCGGCATGCTCGACGACGACGTGCACCTGGAGCCCGGTGACTGGATCGTGATCCACATGGGGTTCGCCATGGAGAAGGTCGACGAAGCCGGTGCCGAGAGGGCGATGGCCGGACTGGAGATGATGGGGCGATCGCGGACGGCAGACGACGACCAGGCATGAACAGGGTCCTCTGGTCCGGTCACGGGATCAGTGTCTCGTCGCTGCGCGGACCCTTCAGAATGACAGGGACTCCCTCGTACGCGTGCAGCGTCACCGGGAAGCTGTGGAGTTCGTCGACGGTCCCGACGAGTTCGTCGGTGAAGAGGTTGTACGCGGACGCACCGGCGGGTAGATGCTGCGATTGGACCGTTGCGGTGATCTCCTCGGAGGTGAAGTTCAAGACCGTCACCTGGGTGCTCATGTCAGCGAGTTGGTGCACCATGACCAGCAATCCCTTGTGAGAGACCGTCGGGACATCGATCTGCACGGCTGTCGCAATTCCGAAGCGATTTCGAACCTCGATGATGCGGGACAGCTTGCAGGCGAACGACTCCGGATTCCGTAGCTGCTCGGGCAGGGTGCCGTAGAGGCTGGTGGCCCGCGGAATCCCGGACTCCGATCGGGTGGCCTCCGGGTTGACGCCCATGAGGTCGTGGGCGCCGCGGTTGATCCACCTCGTGTCGCCCTCGCGGACGAGGTCGGCTACGTCGTCGACGGGTACCGGGAGCAGCCCGCACAGATCCCAGCCGGACAAGGCGAACACCCCGGGTTGAAGGGCGTTGTACATCGCGAGGAGGAGATGCGCGCGTTCGACCATGGCGACGTCGTCGGCCGTCATCCGGTCGAGGTCCCGGATTCCGAGCGTCGCCGTGATGACACTGGCTGTGGTGCAGGCAATTCCGTTGGTGGTGAAGGTGCGGTTGTACGGCGCCCAACGCCCAGTGAGACGTTCGCACAAGTCTTTACGGATGCGGTCACCGAGGTGGGAACCCTTGATCGGCTCACCGCCGTAGACGAATTCGTCGTCCTTATGGAGGGTGGCGAAGTGCACCAGCTCGAACGTCAACTCGTCGTGGTTTTGCAGAGCATGGACGAGGGATGCGGTATCCACGCCGTGATCGCGCGCCAGATTCATGGTCAAGCGAAGAAATTCGGTGTTGCCCATGACTAGGGCATGGTGATAAGCGGGCCGGTTGATGAAGTCGTACGACAGGTCCGCGCCGCTGGTGCCCATCTCCTTGATGTCGTCGATGGTGAGGTTCAACTCCTGGAAGGTGAAGCCGCCCATCTTGCGGACGATGCTCGCGATCAGATGGTTGGCCGCTTCCGACAGTGGATGTCCTTCCGACCACCCCGGTCCTTCCGTTCGCCGTTCGACACCGAGGAAGCCGTTGGCGTCGAGTCGCAGGGCCCCCGCCCCGAGGTCGGCCAGTGAATGGCACGCATCTCCGATGACCAGGCGCATACCCGCGAAGGATGGATCGAGCCAGTTGATGGACGGCTGACCCGCCTTGAAATAGTGCAGATAGACCCAGCGCCGGTCGACGCCGTCTACTCCCGTGACGACGGGGGTGACGCTCCAGTTGGTCTCCTTGACACCGAGTTCGTAGAAGATCACGCGCTGGAGTTGGCCGATGATGTAGCCAGCACGCGCTAACTGGGCCTCGGTCTCGGCGTCGATGTTGATCGAGTCCCGGCCCTCCGGCACACGGGGGAGTAGGTGCCAGTCCGGGGGTTCGATCTCGACCATGTGGTAGATACCCGGATAGTCCGCATACGCCATCTCCGCCAAACGGAAATCCGCGCCCTTGCCGGTGTGGCCCGGGACGATGTCGTCGATGACGGTGCCGTCATACGCTGCGGCGACGACGCAGAGGCGACGGAACTCTTCCTCGGTGCCGAAGGCGGCATCGATCTGCATACTGATTCTGTCGAAGTGACCGTCCACCGACGGGGTGGACTGCCAGCCGTTGATGCCGCCGGCCTGCTTGACGGGCCCGGTATGGACTGCGGTCACGCCGATCTGCGAAAAGGCCTGCCACAGGGCCTCGTCGCCGAGTGAGGCCAGGAAACTGGCACCGGGAGCTGTGATGATCGATATGGGGTACGCGGTGAACCAGACGGGTGCACGCTCGACAGCCGCGCGCGGATTCGGGTCCGCGTACGGGTTCTGCCACATGCTGCCCTTACCGGACAGCTGCTCGGCGATCTGAGTTGCGTCATGGAGGATGGACTGCTTGATGAGCCAATCCACGTAGGCGGGATTCGACGGGTGCGCGTCACCGGACTGGGTGTCCACCCGCGGGCTACGCCGGACGGACGGAC
Organism: Rhodococcus sp. NPDC019647; assembly: GCF_044389235.1. NCBI lineage: Bacteria > Bacillati > Actinomycetota > Actinomycetes > Mycobacteriales > Nocardiaceae > Rhodococcus > Rhodococcus sp. NPDC019647. Next base: position 579,701 of record NZ_JBIRXS010000002.1, on the reverse strand, counting down.
GTAGAGGTCGTGGTCGTGCTGGGTAGAACTGCTCGTCGTAACTGACTTCACTGGGCTCGTGATGGACCTCAGGGTTCATGTTCCTCCGTCTGTTTCTCGGTAACCGGGTACCCGTCGATAGTGACGCACAATCGACGTTCTCGGTCCGAGTCACGTTCGAGGACGGAAGCCCTGACCCGGTATTGCCTCGATATCAGTGGGCGTGTCCGGAGGGGAAGTGGACCGACCCGTCACTGCCTACGCAACCTCCCTGGACCGGTCCGCTGCCGAAGAAGACACTGTTGGACTGGCCGATGCTGTTCGGGGGAGCCGTTCCCACTCCACCGCCGGTGACCCCGATGGTCCCGCAGGAATAACTGTGCTGATCGTGCGAGCGGACATTCAGTTGCGTGCCGGGAGTGGCGGGGTCTCCGTGAAGGGTAGGTCCCGCCGATGCGACGCCGGTGCCGAGCGCGACCGTGATCGCAGCCGCCGCAATAACCGTGCGCAGTACAAAACCGTTCATCTCTAGCTTCACCTCTGGTCCGATTGTGGCCGGCTTCCCCTGACCGGTTCGACGATGCCGGGCTCCCCCGCTCTGTGTTCCGTTTCGATAGAACAATCATCATCCGAAACGCGTCCGGAATCATCCGCCCATCAGCACGAAAGCTGAGGCTGGATTCGAACTCGGCTGTGCAAGCGGCACGGTTACTTGGTGCCGAAGATCCGGTCGCCCGCGTCCCCGATGCCGGGCAGGATGTAGCCGTGCTCGTCGAGCTGCCGGTCGACGGCGGCGGTGTAGATCGGGACGTCGGGATGAGCATTCTGCAGGACGGCAATACCTTCGGGACAGGTGACCAGGCAGACGAACTTGATGGTTTTGGGGCTGCATTCCTTCAGCCGCTCCACCGCCGCCACGGCGGAGTTGCCGGTGGCCAGCAACGGGTCGACGATCACCACGTCGCGCTCGTGCAGATCGCCGGGCATCTTGAAGTAGTACTCCACTGCGACGAGTGTCTTGGGATCGCGGTACAGACCGATATGGCCGACGCGCGCGCCCGGCACAATCGTCAGCATCCCGTCGAGAATTCCGGTGCCTGCGCGGAGGATGGAGACGAACACCAGCTTCTTGCCGTCGATGACCTTGCCGGTGGTGACTTCCATCGGTGTCTCGATGTCGATGTCCTGCATCGGGATGTCGCGCAGGACCTCGTAGGTCATCAACGCGGAGATCTCGTTGGCCAGTCGTCGAAAGCTGTTGGTGGAGGCATCCTTACGGCGCATCATCGTGAGCTTGTGCTGTACCAGAGGGTGATCGATCACGTGCACTGTTCCCATGTATCCGTCCCCGTTTCGCTCTAGAAGACCGTGCCGTCGCTGACGATGGACAGCGGTGGCAGCCCACCTCTCGCCCGCTGAGAGAGAGCGCGGCCTGCGGCCCAGGTGCCGCCCTCCAGGACGCAGGCCAGCGGAAGCCGTGCGGCGTCCACGCCGAGCCGTCCGCGCACCAGCGGCGCCAGTTCGTCGAGGAGCGCGACCGTCAGCGCACGCCACTCGACCACCATTTCGTCGCCCGCCTTCCAGGGGCGTGCGGCCCAGTTCGGGTCGTCCAGGCGTATAACGCCGGTGTCCAGGAGTAGACCGCCGTTGCGGTATTCGGGCAGGCCGGTCAGGGCATCCAGCCCGATGACCCGCACGCCTGCCCACTCGAAGGGCTCCAGCAGCGAGTAGGTCAGCCACTGCGACAGCTTGTGGAACGGAATCCAGCCTCGGGTCAGGCCCGGCCCGACCACCGCCTCGTGGCGCCAGCAGTCGCCCAGGGGCTGACCGCCGATAACGTTGTCTGCAGGCCAGATGCCCGACAGCGACGTCAGAACGTGGGAAAGAATGTCGTGGGCCGCCACTGACGACGTGGCCGAGCCGTGCGGCTCTGTCAGCAGGTCGAACAGGCCACCCGGCCGCCCGTGCGGGCCGAACACCGCGGGTTGTGCGGCGAGTGCGTCGCCCAGCCGGCGCAGCAGGAGCACCCGGCCTTCGAGGCCTACCAGCGGCTTGGACGGGCCGACCTGAAAGAACTCGGCCAGCCGGTTGGTGTCCAGGCTCCGTAGTGCGGCCGCATCGACCTGCAGCGGGTGTTCCGCGTCGCTCGAGAACAGGCCACCGACGAACGCGTGCCAGCTGGCGACACCCAGTCCCTCGGAACGGGCGAACCGCTGCCCGCCGGGCTCCTCGTCGTAATGCCAGTCGGGACCCGCCCCGGCATCGAGCAGCACGCTGACCACGGCCAGATCGATCATCGCGCGGGCGCGGGCCTGCACGTCCAGCCTAGCCAGCCGGGCATCGAGGTCAGCCTTGCGGTCGACGCCGCCGGCCTCGAAATGCCGCCAGCGACTGTGGTAGGGAATCGCGAGGTCCGGATAGCGCGCACGGGTCACGTCGACCACCTCGGCCGCGGCAGTCTGCAAGGCGTCGTCGTGAACGCTGAACCAGTGCGAGCCGCCCTCGCGCGCGCGGCGCAGCAGCTGCCCTGAGCGTTCCCGCACAGCGGTCGTGGTGCGCAGCGCCGCGGCCGCGCCCTCGGCCCGCCCGGTGTCGACGTCGGGACCGACGCCGAGCATGCTCATTCGTCCAGCTCCCGGCCCTTGACCTTCGTCAGTTCGTCGGCGCTCGGCACCACGCCCGGCGTGAAGTAACCGGCCGCCATCTTGGCGTCGATTTCTACCCGCGCGTCGGCCGGGATCAGCTCGTCGGGCAGGTCCACCCGTTCCCCGACCTCGATGCCCGAGCCCGTGATGGCGTCGTACTTCATGTTGCTCATCGAAACCAGGCGGTGAATTTTGCGCACCCCCAGCCAGTGCAGCACGTCGGGCATCATCTCCTGGAAGCGCATGTCCTGCACGCCGGCGACACATTCGGTGCGGGCGAAGTACTGGTCCGCGGTGTCGCCGCCCACCTGACGTTTGCGGGCGTTGTAGACCAGGAACTTGGTCACTTCACCCAGCGCGCGACCCTCCTTGCGGGAGTAGGACACCAAGCCGACCCCGCCGTGTTGCGCACCCTGGATGCATTCCTCGATCGCATGCGTCAGGTACGGGCGGCAGGTACAGATGTCGGAGCCGAAGACGTCGGAGCCGTTGCATTCGTCGTGCACGCGCGCCGTCAGCTCCACCGCAGGATCGGCCAGATCGCGTGGGTCGCCGAAGATGTACACGGTCTGCCCACCGATCGGCGGCAGGAACACCTCGAGATCCGAGCGGGTCACGAGTTCGGGGTACATGCCCCCGGTCTCCTCGAACAGCACGCGTCGCAGATCCGACTCGCTGCAGTGGAAGCGCTCCGCCACACCCGGCAGGTGCCAGACAGGTTCGATCGCCACCTTGCTGACCAGCGCAGCACCGTTGGACATCAGGAAACGGCCGTCCGGGCGGAGGCGGCCTTTCTGTATGGCATCCATGATCTCCGGCAGCATGACGTGTGCCTTGGTCACGGCGATGCTGGGGCGGATGTCGTGGCCGGCGGCCAACTCGGCCGCGAATACCTCCGCCACCATGGCGCCCCACGGGTCGAGGCTCACGATTTTGCCGGGCTCGCTCCACTGCGGATACGGGCCGATGATGTTGGTAGGCGCGGTGTTCGTGAGGTCGGCCTTGTGGTGGCGCGACAGCGCGCCCGCCGCGACCGCCAGCGCCCGGTAGATGCTGTAGGAGCCGCTGTGCGTGCCGACCACGTTGCGGTGGGCGCGATTGGTGGTGGTGCCGACCACCGGTCCGCGCTCGGCAGCCGTGGGAGCGCCCCATCGAATCGGCAGGGACCCGACGCCGCCGCTGTGCGACGTCAATCGGATGTGCCCGCTGGCGGTTTCGGGCGTGGCAGGCGACGGTGTGGTGGGGACGACTTCAGCGGACATGGCGTTCCTCCGTAACGACGGCCCGGCGACGAGGCACGCCTCCGGAACGTATCTCCCGCGCCCGGACGCTGCCGGCCACCGGAGACGCAAGCATAGCTATTTGCAGCGACTATCGCGTGGCGTGCATGTCCGCCGGGTCTGTCGTTCAGGCTGGAGTGGTGAGCACTGGGCAACTGCGGTGCGGCGTGGCACGATCGAGCAGGTGACCAGCAGACCCGCCTCAGCGCAGCACCTGCAGGACCTTGCACGTCTGCGCCGTGTTCGCGACCGGATCGACAGGGAGTACGCGCAGCCGCTGGACGTCGAGGCGCTCGCCCGCGGCGTGAACATGTCGGCGGGGCACCTCAGCCGCCAGTTCCGGCTGGCCTATGGCGAGTCGCCGTATTCCTATTTGATGACGCGGCGTATCGAACGCGCGATGGCGCTGCTGCGTCGTGGCGACCTCAGTGTCACCGAGGTGTGTTTCGCGGTCGGCTGTTCCTCGCTGGGTACCTTCAGCACCCGCTTCACCGAGCTGGTCGGTGTTCCGCCGAGCGTCTATCGCCGCGAGGCGGAGCAAGCGACGGCGGGGATGCCGTCGTGCGTGGTGAAACAGGTGACCAGACCGATCAGGAATCGAGAAGCGTCGGCACCCGAGCCACAGCTAACGTGACTGCGGCATCGAGTAGATGCTCGCGCACGACGCTGACGGAGACCGCGAGGGGCGGCCCGCGGAACCGAGGGGAGACACGATGAGCACGGCGACGAGGACGGACAGGGCGGGGCGAGCGCAGCGAGGGGACAACTCAAAGTCGCCGGCGCAGCATCGTGCCGACAGCCACGATCTGATCCGCGTGCAGGGTGCGCGGGTGAACAACCTTCAGAACATCAGCGTCGAAATCCCGAAACGCAGGCTGACGGTGTTCACCGGTGTGTCCGGCTCCGGCAAGAGTTCCCTGGTGTTCAGTACGATCGCCGCGGAGTCGCAGCGGATGATCAACGAGACCTACAGCGCCTTCGTTCAGGGCTTCATGCCGACGCTTGCCCGGCCCGACGTCGATGTACTCGACGGGCTGACGACCGCGATCATCGTGGACCAGCAGCGGATGGGCGTCGACCCCCGCTCCACCGTCGGCACCGCCACCGACGCCAATGCGATGCTCCGAATCCTGTTCAGCCGGCTCGGAAAGCCGCACATCGGCTCGCCCCAGGCGTACTCGTTCAACGTCGCCTCGATCTCGGGTGCGGGCGCGGTCACCATCGAGCGCGGTGGCCAGCAGACGAAGGAACGGCGCAGTTTCAGCATCACCGGCGGCATGTGTCCGCGCTGCGAGGGCAGGGGCTCGGTCACCGACTTCGACCTGTCCGCTCTCTACGACGACAGCAAGTCGCTCAACGAGGGTGCGCTCACGATCCCCGGCTACAGCATGGAGGGCTGGTACGGCCGCATCTACCGCGGCTGCGGGTATTTCGACCCCGACAAGCCGATCCGTAAGTACACCAAGAAGGAACTGCACGACCTGCTCCACCGGGAGCCGACCAAAATCAAGGTCGAGGGCATCAACCTGACGTACACGGGACTGATCCCGCAGATACAGAAGTCGTTCCTGTCCAAGGACGTCGACGCGATGCAGCCGCACATCCGCGCGTTCGTCGAGCGGGCGATCACGTTCACCACCTGCCCCGACTGCGACGGCACCCGCCTCAGTGCGGCCGCGCGATCGTCGAAGATCAAGGGCATCAACATCGCCGACGCGTGCGCGATGCAGATCAGCGACCTCGCGGTGTGGGTGCGCGGTGTGAAGGAACCGTCGATGGCGCCCCTGTTGGAGAAGTTGGGCGCAACCCTCGACTCGTTCGTCGAGATCGGGCTGGGCTACCTGAGCCTCGACCGGCCGTCCGGCACGTTGTCGGGCGGTGAAGCGCAGCGTACCAAAATGATTCGCCACCTCGGGTCCTCGCTGACCGACGTCACCTACGTCTTCGACGAGCCCACCACAGGCCTGCACCCGCACGACATCGACCGAATGAACGACCTGCTGCTGCGTCTGCGGGACAAGGGCAACACGGTGCTCGTCGTGGAGCACAAGCCGGAGACGATCGTGATCGCCGATCACATCGTCGACCTCGGCCCTGGCGCCGGTACCGCCGGTGGGCACGTCTGCTTCGAGGGCACCGTCGAGGGCCTGCGAGCCAGCGACACCATCACCGGCCGTCATTTCGATGACCGGGCCGTGCTGAAGCAAGCGGTGCGCACCTTCACCGACTCGCTCGAAATTCGTGGTGCGAACGCCCACAATCTGAAGAACGTCGACGTCGACGTACCGCTCGGCGTGCTGGTCGTGGTGACCGGTGTCGCCGGGTCGGGGAAGAGCTCACTGATCCACGGCTCGCTGGCCAAGCGGGACGGCGTGGTGTCGGTGGACCAGGGCGCCATCCGCGGCTCGAGGCGCAGCAACCCGGCGACGTACACCGGATTGCTCGATCCGATCCGCAAGGCCTTCGCGAAGGCCAACGGAGTCAAGCCTGCATTGTTCAGCGCCAACTCCGAGGGCGCCTGCCCCACCTGCAACGGCGCCGGTGTCATCTTCACCGACCTGGCGATGATGGCCGGTGTCGCCACCACCTGCGAGGAGTGCGAGGGGAAGCGGTTCCAGGCTGCGGTGCTCGACTACCACCTCGGTGGCCGCGACATCAGTGAAGTGCTCGCAATGTCCGTGGCCGAGGCCGAGGAATTCTTCGGCGACGGGGAGGCGAAGAACCCGGCCGCGCACAAGATCCTCGTCCGGCTCGCCGACGTCGGGCTCGGTTACCTGGCGCTCGGCCAGCCGCTCACGACGCTGTCGGGCGGCGAGCGGCAACGACTCAAGTTGGCTACCCACCTGGCGGAGAAGGGTGGTGTGTACGTCCTCGACGAGCCGACCGCCGGCCTCCACCTCGCGGACGTCGAGCAGTTGCTCGGCCTGCTCGACCGGCTGGTCGACTCCGGCAAGTCGGTCATCGTCATCGAGCACCACCAAGCAGTGATGGCGCACGCCGACTGGATCATCGACCTCGGCCCCGGCGCCGGTCACGATGGCGGCACGATCGTTTTCGAAGGCACGCCGACCGATCTGGTCGCCGCCCGCTCCACACTGACCGGCGAGCACCTCGCGGCCTACGTCGGCTCCTGACCGAGTTATGCGGAACACCGACAGGCGGGGATGTCTCATTCCCGCCTGTCGGAGCCGTATCCGACGTCTATCCTGTGACCTAACTGTGAGGTCGGTCACCGTTTTCGCGTGACAGTTGGTGTCGATTGGTGCATACGGGACTGGTGTTCCGACAAAATTTCGTGAATCGGCGTTGGCCAGGACATGCTTGTCAAATCGACGCGCCGTAACCTGTCGAACGCGTAGTAGCCTGTGACGAAACCGTGATCAATTCGTTACCGGTTACCCCGCTCGACAGAGGAATCTGGTTTGTCTCGACACCGGAAAATCGACCCAGCACCGCGCGCCCTACGGCGCCGCCACCTGAAGACCGTTCGCGGCCGACTGATAGCAGTCCCGCTTGCCGCCAGTGCATTGCTCGTGGCCGGGAGCACGATCGCGTCCGCGACCACCGGCGATGTGGCCGTCGGCATCGCGCCTACCGCTGCGGAGGCGGGCGTGTCGCTCTCGATGGCACCCCAGGTCTTGCAGTTCCCGCGTACGGAACTCACCGACTTCACCGACGAGCTGCAGCAGGCAACCCAGCGTGAGGTCGAGCGGATCGAGCGGGCGAGGGCCGAGGCCGAGCGGCTTGCCCGCGAGGCCGCCGAACGAGCTGCCGCTGAGGAAGCCGCGCGTCGACCGGGTGTCGTCTTCCCGACCGACGGTACTTTCACGTCGGGCTTCGGCCCGCGGTGGGGCACGAACCACAACGGCATCGATATCGCCAACTCCATCGGCACCCCGATCAAGGCCGTCACCAACGGCACGGTGATCGAGTCGGGTCCGGCGTCAGGATTCGGGCAGTGGGTCCGTCTGAAGCAGGACGACGGCACCATCGGCGTGTACGGCCACATCGACAGGTCCCTCGTATCGGTCGGGCAGCAGGTCCGCGCGGGCGATCACATCGCCACCATGGGCAACCGCGGTCAGTCGACCGGACCTCACCTGCACTACGAGGTGTGGACGGCCAACGGCGCCAAGATCGATCCCGTCGGCTGGTTCAGCTCGCGCGGAGTGTCCGTTCCCGGACACGGCGGCTGAGACACGCGTATACAGACGTAGTCGCGCATCCTACGATGCGCAGATGAGACTGCCGAAGAGCGCGCACACATCTCGGCCCTGGCGATTCCACGAATTCACCCGTGACTTCCGGCTCGAGGATGTGTGGGCTCTACCGACACCCGGTGGTCCGGACGACTTTCCCCGGCTGGTGCAGGTGATTACAGCCTTCGACCCGATGCGGCGCGGGCCGTGGCCGATGCGCCTGTTGTTCGCGATTCGGTTCGAGCTCGGCAAGGTGTTCGGGATTGACGATCAGGACGCCGGTTCACGTGTGCCCGCTCCCACACTCGCCGATCGGTTGCCGGACGACCTGCGTGCGAGCTCGGGCGGCCCCGGCCCCACCACTGACACGCTGCCGTTCACCTCGCTGTACCAACTCGACGACGAGTGGGCGCTCGAAGCTGTAAACCGGACCGTGCACGGAATTCTCCATGTCGGCTGGGTGCCCGACGAGGCGGGCGGTTACCGCGGCCAAATGGCCATACTCGTGAAACGGAACGGGAAGCTCGGGGCCGCCTACATGGCAGCGATCAAGCCGTTCCGGCATCTGATCATCTACCCACTCATGATGCGGGAGTTCGGGCGGGCATGGCGGGCAAGCGCTGAGCGCCGAAAAACGCGATGAGACCGGATCCGACGAACAACAGCACTCCGGCGGCGCGCTGAGCCCCGCGTCGAAGCTGTGGAACCCGTAGTCCCACAACAGGTAGTAGATGTTGGTCATCGGTTTCGAGCACTGTGAATTCGCTCGGAATCGCCACGGTGCTGGTCTGGTCCCCACTCTGCGCGAATACCGCGAAAGGCGTGAACGTGGGTCATTTCGTGTCGCGCCCAGTAGCGGATGCCTGCCGTGCGAGCTTGACGACATCGGCTGTGTCGCCGTCGAGGAGGGCCTGCCTAGGAGTGCGGTCGTCGAGTTCTGGTTGTTGGCTCGACATCCACGATGCGATGGTCCAGGCCTGGACGTCGGCGGACGCCCAAGCCTTCAGGACGTCTTTGATCCCTCGGATCGGGACGTGGGGCGCGGTGTCGGTCAATCCGCCTGACCAGTAGCCGATCGTCCCGTCGGCGGCGGTCAGACGTAGTACGCGAGATTCCTTGACTGCTTGGCTGAGGGCCTGCTTCGTCCAGCCGGTGGCGTCGACTGCCTGCTTGTGGGTCAAGATCGCGCCGATGTGGTTCTCCCATGCGCGACGTGCCTTGAGGTTCGAGAGCACGTTCTTCACGCCGGCGGCGACGTAGCTGGCGTCGACCTCGTCGAGCTGCTCCGAGGCCATCCCGCTGGCGTTGAGCTGATCGTCGATGACCTTCTTGAGTGGTGTACTCATGTCACCATGCTCCTCGGTCAAGCAGGTCAAGTCAAGAGGTCAAGCAAAGCGCTTTCCCAGCAATCCTTCGGCCGTGTGTTCGTTGAACGCGCGACCGGAATCGGCGGCGACCGACAGAACTCGTGAGCTCATGGTGAGAAAACGTGCTGCATGTCGCGGCGGTCATGTCCTCGAGGCCGAGCCCATCGGCGGTGATCCGTCGTTCGGTCGAGTACATCTGTGCCAGCGCAGCAAGAACCGATCGTGATCTTCGCAGCCGGTCGTGCGGGGCGACCGACATGACTGCGATGGCAGCATGGGATAGAAGGGATATCTCCGCGGCATGGCGCGACGGCCCCCCGAAACCCTGTACCCAGTTCAGGGATCGTGCAGTGGACACCGTCGGGCATCTGCAACGATGTCCGGTCTGGATGATTCGCAGGCCGCGGCCACCGTTCGAGCTGAATCCCCCCGCGGCGCCGCAGTCGGCATACTCCCGGTGCACCGTCGAGAATGATGAAATCAGTGAGCGATTGGCGGGCAGCGCGCAACATTCGGAACGTAATCCTCTGCGGTCCAGAAGAACTAGCCAATCCGAAACATCGGCGGCACCCAATACCACTGGTGCGGAGTAAGTCTCCACGGAGAACGTGTGAGTGCGTCGAATTCCTCACCTCCGCGTCTTGGAATGTTGTCAGTTGCGAGATCCGCGCGGGAGTGGGGCAGTTCATCCGCCGAGGGGGAGCGATGTGGGATGGCAACTGCTTGCAGTGATACGAACGCTCAACGGGTGGGCCACCCCCGATGACCGCCATCCTTCGCCGAAACGCAAACCCTCACAGGTCCGTCATGTCGAAGAGCTGAGTGCGGACGCCCGACACCGCCTCAATGTGACGCCCGTCTCACACTGAGACGCTCGTGAGCTGGATTACGCGGTTGAATCAATCGCACAACGTCCCCACCGCCGGCACTCGGCCGGCACCCGATACAGGAGGCGCACATTGAGTAGGCAAAGCTTGACAAAGGCCCACGCGAAGATCACCGAACTGTCATGGGATCCGACCTTCGCGACCCCGGCAACCCGGTTCGGCACCGACTACACCTTCGAGAAGGCTCCGAAGAAGGACCCTCTCAAGCAGATCATGCGGTCCTACTTCCCGATGGAGGAAGAGAAGGACAACCGCGTGTACGGTGCCATGGATGGTGCCATCCGCGGCAACATGTTCCGCCAGGTTCAGCAGCGCTGGCTCGAATGGCAGAAGCTGTTCCTGTCGATCATCCCGTTCCCGGAAATCTCGGCCGCCCGTGCGATGCCGATGGCCATCGACGCCGTGCCCAACCCGGAAATTCACAACGGGCTCGCGGTGCAGATGATCGACGAGGTTCGTCACTCGACGATCCAGATGAACCTCAAGAAGCTGTACATGAACAACTACATCGACCCGGCCGGGTTCGACATCACCGAGAAGGCGTTCTCGAACAACTACGCCGGCACCATCGGCCGACAGTTCGGTGAAGGCTTCATCACCGGTGACGCGATCACCGCCGCGAACATCTACCTGACCGTGGTCGCCGAGACCGCGTTCACCAACACCCTATTCGTCGCGATGCCCGACGAGGCCGCCGCCAATGGTGACTACCTGCTGCCGACGGTGTTCCACTCGGTGCAGTCCGACGAGTCCCGGCACATCTCCAACGGCTATTCGATCCTGCTGATGGCCCTCGCCGACGAGCGCAACCGGCCGCTGCTCGAACGCGACCTGCGGTACGCGTGGTGGAACAACCACTGTGTCGTCGACGCCGCGATCGGCACCTTCATCGAGTACGGCACCAAGGACCGCCGCAAGGACCGGGAAAGTTACGCCGAGATGTGGCGGCGGTGGATCTACGACGACTACTACCGCAGCTATCTCATCCCGCTCGAGAAGTACGGGCTGACGATTCCGCACGACCTGGTCGAGGAGTCGTGGAAACGCATCACCGAGAAGGGTTACGTCCACGAGGTAGCCCGGTTCTTCGCGACCGGGTGGCCGGTGAACTACTGGCGGATCGACACGATGACCGACAAGGACTTCGAGTGGTTCGAGCACAAGTACCCGGGCTGGTACTCGAAGTACGGCAAGTGGTGGGAGGAGTACAACCGTCTCGCCTACCCGGGCCGCAACAAGCCGATTGCGTTCGAGGAGGTCGGGTACCAGTACCCGCACCGGTGCTGGACGTGCATGGTTCCGGCCCTGATCCGCGAGGACATGGTGGTCGAGAAGGTGGACAACCAGTGGCGGACCTACTGCTCGGAGACCTGCTACTGGACCGACGCGGTCGCCTTCCGCGGCGAGTACGAGGGCCGGGAAACCCCGAACATGGGACGTCTCACCGGATTCCGCGAGTGGGAGACCTTGCATCACGGCAAGGATCTGGCCGACATCGTGCAGGACCTGGGTTATGTCCGCGACGACGGTAAGACCCTCATCGGTCAGCCGCACCTGCACCTGGACGACCCGAAGAAGTTGTGGACTCTCGACGACGTCCGCGGCAACACGTTCCAGAGCCCGAACGTGCTCTTGAACGAGATGTCCGACGCCGAACGCAACGCGCACATTGCCGCGTACCGCGCCGGCGGCGCAGTTCCGGCCTGATTCAGGCCCGGTGGGTGGCGCCGCGGCCACTTCCGGCGCCACCCGCCGCCTCACCATTCACTTCACAAGCACAGGAGAGACCCCGTGGCCGACAAGCACGTAATCAACTTCGAGCCCGTCGATATCGAGATGGAAGTCGGCGAGGACGAGTACATCCTCGATGCCGCATTCCGGCAGGGCATTCACCTGATGCACGGGTGCCGTGAGGGGCGGTGCTCGGCCTGCAAGTCGTTTGTTCTCGACGGCGATATCCAGATGGAGAATTACTCGACGTTTGCGTGCAACGACGCCGAGGTCGACGACGGACACGTCCTGCTGTGCCGTTCTACCGCATACAGCGACTGCACCATCGAACTGCTCAACTTCGACGAGGACGAACTCCTCGGCGGTGTCCCCATCCAGGATGTGCGCACCCAGGTGACCGCGATCGATTCGATGACCAAGGACATCGTGTCGCTGCGGCTGGCGCCCATCGAACCCGCGGCGTACGAATTCAGACCCGGCCAGTACTCCGACTTGCACATCCCGGGCACCGACGAGCATCGTTCCTTCTCCATGGCGACAACGCAATCGACGCCGGGGCACGTCGAGTTCCTGATCAAGAAGTATCCCGGCGGCAAGTTCGCCGGCCTGCTCGACGACGGGATCTCGGTGGGTGACGAGATCGCCCTGACCGGCCCGTACGGGTCGTTCACCATCAAGGACGGCCATGTCCTGCCGATGGTCTTCATCGGCGGTGGCGCAGGGATGGCTCCGCTGCTGTCGCTGCTGCGGCACATGAGCGAGACGGGCAACACCCGCCCCGTGCATTTCTACTACGGTGCCCGCACCCCGCAGGACCTGTTCTATCTCGACGAAATTATCGAACTCGGACAAGGGTTGACGGACTTCACGTTCGTGGCCTGCCTGTCGGAATCGATGGACCCTGCGCCGGTGGGTGCGATCGCCGTCGAGGACGGCAATGTCACCGATGTCGTCAGCCGCCGCGAACCCGAGCTCGGTCGGGCAGAGGTGTACCTGTGCGGGCCGCCGCCGATGGTCGACGCGGCCCTGGAACTGCTCGAGGCGGAGGGCACCCCGCACGACCAGATCTTCTACGACAAGTTCACCAGCCCCGCATTCGATTAGGCGCCCCGAGGAAACACCATCCTTATTCACCGACAGAACTGAGAAACGAGATGACCGCAACTTCCGAGCCCAAGCAGCGGAGCTTTCCGAAGATCGAGTTCACCGACTCCGAAGCCGGTGCACTGGAATTCCCCAGCTCCCGCAGCCGCACCTTCACCTACTACACGCCCGCCAAGAAGCGGTCGACGATGTACGAGGACGTCACGGTCGACGTCCAGCCCGACCCCGATCGGCACCTCTCCCAGGGCTGGATCTACGGATTCGGTGACGGCCCCGGCGGCTACCCGCAGGAGTGGACGGCCGCGAAGTCGTCGAACTGGCACGCCTTCCTCGACCCGAACGAGGAGTGGGACCAGACCATCTTCCGTAACAACTCCAAGGTCGTCCACCAGGTCGAACTGTGCCTGTCCAACGCCAAACGCGCCCGGGTCTACGACGGCTGGAACACACCGTGGCTGACGTTCATCTCCCGCAACCTGGGGGCGTGGATGCACGCCGAGAACGGGCTGGCGCTGCACGTGTTCACCTCCATCCAGCGGTCCTGCCCGACCAACATGATCAACACCGCCGTCGCGGTGAACGCCGCCCACAAGATGCGTTTCGCCCAGGACCTCGCACTGTTCAACCTGGATCTGTCCGAGGCCACCGAGAACTTCGACGGCGCCGCGCACAAGGAGGTGTGGCAGTCCGCTCCCGAGTGGCAACCCACCCGGGAGGTCGTCGAGCGCCTCACCGCGGTACCCGATTGGTGTGAGCTGCTGTTCGCCTCGAACATCGTCTTCGAGCAGCTGGTGGGATCGCTGTTCCGCACCGAACTGGTCATGCAGATCGCCGCCGGCAACGGCGACTACATCACCCCCACCATCGTCGGCACCGGCGAGCACGACTACGACCGCGACCTCAACTACACCCGCAACCTGTTCCGGTTGCTCACCCGCGACCCCGAACACGGGGAGACGAACAAGGAGCTGTTCGGCACCTGGCTCGCCACCTGGGTGCCCCGGTGCCTCGCCGCCGCCCGGGCACTGCAGCCGATCTGGTCGCAGCCGGCCGACAAGGCGGTCACCTTCGCCACCAGTCTGGACGCCGCAACCGCGAAGTTCCGTTCCCTGCTCGAAGACCTCGGGCTCGACATCCCCAAGGAGTTGGACCAGTGACCATGCAATTCGGATCGACCACCGAGTTCTCCAACATGTGTGGCGTCACCTTGATGAACACCCCCATCGGCCGCGTCGTCGCGGAGGTGATGGGCGCCAAGGACGGTGTCGAGCTGACCGAGTACCCGTCGATGATCCGCGTCGACGGCCAGAAGCTGCTGAATTTCGACTACGAGGAACTCACCGACGCTCTCGGTGAGGAGTTCGACGGCTCCATCTTCGAGGAGATCAGCTCCACCCATTACGGGCGCATGGTTCACCTCGACGACAAGACCCTGCTGTTCGCCAGTCCCGAAGACGCCGCCGAGTACATCGGATTCGACCTCACCGAGCACTGACCGCAGCTGTCCGGGGCCACGCAGGGTGGCCCCGGACACCCCCAGCCCACCCGAAAACCAGGACCAAGCGAGGACGCGATGTATCAGAAGGACGGTCAGAAGTACTTCATCGTCGATGGGCATGTGCACATTTGGGACGCCCGCGAGTCGAACCAGAAGAACGTGCACGGCAAGCAGTTCATCGACTGCTTCTACGACTATCACAAGAACCTCAGCCCCGAAGAGGTCGTGTGGGACTACGACACCTACACGTACTACGGCAGCGAACGCTTCGAACGTGACATCTTCGTGGACGGATACGTCGACCACGCGATCTTTCAGGCCACCCTGCTCAGCGACTTCTACCACAACGGATTCGGGCAAACCGACGAAGCGCTCGCCCTGGTCGCCAAACACCCCGGCAGGCTCACCTACAACCACGCCTACGACCCACGGCACGAGGAGGCCGGGCTCGAACAACTCCGCAAGGACGCCGACCGGATGAACCTGCAGGGCGTCAAGCTCTACACCGCCGAATGGCACGGCGACTCCCGCGGCTACAAACTCGACGACCCGTGGTCGCGGCGCTACCTCGAAGAGTGCATCAAGCTGGGGATCAAGAACATTCATGTCCACAAGGGACCGACGATCCGTCCCCTCGACCGCGACGCCTTCGACGTCTCCGACGTCGACAAGGTCGCCACCGACTACCTGGACCTGCGCTTCGTCGTCGAACATGTGGGTCTGCCACGGCTCGAGGACTTCTGCTGGATCGCCACCCAGGAGTCGAACGTCTACGGCGGATTGGCAGTGGCACTGCCGTTCATCCACACCCGGCCCCGCTACTTCGCCCAGATAATCGGCGAGTTGCTCTACTGGATCGGCGAGGACAAGATCCTGTTCGGCAGCGACTACGCACTGTGGACCCCGAGATGGCTGATCGAGAAGTTCGTCGACTTCCAGATCCCCGAGGACATGCAGGGCGAGTACGCCCCGATTACGGTCGAGCAGAAGCAGAAGATCCTCGGCCTCAACGCCGCAGCGCTGTACGACATCGACGTTCCCGCGGACCTGCAACTGGCCGAGCCGGCCGGGCAGGAAGGTGTGGAGGTCGCTGCCGGGGCGCGGGAAACCGTGCCGTCATGACCACCGCCGCCGTCGTCTGCACCGAAGAGGACGTTCTGATGGCCCTGTCGACGGTCACCGACCCGGAACTGGACGAGCCGATCACCGATCTCGGTTTCGTCCGGTCGGTCACCCTCGACGACGACGGGGTCACCGTGCACCTGCGGCTGCCCACCGCATTCTGCTCGCCGAACTTTGCCTATCTCATGGCCTCCGACGCCCTCGACGCCCTGCGTCTGATCGAGGACATCGGCGAGGTGCGGGTGATGCTCGACGACCACCACGACAGCGACAAGATCAACACCGGCCTCGCAGCCGACGCCGGATACGTCGGAACGTTCGGCTCCGAGGCGGAAGAGAGTCTGCACGAACTGCGCCGAACGTTCCGGTCCAAGGCACATGCCGCGGCGATGGAACGCTGTGTGGAGGCGCACCTGAAGACCACCGACCTGGGTGTGAACGAGATCTACCGACTCGTTCTCAGCGACCTCGCCCCCGGAAAGGCGAAGGCCGCGTTGCTGCGACGCCGAATCGGCATCGGGTTGAGCATCTGCCCGGCCAGCCCGGTGTTCGTCGACGACGCCGGCAAACGCATCCCCGCGGAGTCGGTGCCGATGCGGCTGAGGTTCGCCAAATCGGTGCGCATTTCGATGGAAGGCAACGCCCACTTCTGCCGCGGCCTGCTCGCCACCCGCTACGCGGACAGCGAATCCGTCGGCGGCACTCCGCGAATCACTAATCTCAGAACCAGGAGCCCCCGATGAAGGCCGTGCAAGTGGTGGGATACCACACCAAGTTGCAGCTCACCGACATTCCCGAACCCACGATCGAGGGTCCCCTCGATGTCATCGTGCGGATCGGCGGCGCGGGTGTGTGCCGCACCGACCTGCATGTTCTCGAGGGGCAGTGGGAGGAGAAGTCCGGTGTCGCACTGCCGTACACGATTGGTCACGAGAACGCCGGTTGGGTCCACGCGGTGGGTGACGCCGTCACCAACGTGGTGGTCGGCGACAAGGTGATCCTGCACCCGCTGATCACGTGCGGGCTGTGCCGGGCGTGCCGTTTCGGTGACGACGTCCACTGCCAGAACAGCAAGTTCCCCGGCATCGACACCAACGGCGGATATGCCGAGTATCTGCGCACCACCGCCCGCAGCGTGGTCCGGATCGACGACTCGCTCGAACCCGCCGACGTCGCCGCCCTCGCCGACGCGGGCCTGACGGCGTACCACGCCGTCGCCAAGGTCGCCAGGACCACCCGCCCCGGAGACGTGTGCGTGGTGATCGGGGCAGGCGGCCTCGGGCACATCGGCATCCAGGTCCTCAAGGCGATCTCCGGGGTCACCGTGGTCGTGCTCGACCGTAACCCGGCCGCGGTCGACCTCGCCGCGAAGATCGGCGCCGATCACGGCATCGTCGCCGACGGCACCCACATCCAGCAGGTGCTCGACCTGACCGGCGGGCACGGCGCCGAAGCCGTCGTCGACTTCGTCGGTGAAGGCGGTGCCACCGCCGAAGGGATCGCGATGCTGCGCCGCGCCGGAAACTACTACGTCGTCGGCTACGGCGAGAACATTAACGTCCCGACCATCGACGTGATCTCCACCGAGATCAACTTCATCGGAAATCTCGTCGGCTCCTACAACGACCTGCAGGAGCTCATGACCCTCGCCGCCCAGGGCAAGGTCACTTTGCACACCACCCGGTACCGGCTCGAGGACTTCCAGCAAGCCCTCGACGATCTCGATGCCGGTCGGGTCCGCGGCCGGGCGATTCTCGTCCCCTGACGCGCTGCATACTCCGCACAAGAAAAGTACGAAAGGGACCATCAGTCATGGCAAAAGAGTTGCGGTACAACACGGACGCCCGAGCCCGCCTCGAGCAGGGCGTCAACGCCCTCGCCGACGCGGTCAAGGTGACCCTCGGCCCCAAGGGGCGCAACGCGGTACTCGAAAAGCTCACCGGACCGCCGACGATCACCAACGACGGCGTCACCATCGCCCGCGAGATCCAGCTTCGCGAACCCTTCGCCAACATGGGTGCCCAGTTGGTCAAGGAGGTGGCGATGAAGACCAACGGTGTGGTCGGCGACGGCACCACCACCGCCACCGTGCTCGCCCAGGCCATGGTCCGCGAAGGTCTGCGCTCGGTCGATGCCGGCGCCAACCCCATGCGGGTGCGGCGCGGCATCGAACGGGCAGTGTCCGCGGTCGTCGACTCCCTCCGTGAGCAGGCCTCCCAGATCGCGGGGCAGAGCGATCTGCACCGGATCGCGACCCTCGCCGCCAGCGACGACGAAGTGATCGGACACGCCATCTCGACGGCGGTTGATTACGTCGGCAAGTCCGGGGTCGTCACCACCGAGGAAAGCGACACCCTCGGGCTGTCGGTCAACATCGTCGACGGCATCGAGTTCGACCACGGCTACATCTCCGGCTACATGGTCACCGACCCGGAGCGGATGGAAGCGGTGCACACCAATCCGCTGATTTTGCTGACCAACAAGAAGATCAGCCAGGTCCAGGACATCATGCCGGCCATCGAGGTGGCCAAGCGAGCCGACCGGTCCCTGGTCGTACTGGCCGAGGACGTCGACGGTCCGGCCCTGCAACTACTCGTCGGCGGCAACATGCACAAGACGATGCAGTCGGTGGTCGTTCGGGCTCCAGGGTTCGGTCATCGCCGCGTTGCCGAGCTCGAAGATCTCGCGGTGGCATTGGGTGGGCACGTGATCGCCAAGGACACCGGCATCGAACTGTCCGAAATCAGTGTCGAGCATCTCGGTTCGTGTGACCGCATCACCGTGACCGAGAACGAGACCACGATCGTCGGCGGCCACGGGGACCAGCGTCTGCTCGACGCCCGCATCGCGCAGCTCGAGGCGCAGCTCGAGCGCGCCAAGATCGAGGCGGATCAGGAAAGCCTCGAACTGCGCATCGCCCGGCTCACCGGGCGGGTTGCCGTCATCCGCGTCGGCGGCGCGACCAGTGTCGAGCTCAAGGAGCGGATGCTGCGCGTCGAGGACGCCCTGGCCGCCACCCGCGCCGCGCTCGAGGCCGGGATCGTCTCCGGCGGTGGCACCGCGCTGGCGCAGTCGCATCGGGCATTGGCCGATCTCGACCTGGCCGGCGACGAGGCCATCGGGGTTGACGTCGTGCGCCGCGCTCTTCCGGAACCGCTGCGCTGGATCGCGATCAACGCCGGTTTCGAAGGCGACGAGGTCGTCGAGGTGGTCGCCGGTCTACCGCTCGGCCACGGTTTCAATGCGCTCACCGGTGAATACGGGGACATGTTCGACGACGGGGTGATCGACCCGTTCAAGGTCACCCGCGCCGCGCTCGAGAGTGCCGCCTCGATCGCGGCACTGCTGATCACGACCGAGACCGCTGTCGTGGAGGAGGTGATCGGTAATCCCGGTGCCATCATGGCGCCCGGTTTCGGCGATCTCGCCGAAGGCATGGTCCGCCCGTCGAATATCTATTGACAAAGACCAGTGGGTCACCCGCCTCGTTGGTCCTGCGAGGCGGTGACCCACTGACCCGATCCGAACCGGAGAGGGTCATTACCGGCGGTCAGGTGGGTGCGCACCTGACCGCCGGTAACCCGCGCCCCCGGCGCACCCCCCCTCAGGATCCCTATGGCAGGTCATATCCGTCAGCCTTGCTCCGCCCGGTGAAAGGCTTTCCGACACAGATCAGTGGAGGCGTCATGATTTTTATTGTCGTGAAGTTCAAGGTCCTTGACACACACCAGAACGACTGGTTGCTCATCACCAAGGAGTTCACCGACGCGACCCGATCGGAACCGGGCAATCTCTGGTTCGAATGGCACCGTAGCGCCGACAATCCCGCCGAGTTCGTGCTGATCGAGGCATTCGCCGACGGGCAGGCCGGTTCCGACCATGTCAATGCGGACCACTTCCGGAAGGGATTGGACGCGATGCGCCCGGCACTGAGCGAGACACCGCGCATCCTCCACACCGAGCTTCCCGGCGACGACTGGTCCCGTATGGGCGAGTTGGACATCGCTTCGTAATGCGCCACGCACCACACCGGGCCAGGCAAACCCCGGTGTGGTGCACACGTGACGGACACACAACAGTGCGGAAGGACAAGGCATGACCGTGGTGACGACCGGCCCCGTAGCGGATCTGGTTGCGGTTCTCGGCGATGCTGTGGTGACCGACGGCGACACCATGATCGCCTACACCCGCGATCAGGCGCTGCTCTCGCCATCCGGTCAACCGATAGCCGTGGTTCGTGCCCGGACAGTCGACGACGTCGTCACGACGCTGCAGACTGCCTACCGGTACACGATTCCGGTTGTCACGAGAGGTGCGGGGACCGGCCTGGCAGGCGGTGCCAATGCGCTCGAGGGGTGCATTGTCTTGAGTACCGAGAAGATGAACCGCATTCTCGAGATCGACGAGCAGTCACGTACCGCGACGGTCGAACCCGGTGTCGTCAACGGCGACCTCGCTACTGCAGCAGCAGAGCGAGGACTCTGGTACGTGCCAGACCCAGGCAGTCGCGCCATCTCCACGATTGGTGGGAACCTCGCGACAAACGCCGGTGGGCCCTGTTGCGCCAAGTATGGGGTGACCGGTGATCACGTCGCCCGGATAAAGGCGGTGCTCGTCGACGGCCGCATCATCCACACCGGTGCCGTCACCCGCAAGAACGTCGCCGGCCTGAACCTCACGCAACTGCTGGTCGGGTCCGAGGGCACTCTTGCCGTCATCGTCGAGGCGACCATGCGGTTGCGCAGAAAACCGGCGTACGCATCCACTGTGGTGGCGACGTTCGCCGACCCCGTCCAGGCCGTCGACGCGGTGATGGCGATTCAGCACGTGGCCGACCCGAGCCTGGTGGAACTCATGGACCACAACACGATCACCGCGGTCAACGACATGACCCAGATGGGCCTCGACGAGAGCGTCGGTGCGCTGCTACTCATCCAGTGCGACGGCGAGGCCGCGGAGGCGGAAACCGATCGCATCGCCGAAGCATGCCGCAGTTGTGCGGCGACCGAACTCTTCGTGACCACCGACCCGGTCGAAAGCGACGGGCTCATGCAGGCTCGGCGTGTAGCGTTGACCGCCCTCGAACGCTACGGCAGTACCCTGCTCGATGACCTGGCAGTGCCGGTGCCCCGGCTACCGCACATGCTCGACGCCATCAGCCGTATCGCTGACCGCCACCACCTTTTCGTTGGCACCTTCGGGCACGCCGCGGACGGAAACCTCCACCCCACGATCGTGTTCGACGCGGCTGACCCCGACGCATCCGACCGTGCCTACCGCGCCTTCGACGAGATGGTCACCCGGTGCTTGGCGCTGGGCGGATCGATCACCGGCGAGCACGGTGTCGGCGACCTCAAACGCAACTACCTCGAGACGATGGTAGGCACACACGAGCGAGTGCTCATGGGTCAGATCAAGGCGGTGTTCGACCCTCCCGGGATCCTCAATCCGGGACGCGCGATCTGACCGCCATCCCCGCAGATATCGATCCCGTAGTCCTGCCTCGAACGGTGCCCATCCCCGGGTGGCTCGGCGTGTGTCTCATACTGAGACTCGTATCACATTGAGACGCCGTACGCTCAAGCATGTAACCGGTGGAAGAAGAGGGCGTAGAGGAACCATGACCGCTAAGGATCTACGGGTAGCACGTGAGCGTTTTCTCTCCGAGCATCATCTCGACAGCTCCATTCGGCAGGACATCTACTCCTCCTGGCAGCGGTCGAAGTCACTGAAAGTGGTACCTGATCAGCTCGATCTCCCGTATGTCCGGGAGCCGAACCTGGACTGTCCCCTTGTCACGGCTGCTGGACCGGTCCTGAAACAGCTCGCGGACGGGCTGGTGGACGAGCCGGTCAGTGTGATTCTGACATCCGCCGACGGAGTGATCCTGACGAGGATCGCCGCCAGCCAGCGGCTCAATCGCACGCTCGACGCTGTCAGCCTGGCCCCAGGCTTCAGCTACTCGGAAGAATTCGCAGGTACCAACGGTATCGGCACTGCTCTCGAGACCCGGCAACCAACCCTGGTCACCGGCGCCGAACACTACGTCGAATGTCTCGGGCAACTGGCCTGTGCCGGTGTCCCGATCACCCACCCGATTTCCGGAGCTCTCGTCGGCGCGCTCGACCTGACCGGCTGGGTCGAGGACGGGGGACCACTGCTGGCCACCCTGGCCAAATCCGCAACCGCCCAGATCGAAGGCCGGCTCCTTGCACAGGCCAGTGCCGAGCAGACAGCGCTCCTGAACGCCTATCTGAAGGCCGGTCGGCGGGCACCGCAAGCAGGGGTTCTCGCTCTGGGTGACGATCTGGTGCTCCTCAACCGTCGCCTGCGCCTGGCACTGGATGCCCAAGACCAAGCTGCGCTGCTCGAGCACGCTGTCGACTTGACAGGAATGCCTGCCACACATCGACATATCGTCGCCCTACCCAGCGGACTGTCGGCGCGCCTGTCGTCCACCGAGGATTTCGGATTCGGATCGCGACGGCAGATGGCTTTGTTCTACGTACACCTCCTCGACACCGCCAACTCCGCGATCCCGGCAACAGAGAGACATGATTTCCTGCCCGGTATCACCGGCAGCAGCGCTTCCTGGCGCCGTAGTTGCCAGCAGATCGCCCGCTGCGCTCGCGAACAACAGTGGGTGACGGTTTCCGGGGAGCCGGGAAGCGGTCGCACTGCAGCACTCAAAGCGGCTGCTATGGTCCATATTCCGGTTCGAACGCGAATCTTCAGTGGGACGGAGCTGTCGGGGGACAGTGGCGCCATGCAGGCGCTTCGGCAAGAACTCGAACAGGACCGCTTCAGCATCATCCTTCGCGACATCGATCTGCTCGACGAGGAGCATCAGAGGTCTGTCGCCGACCTCATTTCCGGACGCGAGCACGCCGGCTGGATCGGTGTAACCATCGGCGCTGCAGCGCACAACACCGATCTGGACACGCTGATCCTGCCCTATTTCAGCCATACCGTGTCCGTGCCCGCGCTGCGCCACCGCATCGAGGATCTCCACGACCTGGTGCCGCTCCTACTCCGTCAGCTGGGCCACGGGGCAGAGCTATCGCTCGACCCTGCGGCAATGCGTCAACTGTGCAAATACAGCTGGCCCCGAAACGTGAGCGAGCTCCGGCAGGTCCTCCAGGAGGTGGTGCAGCGGCAACGCTCCGGCATCGCCGGGGTCGATCAGTTGCCACCGGTATGCCGGGCGCTGAGCCGACACACGCTTACACAGATCGAGGCCCTGGAGCGAGACGCCATCGTCCGCAGCCTAGAAGAAAACCACGGAAACAAGAAAGCGGCGGCAACCGCGCTCGGCATCTCACGCGCGACGATCTACCGGAAAATCAAGGAGTTCGGAATCGGCTTGTAAGTCGTCTCCCAAGCATGGACTGGCCGCCCCGCAGTCACGCGGAGCTACTCGGCTATCGCTGATCGCGAACACCCCCCGCGTCGTGGCTTCCTGCCTCAGGTTCGGATTGCTCAATGCCCGAACCCGGTACGGACCGGGAAGCCGCACGATCGCGGCCGATCGGGGGCCGATGGTCCTCTGTGGTCGTATCCAATTCGTCGGGGCAGCATCCCTTCTGTGTCCGGAAATGAGACGGCCATCACGCCAGTTCCGCCGGATTATGGGGGATGCCGAGATAGTGCACTCGGTACGAAACCCGAAGTCTAGCGCAGCAACCGAGAAGGCGATTCTGATGACGACAAACCCGCATACTCTTCACACAACGACTGGGCGAGAGCACTCCGGTAGTGGTCGGGTCTGGCTGGTGGCTCCACTGTGCACGACGGCCGCCCCCACCGACCGCCCTCCCGTGCGTGATGACCTGATGCGGACCTGGTTGCCGGACGGCGACGCTACATACCGCAGCTCCGACGGCCGCCGCAAGACCACCTGGGCACAACTGCATGCACAGTTCGATCTGGTGGAGGTGACGTCATGACGACCCTCACCGAAAATCGATCTTCATCTGGATTGCGTTACCCACGAGATGCATTCGAGAGCGGCTCGCGAGCGAGTCCGCTGCCGAGGATGATCTGCGCTTGGCTCCCGACGACCGCGTCACGTGCCCGCTACACCATCGGTGGATCTACCGCTGCGTCGCGTCGCCGGCCCATATCCGACCACTATCCGCCTGATCGCCGCATGCCGCGCCAGTCTCGCCACCTCGAAACAGCGAGCACGCAAGCCGGCGTGAACCCGGCTGTGCAATGCGCTACCGGGTTCCGCAGCGTCTCAATATGACTCATTATCTTGATCAGTTACAGAAAGCCGGGGCATAGTCTGCCCGTGTCTTCGACAACGGATTTCGCACGACAGTTGCGGCTCGCCGATCTGCGTGTGACCCAGCCGCGGCTTGCGGTATTGGAGGCGGTGCAGGCAAATCCCCACGCCGACACGGAGACGATCCTCGCGGCGGTGCGCGGTGTTCTACCCCGAGTGTCTCAGCAAGCGGTGTACGACGTGCTTCACGCGATGACCGCGGCAGGGTTGGTGCGGCGCATCCAACCGTCAAAATCTTTGGCGCGCTACGAGTCTCGGGTCGGTGACAATCATCACCACGTGGTCTGCCGGTCCTGTGGAGCCATCGCTGACGTCGACTGCGCCGTCGGTGACACGCCGTGCCTGACCGCTTCGCACGACAACGGATTTCGTATCGACGAGGCGGAGGTCATCTTCTGGGGCACGTGCCCCGACTGTTCCCCTTCACGCCGTTGACAACCCGATCCACCAAGCAGAGCCCGGATTACTCCCTTTTTGGAAGGAAAGCAGTGACTGACACCCAGACCATCGCAGAAGAACACCCTCCGATCGCCGAGGCCCAAACGGAGCCCGCGCAGAGCGGCGGCTGCCCCGTTGCCCACGGTCGTCAGAAGCACCCCACTGAAGGCGGGGGAAACCGTGACTGGTGGCCGAACCAGCTCAACCTGAAGATCCTGCAGAAGAACCCCGCCGTGCGCAATCCCATGGACGAGGACTTCGACTACACCAAGGAATTTGCGGCCGTCGACCTCGACGCTCTGAAGCGTGACATCGAGGAGGTCATGACCACCTCACACGAGTTGTGGCCCGCCGACTTCGGGCACTACGGCCCCCTCTTCGTCCGCATGGCATGGCACGCGGCGGGCACCTACCGCATCACCGACGGTCGCGGCGGCGCCGGCGCCGGGATGCAGCGGTTCGCGCCCCTGAACAGCTGGCCCGACAACGCGAACCTCGACAAGGCGCGCCGGCTCCTGTGGCCGGTGAAAAAGAAGTACGGCAAGAAGGTGTCGTGGGCCGACCTCATGGTCTTCGCCGGCAACGTTGCACTGGAGTCGATGGGTTTCGCAACCTTCGGATTCGGCGGAGGCCGGGTGGACCGGTGGGAACCGGAAGAGGACGTGTATTGGGGGCCTGAGCTCACCTGGCTCGGCGACGACCGCTACACCGGTGACCGGGACCTCGAAAAGCCCCTCGGGGCAGTCCAGATGGGTCTGATCTACGTCAACCCCGAAGGCCCGAACGGCAACCCGGACCCGCTCGCCGCGGCAACGGACATCCGCGAGACGTTCGCCAGGATGGCGATGAACGATGTAGAAACGGCCGCCCTGATCGTCGGTGGCCACACCTTCGGCAAGACCCACGGGGCCGGCCCCGCCGACCACGTCGGCCCGGAGCCCGAGGCCGCACCGCTCGAGGAGCAGGGCCTGGGCTGGAAAAGTTCTTTCGGCACAGGTAAGGGCAAGGACGCCATCACCAGTGGCCTCGAGGTGACCTGGACACCCACCCCGACCACGTGGGACAACAGTTTCCTGGAAACCCTGTACGGCTACGAATGGGAACTGAGCACGAGCCCCGCCGGCGCCAACCAGTGGATCGCGAAGGACGGTGCCGGTACCGGCACCGTTCCCGACGCCTTCGACTCCTCGGTGCGGCACGCCCCCACCATGCTGACCACCGACCTCTCCCTGCGGATCGACCCTGCCTACGAGAGGATCACCCGTCGCTGGCTCGACCACCCCGAGGAGCTCGCGGACGAATTCGCCAAGGCCTGGTACAAGCTGACCCACCGCGACATGGGCCCGGTCGCCCGTTACCTCGGGCCGCTGGTCCCGCAGGAGACGCTGCTATGGCAGGACCCCATCCCCGCCGTGACCCACGACCTCATCGGCGCCGATGACATTGCCACCCTCGAGGGGCAGATCCTGTCGTCGGGCTTGACTGTTCCACAGTTGATTTCGACTGCGTGGGCGGCGGCGTCGTCGTTCCGCGGAAGCGACATGCGCGGCGGCGCCAACGGCGGCCGTATCCGTCTCGAGCCGCAGGCGAGCTGGGAGGTCAACAACCCCGACGAGCTCGCGCACGTGGTAAGCACCCTCGAGGGCATCGCGGAGTCGTTCAACTCCGCCCAGACCGGGAACACCCGGGTGTCGTTCGCCGATCTGGTCGTATTGGGCGGAACTGTGGCTGTCGAGCAGGCCGCCAAGAACGCCGGACACGACATCGAGGTTCCCTTCACTCCGGGACGAGCCGACGCCACACAGGAACAGACCGACGTGGAATCCTTCTCGGCGCTCGAGCCGAGCGCGGACGGGTTCCGCAACTACCTCGGGACGGCACACCGGCTGCCCGCCGAGTATTTGCTGATCGACAAGGCGAATCTGCTGAACCTCAGCGCTCCCGAGTTGACGGTGCTGATCGGTGGCCTGCGGGTGCTGGGCGCGAACCACAACGAGTCGTCGCTAGGCGTGTTCACCGCACACCCCGGGTCGTTGAGCAACGACTTCTTCGTGAACCTGCTCGATCTGGAAACGTTGTGGGCGCCCACATCTGCGAACTCAGGTATCTACGAGGGCCGCGACCTCACCACCGGCGAGGTGAAGTGGACCGGCAGCCGTGTCGACCTGCTGTTCGGGTCGAACTCGGAGCTTCGCGCGCTGGCCGAGGTCTACGCCGCCGACGACGCCGAGGCGAAGTTTGTGCACGACTTCGTCTCCGCATGGGACAAGGTGATGAACCTCGATCGGTTCGACCTCCGCTGACCCGTGCACCCGGGTGTGCCACCCCGCGAGCTCACCGCTCCGGGGTGGCACACCAGGCACGCGGTTGTGCCACCGTCGAACTTCATTGACTGACGCTTCCCGGTCAGAGCACAGATTCGAGCCAGGCGGCGGTCTCGAAGAGTCGTTGCTCGGCACCGGGACGCCCGATCAACTGCAATCCGAGGGGAAGGCCCGCACTGTCACGACTGCCAGGGATCGTGACCACCGGCAGACCCATGGCCTGCCACGGTCGGCTCATGATGGGCGTCCCTGTCGCGTCGTGGCCGTGCGGCGCGGCGCCGAGAGCCGCGGGTCCGAGGATTGCTTCGTCCTCGTCCAACGCCGAGAGCAGCAGCTGTCGGGCCTCGCGGATTCCGGCGAGGGCGGCCCGGTAATCCGCTTCTGTGGTTGCGGCCCCCGCGGCGAACAGTTCGGCGAGGGGTGTGCTGATCTTGTCGGTCTGCGCGGCATCGGCGGCGCGTTCGCGAGCTGCTTCGTACGTCATCACTGTGTGGTGGTGTTCCGTCAGTGCCACAACCGTTGCGGCGGAGTCCAACTCACGGCATTGGATCCCCGTCGACGCGGCGGAATCAGCGGTCGTCCTGAGCGCCGCCGTCATCTCTCGGGATACCTCGCCGAGCTCGAACCCGCTCCACAGCCGCAGCCGGTGCGGAGCGGAAGGTTCGAGAGCGGGCGCTCGCGTGCCGTCGCGCAGTGCTGTCCACGCGAAGTGCAGATCGGGCACGGTTCGTGCCAGCAGCCCCACCGTGTCGAGACTGGGACTCAGCCCGGTGATGCCCGCGGTCGGGAGTTCGCCGTGAGCGGTGACGAAACCTGCGACTCCGCAGAACGACGCCGGCCTCGTCAGCGACCCCGCGGTCTGTGTACCAAATGCGAGCGGCACCATGCCCGCGGCCACCGCTGCCGCCGAGCCGCTCGACGACCCGCCGGGGGTGTGACCCAGGGCGCGGGGATTGCGGGTCGGGCCGGGCTTGAAGTACCCGAACTCGGTGGTCACCGTCTTACCGAACGGGAGTGCGCCGAGGGCACGCGCACGCGCCACACAATCGGCGTCCGTCGTCGCGGAGTCCGCGCCCCGCAGCTCACTGCCGCAGCGCGTCGGCATACCGGCGACGTCGATGAGATCCTTGACGCCGACGGGCAGGCCCCAGAGCGCGCCGTCCGGGCCGCCGTCCTGGATTCGGGCGGCCGCGGACCGCACCGCATCGGCATCGAGGTGGGCCCAGGCGTGGATTTCCGGCTCGAGGTCCGCGATTCGTGCGAGTGCCGCCTCCGCCACATCGATGGGCGTTGTCGCGCCCGTCGCCAGCTGCTCAGCCAGCTCCCGGAGTGGGCTCGGTGACCGTAGTTCCGTCTTCATCGCATCGCCACCATCGTGTCGTCGCTCGTCGTCTCGGTCTGCCCGGTGAGCGCTCGGGTGCGCATCACCGAGAAGAGGCGATCGGCTCGTGCTTTCGTCTCCCCGGACGGCGCCGACAACAGCGCGACGATGATGGACACCGCCAGCGAGAGGGGTGCCACGGCGAGTGCCGGGTTCGAGAATCCGAGGATGGAGTCCGGTCCCTGCACGACCGGGCTGAGCAGGATGACGGTCACCGACAGGACAAGCCCGACCACGATGCCGGAGATGACGGCACGCGCCGTCATGCGCTTCCAGTACATGGTCAGCAGCAGTGCCGGCAGGTTCGCACATGCTGCGATCGACATCCCCAGTGAGGCGAGGAACGCGACGTTCTGCTTCTGCGCCGCGAAGGCGATGGCGACACCGATGACGCAGGTTGCCACCGTCGCGACCCGGGCCGCGCGATGCTGGGCCTTCGCCGACACCGATCCGTTCCTGATCACCTGCCCGTACAGGTCGTGTGCGATCGCACCGGAGGTGGCGATCACCAGGCCGGACAGTGCGGCCAGAATGGTCACGAACGCCACGGCCGCGACGAACGCCAGCAGGACGCCGCCGCCGACCGTCTCGGCGAGCTGCGCGACCGCAAGGTTGCCGCCCCGATTCTCGGACTTGATCGCCTCGACACCGACCAGCTTGGCGGCGCCGTAGCCTAGCACGGGAACCAGCAGGTAGAAGGCGAAGAAGATCCAGATCGCCGTGTAGGCGGACGTTCTCGCCTGCTTCGCATCCGGAACGGTGAGGAAGCGGATCATCACGTGCGGCAGGCCGAGCACGCCGAGGACGAGCCCGACGGTCTGCGACAACTGGTCGAACGACGCGGCACCGGACGTACGCTGCGGCGCGACGAACGATTGCCCGAACTCGGCGAGCGCGGTGCTGAACGGGCCGAAGGGATTGAAATCGAACCGCACCAGCACGAGAACGAACAGCACGACGGCGCAGACCATGAGGAGACCGGTCTTGATGATCTGGATCCAGCTGGTGGCGAGCATGCCACCCACCAACGTGTACGCCGTGGTGAGTGTTCCGATGATCAACACGGCCACGGCGTAGTCGAGGTCGAACAGCAACGACACCAGAAGCGCGGCACCGACCAGCTGCGACACGAGATAGACCACGCTGATCACCACCGTGCTGATCGCCATCATCGACCGCACGTCCTTACCGGGGAACCGGGTGGCGAGAACATCCGCCAACGTGAAGCGGCCGAGGTTGCGCAGGGGTTCCGCGATCAGCAGCATCGCGAGGACGAACGCGACGGGCACGAAGACCGCGAGGTAGAACCCGTTGAAACCGGTCAGCGCGATCGCGCCGGTGACTCCGAGAAACGAGGCGGCAGAGATGAAGTCGCCGGCGATGGCGACACCGTTCTGCCTGCCGGTCAGGCTGCCGCCTGCGACGTAGTGATCGGCGGCGGACTTGTTCCTCTTGGAAGCCCACGCGGTGATCATCAGGGTGACAACGACGAGGGCCGCGAAAAGTGCAGCGGAGACGAGGTTCATGGCGCGTTATCCTTTCGCCGGCGAGGCGGTCCGGGAGTCGAGTTCGGCTGCCCGTGCCATGTAGTACCGGGCCACGACGATGGCGACGACGAATTGCGCGACCGCATAGAGCCACGCCACGGTGACGCCGCTGAAGACGACGCCGTCCAGCAGCGAGGTGAACCCGCCGAGGATCGGCAGGGGCAGGAACAGTGCGAGGACCAAGGCGCTGAGACGAAACGTCAGGGCGGCACGCGTGTCGGCGAGCGCCTGCAAATCGGATTTGTGTGGGACTTGTTCGGGCGGTGACGAGGTGACCATGGCTATTTTCCTCCGGCTGCGGCGGGAACGAGGGCGGGTGTCACGGTGATCGGATCGGACCATTCGTCGTAGAACAGCCAGTCGGGGGACTCGACCGGAACCGACAAACGGTGGAATTTGCGTTGGAAGTAGACGAGGCTGTCGCCGTGTTCGCGCGTCTGCACGCGGTCCAGTTCGATGAACATCACCGAATGCGATCCCACGGTCTTGCTGTCCGCGATCCGGCCGGCGAGCACCACGTGGGCGGCGCGCAGGATCGGGACACCGTCGTCGGTGTCGTCTTCCCAGATGTCCCACTGGAACCGGTCGGCCATCGCGACTTGTGTTGCGCCCGCGAAATGCATGGCCAGTTCTTCGTCGTCGCCGGAGAGCACGTTGATACCGACTCTGCCGTTGTTCTGGAATACGTTGTGCATGGCGCTGTTCTGATTTACGCATACGAGTGCGGTGGGCGGGGAGTCGGTTACCGAGCAGACGGCGGTCACCGTCATTCCGCATCGCCCGGCAGGGCCGTCGGTCGTCACGATGTTGACTGCGGCCGGCAGATTCGCCATGGCGGTGCGGAAGATCGATTGCATGGTTGTGAGTTCGGGCATTTCGTCTCCATGAGTTGGAACAAGAAAGTCGTGTCACCACGTTGCGCCGGCGTTCCTGAAAGAAGGATATGACGCGCGTCATGCACTGGAACATTGGCGGCGACGCTACTTTCTTGCAGTAAGTCGCCTACTCGGGTAGGGGATTCCTTCAGTTGCCTACCGCTTCCGTTACGGTCGGTGTTCACTGGACGAGGAAGCAAGCCATCTGTGCGAGGCAGGATTCGATGGATCAGCAAGAAACACGGGTTTACATCGTCGACGACGATCAGGAGTTGTGCGCATCGCTTGCGTGGTTACTCGATTCGGTCAACATCACGTCGGAGTACTACTTCTCGGTGCAGTCGTTCCTGGACGAGTACCGCCGCGACATCCCGGCCTGCCTCGTCCTGGACGTCCGGATGCCGGAAGTCGGGGGATTCCAGCTCCAGGAGGCACTCCTCGCCGACGAATCCCCGATTCCGATCATCTTCGTGTCGGCACACGGTGACATCAAGATGTCGGTGCGGGCCCTCCAGCGGGGTGCGCTGACGTTCATCGAGAAGCCCTACGATCCGCAGCACATGCTCGACGTCATTCAGGACGCGCTCCGAGTCGCGCGTCAACGATTCGGCGAGCGACGCAACAGAACGGAACTGCAGGGCCGGATAGACACGCTGACGGTGCGCGAAAAAGAAATCCTCGCACTCGTCCTCGACGGATTGCCCAGCAAGAACATTGCGAAAGAGTTGGGAATCAGCGTGAAGACGGTCGACGTGCATCGCACCCGTATCAAGGAAAAGACCGGAGCAGAAAGCATCGCCGTTCTCGTACGCGATATTCTGCAGGCCGGAATTGCCGTGACCTGAAATAGTTCGGCACTTTTCAGGGGAGTTCGACGACGAGCCGCCCGGATTTCGCGCGCGACACACACGCGGCAATTCTGTCTCCCGCCTTTCTCTCACTCTTGGTGAGGCAATTGTCGCGGTGGTCGGGCTCGCCCTCCAGCACGTCCAGGACGCACGTGCCGCAGATGCCTTCCCTGCAGGACGTGTCGATCTCGATGTCGTTCTCTTCGAGTACGTCGGCGATGGACTTCCCGGCAGGCACTTCGAACACCTCGCCCGTGTCGAGTTCCAACTCGAACGCCGTGTCCGATTCGGTCGCTGTAGGCGTCGCCGCCTCGAAGTGTTCGAAGTGGACCGCGTCCTCACCGACCGCGGGTTCCGCCAACCCGCGCACCCGATCCATGAAACCTTCGGGGCCACAGGTGTAGACGTGCGTTGCGGCGGACGCATCCGCCAGGATCTTCTCGAGGGCGGAGAGCTGGTCGTCCCTCGTCAGGCCGAAATGCAGGTGCACGTCCCGGCGGAAATCCGCACTCTCCAGCAGGTCGACGAACGCGGCCTGAGCCCTCGTCCGCGCGAAGTAGTGAAGGTCGAACTGTTGTCCCCGCCGGTGCAACGCGAACGCCAGACTCAACATCGGGGTCAGCCCGATCCCGGCCGCGACGAGGATGTGCCGATCGGCGCACTCGGCGAGCGTGAGCAGTGTGCGCGGCCGGCTGATCTGCAACTCGCTGCCGATCGTCACACGATCGTGCAGTGCGGCCGAGGCGCCGCGGGGACCGGTCTCGCGCTTGACGGCGACAACATAGGATTCGGACTCGTGCGGCGGGCTGCACAGCGAGTACTGGGTGAGGACCTCGGTGGGGCCGAGGATGTCGATGTGGGCGCCGGCAGGGTACGGGTCGAACGGTGAACCGTCCGTCCGAACAAGCCGGAACGATTTGATGTCCGGCGTTTCGTCGACAATGTCCGCAACAGTGACAGTGAACATGCTCATGGTGATTCTTCCTCCGGTGCTGCGACCCGTCGCCCGCGGGCGGGGTCAGCGCATGTACAGGCCGCCATTGACGTCCCAGCAGGCTCCCGTCACCGACGCGGCCGTCGGCGACGCGAGCAGAGCAACGGTCTCGGCAATGAAGTCGGGGGAGCCCAGGGTGCCCACCGGGATCGTGGTGAGGATGGCGGCCAGCTTGTCCGCGGGCACCGTCTCACGCACCACCGGCAGATCCAGCGGCCCCGGGGAGACCGCGTTCACCGTGACACCCGATGGGGCGAGTTCGCGGGCGAAGACCTTGGTCAGTGTGCCGACGCCGCCCTTGGCCGCGGCGTAGTGCGCGCCAGTCGCCGTGCCACCGTTCTGTCCCGCCAGCGACGCGATGTTGATGATTCTGCCGTATCGCTTCTCGGCGAAGTAGCTGCCGAACACCTGGCAGCCGAGAAAGGCCCCGTTCAAGTTGATCTCGACGATGTCGGAGAATTCTTCCGGCGCAATGTCCATCAGCGAGCCTGTCTGCGACCGGCCGGCGTTGTTGACGAGGACGTCGATGCCGCCCCACTCCTGGATCACCCGGTCACGGACGGCTTCGAAACTCTCCCGTTTCCGGACGTCCAACTCCACGCCGATGGCCGTGTCACCGCCCGGATTCAGCTCCGCCGCAGTCTCTTTCGCGGCATCGCTGTCGATGTCCGAGACTGCGACGCGGTATCCGCGGTCGTGCAATTGGTGTGCGATCGCGGCACCGAGGCCGCGTCCGCCGCCGGTGACTACTGCGACAGAATCCACGTCGAGCTCCTGTTCGATCGATGAGGTTCGGAAAATGCTGGTCAGAGCAGGTAGCCGGAGGCGTTGACCGCTGCCTGCGAGTTCACCAGCCGGATGACCTTGAGATCCAACCGCGGTCCGCTCTCGGTGTACCGGATGCGGTGCGTGACGTCGGCGGCGAGGGTCTGCTGATCGTCGCGCTTGAAACCCACGAGTATCTGCGCGGACCTCACGGTGACCGAGTCCTCTGTCCTTTCCTCGACCGTGAACCGCGAGACGGTGCGGACCGTCCGCGCGGCGGCGAGCGCGGACATCGAGTAACCGGAGGTCAGACGTTCGATACGCATGCGGCGCATGCGAGTGTCGTCATTAACCATGTTCAGCGATCCGTCGAAGTCGTCGGTGTCCGGGTCGATGGGAATGACGTACCGGCCTTCGTCGGTCCAGAGGGCGTCCCACGCCTGGTAGTCCTTGGCGTCGAGGAGGGCCGCTTCGTGCCAGATGAGTTCGATCGCCTGCAGTACGCGGGTGTCGGCGAACTGGGTGGTCATCAGATCAGCGCTCATCGGTCATCATCCTCTTCCACATTGCGTAGGCCTCGCGCATTCCGGTTTCGTCGGTGACGTGCGAGGTGCGGTGTCCGTTGCTGTCGAGCGCTTCCCGATTGAGACCGCGGTTCACCATGATCGGCATTCCGGGTGCGCCGCGGGATCCGCGCTGTACCCGATCCCAGGCCTCGGAATCGTCGGGACTGCCGAACCCGAACGGGCCCTGAAAATGTTCGTGGATGCGGAGGCGTTCGCGATTGACGATCTCCGGGCCGCCGTCCATGCCGAGGGCGATGTGCCGGATCTCGGTCTCGTCGACCGAGATCGGGCGCAGGACCCGGAAGAACGACATCGACATCGCGACGTTGGGGAAGATGTTGAGGTTGAATCCGGCACCGTGCATCGAGCGGACGATGCGGCGAACCTTGTCGGCGGGCATCGTCTTCGACAGTTCCTCGACGATGTGGTCGAAACGGGCCTGAATCTTCTCGGTCCCGTCGTCGTGGTCCAGGTCGACGTGCTCCGGGACCATGATCGCGACACTGTGGCCGTTTCCGAGTGCGTGGGTCACGGCGTTGTCGTCGGTCATGAAGGAGAGCATGTCGGCGGTCTCGGCGTCGACGGAGGACATCCAGGACCGGTGCACGATCGGGAAGTGGTATCCGTCGGTGGTGTTCTCCAACTGGATCTTCCAGTTTCCGCGGAAGCGGAAGCAATGTTCACCCTGCGTCTTGATGGGGTATCCGGCGCCCTGCTTCATGAACAGGTCCATCCACACCTTGGCGTCGCCGAGGAAGTCGTCGAGAGGTTCGACGTCGGGGTTGAAGCTGGCGAAGATCATCCCGGCGTAGGACTCCACCCGCAGGCTCTGGAGGGGGAGGTCCTTCTTGTCGAGGTTCTCGTCGTATCCGTCGGGGTATGGAATTCCGCGCAGACGACCGTCGAGGGCGTACGACCAGCTGTGATAGGGGCAGGTAAATCCGTTCGCTTTGCCCTTGGGGACCTCACAGACGCTGGCCCCGCGGTGGCGACACCGGTTCAGCAGGACATTGAAGTTCCCCTTGCGGTCGCGGTTGACGATCACCGGCTGCCGGCCGATGGTCGCCATCTTGTAGCTTCCGGCCTCGGGGATCTCGCTCTCGTGGGCAACCCATACCCAGGTGCGGTAGAAGATCCTTTCGAGCTCCGCCTCGAACATGTCGGGGTCGGTGTACAGCGATCCGTCCACGCGGTCGCCCGTGGCGAGGTCCGCGAAGTTGGTGTCGGTGGTGGTGGGATCCAGGGAAGTGGTCATCAGTTTCTTTTTCCATTCGATTCGAGCAGTCGTGTCGCCTCGTGGAGGCGAGTGACGAACAGCTTCTCGGTCGTGAAGTGCTTGATCCGGGCGATACCGCCCTGCACTTCACACTCGGCGGTGATGCGTGCGACGAGCAGTTCGGCCGATTCGTCCTCGTATCGCGACAGTTGCTGCATGATCCACCGCCCCCGCGCCGCAGGGCCGTCCACCTCGATCTGCTCACTCCCGAGCAGGTGTACATTTCCGCGGAAATGGGAGTTCGGTGGAAGATACGCGGTGAGCATTCCGACGATCTCCGGCCGGCCCCGACGCGTGCCGAACTTGTGCGCGTACTCGGTGCCGATGCCTTCCCACACCGCATCGGGCGTGAACAGCGAGGCGAGTTCTTCGATCGAAAACTCCACGGAGGGAACATCGCACAGTTCCATGTAGCGGCACATCACGCGGTGCACGGCCTCACGACTTTCGATGCGCTCGGCCGCGGTCGCAGAGTGCATTCCGCTCACACGCCGAGGTCGACGTCTTCGCGGACGGTGAGCGCACGGCCGATGCGGGCTTCGATCTTCGCGTATCGCCACAACGTGTACTCGCCGACCGGGGTGGTGCGGAAGAGGCTGCAGACGGCCTTGACTGTCTCCTGGGTGTCGACGTCGGCGAGGATGTAGCAGGTCCAGGGCCAGCCGTCCGACGGTCCGACCAGATGGCTGTCGTCGTCGATGTCGCCGATCACCCGGACACCCGGTGTCTCGGCCACCGCGTCCATCATCCCGGAGAACGCCTTCCACACCAGCCCGCCCTGGCCGGTGGGGAGGTCGAAGAAGTTCTGATTGATGCCGATGCAGAACAGGACTCGCAGCGGTGCGGTCTTGGTGTCACTCACGATGATCTCCTCGATTCGAACGGGGTGGTCAGATGAAGCCGGGGAACGGCGGGATGTCCATGAGTACCGCACCGGCGCTGTCGTAGATGCCGTCGCCGAGGAAGGCGTGCTGCGGCGGGACCAGGGCCTCGCGCATGTACCGCTGCATCGCGTTGCCGTCGTAGATCGCGCCGGTGCCCGACAACTGGAAGGCGGTGTGCACGGCGGAAGCGCCCGCCTTCGCCACGTGCGTCGAGGACAGACGGAGAAGTGCCGCAAGCTTGTCCGGGACCGGATCGCCGGCGACCACCGTGGCGTACGCCTCGTCGGTGACCTCGTAGAAGAAGGCACGAGCGGACCTCAGGGTCGCCTCCGCCTTGGCCAGGTCAATGCGATAGTAGGCCCGATCGGCGAGCTTCGGCGCTCCGGTGATTCCCGTGCGTCCCGCACCGACTTTGATCGCGTAGTCGAGCGCGGCGCGGCCCACTCCGAGATTGACGACGGCCAGGACCTGGGCGGCGTACGCGATGGAGGGATAGCGGTAGAGGGGTTCGTCGACGGTCGGGGTTCCGCCCCGGATGAACGTCCAATCCTCGGGGACGACGACGCCGTCGACCTTCAGTTCGTGGCTTCCGGTACCCGACAGACCGACCACGTCCCAGTTCTCGACGATCTCGACGTCCTTCGGCCACAGCAGTGCGGTGCGGGGTTTTCCGGCTGTGGAGTCGCCGCCGCGAATTCCGACACCGAGAATGTCGGCGCCCTTGCATCCGCTGGCGAACTTCCACTGCCCGGTGATCTTCAGACCACCCGGCACCTGCTGCGCGGGTTGGACCGGGAACAATCCGCCGGCGAAGACGAGGTCCGGGCTGTCCTTGTACAGCTCCGCCTGAGTCGCGAGCGGCAGTGCCGCCAGGTAGACGAGCGCGGAGCCGAAGCTCGCAACCCAGCCCGCCGATGCATCCACCGCGGAGATTCGTTCGATCATCCGCAGAAACTCGCTCGGGGGCAGTGCGTCACCGCCGAACCGGCGGGGGGTCGCCGCGCGGTAGATGCCGATCTGCTTGAACTCGTCGATCATGTCGCGAGGCACGAACTTCTGGCGAGCGAACTCTTCCCGCCGCAGTGCGACGTGCTCGAGGACGTCCTCGAACGACAGCGTTCCGTTCGCGGCGGCGTCCGTCGTGTCGAGGGTCGGTGCGTTGGTCATCAAATACTCCGATCGACGCGAAGTAGAAGGGGTGTGGCGTGTTTCGTGTCGAATTCACGCTATTGCGGTGGTGGGCATCACTCAATCGGTGCTTCCTCCCGCCGACATGCAGAGATGTCGCCTCGGAGTAAAGGATTTCCCTATCGTGTCCGCTGTCTGTCCGCTCAGTAGACTCGACGTGAGCCGAAGGAGGCCGCATTGTCCGATCTCGCGCCGTCCGACTACGAACAACTCGTCGAGTCCCTCCGCTACTGCGTCCTGGTCCATGATGCGGCCACCAAGGACATCCTCTGGGCGAACAGGGCTGCATCGGAACTGCTGGGATTCACGGTCGAGGAACTCAAACCGCTCAAGGCGCCCGATATGAGTTCCCGGGCGAAGCGTTACCGCCGGTCGGTGGGACGGCGGTGGCTGCAGGACGCGGTCGACAACGGGGCGGCGGTCATCGAATGGGCGTATCGCGCGAAGAGCGGGAGGGAAGTCCTCACGGAGGCGATCGCGGTCCGGGTCGAGTTGAGCGCCCGGACCGTGGTGATGGTGCAGTTCCGCGACATCGAGCAGGAGACGTCGATGCGCCGCGATCTGACCCGCACCGAGGCCGACCTCACCCGCACCGAGGCCCGCCTGGCCGCCTTCCTGCGGAACATGGCCGAGGGAATCCTCGTCCTGGACGACGACAGCCGTATCACGTACGCAAGTGAGGCGGCGTCGCAACTCCTGAAGGTTCCGGTGACATCGCTTGTCGGCGAACGTTTCACGGAGTTTTGCCGGGCGGGGCAGTCACGGGAGAGCGTGCGGCGCGCCCTGGAACTGACAACCGCCGACGGAGGCTCCCAGAGCCTGCGCTACGAGGTGGAACTGACAGCCGGAGAGCGCCGGTGGCATGCGGGGAGCTGCCAGAACATCGGTATCGAGAACGATCTGAGCGGCCACCTCCTGCTCTTCCACGACGTCACCGAACACGTCCGCACCGAGCAGGAGCACGAACGGGACTCGCAGTACCTCAATTACCTGGCCCGGTACAACGCGATGGGCGATATGGCCATGGCCATCGCTCACGAGCTGGCCCAGCCGCTGGCGGCGGCCACCAATTTCATCGCCGGAACGCAGAGCCGCCTCGGCGATGGCCAAAGCGGTCACGACGAGGTGAGCTGGGGCCTGGGGGAGGCGCGCAAACAGATCGACCGGGCCAATCAGATCGTCCGCAGTCTGCGTGAGTACGTGACGCAACTCGAGGAGTCACAGCAGATCGTCGATCTCAACGACATCGTCGACGAATGCGCGTATTTCATCAACATCCGGGCGCGGCAGAGGGGAGTGCACGTCGAATACCTCCGTGCGCACGACACCATTGCCGTCGTGTGTGAACGTGTGCTCACCGGGCAGGTCATCCTGAACCTGTGTTTCAACGCCATCGACGAGATGGCGGAATGGCCGGCGGCCGACCGCATCGTGACGGTGCGCACCGACGTCACCGAGACGGAGGGCGTCGTGAGCGTCGAGGACCACGGCAAGGGGCTCTCGCACATCCCGGACGGCCGAATCTTCGACGGCGTGTTCACCTCGAAATCCACGGGTCACGGAATCGGGCTCGCACTGAGCCACCGCATCATCACCCGCCAGGGTGGGACACTCACCGCGCGCGAGAACGATCCGCACGGGGCCGTCTTCACGTTCACATTGCCCGCCGATCCGAACCACTGAGCGGCCGACCCACGCGGGTAAAGGTTTCTTGGATTCC
Organism: Rhodococcus sp. NPDC019647; assembly: GCF_044389235.1. NCBI lineage: Bacteria > Bacillati > Actinomycetota > Actinomycetes > Mycobacteriales > Nocardiaceae > Rhodococcus > Rhodococcus sp. NPDC019647. Next base: position 540,796 of record NZ_JBIRXS010000002.1, on the reverse strand, counting down.
GTTGGGCGCGATCCGGTTCTAGCGTGGTGGAAAACACCACCGCGGCCCGGAGGTACCTCGTGGACTATTCGCATCATCACCGGACATTCCTGACCTGTTACGCCGACACCCACCGCTACGGCTGGCACCACGTCGACCTCTTCGTCCACGACGAGGACGGCAACGAAGTGAACTGGGTCCACTGGCAGACCCGGGAGGACGGACCGGACGGCGCCGACGCGGCCACCGCGCGCGTCGAACCGAACCTGAGACGGACCACCGACTGGCAACACGGAATCAGCGCCGACGGCAGCGAGTACTGGATCGCCGAGGCGGCATGGGCTCAGTGAACCGGCGGATCGGGGAGGCGGGCTCGACGTGGGCCTGGGCCGTCCCGTTCGGCGGAGTAAAAGGCTCCGGTTATGGACTCGAGCACGGGGTCGAGTGTGTGAAGGCCGTCCCAGCGCCCCGCGTGGTCAACCATCCACCGAAAGGGCCGTGATTGGGACGGGCAGCCTCATCGGTCAGTCCGACTTCGCAGATTCGTCGATGAGACGCTCCAGATAGTCGAGATCTTGGCGGAGTAACGCAATGGCGCGGGCGGGACCTTCGGGTGTGACGGGATGTGGGTTCTCCTGAACCAGGGAACGTACTGCCATGTCGGCGAGTTGGCCGGCGATAGCCCGGTCGTTCTCGGCATTCCCGGGTTGGTGCCACCACGCGATCCAGTTGATCATGCCGATCACACCGAGTGCGGCAGTTCGGGGATCGACGGGACGCATCTCGCCGAGTCGGATTCCGTCTTCGATGACTCGAATGAACTCTTTGAGCACGTGCCGGCGGCTTTGCTGGTACGTGGATGCGATCTCCTCCGGCAGTTCGGCTTCGGATCGGATGATCAGCCGGAATCTGTCCGGACCTTCCGCCTGGTGCAGGGCGATGGCGGTGGCCATTTGCCGGAGTTTCTCGGTCGGACCGACTTCGGGACGTTCGTTGATCTCGTGCAAGAGAGCGGCGGGCGTCTCGGTGCTCTCACTGACCAGGCGCGAAAGGAGTTCGTCCTTGTTGGCCACGTAGTGGTAGAGAGCCGGCCGGGTGAGGCCGGTCGCATCAGCGATGTCCTGGAGCGTGGTGCTGGCGAAGCCTTTCTCGGCGAACAGCCGAGTAGCTTGCTCCATCATTTGCTTCTCCACAAGCTCACGACGAGGGTTGCTGCGGCTCGCTGCGCTCTCGACCGTGGCCTGATCTGCGGTGGTCGACTTACCCCGCCCACGGGGTCGGCGCCCGGGTGCAGCTTCCTCGCGTGTCATGCCCGAAGGATAACGGGAGCCCGACACGGGCCGGGTGCTCATCCCGAGGCCCCGAACCTGGCCAACACGGGATCGGCCGGTGTCGATGCGGGTCCATCGAAGAAAGCAAGGTCAATGCGTGCGCTGGCCAGACCGGCGGCGATATCTTCGCGGCATGAGGTGGGGGCTTCGACGACGACCAGGGCATCGGTGTGGTGGCGGAGTCGTTCGGCGAGATCGAGCCGCGTGAGCACGGCAGCCCGGGTAGGGGGGCCGGCGAGCCACAGAAGACGCGCGTTCGGTGCGGACGCGACGAGGTCGGTGGCTTCGGCGTCTCGAGCTGAGTCGAGATCGACATCGAGTACGACGGTGGTCGCCGACTCCCGCAGCTCTGGCGGTGCGATCCGGTGCTCGAACCGGTCGTTGTCGTGGTCGAGCGGTTGCTCGAAAATCCAGTCCGCGATGGCCGTGCTGGGGACGGAGTCGACGGGTGCGTTCGCGTAGCTGGCCAGCCCCTTACGAACCAGGTCGGGTGCGGACTCGTGGAATCTGCTGACGCTGACCTTTCCGGCGCGGGTCATGTAGGCGATCATCAGCTGTTGGACGGGAAGGTTCATGCGTCGCGGGAAAGATTCCCACCAGAGTTCGCTGCGGTGCGCGATCTGCTGAAGGTATTCGACGGCGGGACGCCGTACCCGCTCGTACTCCGCAAGGGCGTCTTCGAGGGTCGGGGCCGTGGTGAGTGCGCGGTCGAGGGCGATGGCGTCCTCCATGGCCAGCTTGGTTCCCGAGCCGATGGAGTAATGCGCGGTGTGGGCGGCGTCGCCGAGAAGGGCAACGTTGCCGCTGTGCCAGCGCCCGCACGAGACGGTCCGAAAGCGCATCCAGCGGGTGCGGTTGCCGATGAGCGGGTGATGTTGCAGCGTGTCGACGAACGCATCCTGCAGGTACTGCAGCGCGAAGTCGTCACTGTCCTGCGGTGCGGTCTTGTCGGTGGAGACGTCGAACCCTGCCCGCCGCCACGTTTCCTCGTCGGTCTCGATGAGGAAGGTGCTGCGGTCGGGGGCGTAGGGATAGGCATGCGCCACGAAGGTTCCGTGTTCGGTGGTCACGGGGATGAAGATGGCGCTGGGAAGCGCGAAATTTGTTCCGCACCAGAGATACAGGCCGGCGCCGGTGTCGATGCGGGGCCGGAGTGTGTCGGCCATCTGGGTGCGAGTGGCACTGTTGATCCCGTCGGCAGCGACGATCAGGTCTGCGTCGAGTTCTGTTGGGTCGCGTCGTTCGCCGAAATGCAGTTGCACGCCGGCGTTCTCCGCTTGCTGCTGGAGGACGTGGAGCAGGGTGGTGCGCGCGATGGCGAGAAGGTCTCCGTGTGCCAGCCGTGCGATCTGATCGCCGACCTGCATCGACATTTCGTGGGGGTGGGCCGCTGCCACGATCGCCTCGAGTGACGCCGGGTCGGCGTCCCGGAGGTTGCGCTGAGTGCGCGAGGCGAGACCGACGCCGAAGCCGAAAGTCTGATCCGGGGGGCTCTGTTCGTAGACCGTCACCTCGGCGTCCGGGTGGCTGCGTTTGAGCAGTCTCGCGGTGTAGAGGCCACCAGGCCCGCCGCCGAGTACTGCGACTCGCTCGAGATTCATGACAACTCCAGTCTGTGACGTTTAAGTAGATTATTCTACGCAGATGTCGAATGGTCAATCCGACATGTGGCGATCTCGGAGTAGCTCCGGTGTTGCGGTTTTGCGACGCCCCGGCCCCGGCATGGGTTTCGGGGCATGCCTCGCTGAGGCATGCCCCGAAAGGTGGTGAACCGTTGGTTCAGACGACCGTGTGACTCACTTCTGCCTCGGCGGCCACTTTCGCTGCGATCTCGGCACGCAATCGCTTCTTGTCGATCTTGTTCACGTTCGTGTGCGGCAACGACGAGGCCCATTCGAGCCGTTCGGGCCATTTGAACTTGGCCACACCGAGTTGCGCCAGATGTGCCTGAATATCGCTGAGTGGCAGCGGTTCTCCGCCGGTGGCCACCAGGTACGCGCAGGTTCTTTCCCCGAGTCGCGGGTCGGGCATGGCGACGACCGCCGCGTTTGCGACTCCGGGGTGTGCGAGCAAAAGCAGTTCGAGTTCTTCGGCGTTGATCTTCTCCCCGCCACGGTTGATGAGATCTTTGATGCGGCCTTCGATCGACAGGTACCGCTCACCGTCGATGATCGTGATCGCGGCGAGGTCCCCTGTGCGGTAGAAGCCGTCGGAGGTGAAGGCTTCCCGGTTGTGGTCCGGGGCGTCGAAGTAGCCGGGGATCGTGTACGGGCCTCGGCAACACAGTTCTCCCACCTCTCCGTCGCCGAGTTCGTTCTCGGTGCCGGGCTCGAGGATGCGGATTTCATCGTCCGCGGCGACCGGGGTGCCCACTGTCGTCAGTCGCGCCAGGGTGGGGGCACCGGGCGGAGTCACCGTGAACAGGCCTTCGGACATGCCGAACAGCTGCCCGGCCCAGTGGCCGGCACCGTCGTCGACACGCTCGAACAGTTCGAGTGGAACCTTGGCACCGGACAGTACGACGCGGGACAGTGATGCGCGGGCCTTGTCGAAGTCCGGGCTCAGCACGGCCTGGTAGTGACCGTGCCCGATCAGGACCTCGGTTGCCCGGGCCCGTGCCATCAGTTCGAACGCCGAGGAGGCGTCGGCAGTGGCCAAGATCAGGCAGGCACCGACCGAGTGCGCTGCGTGCAAACCACAGGTGATCCCGGCGTTGTGAATGATCGGAATCAGATGTGCCACACGACTGTGTTCGTCCCAACCGAGTCGCTTCGCGTAGAGCAGGGCGTTGTTCCAGTATTCGGCGTGAATGCGTGGAATGACCTTCGGGACCCCGGTGGTGCCGCCGGAAAGTTGGAAAGCCGCGACGTCGAGTGGGTCGGTCTGTGCCTCGGTCTGCTCGACGATCGCTCGCGCCGACGCGACCGGGATGTCCAGCCCCAGTTCCTCGAGTCTCGGTTCGGCGCCGTCAGCGCCGCCGGCGACGGTGAGGATATGGCGAATCGTGGGATGGTCGGCGGCATGTTCGCGGGCGAACCCGACGAGATCGAATGTCGGCAGACTCGCCTCGACGATGTGCGCAACGGCGCCGACCTTGCGACTGATATTCCCGATTTCGTGCATGCGGTGCGCGGCCAACGTCGCCACCGGAATAAGCCCGGCTTTGACGCAGCCGTACCAGGCGAGGACGGTTTCCAGTCGGTTGGTCAGTTGGAAGATGACCGGGTCGAGTCGCCGGAGACCGAGCCGGATCAGCCCGGCCGCGATCTGGTCGGTGCGCCGGTCGAGTTCGATGAAGCTCATTTCCCGTTCCGCGGTGATCACGGCCGACCGGTCCGGGAAGCGGGTGGCGATCTCGTGCAGTCGCTGCCCGGTGGGATCACTACTCCACGCACCGCTTGCGCGGTAGTGATCGGCCCGATCCTCCGGGAACGGGACCAGGCGCCCACCCCAGTCCGAGAATGTCACGGTCGATCTCCTCTGCTGGTCCTGATTGTGCCGGCGGGAAACATCATCGCTCCGTGACGGCAGGCAGAAGCCGTGCCAGCTCGAGGGCGTGGTCCGGGTGATCGGCAGGCACGATGCCGGAGTAGATGGCGGTCCAGCAGCCCGGGCAGCACAGCTGCCGGAACACGACGGGGGTGTCGACGTACTCGGCCGGGTCGGACGTGACCTGTGGTCCGGCGGTCGACGACGGACCTTCGAACCGTGCCAGACCGAGCGACGTGTTGTTCTTGTCGTCTCCGAGAAGTCGTCCGCACTGGGCGCAGGCGATGGCGCGGGTGTCTCCGATGGTGACCTCGGCGAGGTTGTCGTCGAGTCGGCGAGCGCCGGTCAGATCGAGTGTGGGGGCGTCGATCGGTGTGGAACCGGAGCGCTCTCGCCTCTCGGTGCGCATCGCGTCTCGCCGATCCGAGGTTCGATTCTCGTCGACGGCTCCGTCACCGAGGATGACGCCGTACACGGTCTCGGCACCGGATGCGGTGACCTTGCCCTCGCGGAAGTCGGCGGCCACCGCGGCCGGGTCGCGCAGCAAGGGGTCGCCGTATCCGCCGCCGCCCTGCCAGTGCATGTACAGCACCTCGCCGGGGGCGACATAGCTCTCGGCGTAGCAGGCTCCGAGTTCACGACCGCCGCCGAGTTCGTCGAGCGACCCCGGAATGCGGCCCGCCGCGAATTGCTCGACGATGTCGGTGCTGCGGGCAAGCACCTCGACCCCGGTATTTCCGGGGTATCCGCCGGCGAGTCCGTTGTTCTGGGCGACGGCCTTGCCTGCGGATGCCAGGACCAGGCCCATAGGCAGGCTGGTGCCGTAGGGGGTGATGGCGATGGAGGCGCTGACACCGCCGCGGTGACGTCCCGGTCCGCCGGAATCGGGTTCCTCGCGACGCCACAGGGTGAGTAGCGGATAGAGGAACTCGGTCATCTCGGTGTCCGGAATGCGGCCCATCGGGATGCAGAACAGGCCACCGGTGTCCATGCCGTCAGCGGTTGGGCGCGCACCGTATCCGCCCGCCATGGGTTCCATCATGATGTTGAGGAACGGTACCGATTGTTCGGGGCGCTCGTCGAGACCGGCGATCACCGCGGTGTCCCAGGTGCCGCAGCAGGCGGCCTGCACACTCGTGCCGAGATCGACGGAGCGGTCGAGCATCTGGGACAGGCATTCGGCGATCAGGGTGCCGGTGAGCCACGCCGGTCCGATCGGGCCGCGACTGACGGCGGCGGGGAAGGTGGCGTTGTTGATCGTCCCTTCCTCGGCGACGAGGTCGAAGCAGCGCATCAGCCCGCCCGCGGACCACGGAATGTCACCGGCGAGGATCGGCAGCAGAGCCAGCATGACGCCGCCGCGCATGCCGGCGTAGGTGCAGTTGATGACGCCTGTCTGGGGGTCGGTACCGGTGAAGTCGAAAGTGAGGTGATCGGCGGTCTTGGTCATCGCGACTGTGATCTTGTGGACACCGCGGTCCCCGGTGTGTGACTGGTCCTGGTAGCCGGTGGCCTTCCAGGTTCCGTCGGGCAGTGAGGTGAGCTTGCCCCGCAGCCGACTCTCGGCGTCGGCCATCATGCGCTTCATCACGGCCTTGACGGTGTCGGCACCATACTGCTCGATCACGGCGAGAAGCCGATTGCGGCCCACCGTGTTGGCGCCGATCTTCGCCCTCAGGTCGAGTCCGACGAGCATCGGGACCCGCGAGCGCCGTACCCAGGCATCGGCGACGTCGCGCTGCAGTTCGTAGTCGCGGACCACCTTGATCGGCGGGGTGGGCAGCGACTCGGAGAACACATCCTTGGCTGCGGGGTCGAAGGACCCGAGGCCGGATCCGCCGAGATCTGGCTCGTGGCAGATCGCACTGGTCCACCCGAACAGCTTGCCTTCGTGGAAGATCGGCTGATAGACGATCACGTCACTCTGGTGCAGGCCGCCCCCGACCCAGGGGTCGTTGCACAAGAACATGTCACCTTCGGTGATGCCCGGATTGGTGGCGCGGTGCTGCAGGGTCCAGTAGATCGCGAGGTCGACGGCACCGACGAGCATGGTGTTGTAGAGGCCGACCTGAACTTCCTGGCCGAGCTCGTCACTGATGGCGAAGTCGAAGTCGTTTGCATCGGTGACGATGGGGGAGCCGGACATTCGCTTGAGTGCCTCACCCATCTCGTCGGTGACCGACCACAGACGGTGCCGGATGACCTCATAGGTAAGCGGGTCGAGGTTGTCGATCTGTTCGTCGGTGACGGTGTGGACTTCCAGCGTCGGCGGAAGGGATCGGGAGAGCGCGTCGGGGTCGACGGGTCGGCTCGAGAAAACTTCGGCGCCGGGAATTTGCATGGTCATCTTCGGTGCTCCTAGTGGGCGACGATGTTGAGGTTGCCGAGACGGTCGACGGTGCCGGTGGTGCCGTGGGGGACGACGACGGTGGTCGTCGGGACCTCGACGATCGCCGGGCCGGACAGTACGTGTCCGGCGAGCAGCTTGCTGTAGTCGTAGACGTCGGTGTCCACGTATCCGATCCGGCCGTTCAGGCAGACCTTGCGGGTGCCGATCCTGGCGGCCGATGCATCGGCGGAGTCCGCGGACTTCAGTTCCGGCAGCGTGGGGGAGAAGGGCAGAATGCCGGTCGCGCGCACCCGGTAGGTAATCGCCTGGATGCCGGCTTCCCGGAATCCGCTGTCCTCTCCGTAGAGTTCGGCGTACCGCTGCTCGAACAGATCCGACGCCTGCGCGATCCCGACTGCGTCGAGGTCTCCGGCCGGGATCGGGGTGGCGACCTCGGCGAGCTGCATGGTGTAGCGCATGTCGATCTCACGCTCGATCTCGACGCCGGTGAACGTCAAGCCCTGTCGGTTGATCTGTTCGAGCACCTGGTTTTCCAGTTGCGTGAAGTTGCGCTCGGCGCGGGCGGGGTCGAGGGGCATGGCGGCCGGGTCGGACAGTTCGGCGGCGAGGACGATGTTGGACGACGCGAGACCGTACGCCGAGAAGGCCGACGCGACCTGGCCGAGCGGAACGATGACCTCCCGGACACCGACCTCGGCGGCGTAGGCCGCGCAGTGGGCCGGGCCGGACCCGCCGAAGGCGTAGAGGACGAAGTTCCGGGGATCGTGGCCGGCCTCGACCACGGTCTTGCGAAGCAGGTCGCCGGTCTGGGCGTTCTGGACCGCGTAGATGGCCGCGGCGGCGTCCTCGATCGACAGACCCAGCGGCTCGGCAATTCTGGTACGGATCGCTTCGCGCGCAAGGTTTTTGTCGAGCGGTTTACGCCCGCCGAGGAGGCCGCGTTCGGGCAGGATTCCCAGCACCAGATTGGCGTCGGCGTTGGTCGGTTCGGTGCCGCCCTGGCCGTAACAGGCCGGGCCCGGGACGGCCTGCGCGCTGTGCGGGCCGATTTGCAGGTTGCCACCGGCGTCGATCCAGGCGATGGCGCCACCGCCGGAGCCGATGGCGTGGACCTCGAGGGTCGGCACGTTGATCGGATGGTGGTTGATGATCGTGCTGGAGGAACGGACGGGCTCCCCGTCGACGACGAGTCCGACGAGGAAGGTGGTTCCGCCGACGTCGGTGGCGATGATGTTGCGGTGGTCGAGTTGCTTGCCGAGGGAGACGGCGCCCACCACACCGCCGGTCAGCACTGATCCGACTGTGCTGATCGCGTTCTTCGGTGCCTCCGCGGCGGCGACTGCGCCACCGTTGCTCTGCATCACCAGCAGAGGTCCCGCGAGTTGGAGCTTGCGCAGCTTGGACTCCAATTCGCCGAGGTAGTCCCGGAGCCCGGGCCCGATCTGGGTGCTCATGATGGTCGTCGCGTTGCGGGCGAACTCGCGGATGCGGGGACTCACCTCGCTCGACAGGGAAACGAACATCGTCGGGTCGATTTCGTGGACGAGTTCGCGAATGCGCTGTTCATGCACGGGGTTGCGGAACGACCACAACAGCGAGACCGCGATCCCCGACACCTTCTCGGCGAGGAGCTCGCGGATGGACTCGCGGGCGGAGTCCTCGTCGAGGGCGACGACGACGTTGCCGTCCCGGTCGAGCCGCTCGGTCACCTCCAGGGCGTGCTTCTTCGGGACGAGACCGTGGGACTTGCTCTGTCCCATCACGTTCTGGAGCTGTTCAGGTGAGCTGCCTAGATAACGTCCTTCGACGTTCATGATGTAGATCGAGTCGCGGTGGCCCTTGGTGGTGAGGAAGCCGACCGGGGGCACGTTGCCCATGACGAGGGCGTTCAGGGACGAGGTGGTGCCGTGAGCGATGTGGTGCGTGTTTGCCAGCATCTCCTCGATCGGGCATCCCAGCTGCTCGGCGAGCGCCTCGAGAACGTCGATCACGCCGCGTGAGTAGTCGGGCGGGGTCGAGGGAGCCTTGGCGGCGAGAACAGTGCCGGCGTTGTCGTCCAACACCGCGTCGGTGAACGTGCCACCGACGTCCACTCCAATTACATATGCCATTGCCGCTGTGCTCCTTCGTGCCGGGGGTATGCGACGGGGTGTGAGGTCATCCTCGAACACCTCCTTACGTCAATGTCGAGTATTCGACGTGACTGACGACCTGTCAAGTGCTGAATGTGAGGAGGGACACGAACGTGGCTCAGGTCGGCATCGTTGCTCGCGGGGCCCGCCAATCCCGAGGCTTGACGAATCGTCATTCGCGTCGAATAATCGTCGTGAACGTAAATATCCGGCAGGGCGGACCGCGCTCCCAGCTGCCATTCCAATCAGAAGGGCTACGCCATGGGCATTCACCGCATCGGACTCGTCGTACCGAGCTCGAATGTGACCGTCGAAACGGAAATGCCGGCCCTGCTCGGCCGACATACGAAGGCCCAGTTCTCATTCCACTCGAGCCGCATGCGGATGCAGGCGGTGTCTCCGGAACAACTGCGAGCGATGAACGCTCAACGCGAGCGGTGCATCCTCGAACTCGGTGACGCAGGCGTCGACGCCATCCTCTACGCATGCCTGGTCGCCCTGATGTCAGTGGGACCCGGGGAGCACCAACGCGTGGAAAGCCTGGTCGCCGAGCAACTGGCGACCGGGGGTTCCGACGCAGTGGTCCGCTCCAGCGCGGGCGCCCTCGTCGAAGCGCTCCATGCCCTCGACGCGAAACGGATCATCCTCGTCACGCCCTACATGCTTCCGCTCGCCGAGCAGGTCGTCGCCTATATCGAGGCGGAAGGCATTGCGGTGTCCGACTGGCGCGCTCTCGAGGTCTCGGACAACGCCGAGGTCGGCTGCATCCCCGGCGAACGGGTCATGGAAGCGGCACGATCGCTCGACCGCACCGGAGCCGATGCCATGGTGATCTCCGCCTGCGTGCAGATGCCCTCACTCGACCTCGTCCAAGGCGCGGAAGACGAATTCGACCTGCCGGTGCTGTCGGCCGCTACCGCCGGCGCCTACAGCCTGCTGCGCGCACTCGACCTCGACGTCGACATTCCCGGAGCCGGAAGTCTGCTGCGCGCCGACGCGCCGGCTGCCGCCCGCCAGTAACCGAACCCTTGGGAGAGTTCACCATGTCCGAACTGCAGCACACCGTCAGAGGCGTTGACCACGTCGCTTATCCGACCTTCGATCCCGCCGCCACCGTGAAGTTCTATCGCGACGTTCTCGGGTTCCCGGTCGTACACTCCATCTGCGCCGCCGGCTGGGGACCGGAGAAACACCCCGACTTCATTCACTTCTTCTTCGACATCGGCAACGACGACCGGCTCGCCTTCTTCTACTACTTCGGCCTCGAACCCTTCGACGGCGGACCACAGGGCGACTCGTACTCCCGCTTCGATGACGACGTGCCCATCTTCTTCATCCGCTCGCGTCATCTGGCCATTCATGTCGACAGCGAGGAGGACCTGACGGAATATCGGCGGCGACTGGACCACAGCGCATGGCCGGTGGAGATGCAGATCCAGCACGAGACGATCGAGTCGATCTACACCCATGACCCCAACGGGTACATGATCGAGATCACCCGGGCGCTGCGTCCGGTCACCCCGCAGGAAGATCTCGACGCGAACCTCACCATCGACGCCCTCGTCGACGTGGTGACCGGCCCCGATCCCAGCATGGCCGCCCTGCTGACTCGCAAGGCGGAACTGATCACCGAACGCGCGGCCGCCTGGCAGCAGGAACAAGAATCGAAGGAGGTGGTGACCCGATGACGACCTTGTTCGTCCTCGACGTCCCGGAGAACACCGCGGTCGCCGAAGTCGCCGGTCAGGATCCGGCGGTCACCGTCGACCACGTCGGTCCCTACTTCCGGATCGTCTCCGAGACGGCCATCGTCATCGACCGCCGCGCCACCGGCTGCCGCCACGCCGTCTGGTACAGCAGTGTCGCCGGGCTGGCGCAGTCTCGAATTACGCAGTGGGACAAGGACGTCATGCGGGTCGAGCCGCGATGAGTGAGGACTCACGGTTGGGCGCCGGCCGATATATCGACGCTGCTCGAGCTCCCGAGGCCACGGTGACGTCGACGCACGAGCTCGCCACCGCCGACGGTGCCACGGTCTCCGGCGTGCTGCGGGTCGTTCCTGGTGCGCGCACCGTCGTCACCTTGATGCACCCGCGTCAGGATCTGACTCATCATGTGCTCGTTCCCGAACTGCTCGCCCGTGGGTTCGCGGTGTGGACGCAGGGCACCCGGTCGGTCAACAACGACATCGCCCTGGTGCATGAGCAGGCGCTGCTGGATGCCGCGGCCGGACAGGTGTTCCTGCGGGAGAAAGGGTTCGAGTACGTCGTCAGTCTCGGGCACTCCGGAGGCGGGACCCTCTTCGCGTTCTATCACCAGCAGGCCGCACTACCGGCAGAGGAGCGGTTGACCCGTACCCCGGCGGGACGACCGATCGATCTCCCCGGCGCCGAGATGCCGCTGCCCGACGCGGCGATCTTCATGGCCCCGCACCCCGGACAGGGGGCACTGCTGTTGCGGTTGATCGACCCGTCGGTCACCGACGAGTCGGACCCCCTCGCCGCCGATCCCGACCTCAACCCCTTCGATCCTGCGAACGGTTTCGCCGAACCGCCGCACAGTTCCTCGTATCCACCCGATTTCGTCACCCGCTACCGGGTAGCGCAGCACGACCGGATCGCCCGCCTCGACGCGATCGCCCGCGCACGAGTCGACGAAGCCGCCGATGCGCGTCGCCGATACAAGCGCACCGCGGACCCGGCGGATCGCCGCGCCGCGTTAGCGCCCCGCGTCCTGAGCGTGTACCGCACCGACGCGGACCTCAGGTTCACCGACCTGTCCCTGAGCCCGAACGAGCGTCCCTACGGGTCACTGTTCGGCCGGCGACCCGACCTGACCAACTACGGACTCGTGGGCTTCGGACGGTTCGCCACTCCGGACGCCTGGCTGTCTACCTGGTCGGGTCTCAGCAGCAATGCCGACTTCCTCCGCTGTGCTCCCGCCGTCACCGTCCCGACACTGTTTGTCGAACTCACCGGTGATCAGGCGTGCTTCCCCGAGGACGCCACAATGATGGTCGACGCCCTCGGATCGACCGACACAACGCACGTCCGCGTCGCCGGCACCCACTTCGGAGGGCCGATCCGGGATGGCGCTCCCACCGGCGCCAGCCTGGCCGCCGCCGAGATCGGCGCGTGGCTCGAAACCCGCTGCACGTAACGCGTCCCTAGTGCGGCGTGGGGTAAGTGATTTGACGGTCTTGTTTGAGACAATGAGGCATGCGAGCTGCTCCTTTGGTTTTGCGCGACGGAGATCGGGATGTGCTGACCGCGTTGGCGCGGTCGAAGTCGGTGCGTGCGGATTTGGCGCAGCGGGCGCGGATGATGGTGTTGGCGGCAGACGGGGAGTCGAATGCGCAGATCGCGCGGACGGTCGGGGTGTCTCGGCCGACGGTGATCCTGTGGCGTTCGCGTTATGAGCAGTTCGGGACCGCGGGGCTCGAGGACGAGTTGCGGTCGGGGCGGCCTCGGAAGGTCGACCACGCCGCGATTGTGACCGCGACGTTGGCTCCGCCGCCGAAGAATCTCGGGGTGACGCACTGGAGCAGCCGGTTGCTCGCCGACCGATTGAAGATCAGTAACACCACGGTCGCGGCGGCATGGCGCGAGTACGGTGTCAAGCCCTGGCGCAGTGAGACGTTCAAGTTCTCTACCGATCCGGAACTGGTCGCCAAGGTCACCGACATCGTCGGGCTGTACTTGAATCCGCCGGACAACGCGATCGTGCTGTGCGTGGACGAGAAGTCGCAGATCCAGGCCCTGGACCGGACGGCACCGATGCTGCCGATGCGGATCGGTTCGGTCGAGAAACGCACCCACGACTATGTCCGACACGGCACCTCGACCCTGTTCGCAGCCCTGGACATCGCTACCGGGGAGGTCACCGGGCTGTGCAAACCGAGGCATCGTCATCAGGAGTTCCTCGTCTTCCTCAAACACCTCGCCCGCGCCTACCCGGACCGGGAGCTGCATCTGGTGATGGACAACTACGCCACTCACAAGAAGGCCGAAGTCCGGGCGTGGTTGGCCGAACATCCGCGTATTCATGTGCATTTCACGCCCACCTCGGCATCGTGGATGAACCTGGTGGAGGTGTGGTTCGGGATCATCGAGCGTCAGGCCATCCACCGCGGAACCTTCGGTTCCGTCAAGGATCTGACCACTAAGATCCGCGCCTTCATCAACGGATGGAACACCCGCTGCGCGCCGTTCGTCTGGACCAAGACTGCCGACCAAGTCCTTACCAAGGCAAACCGTCAAGTTACTTCAACAACAGGCCACTAGCCACCGATGCATTCACTCTGACCTGCCTCCGGCGGGACAGCGTGGTCATGTCACTTCGAGCGGAGACACCGATGTCTGCCCGTATCGCCCCTGCCGCGCCCGTCGTCGGACTCTGCCTCATGGCACTGATCCTCGAGGGGTATGACCTCCTGATGTACGGAACAGTGGTCCCCTCACTGTTGAGCTACGACTCCTGGAACCTCGACGCCACCCAGGTGGGAATGCTCGGCTCCCTCGCCGGAGTCGGCATGCTCGTCGGCGCCCTGCTCGCCGCGGCCGTCGCCGACCGTTGGGGCCGCCGCTGCACTCTCCTCACCGCCGTCCTCGTCTTCTCCACGGCGATGGGGGTGTGCGCGTTCGCACCCAGCCCCGAAGTGTTCGGGGTCGGGCGTGTTGCGGTGGGACTCGGGGCCGGTGTCCTGATGCCGACCGCGGCAGCAACATTGATCGAGTTCGCCGAACCGGGTGCTCGGGCCCGGTCGGTGGCGCTCGGGTTCGTCGGCACCAGCATCGGCGGAATACTTGCCGGAGTGCTGTCGCTGTGGCTCGTGCCCGAGTACGGGTTCCGGGCGATGTTCCTGGCCGGGATGGTGCCGGCACTCGTCTTCCTTCCGGTGATGCTCCGATACCTGCCGGAGTCACCGGCCTATCTGAATGCTCGTGGCCGGCATGAGGCCGCGGCGGCGATCGCCGACCGCTATCACCTCCAGCACGCCGCGAGCTCCGCTCTGGCCGCGCCCAGCCCCCGACGCGGGCTGCGCGCACTGTTCGGCGCGGACCGCACTGTCGCGACGCTGCTGTTCTGGGGCATGACCCTGGTCTGCCTGCTCGTATTGTTCGGCGTCGCGACCTGGCTTCCCGCGCTCATGAAGTCGGCCGGCTACCCGCTGGGTGCCGCCTTGTCGTTCCTGCTCACCCTGAACGTCGGCGGCGCGGCGGGCGCACTCATCGGTGCCGTACTCGCCGACCGGTACGGTATAAAACCCGTCACCGCAACCTTCTTCGTCATTGCCGCAGTGTCTCTGCTGCTCGTCGCCACCGCCCCGCCGCTCGCGGTCATCTATCTACTGGTACTGCTCGCGGGTGTGGGCACCACGGGCACCCAAATCCTGCTCAACACCTTCGTCGGCACCTTCTACCCGGCATCCAGCCGGGCCACCGGGCTCGGCATGGCATTGGGAGTGGGCCGGATCGGTGCGATCATCGGCCCCACATACGGGGGACTTTTCGTCGCACTCGGCGCCGGCACCACCTGGCAACTGCTCGCCTTCGCCGTCCCCGCCGTCGTCGGCGCCGTACTGACGCTGCTCGTACCGCGGCATACCGCGGCCGACGCGGCCATCCCTGTCGCTGAGAACGTTGAACAGAAAGCAGTGTCATGACCATTGATTTCACGGGCCAGGTCGCCATCGTCACCGGGGCCGGCGGCGGACTCGGCCGCGCCCACGCCCGCGCCCTCGCAGCCCGCGGCGCTCACGTCGTCGTCAACGACATCGCTGGATCCGCTGACGAAAGCTCCGCCGACAACACTCCGAACACGCCCGCAGACCGGGTCGTCGCCGACATCACCACCCGCGGCGGCTCGGCAATCGCCGACTACGCCGACGTCACCGACTATCCGCAGGTCACCGCCATGGTCGACCGGGCCCTCTCCGCATGGGGCCGGGTCGACATCCTCATCAACAACGCCGGAATTCTGCGAGATGCCAGCTTCCGCAACGCGAGCATCGACGACTTCCGCACAGTCCTCGACGTCCATCTGATGGGTGGCGTGCACTGCAGTAAAGCCGTATGGCCGCACATGATCACCCAAAAGTATGGCCGAATTCTCATGACGACCTCCGCGTCCGGGATCTACGGCAACTTCGGGCAAGCGAACTACGCCGCAGCCAAATCGGCGCTCGTCGGCCTGATGAACGTGCTCGCGATCGAGGGGCAATCCAAGGGCATTCGAGTCAATGCGCTGGCGCCCCTCGCGACGACTTCCATGACCGAATCGATTTTCGACGTCACGGCCGCCGAACTTCTGACTCCGGAGTCGATTACGCCCGGTGCGCTGTTCTTGGTCTCCGAGGATGCACCGACCAAGACGATCCTCGGCGCCGGCGGTGGAACGTTCGCGGTCAGCCGCATGCTCGAAGCCCACGGCGTCTTCCTCCCCGCGGATGCCAGAACCCCAGAAGACGTTGTCCGTCACTGGCCTCAGATCAACGACTCGACGGCGCAGTCGGGCACCGACAGCACTGCAGCCCAGATTCAGCACTTCGTCGAAACCGCAATCCGGGCCACACCCGACAGAGGAGACTGCTACCCGGAGTGACCAGCCGTATACAACCTCCGGTTGGTCTGCGCAAGTTGCCATTCCGTTTGCTGCGCGAGGCGGTCGAGCTGGGCGGCGTCGAGCCGGTCGCAGACGAAATTCCAGTGCACCGCGACACAATCGCCGACGGCGAGGTCGGGGACGAAGGCTCCCTCGGGCACTGTGTAGTCGGCGGGCACTTCCCGGTCGGGTCCGAGGAAGAGCTGCCCGTGCTCGAACATCAGCGGTCGTGAACGGACCACTGCCCGGTCGGCCGTGAACCCCACCACCTCACCCCAGCCGATCCGGCACGAGTCGAGGACGTGCAGCGGTTGCGGCATCCCCGTGTCGAGTAGTCGCGACCACGGGTAGACGCCGAAGACATGGAAATTGTGTGTCGGAGCCGCTTCGACGAGGAGCTCCCCGGTCAGGTGTTTCCAGTAGTGTCCCGCTGTCGACGCCAGCCGCGCGAGGAGGGTTGCGCCGAACTGGGCTCGGTCTATGCGGTCGATCAGGTCGTCGGCCGTCCAGTAGGCACGGACCACCCGCTCGTCCAGGGGGTCGGCGATGCCCGCGAGTTCCGCGATCACCTGTTGATACGGCCAGGCGCCGCTGAACTGCCGTGCCAGCGAGAGCACATCGACGTCGGTGGCCTGACCGCACGCGAGCGCCTGCAGTCGCTCGGAACCCGGAGGGCCGCAATACCCGAGCGCATTCGGGGCGTGCGCGTACTGCGCGAACAGGCGGTGCCCCGGCAGCACCGAATGTTCGAGCGACACCATGGCAGTCAGGCTCGCTGCCCGAGCAGCTGCGCGGTCTCGCGGTGCAACCGGCCGAAGTTGTAGTAGGCGGCGCAGGCGCCCTCGGGAGAGACCATGCAGGTGCCGATGGGTGTCTCCGGTGTGCAGGCCGTCCCGAACACCTTGCACTCCCAGGGCTTGATGACACCCTTGAGTACCTCACCGCACTGGCATGCCTTCGGGTCGGCGACGCGGATGCCCGGCATCGAGAACTTCTCCTCGGCGTCGAATTCCGCGTAATTCCGGTGCACCTTCAGTGCGCTCTGCGAGATGAACCCGAGACCACGCCACTCGAAATGTGGTCGCAGCTCGAACGTTTCGGCCATCAATTTCAGCGCCTGCACGTTGCCCTCCGGGCGCACCACCCGCTTGTACTGATTCTCGATCTCGCAGCGTCCCTCCCGGATCTGCTGGAGCAGCATGTGCACCGAGGCGAGAATGTCGAGGGGTTCGAAGCCGGCGACGACCATCGGCTTGCCATACACCTCGGACACGAAGCGGTACGGGCGCAGTCCGACCACCGTGGACACGTGCCCCGGGCCGAGGAACCCGGACAGCCGCAGGTCCGGCGACTCCAGGATCGCCTTGATGGGCGGAACGATCGTGACGTGGTTGCAGAACACGCTGAAGTTCGTCACCCCGAGCGCCCGCGCCCGCACCAGGGTCACGGCCGTGGACGGCGCCGTGGTCTCGAAGCCGACCGCGAAGAACACCACCTGCTTGTCCGGATTGTCGATGGCCACCTTCAGGGCGTCGAGCGGTGAGTACACGAACCGGACGTCCGCGCCCCGCGCCTTGGCCTCGATGAGATTGCCCTTCGAGCCGGGCACGCGCATCATGTCGCCGAAGGTGGTGAAGATGACACCGGGCTGTTCCGCGAGCCACATCGCGTCGTCGACGCGGCCCATGGGGATGACGCACACCGGGCATCCGGGCCCGTGCACCAACTCCACCGATTCGGGCAGCAGGTGCTCGATACCGTGACGATAGATCGTGTGGGTGTGGCCGCCACATACTTCCATGAACTTGAACTCGTCACCGCGGGCCAGCTCGGTGATGGACTTGACCAGGGCTCGCGCCGCTGCGGGGTCGCGGAATTCGTCGACGAACTTCATCACTTACCTCTGACTCTCAGGCGATCTCGGACGAGTTGAACGCGTCGATTTCGTTCACATAGTCGGCGCCCATCTTCTGCACCTGGTCCAGGGTGAGTTGCGCCTCGATTTCGTCGATCTTCGCCATCGCGAACCCGACGTGCACGAGCACCCAGTCACCGACCACCAGGTTGTCTTCGGCGAGCAGTCGAACACTGATCGTTCTCTGGACGCCGTTCACGTCCACCTTGGCCAGATGCTGTTGGGCGTCGACGATGTCGACCACCTGACCGGGTATTCCCAAGCACATCGGGTTTCTCCTCTCCGGGAGGTTCTCAGCAGATCCGGGGGAGTGGGTCACCGACGAGCATGTCGACGATCCGGCTGCCGCCGAATGATGTTCTCAACGCGACGATTCCTGGAGGTTCCCTCAGAATCTCGCCCACGACTGCGGCATTCGCTCCGCGAGGGTGCGCCCGCATCGCCGTCACGGCGGCCTCGGCTTCCTCCGCCGCGACGACGGCCACGAACTTGCCCTCGTTCGCGACATACAGGGGGTCGATGCCGAGCATGTCGCAGGCACCGAGCACCTGCGGTTGGATCGGCAAGGTTTCCTCGTCGACGATGACGGCGACCTGGGCGGCCTTGGCGAGTTCGTTGCAGACGGTTCCGACACCGCCGCGCGTGGCGTCGCGCATCCACCGTGTCGACGGCGCCGCCGCGAGGAGCGCCTCCACCACTCCGTTCACCGGCGCGGTGTCCGAGGCGATGTCCGCTTCGATCGCGAGGTCACCCCGCGCCAGCATGACCGCCATTCCGTGTTCCCCGATGGTGCCGGACAGCACCACCTTGTCGCCGGGCCGGACGAGGTCCGGCGACAACCGCCGACCGTCGGGGATCACACCGACGCCCGCCGTGGAGATGTACACGCCGTCGGCGGCGCCCTTGCCCACCACCTTGGTGTCACCGGTGACGATCTGCACCCCGGACAGAATCGCCGCCTCACTCATGTCGGCGACGATCTCCTTCAGCTCCGCGATGGGAAAGCCTTCCTCGATGACGAATGCCGCCGACAGCCACTGCGGCCGCGCACCCGACACCGCGAGGTCGTTGACCGTGCCATGGACGGCGAGGTGACCGATCGATCCACCAGGAAAGCGCCGCGGCTGCACCACGTAGGAGTCGGTGGAGAAGGCGAGCCGCTCACCGGAAGGCAATGCCAGGGCCGCGGCGTCCCCGAGCTGTTCCAGTTCTTCGTTGCGGAACGCCTCCACGAAGACGGCATCGACGAGCGCGGCCGACGATTTGCCACCTGCCCCGTGCGCGAGGGTCACCACCTCGTCCAGCAATCGCGGCCGACGCTGACGGAACTTGTCGATGCGCTCGAGCACGCGGTCTTCGCGCTGAGCCGAGGTGGCTGGTTCGGTGGTGCTCATGCATACGCTCCCGGTCTCGCGAGATGTTCCTGGGCGACGGACCACAACCGGTACCCGAGCATCGCGTGGCTCTCCTGAATGCGATGAATGCTCTGCGAGTGGATGGTGAAGCAATAGTCCAGGTAGTCGGCAACCGCCATCCGGCCGCCTTCGTGTCCCGCGAACCCGATGGTCAGAAGACCTCTGCTCTTCGCCTCGGTCAGCGCCGTCATCAGATCGTCGGAATTGCCGGAGGTCGACAACGCAATGGCCACGTCCCGATCCCGGGCGTGGGCGATGATCTGTCGCTTGAAGATCAGGTCGAACCCGACATCGTTGGCCAATGCGGTCACCACCGCCTGGTCGGCGGCGAGGGACCAGGCCGCGACGGGGCGTCCGCGCGCCGGACGACTGAACAGGGTCGCCAGGGTCGCGGCATCGGTGGAGCTGCCGCCGTTGCCGAACGTGTAGAGGCGGCCGCCGCGCCGAAACCTGTCGGCCATCTCGATGCCGGCCGCTGTCAGGCCTTCGCCGTACTCCTCGAGTGAGGCCCGTTGCAGCCGTGCACTTTCGGCTGCTTTCCCACGCGCCGAGGCGGCCAGGTCGTCGAGGAGGCTCTTCGCGTCCGTCTCCTCGGAGTCGATGAACGGGTAGAGAAAGTTGGTGCTCTCGGAGTCGTGCGTGGTCATCCTTCCCTCTCCTGCTCTGCTGCGCGGGGCTCTGTGCCACCGAGTCGGGTGATCGCTGCGCCCGCATGGACGAGGACCAGATCGTTCGGCCGCACGTCGGGCAACACGCTGACGTCCACCCATTCCTCACCTGTGGCGGTGCGCACCAGGGCAGGGCCGAGTGCGTCAGCGGGCTCCAGCACCACTTCACCGAGACGGCCCTCGTCGCTGCAGGTGACGCAGCCGGTCTGGGTGCACTCTTCGGTGTCGGGCTTCAGCAGCCCCGAGTGCTCGAAGCAGACGTGCGTGAGCTCCCACAACAGGTGGTACATCAGGACGAATCGCCCGGTGGCCGGGACCATCGGGTCGTCGGAATCGACCCACAGGATGTGATTCGCCGCTCCGGCGGGTGGACGCGGACCCGCCCCGATCCACAAGGTTTCGACGCCCCACGCCGGGGCGCGGCGCATCGCGTCCACGACGGCAGGCTCGTCGGCCGACGCGACCGCCAGCAGGACGTCCCCGGGCCGGCTCGCCACCCGGGATTGCGCCACGGGGTCGGGCTCGACGAGTGCGACCGACGGCAACGCGCGTTTTCCCATGATCACCGGGTGTACGAATTCGACCGCCACATGGTGGGCGTGCGGCTCCCATTGAGGTGAGATGACCCAGAGCGTCGCGCCGTCGTGGAATCTGCGCGCAAGGGCAAGTGATGCGGCGGCAAGGTCTGCCGACAGGTCCGTGTCGACGAGGTGGCCGCCCGTTTCGATGATCGTCATTGACTTCGCTCCCGTCCCCGGGCCGGTCGGTCGGGGCTACCGACGTCACGGTCCGCGCATGGTCGCCGCGGCACCGATCACCGCCTGGCCGAGGGAGAGTCCTCCGTCGTTGGGAGGCACCCGGTGGTGGGTGAGGACTCGATAACCGCTGCTCTTCCAGTGTGCTCTCAACAGACCGAGGAATAAACGATTTTGAAAGACTCCACCGGTCAGTCCGATCGTGGTAATGCCGGTGGTGGCGACGGCGAGGTCGACGAGCGTGGCGGTGGCCTCGGCCAGGGCATGGTGGAAACCGAGTGCCAGTTCCGCGGGAGGCGTTCCCCCGCGGACACCCGCGATCAGGCCCGACAGAAGTGAATGGATCCCGATCTTGTCGCCGTCCACGTCCATGGTCAGCGGGGCGGGGTGAGTGGTGGTGCGAGCGAGCGCCTCGAGTTCGATGGCGGCCTGCCCCTCGTAGGTGACGCGGTGACGAACACCCAATAGAGAGGAGACCCCGTCGAACAGACGGCCCGCGCTGGTGGTCCTGACGCAGCCCCTGCCCGACACCAGTTGTGACGCGACCGCCGCGCGTTCCGGCGCCGGCAGCGCGTCCGTGCAGGGGAGTCCGTCGAGGTTCCCGATCCCGGCCTCGTGCAGGAGGGCGAGTGCCACCCGGGCCGGGTTGCGGACGGCGGCATCACCGCCGGGAAGAGAAAAGGGCTGCAGGTGTCCCAGACGCCGGGTGCTCAGCACGTCGGGGCCGACGAGGAGGAGTTCGCCGCCCCACACCGTGCCGTCGCAGCCGTATCCGGTGCCATCGAAGGCCACACCCAGCACCGTTGTGTCCAGCAAACCCTGTTCCGCCATCAGTGACGCGACGTGTGCGTGATGGTGCTGGACGGTGTGCAGAGGGGTGCCGGTCCGCTCGCTGTACCGCTGCGCCCAGTGATGGGTCGAGTATCCGGGATGCGCATCGGCGATCACTGCCTCGGGCGAGATGCCGTGGAGGTGCGTCAACTGCTGCACCGACGTCTCGAACGCCCGCAGACTTTCGAGACTGCCCATGTCGCCCAAGTGCGCCGAACAGAAGGCGTAGTCCTGCCGGGTAAGGCAGAAGGTGTTCTTGATCTCGGCACCGACCGCCAGCACCTCCGGGCTGTGCTGCGGGAGTACGACCGGCAGTGGTGCATAACCGCGGGATCGCCGGATCGGCAGGACGGTGTCACCGTCGACCGACAGCACCGAGTCCTCGCACGGCACGGCGATGCGGCGGTCGTGCATCAGGAACACGTCCGCGATGCCCCGAAGCCGCGTGCGCGCATCGTCGTTGTCGAAGCACAGCGGTTCACCGCTGAGATTGCCGGAGGTCATCACCAACGTCCGCGGCGGTGTCACCCGGCCGCCCGGGGTGCGCGCGAACAGCAGATGGTGCAGCGGCGTGTACGGGAGCATCACACCGAGGTCGTCGATGCCGGGAGCGATGCCCTCGGACACGGAAGCCGAGTCGTGCTTGCGCAGCAGGACGATCGGCCGGGCGGGATGCTGCAGCAGGGCAGTCTCGAACTCGGAGATCCGGCACAGTTCCCGCGCCACGGAGAGGTCGGCCGTCATCACCGCGAACGGCTTGTCCGGCCGATGCTTGCGCTTGCGGAGGATCGCGACCGCCGCGCTGTCGGTGGCATCGCAGACGAGATGGAACCCGCCGAGACCCTTGACCGCGACGATCCTCCCGCCCTGCAGCGCCCGCTGCACGGCGAGCAGCGCGGTGTCATCGCCCGTGAGACGTTCACCGTCCACTTCGGCGAACAGGTGCGGACCGCAGTCGGGGCAGCAGACCGGCTGCGCGTGGAACCGGCGATCACCGGGGTCGCTGTACTCGGCCGAGCACCGCTCACACAACGGGAAGTCGGCCATTGTCGTGTTGGGCCGGTCGTAGGGCAGGTCGGTGATCACGGTGAAACGAGGTCCACAGTTCGTGCAGTTGATGAACGGGTGGCGGTACCGGCGGTCCTGCGGATCACCCAGCTCGCGGAGGCAATCCGTGCACGTCGCCACGTCGGGTGAGACGAGCGTTCTCGCACCGGCGACGTGACGGCTGTCGATGATCCGGAACGAGTCGTCGCCCCGCAGCGGCACTGCTTCGACGGCCACGTCCACGATGACCGCCATCGGCGGCGCGTCCGCGTGGAGCCTGCGGGTGAACTCCGACAACGACGCGGTGGGACCTTCCACCTCGATGAACACGCTGACGTCGTCGTTGCCGCAGTGGCCGCTGACACCGAGGTCGTCGGCGAGGCGGGCGACGAACGGGCGGAAGCCGACGCCCTGCACGACCCCGTGAACCGTGATGCGCGATCGTTCGACCGTCATCCTCGGATGATTCTCCGGTCGATGTCCCGGGCGCAAGAGCCTTCCGTGGCGACGCCCGTGTGGAGCGGAAGGGCGCCGGTGATCAGCCCGGGCTATTCCTCTTCGGTGGCGCGGGCGCCGGTGACGGTGTCGATCAACCCGTAGTCCCGCGCGTCGTCCGCGGAGAGGATTCGGTGTGCGCGCATGTCGTCGATCACGGTGTCGACGGGACGTCCACAGGAGTCGGCGATACGACTTTGCAGCCTGCGTAGTTGCCGCGAGTGGTGTTCGGTGGCAGTGGCGATGTCCGATGCCGCACCGGCACACGTGGTCCGCGGTTCGCGGAGGTGGAAGGTGGCGTGGGGTGCTGCCGTCCGTTTCTCGGCGGGAGACAGGAGGGCCACCGCCACGCTCGCTACGGCGCCCTGGCAGTGGACATGCAGCGGCACGCTCATCAGATCCAAGGTGTCGAGCAGGGCGGCGGCCGCGTCGACATCGGCATCGACGCTGCGCAGCCACACCTGGACCGCCCCGTCGCCGGACGCGTCGAGCAGGGCGAGTGACGCCGCCGCGCGGTTGGTGGCTTCGCTGCCGAGCCTCCCGGTCAACGTCACGATCCGTTGATCGAACAGGCGCTCGGCGAGCCAGTCGGAACTGGGAGCGGGGACCGACGTGACGTGCATCGGCGCGGGTGGCTGCCGCGGATCCGGTTGCCACGGTGTGTGGAACGGCGGGACGGGCGGCGGTGAGGGTGGTGGCCAAATCATGGTGATGACTCCTGTTGTGCAGAGATCGTCCAGTCGACAGTCCGGCCGACGGCCGCCGCATACCGCTCGAGCGTCGAGAGCCGAGGATCGATGTCACCGCGCTCGAGGCGTGCAATCGCGGACTGCGACGTGCCCATCTGTGCCGCGATGTCGGTCTGGGTCAGTCCGTGCTCGAGCCGGGTGGCGACCAGTTCGTCCAAGAGCGCTCGACGCCGGCCGGACAGGTGTTCCAATCCGGGAAAGGCAGTGCGCCGAGGTTCGGTCGACATACCATCGATGATATCTCGAATTCGATATACGGAGGGGTGCTCATGGCGAAAGTTCGTGCGGCTGTCGTCGGCGGCGGCATCATCGGTCTGGCGGTCGCCCGGGAACTCCTGCACCGGATCGACGGCCTCGAGTTGACGCTGTTCGAGAAGGAGGCCCGTGTTGCGGCCCATCAGACCGGCCACAACAGTGGAGTCGTCCACGCCGGTCTGTACTACACCCCCGGCAGCCTCAAGGCCCGGCTGTGTCTGCGTGGTGTCGCCCTGCTCCGGCAGTATGCACAGGACAAGGGTGTGCCCTACGAGGAATGCGGCAAAGTGGTGATCGCCCACGATTCCACTGAAATAGCTCGTATGAACGCCATATTCGAGCGTGCCGTTTCCAACGGGGTGCCGGACGTCCGGTTGCTCGACGGCGGCGCGATTCGGGACATCGAACCGCACGCACGCGGAGTCGCCGCGATCCATTCCCCGAGAACTGCGATCATCGACTACGTCGCGGTGGCGGAGGCGCTCGCAGGAGACGTCGGCGCGGCCGGTGGAAGGGTACGACTCGGGACCGAAGTGGTGGGGCTGGAAAGCCGGGCGCGGGAGGCTCTGGTTGCCACCTCCCACGGGACCGAGTCGTTCGATCTGGTGGTCACCTGCGCCGGCTTACAGTCGGACCGCGTCGCGGTACTGTCCGGTGAGTCCCGATCACCGCGCGTGGTCCCGTTCTCCGGCGACTACTTCCTGTTGCAACCCGAACGTTCGTCGCTGGTGAAGGGACTGATCTATCCGGTGCCGGATCCTCGCTATCCGTTCCTCGGCGTCCATCTCACGAAACGGATCGACGGCCGGATCATGCTCGGCCCGAACGCTTTCCTTGCGCTCGGCCGGGAGGCATACACGCGGCGGGACTGGTCGGTGCGCGATACCGCGTCGGCGATCGGGTTTCCGGGGTTCTGGCGGTTCGCCCGCGGGAACGTAGCGGCAGCCGTGCGTGAAGCCCGCACCGTCCTGAGTACGGAGGCGTTCGTGCGGGAGGCACAGAAGTACGTGCCCGATGTGTGTCGCGCGGACGTCACCCGTGGTCCCCGGGGGATACGGGCCCAGGCCATGAACGCCGACGGAAGCCTCGAGGACGACTTCGTCATCACCGGGGCGCACCGCGTCATTCACGTCCGGAACGCGCCCTCCCCGGGTGCGACGTCCTCGCTTGCCATCGCCGAATACGTCGTCGACGAGGCGCTCGCGCGCGCAACCGGGTGAGCTTGCCGTGACGTCCGACCGCCGCAACGCTGCAGTCGGAGGGTCAGCGGCGTCGCAGCTGGAGCGTGAAGCCCTCGGGCATGAGGGTGAGCCGCTCGGCGATCTTCAACTGATAGTCCGGATCACCCACGATGTCGTAGCGGCGCAGAATGGTCCCCAGAACGAGCACGGCCTCGTGTACCGCGAATTGTCTTCCGATGCAGGCGCGTTCGCCGGTGCCGAAGGGCTTGTACACGTGCGCGGGACGCGACCGGATTCGTTCGGGCAAGAAGTTGTCGGGGTCGAAGGCCTCGGGATCGTCCCCCCAGACGGGGTCGCGGTGCAGCGCGGGGATGAGGACGAGGACCCAGTCGCCGACCTTCATCGGATACTTGCCGACGAGGGTGGTGTCGACGGTGGCCTCCCGGCCGTAGGCGGGCGCCGTGGGCCACAGCCGCAGCGACTCGTCGAGCACTCGTCGCACATACCGCAGTTTGGCGATCTGCTCGAACCCCGGTGTCTCCTCGCCCCACACCTCCTCGACCTCGGCGCGAGCCTTCGCAAGCACCTCGGGGTGACGAGAGAGGTAGTAGAGGGCGAAAGACAGCGCGCCGGAAGTCGTCTCGTGTCCCGCGACGAGGAAGGTGACCACCTGATGACGGATGTTCAACTCGTCGATCTTGTCGGGGTGATCTTCCCGGGCCGCCCGCAACATCAGTTCGAGCAGGTCCTCGGGGCCCGCGTTGCCGCTGCCTCGGCGGGCCCGGATCACCTCGTCGACCACTTCGGCCAGATACTCCAGATTTCTCGCATTGCGGCGATCCGCCCTGCGTGTCAGGAGTCGCCCGATCGCGGACGTCTTCACGAACGTCGTCCGCTGCGAATGGCTGAGTGCGCCCACCATTGCCTGCACGAATGGGTGCGGACGTGGACGCTCGAACGAGTCGAACGAATAGCTGAAGCCCGTGCGGCCGATCGTCTCGAGGGTCAGCTTGGTCATGTCCGAAGACACGTCCACGGGTGTGCCGTCGGTGCGGCGGTCCCAGTACTCGGTCAACTCGTCGGCGACGTCGAGCATCGTACGGTGGTACGAGCGCATCGCCGGCTTCGTGAAGGCCGGCGCGAGCAGGTTGTGTCCCTTGCTCCAATTGGGCTCGTGGTTGTAGGCGGTGAACAGCCCGTCTCCGCCCAACTCCCGCAAGGAGGCGACGCCGGGAGCGAGGTGTTTGGCGAAACGGGACTCGTCCGACAGTTCCGCCACCATGTCGGCGCCCGAGGCGAACACGAAGCGGTTACCGAGGACATCGCGTTCGAAGATGGGCCCGAGCGTCTTCCCGATCTCCATCGAATTCTGCAATGGCGTGCGGATGTTGATGCCGAGCACGTCACCGAGTACCGGTAGTCGCCAGCGGGGATGAGGAATAGCCGCGGTGTCGCGCTCGCGAAGTGATTCGACGCTCATATTGCCCCCGGTGTGTCGCGCACTACTGAATTGATGTCTAGTACGCAAGGTACGCCTTACTGAATCGGTGTCAAGTAGTAGCGTGAGTCAGCATGACCAGTGCCCGCCGCCGCCTCGACCCCGAACAGCGGCGGACGCAGCTACTCGACATCGGCGCGCGTTTGTTCGCCGACCGGCCGTACGAGGACGTGTGGATCGAGGAGGTCGCCGAGCTCGCCGAGGTGTCGCGTGGGTTGATGTACCACTACTTCCCGACGAAACGAGACTTCTTCGCGGCCATCGTCGAGCGCGAGTCCGAACGGCTCCTCGCGGCCACTGCCCCCGACCCGTCGTTACCCGTCGAAGAGCAGGTGGCGGCGGGCCTCGACGCGTATCTCGAGCATGTCGCCAGCCATCGGCACGGGGTGCGGGCGGTCAACTTCGGTGCCCTGTCGGCGGATGCCGACATCCGGGCCATCGTCGAGCGCGAACTCGACGCGCAGCAACGCCGGATCGTCGACGCCCTCGACCCACCGGCGGACGACCGTGAGCTCATCGGTGTCGCGGTGCGCGGCTGGATCGCCTTTGTCCGAGCGGTGTGTATGGACTGGCTCGATCACCCGTCGATCCGCGAAAGCGAACTGCGGGACCTCTGTCTGCGGTCGCTGACCGGCATGCTCGGTGGGTGGCCGGAATGAACCCCGTGATCATCGAGCGAGAATCGACTGTCGATGCACCCATGGACCGGGTCTGGGACCGCGTCGTGAGCCCCGAGGGCATCAACGACGAGTTGCGGCCCTGGTTGACGATGAGTCTGCCCCGCGGCGCCGGGTCGATCACCATCGACACTGTTCCCGTGGGCGACCCCCTCGGCCGCGCCTGGCTCAAACTTTTCGGCATTCTGCCCTTCGACTACGACGCCCTGACCATCGCCGAGCTCGATCGGGGACGACGGTTCCACGAGAAGTCGACGATGCTCAGCATGCGTCGTTGGGAGCACGAACGCACTCTGACTCCGTGCGAGGACGGTCGTACTCGGATTTCTGACCGGATCACGTTCGAACTTCGTACTCCGATGGCGATAATGGCGCCCTTGATCGGTCGCGTGGTGCACGCCCTCTTCGGTCACCGGCACCGTCGCCTGCGGCGTCATTTCGACCGACCGATCACCAGTCGGTGAATCAGCCGTGCCGCGGTGCGTGCGGTGCGCTGGTCGATGTCGTATACAGGATTGAGTTCGGCCACATCGCAGACCGCGAGTTTTCCACTGGCGGAAACGGTGTCGCAGATGAACTGCACTGTCTCGACCGGAATGCCGAACGCGGCGGGCGCACTCACTCCCGGCGCGACTGCAGCGGGTAGAGCGTCGAGATCGATGGTCAGGTAGACGAGGTCCACGCCCGCCAGGAATTCGAGGACGAACGCGTGCACGGCAGCCCGGTCGAGCGAGTCGTCGTCCGACAGATGGCGCACACCGAGTCGCCGGGCGGTGTCGAACAGCGCTGTCGTGTTACTCGGCTGGGCGATGCCGATCACCGAGTACTGCACTGCGGTTCCGGCGGCACGTTCGCGCTCGAGAACTTGCCGGAACGGCGTTCCCGACGTCGCCACCGGATCGGGGCGGAGATCGAAGTGCGCGTCCACGTTGAGGATTCCGATTCGCCGATCCGAGGTTCTCAGCGCGGACCGGGCCAGACCGAGGTACGTCCCGTACGCCATTTCGTGCCCGCCGCCGAGGACGACCGGGAAGTGACCCGCGTCGACGACGGCGCCGACCGCGGCCGCGAGCGCCTCCTGCCCGGCCTCGAGCCGATCATCGACGACTGCGATGGTGCCGGCGTCGTACGCCCGAATCGGGTGGGGCAGCGCCATGGAGGAAAGTGCGGACCGCAACGCGTCCGGTCCGCCCGCCGCCCCCCGCCGCCCCTTGTTTCGTGCCACCCCTTCGTCACTCGCGAAACCGAGAAGCACGGTCGCCCCCGGTTCGGCTGCGGGATCGAACGGTGTGACCACCTGATGCCAGCGCAGATGCTCCGACGTGGAGCCGTCCACTCGCCCCGACCAGGTCGGCGGGGGAGTGGACACCGGAATCGGCACGTTCACGGCCGGCACCGGGCGGCCGAGTATGCAAGGACGCCGCGGCGCCACACGTCGGTGATCAGGGGGACGCCCGGGCGATAGGCGAGATGCAGATACGACGGTGCATCCAGCGCCAGGGCGTCGGCACGGGCGCCGGGACGCAAAACCCCGACGTCGTCTCGTCGCAGTGCCCGTGCACCCCCGGCTGTGGCAGCCCAAACGGCCTCGTCCGGTGTCATGTGCAGTTCCCGTACTGCGAGGGCGATGCAGAACGGCAGGCTGGTGGTGTAGCTCGTCCCGGGATTGCAGTCCGCGCCGAGTGCCACTGTCACCCCGGCGTCGATCAGGGCGCGGGCGTCGGGGTACTTGTTCCGGGTCGAGAAGTCCGCTGCCGGAAGGAGAGTCGCCACTGTGGAACTGCCGGACAAGGCGTCGAGGTCGGACTGCGTGGTGTAGCAGACATGATCGACGGACGCGGCCCCCAGCTCCACTGCCAACTGGACGCCCGGTCCCTGGCCGAGCTGATTTCCGTGTACCCGCGGGATCAGGCCTCTCGCCATCCCGGTAGTGAGGACCGCGCGTGCCTGATCCCGGTCGAATGCCCCTCTCTCGCAGAAGGCGTCGATCCACTTCGCCTCGCTTGCACACGCGTCGATCATCTCCGCGCACACCATGGTGACGTAGTCGTCGGTGCGCCCTTCGTATTCGGGCGGCGGCACGTGCGCGGCGAGCAACGTGACCTCGTCGGTGAGCGACGCCGCGATCCGGGTGCAGCGCAGTTCGTGTCCGATCGTCTGGCCGTACCCGGTCTTGCATTCGACGGTGGTGCTGCCCGACCGCAGCGCTTCGGCGAGGAGACGACGCGAATTGGCCTGTAGTTCTTCGTCGGTCGCGGAGCGTGTCGCTTCGATCGTGGTGCGGATCCCGCCCGCGGCATAGGGGTGCCCGGCCATGCGCGCGGCAAACTCCTCGGCACGTTCGCCGCCGAAGACGAGGTGCGCGTGGCTCTCGACGAAACCCGGGAGGACGGCCCGGCCGCCGAGATCGTGTCCGGCATCAGCGCTCGGGGCGGTTCCCGAGGGCCCCACCCACGCCACCGTGCCACCGTCGAAGACGACGGCCGCGTCGCGGAGCAGTCCGAGCGGACCGGCTCCGGCGCCCGGATCGTTGGTCACCAGCATGCCGATGTTGGTGAGGACCGTCGAGCGGGCGGCGTTCGTCGTCACGACGCACCCTCACCCTTCGGACATCGGTATGCGCACACCGCGCTTTCTGGCGATGTCGGCGGCGTGTTCGTATCCGGCGTCGACGTGCCGGACGATTCCCGTTCCGGGGTCGTTGGTGAGCACCCTCGTCAGTTTCTGCGTCGCCAGGTCGGTGCCGTCCGCGACACAGACCTGCCCGGCGTGGATGGAGCGCCCCATCCCGACGCCGCCGCCCTGGTGGATCGACACCCACGACGCACCGGACGCAGTGTTGAGCAGTGCGTTGAGCAAAGGCCAGTCGGCGACGGCGTCGGAGCCGTCCGCCATCGCTTCGGTCTCGCGGTACGGCGAGGCGACCGACCCCGAATCGAGGTGGTCACGGCCGATCACGATGGGCGCCGACACCTCACCGGAGGCCACCATCTCGTTGAACCGCACACCCGCGAGGTGCCGCTCGCCGTACCCGAGCCAGCAGATGCGGGCGGGCAGGCCCTGAAAGGCCACTCGCTGCCCGGCCAGTGTGATCCACCGGCGCAGGTGCTCGTTGTCGGGGAAGAGATCGAGGATCGCGGAGTCGGTGGCGGCGATATCCGCGGGATCACCGGACAACGCGGCCCAGCGGAACGGTCCCCGCCCCTCCTCGAACAGCGGCCGGATATACGCGGGAACGAATCCGGGGAAGTCGAATGCGCGGTCGTAACCGGCCTTGCGCGCCTCGTCCCGGATCGAGTTGCCGTAGTCGAACACCACGGCGCCCCGATCGAGAAACCCCACCATCGCGGCCACATGCCGGGCCATCGACGCCCGGGCGTCCTCGGTGAACGTCACCGGGTCCTTCTCCGCCATCCTCTTCATGTCACCGAAGTCCATTCCGAGCGGCAGGTACGACAGCGGGTCGTGCGCGGAGGTCTGGTCGGTGACGATGTCGATCGGTGCCTTTCTGGCCAGCAACTCAGGGAGCACCTCGGCAGCATTGCCCTCCAGACCGATGGACAGCGGACGCCTCGCGTCGCGGGCTTCCACCGCGAGAGCCAGCGCCTCCGAGATGTCTGCGGCCTTGACGTCGAGGTAATCGAGCGCGATCCGGCGATCGATGCGGGTGACGTCGCAATCGACGCAGAGCGCGACGCCCTCGTTCATCGTGACCGCGAGCGGTTGCGCGCCGCCCATCCCGCCCAGGCCCGCAGTCAGGGTGATCGTTCCCGCGAGCGTGCCACCGAAGCGGGCGCGTGCCACCGCGCCGAAAGTCTCGTACGTGCCCTGAAGGATGCCCTGCGTGCCGATGTAGATCCAGGAACCCGCTGTCATCTGGCCGTACATCATCAGTCCGAGCGCCTCGAGCCGGCGGAACTCCTCCCAGTTGGCCCAGTCACCCACCAGGTTGGAGTTGGCCAGGAGCACCCGAGGCGCCCACTCATGCGTGTGGAACACCCCGACCGGTTTCCCGGACTGCACCAGCATCGTCTCGTCCGACTTCAGGGTCCGGAGCGTCCTGACCATCGCCTCGAAGGCGTCCCAGCTGCGCGCGGCCTTTCCGGTCCCGCCGTAGACGACGAGGGAGTCGGGGTGCTCGGCAACCTCGGGATCGAGGTTGTTCATGAGCATCCGCAACGCGGCCTCCTGCGGCCAGCCGAGCGTGGTGAGTTCCGGCCCGCGGGGTGCCGACACCCGTCGTGGCCCGGCAGTCGAAGGCGTCGTCGTCACTGTCCACCCTCCAGCTTTCGATGGTCTCGAGTCAGTGTGGGTCTAGAAGCAGTGTGGGTCTAAAAGCAGTGTGCTCCCGCTGGGCAACGCAGGGGACGGGTTCTGCTGAGCGAGGCGGAACGCGTACGTGGCCGGAAGCGGGCATTTCGGGCGCCATCACCCTTACTTTGTCACGATTGAGTCACGGACCGCTACGGTAGGACATTGACGACGACGCCGATCATGAGAGAACAGATCCTTGTTACGAAGTGACTCGAAGTTCAGGACATATGGCTTTCACGCCGTCGCGGTCCTTGCGGCCGTCTTCTCGCTCGCGTTGGTCGCCTACCGCGAGTACGAGGCGGCGACGGGCTACCTCATGGATCTCTCCGTGTTCCGGGACGCCGGCTACGCATTCCTCAACGGCCTTCCGCTCTACTCTGCTGATTTCCCGAGCAGCTCCGGATTCCGATTCATCTATGCGCCTTTCGCGGCCATCCTTTTCGCGCCGATGTCAGAACTCGACCCGGTGGTTCTGCAGGTGCTGTGGTGCGCCCTGAACATCGCGCTCGTGTGGTGGATGCTGCGGGTGGTGTTCGCCAAGCTCGACATGCGGCGTCCGGACCTTCTCGCACTGATGTCGCTGGGTCCGGTCCTGCTGCTCGAGCCGATGCGCTCGAACTTCGGCTTCGGGCAGGTCAACATCATCCTGATGGCTTTGGTGGTCGCCGACTGCACCGGCGTGATCCCGCGCCGATTCCGTGGCATCGCGATCGGTTTGGCGGCGGCAGTCAAGATCACCCCTGCGGCGTTTCTCCTGGTGCTCCTGGTCCGCCGGGATTACCGCTCCATCGCGCGTGCCTTCGCTGCAATCCTCGCGACCATCGGCCTCGGCTTCTGGCTCCTGCCCCAGTCGTCGGTGTGGTTCTGGACCACCGAATTCTTCGCTACCGGCCGCGCAGGCCCGCCGGACTTCTTCCGCAACCAGGCCCTCACCGGTCTGATCGCCCGGCTGGGAGTCGAGGGCCGGCTCGCCAGTGTCCTGTGGATGGCGTGCGTCGTCGTGGTGGTCGCAGCGGTCGCGTGGTCGGCTCACCGGTTCACCCGGTCGGGGGAACATGTGATCGCGTTGTCCATCGTCGCGTTGGGGTCTCTGCTCGCGGCACCGTTCGCCGTCACGCATCACTGGGCGTACAGCATCCTTCTCATCCCGATTCTCGTCGCGCCTCGCTACCGCAGCTGGCGGCCGGTGGTCGGCGCGGCAACCCTCGTCTTCTTGATCGGCCCGAATTACGTACTGCAGTCCTCGTCGTCGGGCTGGGTGGAGTCGGCCGTGCGTGAGGTCGTCGGAAGCTCGCAATGCCTCGCCGGGGTGGTCCTCCTCTGCGCCGCAGTCGTGGCGGCGCGGTCGCGTACCGCGGTCAGCCCAGACGCCACGGTCGAGCCCGCCTCCGCGGACGCGTTGGAACCCGCCCGGCCCTGAAACGTCCTACCGACGGCGGGCGAATGTACCGTTCAGCGCCTCAGATGCGTCGAACGGTACATTCGCCCGCTGTCGAGGGGGCCGCGCTATCGTCGAAACATGTGCCGAAACATCACCGAACTGCGCGGACTCGAACCGGCAGCCACCGCGGAGGAGATTGAAGCGGCGGCGCGTCAATACGTACGTAAGGTCAGCGGGATTCAGAAAGTGTCGGACGCCAACCGCGAGCCCTTCGAGGAGGCGGTGGCGATCGTCACCGAGGCCACCACCACACTGCTGGCCGCGCTGCCACCTCGGAAGCAGCCGCCCCCCACTGTGCCGCCGCTGCGACGGCCGGAGGTCCGGGCGCGGATCGAGGCGAAGGCTGCGTCGTCCGGCTGATCCCTTCCCGGTTCGTGCAGGAGCAGAGGGGGCCGCGTGCCGGCGTCAGTAGCGCAGTGCGCCCAGGGCGTCGATGCGTTTGACGGCATCCGCGACGATGCCGTCGATGAGGTCCTTGCAGGTGGGCAGATCGTCCAGTAGCCCCACCACCTGACCCGACGCCAGGACACCGGCGGCGGTGTTGCCGTCGACGAGTCCCGCCTTGAGCAGCATCGGCGTGTTGGCGGCCATGATGATCTGCTGCCAGGTGCGGTCGCTGGACTTCTTCATGGCGAGGCCGTCCTTGACGAGCGTCGACCACTTCATGCCGGTCATCGCCTTGAATTTGGACGCGTTGCGGGCGGCGGCCACGAGTCCGCGCACATTCCCGGAGTGCTCGAGGCTGTTGACCAGTTCGGTGTTGAGGACCCGGTGCGGCATGCCGTCGACCTTCCGCGACACCGTGGTGTCCTGCAGTCCCTTGGCCAGGTACTCCTGCTTCACGGAGTCGGGCACGGTCGATTCCTGGGTAAGGAGGAAGCGGGTGCCCATCGCGACCCCGGCGGCGCCGTAGGCCAGCGCCGCAGCCAGCCCGCGGCCGTCGTAGAAGCCGCCCGCGGCGACGACGGGGATGTCGACGGCGTCGAGCACCGAGGGCAGCAGCAGGGTGGTGGCGACCGGTCCGGTGTGGCCGCCGCCTTCACCGCCCTGCACGATCACCGCGTCGGCGCCCCACGACGCCACCTTTTTCGCGTGCTTGGCCGCGCCGATCGACGGTATGACCACCACACCGGCCGCTTTGAGCTTCGCGATCAGTTCCTGTTTGGGGGCGAGCGCGAACGACGCGACGCGCACCTTCTCCCGGATCAGCAGGTCGATGCGTTGCGGGGCGTCGGTGGCATCGGCGCGGATATTGACCCCGAAAGGCTTGTCCGTCAAGGTCTTGGTCTTGGCGATGGCCGCCTCGAGTTCCTCGTACGTCATGGTCGCCGACGCCAGAATTCCGAGTCCGCCGGCGTTCGCGGTACCGGCAACGAGCCGCGGTCCGGCCACCCAGCCCATCCCGGTTTGGACCACCGGGTGTTCGACACCGACGAGTTCCGTCAACGCCGTTCGGAGCGCGCTCATGCCGACACCTCCCGGTCGCGCAGGCTGCGAGGATCGAGGACCTCGCGGATCAGGTGCAGTTCTTCTTCGGTCGGTTCGCGCGTCACTCCGGCCTCGTCCAACCCGGCCACTTCGAACGACGTGTTCTCCGCAACCTGGTCGGCGGTGACGCCCGGGTGGAGGCTCAGCGCGCGGAACGTGTGGCCGGGTCCGCCGAAATCGAATACGCCGAGATTGCTCACCACGCGGTGCAGGTGCAGGAAGCGGAACGCCGGGTTCTCGGGATCGACCTGGTCGTAGCCCACTCCGGACACGATGTCGACCTTGTCGCAGAACACCCGGGACGAATGCTTGCCCACCCAGTAGCTCGTGGGGTGGTTGATGGTGTTGCCGGGTGCACCGCGGACACCGAACATCTGGCGCGTGGGGTGTTGCAGCGGACCGAACGCCGACAGGTTCTGGTTGCCGTGCCGGTCGATCTGGTTGGCGCCCATGACGACGTGGCGTCGTCCGGATGCGACGACGTCGAACACCTTCCGGAACGGCATCCACCCCTCGATCGGGGCCTTGGCGCCGACAGCCGGGGTGTCGGCGAAGATCAGGGCTTCACCGTCGGTGATGAGCAGGTCGGGTTCGGTGGTGAGCCGGGCGAGCCGGGCCCCGATCAGTGGCAGCGTCGCCATGGGGCTGGCCATGATCTCTCCTGCACCGGAGAAAATTTCGGCGCAGGCGATGGCGCAGTATTCTGCGCGAGTCACTTCGGTGATCGTCTCGCTCATGCGTGTTCTCCAAACTTCTTCACGGCGGCCTGGTAGTCGTCCTCGCTGCCCGAGAGATAGGTGTCGACGAACTTCTGCCACGACTCCGGAGTTTTCGCCGATTCGGCGTAGTGCCGCTGGAACTTCTCGTCGCGCCCGTAGCTGTCGCCGGCGAGCGTGAAGTGCGCACCGTTGGGTGCCTCGACGACGCCGTCGACCATCATGCGGTTGAGGATGAGGTTCTGCAAGGGAACGGTTTTCACCAGTTCCTCGGTTTCCACCACTCGCTCGACGGAGACGAACCGCTTCTCCGCCGCGGCGCAGTACAGGTCGTCGAAGTAGGGATCGACACCGGTGTATGCGGCGTTGCCGTGCTTGTCGCCGAGATTCAGATGTACGAGCGCCGCATCGAGATTCAGTGCGGGCATCGCGATGAGTGTCTCGGATTTGCCCGAGGCGTCGGGGTAGGGGGAGGTGACGGTGCGTAATTCGTCGCCCCAGAAGGCGCGGACATCGGAACCGAGACCCGCGCGGATCGGCAGAAACGGCAACCGTGCCGCCGCGGCTTCGAGGCCACACTTGACCATGCCCTCGTCCATTTCCCGGACCTCGATCTCGCCGCCCGTGCGGGCCTTCGCGAACCAGGGGTCGTAAAACGGTGCCGAGTCGAGTGAGACGAATCCGTAGTACGCCTTCTTCACCTTGCCCGCCGAGCACAGCAGGCCGAGGTCGGGGCCGCCGTAGGTGACGACGGTGAGGTCGGTGATATCCGAGCGAAGCAACGCGCGCACCAGAGCCATCGGCTTGCGCCGAGAACCCCAGCCACCGATGCCGATGGTCATTCCGCTGCGCAGTTCGCCGACGACGTCGTCGAGCGACATTCGCTTGTCACGCTTGGTGGCCATGTATCAGCCTTCCCTGTTGTTCGAGTTGGAGCGGGGCTTACCGGTCTCGACGAACTCGTCTCGATGTTCGTCGGAGACCCCCACCAGGTTGAGTTCGAAGGTGTAGCCCTGTTCGAGTCGGTAACTGGTCTTCACGTCGACGGGGTCGATCCCGTTGATCGCCTCCTTGGCGCATCGGATCACGCGGGTGTCCTTGGCGGCGATCTTGCCGGCGATGTCGCGGGCGGCGGCGTCGAGTTTCTCGCGCGGTACCACCTCGTAGACCGAGCCGAAGTGCTGCAGTTGTTGTGCCGTCACGTTCTGGGCCGTGTAGTACAGGGTGCGCATCATGTGTTGCGGGACGAGACGCGCCAGGTGTGTCGCGGCGCCGAGTGCACCGCGATCGACCTCCGGCAGTCCGAAGACGGCGTCGTCCGAGGCGACGATCACGTCGGCGTTGCCGACCAGGCCGACGCCCCCACCGACGCAGAACCCGTTGACGGCGACCACCACGGGAACGGCGCAGTCGTAGACGGCGGCGAACGCGGCAGCGCACCCGCGATTGGCGTCGACGAGGGCGTCGTAGCCGTCGGTGGCCTGCATCTCCTTGATGTCGACGCCGGCGTTGAATCCGCGGCCCTCGGCTCGCAGGATCACCACGTGTGTGTTCGGGTTGCGGCCCGCAGCCAGTACCGCGTCGGCCAGTTCGAACCAGCCTTGCGACGGGATGGCGTTTACGGGCGGGTAGTCGACCGTCACCGTCGTGATGCCCCCGGGCTCGTCGTCAGTCCGGATTCCCATGTGTTTCCTCCATTTGAGCGGCCTCGCTACTGCACCAAGCAATTGCTTGGTAGGGTAGCACGATGGAAACGCGTTTCACTATGGACAGAACGGTGGTGCTCGTGACCGGCGGCGTTCGCGGAGTAGGTGCAGGCATCAGCCGCACCTTCCTGCGCGCGGGCGCCACGGTCGTGACCTGTGCGCGGAGGCCGGCGGACGGCCCGGTCAAAGCGGACGGTCGCGTCGCGGAGTTCATCGCCTGCGACATCCGCGACCCGGAGCAGGTACAGGGCATGGTCGATCGGATCGTCGAACGGCACGGCCGCCTCGACGTTCTGGTCAACAATGCGGGAGGTGCGCCCTACGCACTCGCCGCGGAGGCCAGCCCGAAGTACCACTCCAAGATCGTCGAACTGAACCTGCTCGCGCCCTTGCTGGTGTCGCAGGTGGCCAACGCGGTGATGCAGAACCAGGATTCAGGCGGCGCGATCGTCAACATCTCGAGCGTCAGCGGTTCACGGCCCTCACCCGGTACGGCTGCCTATGGGGCGGCCAAGGCTGGTGTCGATCACCTCGGCCGCAGTCTGGCGGTGGAGTGGGCGCCGAAGGTGCGGGTCAATTCGATCGTCGTCGGGATGGTCCGCACCGAGCAGGCACATCTGCACTACGGCGGTGAGTCGGGGCTCGCGGCTGTCGCGGAGACGATCCCGCTCGGCCGCATGGCCTGCCCCGAGGATGTCGGCAACTGTGCGGTGTTCCTGGCCTCACCACTGGCCGCCTACGTCAGCGGATCGACCTTGACCGTGCACGGCGGCGGCGAGCGCCCGGCCTTCCTGTCAGCAGCAGACCCCGATCCCGCCGGAGTGGCGGCGAATATCAACCCCCCGCGAGCAGCGGCGAATATCAATGAGGAGAGAATATGAGTGGACTGGTCGACGGTCGCGTCGTCATCGTGACGGGCGCGGGCCGCGGTATCGGACGCGCACACGCGCTGGCCTTCGCCGCGGAAGGTGCCAAGGTAGTGGTCAACGACATCGGCGCCGGACTTGACGGCTCGGCGACGGGAGAGAGTCCCGCCGAGCAGGTCGTCGCAGAGATTGTGGCCGCCGGCGGCGAGGCCGTCGTCAACGGTGACGATGTCGCGGACTGGGCCGGGGCGGAGAATCTGATCAAGGCTGCACTGGAGCACTTCGGCCGCCTCGACGTGCTGGTGAACAATGCCGGCTTCCTGCGCGACCGCATGCTCGTCGGGATGAGCGAGCAGGAATGGGACGCCGTGGTGCGGGTGCACCTCAAAGGTCATTTCGCCACCCTGCGGCACGCGGCCGCGTATTGGCGCGGTGAGGCGAAAGCAGGCCGTGCCGTGGACGCCCGGATCATCAACACCAGTTCCGGTGCCGGACTGCAGGGTTCGATCGGGCAGGGCAACTACGCGGCGGCGAAGGCGGCTATCGCGGAGCTGACCATTCAGGCGGCGGCGGAACTGAAGAACTACGGCGTCACCGTCAATGCCATCGCCCCGTCCGCCCGGACCCGGATGACCATCGGCGCCGGCGGGGCCATGGCCGAGGCGATGGCGGCGCCCGAGGACGGGTTCGATGCGATGGCCCCGGAGAATGTCTCCCCACTGGTGGTGTGGCTGGGCAGCACCGAGTCCAAGGACGTCACCGGACGTGTCTTCGAGGTCGAGGGCGGCAAGATCACCGTCGCCGAGGGATGGCGTCACGGTCCCACCCAGGACAAGGGCGCGCGGTGGGAGCCGAAGGAAATCGGCCCCGTCGTCGCGGACCTGCTTGCCAAGGCCGAAACCCCGGTCCCGGTCTACGGCGCCTGATCCGTGATGTGCGAACGGGACGCTCGTTGCGATAGACCCGACGAGCGTCCCGTTCGTTCCGATGCCGCTCGGATCGGAACACTGTTTGGACACCTTGCTAAACAGGTGTCCAAAAGTTACTCTCCAAGAAGGAAATGCCTCCCGGCTTAGGAGATTTCGTGAAGTTCGGTATTACGTTGTTCACCAGTGACCGCGGAATCGGACCGGCCTCAGCCGCGCGGGGGGCCGAGGCCAATGGATTCGACTCGTTCTACGTGCCCGAGCACACGCACATTCCGGTCAAACGTGATGCGGCACATCCGCAGACGGGCGACGCCTCGCTTCCGGACGATCGCTACATGCGCACGCTGGACCCCTGGGTCGCGCTCGCGTCGGCAGCCGCGGTGACCCAGCGTATCGAGCTCGGGACTTCGGTGGCTCTGCCTGTCGAGCACGACCCCATCACCCTTGCCAAGACGATCGCCTCGCTCGACCATTTGAGCGGCGGCCGCGTCGTCCTCGGTGTCGGATACGGCTGGAATCTGGATGAACTTTCCGATCATCATGTTCCGCCGGGCCGCCGTCGCACGATGCTGCGCGAGTACCTCGAGGCCATGCGCGCCCTGTGGACGCAGGAGGAAGCCTCCTACGACGGCGAGTTCGTCACCTTCGGGCCGAGCTGGGCGTGGCCCAAGCCGACGCGTGTGCCTCCGGTCGTCGTCGGTGCGGCCGGCAACGAGAAGAACTTCAAGTGGATCGTGCGTTCGGCTGACGGCTGGATGACCACACCGATCGAGCAGGACATCGACGATCGTGTCCGGTCGCTTCAGCGAATGTGGCGTGAGGCGGGCAGGGCGGGCGAACCGCGGATCGTGGTGCTCGACGGGAAGCCGGATGTCGACAAATTGCACCGGTGGCGAGACCTCGGCGTCAGTGAGGTCGTGTACGGAGTTCCGGATCGTAGCGAGGAGGAGGTACTCGCGTACCTCGGGCGACTCGCCGGAAAGATCGAAGGTTTGCGCGAGTCGGCGGCGCTTCGCTGAGTAGTGCGGTTGGATAGGACGAGGACACTCAAGTGTGAGAACGTGTTCTAGTATTGCCGTCTGCTGCTCGAGGAGAGGTCGGAGTCCGTGCGCATCGCACTCCTGTCGTATCGAAGTAAGCCCCAC
Organism: Rhodococcus sp. NPDC019647; assembly: GCF_044389235.1. Classification (NCBI taxonomy): domain Bacteria; kingdom Bacillati; phylum Actinomycetota; class Actinomycetes; order Mycobacteriales; family Nocardiaceae; genus Rhodococcus; species Rhodococcus sp. NPDC019647. The sequence continues at coordinate 500,821 of NZ_JBIRXS010000002.1, read as the reverse complement.
TGCGGTGGGCAAGGTGTGTACGTCCGTCATCTCAGCCGTGAACTGGTCGAACTCGGACACCAGGTAGAGGTGTTCTCGGGTCAGCCGTACCCGGATGTCGACCCCCGGGTCACCCTCACGAAGGTCCCGAGTCTCGACCTCTACCGCGAGCCCGATCCGTTCAGAACGCCGCACCCGCGGGAGTTCCGCGACAGCATCGATGTGCTGGAAGTAGCCACCATGTGGACGGCCGGCTTTCCGGAGCCGCTCACATTCAGCTTGCGTGCGGCGCGACTGCTGCGCGAGCGCGCCGACGAGTTCGACGTCGTGCACGACAATCAGTGCCTCGGCTACGGGTTGCTCCAGCTACAGAAGGCCGGCCTGCCCGTCGTCGCGACCATTCACCATCCGATCACCCGCGACCGCGCGCTCGACCTGGCGGCCGCCAAGTGGTGGCGCAAGGTCACAGTCCGGCGCTGGTACGGCTTCCTGAGCATGCAGAAGCGCGTGGCACGCCGGATTCCCGCGCTGGTGACGGTGTCGCAGTCTTCGGCCGACGACATCAGCGCGGAGTTCGACGTGCCCGCTGCTCATTTGCGGACCATTCCGCTCGGCGTGGACACCGAGGTGTTCCAGCCGCGCGCCGATGCACGGGTCGCGGGGCGGATCGTGTGTGTCGCGAGCGCCGACATGCCGCTCAAGGGTGTGTCGACCTTGCTCGAAGCCGTTGCGAAGGTGCACACCGAACGCACCGTCGAGCTGGTTCTCGTCGCCAAACTGGCGGCGGGCGGGGTCACCGAGAAACTGATCGACGAACTCGCCATCGGTGACGTGGTGCGCACGGTCTCGGGCATCGACGACTCCGAATTGGCGTCGCTGCTGGCCTCGGCAGACGTCGCCTGTGTCCCGTCCCTGTACGAGGGCTTTTCCCTACCCGCCGTCGAAGCGATGGCCTGCGGAACGCCGCTCGTCGCGAGCCGTGCCGGTGCCATCCCCGAGGTCGTGGGAACTCAGGAAGAAGCCGGTGTCCTGGTGACGCCCGGCGATCCGCAGGAACTGGCGGACGTGCTGGGCGCGCTGCTCGACGACCCGGAGCGGCGCGTCAGGCTGGGCGATGGCGGCCGCCGCCGCGCGCTCGAGCGCTACAGCTGGTCTGCGGTGGCGGCGAAGACCGCGGAGACTTATGCCGATGCCATCCAGCAGACCCGTGGAGGAGAACGACTGTGCTGACCGTGGACTTCGACCGGCTGGGCGTGAAGCCCGGCGACAAGGTGATCGACATCGGTGCGGGAGCCGGACGGCACTCGTTCGAACTGTATCGGCGCGGGGCCGACGTCATCGCGTTCGACCAGAACGCCGACGAGCTGGCCGACGTCGAGAAGATGTTCGTGGCCATGGCCGAAGTGGGGGAGGCGCCCGCGGGAGCCGACGCGCGTATTCAGGTGGGTGACGCGCTGAACCTACCCTATGAGGACGGCACGTTCGACGCTGTCCTCATCTCCGAGGTTCTCGAGCACGTGCCCGAGGACGATCGCGCCATCGCCGAGTTGGTGCGCATCCTCAAGCCCGGTGGTGTTGCAGCAGTGACGGTTCCGCGGTGGTTGCCGGAGAAGGTCTGCTGGGCACTGTCCGACGCCTACCACGAAGTGGAAGGCGGGCACGTGCGGATCTATCGGGCCGACGAGTTGGCGGGCAAGCTCACTGCGGCCGGGCTGAAGGTGCGGGGCCGCGATCATGCTCACGCCCTGCATTCACCGTACTGGTGGCTCAAATGCGCGGTGGGGGTGGAGAACAACGACAATCCCCTCACCAAGGCCTACCACCAGGTACTGGTGTGGGACATGATGAAAGCGCCCTGGCTCACGCGCACCGCGGAGAAGGTACTCAACCCCGTGGTCGGCAAGAGCGTGGTGTTCTATCTGGAGAAGCCGAACCGGCCGAGCGCGGTGAGGGCTCCGCGGTGAGAGCGGCCGACGTTCCGTCGGTGCCGAACGTGTTGTCGGAGAGCCAGGTACTGCAGACAGCGAAGTCGATCGCTGCGGCCCAGGAATCGTCGGGCGCGTTGCCGTGGTTCACAGGTGGTCACACCGACCCGTGGGACCACGTCGAATCCGCCATGGCGCTCGGCGCTGCCGGGTTGCGCGAGGAGGCGGAGGCCGCGTACGAGTGGTCGCGCCGCACTCAGCGGCCCGACGGTTCGTGGCCGATGGAGTTCCGGGACGGTGTGGTCCATAATGCCGACTCCGACAGCAACTTCTGCGCGTATCTCGCGGTCGGAGTGTGGCATCACTACCTGATCACCGGCAACCGGGACTTCGCCGTGTCCATGTGGCCCTCGGTGCGGGCAGGACTCGACTTCGTCGTAGAGTTGCAGGAACCGAGTGGCGAAATTTTCTGGGCCCGGGGAATCGGCGGCGAAGCATGCCCCGAGGCGCTGCTGACCGGCAACTCCAGCATCCACCACAGCCTCCTGTGCGGGTTGTTGCTGGCGCGACTTGTCGACGACCCCCAACCGGAGTGGGAGTTCGCCAAATACACGCTCGGCCACGCGATCCGGCAGCACCCGGAGTCATTCGCGCTCAAAGACGAATACTCGATGGACTGGTATTACCCCATCCTCGGGGGAGCCGTGCGGGGTGCGGCGGCGGCTGCGCGCATCGAGTCGCGGTGGGACGACTTCGTTGTCGAAGGTCTGGGCATCCGGTGTGTCGACCACCGGCCGTGGGTGACCGGAGCCGAGACGTGCGAGCTGGTGCTGGCCCTCGACGCGATGGGCGAGCGCACCCGCGCTCTCGAGCAGTTCGCGGCCATGCAGCATCTGCGTGATCCCGACGGGTCGTACTGGACCGGGCTCGTCTACAGCGACGGCAAACGCTGGCCGGTCGAACAGACCACGTGGACGGGTGGAGCGATGATTCTCGCGGCGGACGCACTGTCCCGCACCACGCCCGGACACGGGATCTTCCGGGACGCGGCGGCGCCGGTGGGACTACCGATCGGTGCAGATCGGTGCGGCGACTACTGTCACGCCAGCGGTTCGCCGGTCTGACCGCCAACCCGTTCGAGAACGCGTAGTGACCCGGTGACGGACGTCTCCTTGAATTGACCTGTCGCCAGAGCACGTTCGTAGATCTCGAACGGCGGCCGTCCACCGTCCGCGGGGTCCGGGAATACGTCGTGGATGACGAGTGCACCGCCGCCGACGACCCAGGGTGCCCACCCCTCGAGGTCGGCGTTCGCGGCCTCCGAGGTGTGTCCGCCGTCGATGAAGACGAAGTCGACGGGGGTGCGCCAGAATGTTGCCACCGTGGAGGAGCGGCCGAGCACCCCGACGACGTATTCTTCGAGCCCCGAGTCGGCCATGGTGTGGCGGAACCGGCCGACGGTGTCGAGCACACCGGTGTGGGGGTCGACGAAGGCCGGTTCGTGGTATTCCCAGCCCGGCTGGTGTTCCTCGGAGCCGTGATGGTGGTCGATGGTGACCACCCGAGCGCCTCGGGCTTTCGCGGCCGCCCCGAGGTAGATCGTGGAGCGGCCGCAGTAGGTGCCGATCTCGACGCCGGTACCGCCCGGAGTCAGATAGTGCATCGCGGCCTCGTGGAGGGCGGTGCCCTCGTCCTCCGGCATGAACCCGGGCGTGGAGTCGGCGAGTCGGAGAAGGTCTCGTGTCAGGTGTTCGGTGCTCATGTGGCCTCTACATCCGGGGCGGCCGCTCTGGCTGCCTTCTTCCGCTTGTGTAGCACCCCACCGATCATGGCGTCGAGTTTCGTACCCAACGGCCACCCCACGTAGTGGCACAGGAACAGGGCGATCTCCCGCAACTGCTCCTCGTCGAGTTCTTCGTTGTGCAGGGCGGCGCCCACCTGGATCTCCGCGACATCGACCAGTCCTTGCGCGGTGAGCGCACCGAGGAGGAGGAGCCTGCGGTCGCGGATGCTGAGCCCGGGCCTCGCCCAGATGTCGGCGAAGAGGTGGTCGGCGGTAACGGCGAAGTGCGCACCGGGCCCGTCCTGCATCTCGAAACCGTAGACCTTCTCCATCATGGCCAGGCCGCGGGTGCGGGTGTCGTCACTCATCGCTGCTCCTTCGTCGCTGTGCTGTCCACGCCCAGCCCCGGTCCCAGTCCCGTCAGGGCGATCCGGGCGAGCGGCAGGGTGACGTCGAGTCGTTCGCCGAGACCGATCGCCAGGAGAAGATCCTTCTCGCCGAGGTCCCGGACGTGGGACATGATCGGGTACCAGTTGTCGTTCTCGTCGAGGGCGGCGGTGGTGTCGCGGAGCATGATCGCGCCGGCGCCACCGGTGATCACGTCGGTGTGCCGGACGACCTTGCCGAGTTCGGTGATGTCGAGACCGGCGGCCTCGGCGAGTCGCTGCGCCTCTGCGGCGGCCGTGAAGGACACGAAGTGCAGCAGGTTGCGGGCGAGCTTCATGCGCGTGCCCGCGCCCACGTCGCCCGCGTGCACGACGAGTTCCGCCCAGTGCCCGAACGGCTCCCGCACCTTCTCGAACGCCGTGTCACTCGCGCCGACCATCACGGCGAGCTTGCCTTTGTGTGCGCCCGGTGCGCCGCCGCTCACGGGGGCGTCCACCAGTTCGACGCCCTGCTCACCGCACAACTGCGCCAATTCGACGGCAGTGACGTCGCTGATCGTCGAATGCACCGCCACGACGGTGCCCGGCCGGGCCACCTCCAGCATCTGGACGACGACGTCCCGCACCTGTTCGTCGTTCAGCACGGTCACAGAGATAACGTCCGCGTTCTCGGCGACCTCCCGCGGACTCGACGTCACCTTCGCGCCCGCCTTGCCGAACGGTTCCAGCGCCTCGGGCCGGGTGTCGCACACGATGAGTCCGCCGGGGCGGCCCAGCAGCCGCTTCGCCATGGGCGCACCCATGTTGCCGAGGCCGATGTAGCCGACGGATACCTGCTCGGTCGTGGTCATGCCCGGAAAATCTGTCCGCCGTCGACGTTGAAGATCTGCCCGGTGATCCAGCCCGCCTCGTCGGAGAGCAGGAACAAACACGCCCCGACGAGATCTTCAGGTGTTCCCATGCGCTTGAGGGGCAGGGTCTTGACCATGTCTGCCACCATATTTCCCGGGGTGACGGTGCGGGTGGCTTCGGTGTCGATCGGCCCCGGCGCAATGGCGTTGACCCGAATGTTCATGCCACCCACCTCATGGGCGAGCTGCTGGGTGAGGCCGTTGATCCCGACCTTCGCGAGCCCGTAGAAGCCGGAGTACAACCAAGCCGCCGTGGACGATTGGTTGACGATCGACCCGCCGCCGCCATTGTTCATGTGCGGCCACACCGCGCGGGTCACGTTGAGGGCGCCGTCGAAGTTCACGCTCATGAACTTCTTGTAGTAGTCCCACGGCACGGTGATGAGGAGGTCGAGTTTCATGCCCCCGTAGATGGCGGCGTTGTTGACCAGATAGTCGATGCCGCCGAACTTCTCGACGGTGAACTCGGCGAGTTGTTTCGCCGACTCCTCGTCGGACACGTCGACATCCTTGAATACCGCAGTCCCGCCGTCCGAGCTGATCTGTTTTGCCACGGTTTCGCCGAGTTCCGCGTTGAGATCCGCGACCACCACGTTGGCGCCCTCGGCTGCCAGCGCCCGGGCATATCCTTCGCCGATGCCCTGAGCAGCGCCGGTGACGATGGCTGTCTTTCCGTCGAACCGTCCCATATCGTCTTGTCTCCCTGAGTTGAGTGCGGTGAAAGTGTGGTGATGGACTACAGGGCCGGTTCCGCGACCAGCTTGGTCTCGAGGTACTCCTCGAAGCCCGCGACACCCATTTCCCGGCCGATCCCGGATTGCTTGTATCCGCCGAACGGCGCATCGGCCGCGTACCAGATTCCGCCGTTCACGCCGAGCGTTCCGGTGCGCACTGCCTCGACCATGTGCTGTACGCGTGCGGGATCCGTACCCCAGATCGATCCGGACAGTCCATAGGGGGAGTCGTTGGCGATGCGAATGGCGTCGTCGTCACCGTCGTGGGGGATGATCACGAGCACGGGACCGAAGATCTCTTCCCGTGCCACCCGCGCGCTGTTGTCGAGTCCGGAGATGAGGGTGGGTTCGATGAAGAAGCCGCGTTCGTGGTTGCCGGGGCGTCTGCCGCCGACCACGATGGTCCCGCCTTCCTCGACCGCGAGACGCAGATACGCCTCGACTCGCTCGCGTTGGCGTGCGGAGATGATCGGACCGCAGATGGTGCCGGGTTCGTCGGGGTCACCGGCAGGAAGACCGCGGAGGGTGCGCGCGGTGGCCTCGACTGCCTCGTCGTACTTTTCGCGCGGAACGAGTAACCGGGTGGTGAGCGCGCAGCCCTGCCCGGCGTGGGTGCTCACGGTGAATGCCGCCATTGCGCAGGCGCCCGCCAAGTCGGCGTCGTCGAGCACGATGAAGGCCGACTTGCCGCCCAATTCGAGGAACACCTTTTTGAGTGTCTGGGCGGCGGCCGTCATGACGGCCTTACCCGTTTCGGTCGAGCCGGTGAAGGACACGAGGTCCACCCGGGGGTCGGTCGACAGCTGCGCACCGAGGGAGTGGTCGCTCGACGTCACGATGTTGACCACACCGGGCGGGAAATCGGTTTCCTGCGCGATCAGTGTGCCGACGAGCGCCGCGCACCAGGGTGTGTCGGGAGCGGGCTTGAGCACCACGGTGTTTCCCGCGGCCAGTGCGGGGCCGAGTTTGGCGAAATTGATTTGATGAGGAAAGTTCCACGGCGTGATGGCGCCCACCACACCGACTGCCTCCTTCAGGACCCGTCTGTGCGACTTGATTCCCATCGTCGTCGACTCACCCAGGTCCTGTTCCCAGGAATAGCTGTCCGCCAGGCCCGCGAAGTATCCGAGATCGGCAACGGGCCCCTCGAGCTGCGGTCCGCTGGTGAAGAACCTCGGCGCGCCGACCTCGGCGATCGTGATCTCCCGGAATTCCTCGATGTGGGCGAGCAGGGCGTCGCGTAATTGCCGCAGGCACCGCGCCCGGAAGGCGTGGTCGCGGGACCAGGTCGTATCGTCGAATGCTCGGCGCGCAGCAGCGATCGCCACGTCCATGTCGGCGGGGGTGGCATCGGCCGCGGCACCCAGCACCTCTTCAGTGGCAGGGTTGATCACGTCGAAGGTGCCCCCGGAACCCGGGACGAGCTTGCCGTCGATCAGCAGGAGGGAACTGTCGGTGGGACGCAGAGTCATGGGGTCACTTCCCGATCGGATCGTGTGGGAGTTGTCGTCGTCACGAGTCGTAGGAGATTCGGACGGTGTGGGTAAGGGGCATCGCCTGACAGGCCGAAGAGTGGAGCCAGCAAAAACTGGACATATGTCTGGACTATAGTTTGCACATCTGTTCGGCGCAATGACTGGATGCGCCCGATTAATGGCAATACACGCCTCGCGGGAAGTGGAAACATGAACTCACACCGAGCAAAGCACCTGGCAGGACGCGGCGCGGTGGTGACCGGATCGAGTCGCGGAATCGGCCGATCGGTTGCCCATGCGCTGGCGGCCGAGGGCGCCGGCGTGGTGGTCAACGGTCGCGACCGGGAGGCCTCCGACACGGTGGCACAGGAAATCGTCGATGCCGGCGGACGGGCAATCGCGGTTTCGGGCTCGGCCGCGGTGTCGGGTGTCGCGGAGGCGCTCGCGGATGCGGCGGTGAGCGCGTACGGGTCGGTCGACGTCTTGATCAACTGCGCGGGGATCGCGGAACCTCCGCAGTCGTCCATCCTGAACGTCACCGACGAGCAGTGGAGCGAACTGATCGACGCCCACTTGACCTCGACTTTTCGCACCTGCCGGGTGATCGCTCCGCTGATGGTTGCCCAGGGACGCGGCGCCATCGTGAACACGAGTTCGTTCGCGTTCCTCGGCGACTACGGCGGTACGGGGTATCCGGCGGCAAAGGGTGCGGTCAACAGTCTCACTCTGGCAATCGCAGCCGAACTCGCAGACTCGGGTGTGCGCGCAAATGTGGTCTGTCCGGGTGCGCGCACTCGACTGTCCGTCGGCGAAGAATACGAGCAACACATCGAAGAGCTGCATCGGCGCGGCATGCTCGACGACGCGGCGCGCGACGGTTCGCTTCATCCTGCGCCACCGGAGTACGTCGCCGCGCTCTATGCCTACCTGGCGAGCGATCGGGCCGCGGCGATCACTGGAGGCGTCTTCGTCGGATCAGGTTGTTTCGTAGGGCGATTCGAGCGGCAGACGCCGAAGTTCGTCGCCTACCGCGACCACGACACGGCGCCACCGTGGTCCCTGGACGAGCTGGCGGAACTGGTCTCCTCCACGCAGCCCACCCCGGACAGAGCTCCCCGCAGCACGGATTCGTAGATCGAGTCCAGGTCCAGCTCGTCGCCGAGGAAATCGGTATTCACCAGCATGACGAAGCCGTGCATGGCGGCGAAGATGCTGACAGCCGCATCGAGAGTGTCTTCGGGCGGCACACCGCACGATGCCAGCATCGTACGCAGTGCCGTGTTGGCGTCCAGGGCTGCGGAGATGAAGGCGGCCCTGTCGACCGGGCTTGTAGTGAGTGTCCGGTATCGATGCGGGTGCTCGGTCGCCCAGGCGCGGTGCGCGTCGACGAGCGCCCGGAGGCCGTCCACACCGGTTCGGCCCATCGCGGTCTCGCGTAGGTGCGCGCCGAGTTCCGCCATGGTGCGCACCTGAACAGCGCCGCGGACGTCGTCGAGATTGCGGACGTGGTTGTAGAGCGACGCGGTGACGACCTCCAGTCGGGCGGAGAGACTCGTCATCGACAGGGGATCCCACCCGAGCTCGTCGATGATATCGATCGCCGCATCCACGACCTTCTCGCGCGTCAGCGTGCGACGCCGGATCGGTTCTTTCTGCCCTCTCGCCATGGGTTCAGCATAAGGGCTTCCATAATAAATGAAAGTGTGTAGTTTGATGCACATCACATTCATTTAGTCGATCGAGGAGCAGTGATGACCGCGTCTCGGATTGATCTCAAATCCCCCGACCTCTACGCGGAAGGGGTGCCCTACGCATTCTTCGACCGCCTGCGTAACAGCGAGCCCGTCTACTGGCAGCCCGAGGAGGGCGGCACCGGTTATTGGGCCGTGACGAAACATGCTGATGTAGTTGCCATCTCGCGGGACAGCGCCACGTTTTCCTCCGCGGTGGGCACCACGCAGATCGACGACTTCGACGAGGAGACCCGGGCGAAGCAAGCGGCCATGCTCGTCAATCTGGATCCACCGGACCACACTCGGTTGCGCCAGTTGGTCAGCCGAGGATTCACGCCGCGCATGGTCAAGTCGCTCGAGGCGCACATCCGGGACATCTGCTCGCAGATTGTCGACGACCTACTCGACGCGGGAGAGGTCGATTTCGTGCGCCGCGCCGCGGCCCCCTTACCGCTCGAGGTGATCGCGGCTCTCCTCGGCGCGCCCTCGTCGGACGTCGACAGACTCTACGACTGGTCCAACCGGATGATCGGATTCGACGATCCCGAGTACGCCACCACTCAGGCGGACGGCGAGCTCGCGGCGATGGAGATCTTCCTGTATGCCAACGAATTAGCGGCCCAGCGCCGCATCGAACCGCGCGACGACATCGTCACCAAGCTGGTCCAACCGGACGAGAATGGTGACACCCTCACCGAGATGGAATTCAACATGTTCTTCGTTCTCCTCGTGGTCGCGGGGAACGAGACGACACGCAACGCCACCGCGGGCGGCATGCAAGCTTTCATCGACCATCCCGAGCAGTGGCGCCGGTTGCAGGCCGAACCGGAACTTGCCGCGACCGCGGTCGAGGAGATCCTGCGGTGGGTCACGCCGGTGATGGACTTCCGGCGCACCGCCACCCGTGATGCGATGATCGGCGATCAACCGGTTGCCGCGGGCGACAAGGTGGTCATCTATTACCCGAGCGCCAATCGTGACGAGGACGTGTTCGACGCGCCGTACTGTTTTGACATCGCCCGAACGCCCAACCCGCACGTCGCCTTCGGGGGTAGCGGAATCCACTTCTGCCTCGGCGCGCACCTGGCACGGCTGGAATTGCGGATCCTGTTCGAGACGATGGCTGCCCGTATCGATCGCGTGGAGCCGACCGGTCCCATAACGCGGCTGCGGTCGAATTTCATCAGCGGCATCAAGAAGATGCCCGTGCGTATTCACCCGCGCGAGCAGTAAGTGCAGGGCTTTTCGTTGCCAGGCCGACCAAACTGTAGTAGCGTCCAGACACGTGTCCAGTAAGATGAATTTCGAGTCCACCCGTCGCCGTTTGACCGAAAAGCAGGCAGACACTGTCGAGCGTCTGACCAAGGCTGCAGTCGAGGTGTTGCGGGCAGAGGGATTCGCCGGCCTCACCGTTCGATCGGTGGCCGGACTCGCCGGCGTCGCCCCGGCAACGGCGTACACCTACTTCTCCTCCAAGGAGCACCTCGTCGCCGAGGTGTTCTGGCGCCGCCTCGCCGCTTCACCCGAGGAGGCGGACGCGGGTCTCGACCGGACCGGACGGGTGGTGGCCGTGCTGCGGCACATCGCACTGTTGGTCGCCGACGAACCCGAGTTGGCCGGCGCCGTCACCAGCGCACTGCTCGGCCGTGACCCCGACGTGGAGCACCTGCGCACGCGGATCGGCATCGAGATCCGGCAGCGACTCGCCGACGCGCTCGGCAGCGACCCGGATCCGGACGTACTCGAGGCGCTGGAGCTCCTGTACGCGGGTGGGTTGGTCCGCGCGGGCATGGGCTACGGGTCGTACACCGAATTCGCAGATCGACTGGAAACTTCCGCCAAGCTGATCCTGGAGTGAATGCACATGACCGCAGCGTCGATCCCCGGAGCGTCACTCGATCCGGTGACGTTCAATCCCTACGATTACGACTTTCACGAGGATCCCTACGTCACCTATCGCCGACTGAGGGAAGAGGCGCCGGTCTACTACAACCCGGAACTCGATTTCTGGGCTCTTTCGCGTCACGAGGACGTCGTTGCGGCGTTTCGGGACAACACGCGGCTGTCGAGTGCCAATGGCGTGTCGCTCGATCCGGCGGCCTACGGACCGAAGGCGTACAAGACGATGTCGTTCCTGGCGCTCGACGATCCGCGGCACATGCGGATGCGCCAGCTGGTCTCCCGGGGATTTACTCCGCGGCGTGTCAACGAATTGCACGGGCGCATCGAAGAATTGACGACGCAGTACCTCGACCCGGCCTTGGCATCCGGGGAATTCGACTGGATCTCGGAGTTCGCGGGCAGGCTTCCCATGGACGTCATCTCGGAACTGATGGGTGTCCCCGAAACGGACCGTTCCGAATTGCGGCGACTGGCCGACCTGGTGGTGCATCGGGAGGAAGGGGTCCTGGACGTTCCCCAGGCAGCCATGGAGGCGTCGCTGCATCTCGTGGGCTACTACGCAGACATGATCGCCGAGCGGCGCAAGAAGCCCGCGGATGATCTGACCTCGGCCTTGCTCGAGGCCGAGATCGATGGCGACCGGCTCACCGACGACGAGATCATTGCCTTCATGTTCCTCATGGTGGTTGCGGGCAACGAGACCACCACGAAGCTGCTCGGCAATGCTCTGTACTGGGGCTCACGGTTTCCGGACGAGGCGCGCAAGGTCCTCGGCGATCCGAGCCGGGTGCCGGAATGGGTGGAGGAGACACTCCGCTACGACACCTCGAGTCAGATGGTGGCGCGCACGGCGGCCGTCGACGTCTCTTTCCGCGACACGACCATTGCCGCGGGTGACAAGGTGCTCATCCTCATCGGTTCCGCGAACCGCGACCCGGCGGTCTTCGAGGATGCCGACGAGTACCGAATCGGCCGGGACACCAGCAACAAACTTGCCAGCTTCGGCGGCGGCACACACTTCTGCCTGGGCGCGCACATGGCCCGCCTCGAAGCGAAGATCGCTCTGACACAACTGGTCGAGAAGGTCGAAGGCTTTGAGGTGGACGAAACCAATTGTGTGCGTGTTCATTCGACCAACGTTCGAGGTTTCGCCTCGCTTCCACTGAAAGTGCAGGTTCGTCATGCCTAGGTTCGAACCCCATCCGCCGCGGCGTCCTGCGATCATCAGCGGTGCCTCTTCGGGTATCGGTACCGCCACTGCCTATGCGCTTGCCGACCTCGGTCATCCCGTGGCACTCGGGGCGCGGCGAGTGGCGGAATGCGAGGCCATCGCCGACAAGATCCGAAGTAGCGGCGGTGAGGCTTTCGCGCACTTCCTCGACGTCACGGACACGGCGTCCGTGAACGACTTCGTGACAGCGGCCGAGAGCACCTTCGGTTCGACGGAGATCGTGCTGTCCGGCGCCGGGGACCTCGAGTTCTCCACCGCCCACGAGATGGATCCGGATCAGTTCCTGAAGCAGGTCGATGTGCACCTCGTGGGTGCGCAGCGACTCGCGCATCGGATCCTCCCCGGGATGATCGAACGCAAGCGCGGTGATTTCGTGCTGATCGGATCGGATTGCGCAGACTCACCGCGGCCGCGGATGGGCGCCTACAACGCTGCGAAAACGGGCGTCGAGGCGATGGGCAGGCAGATGCGGATGGAACTGGAGGGTACCGGCATCCGTGCGTCGATCGTGCGTCCCGGGCCCACCCAGACCGCCATGGGTATGAACACCACTGGGGAGGTCATCGGACCCGTCCTCGAAGACTGGGCGAAATGGGGCTTCGCCCGCCACTCCTACTTCTTGCGTGCGTCCGCGATCGCTGATGCCGTCGTCGCCACCGTGAGTGCGCCCCGTGGAGCGCATCTGGTGCTGATCGAGGTTCAGCCCGAGGCGCCACTGCGAAAGGATGCCTGATGAATCCGACTCAGCCGCCGAGGGTTTCCGGCGGAGAGCGCGAACACGGCCACCTCGAGGAACTGCGCACCGACCCCATCGCCCTGATGCGGCGGGTGCGCGAGGAGTGCGGCGACGTGGGCGCCTTCCAATTGGTGGACCGCAACGTCATCATGCTGTCCGGGGCGGAAGCAAACGAGTTCTTCTTCCGTTCGAGCGACGAGGACCTGGATCAGCAGGCGGCCTATCCGTTCATGAAGCCGATCTTCGGTGAAGGTGTCGTGTTCGACGCCAGCCCCGAACGACGCAAGGAGATGCTGCACAACCAGGCTCTCCGCGGCGAGCAGATGAAGGGGCACGCCGCCACCATCGCGCACGAGGTCGATCGCATGGTGTCGCGCTGGGACGACGAGGGCGAGATCGACCTCCTCGAGTTCTTCGCGGAGCTCACCATTTATACGTCCTCGGCCTGCCTCATCGGCAAGAAGTTCCGAGACCAACTCGACGGTCGCTTCGCGCAGCTCTACCACGAACTCGAGCAGGGAACGGACGCGATCGCGTTCGTCGACCCCTACGCAGATATCGACAGCTTCCGGCGACGGGACGAGGCCCGGGTGCAGCTGGTCGCCCTCGTCCAGGACATCATGACGGACCGGATCGCCCACCCTCCGCAGGGCAAGGAGGACCGGGACATGCTCGACGTCCTCGTCTCGATCAAGGACGAGAACGGCAACGAGCGGTTCAGTGCCGACGAGATCACGGGCATGTTCATCTCGATGATGTTTGCCGGCCACCACACGACCTCCGGCACAGCGGCGTGGACGCTGATCGAACTGCTTCGCCACCCCGACTACGCGAAGCAAGTTGTGGGCGAGCTCGACGATCTGTACGCCGACGGCTCCGATATCAGCTTCGGGGCGCTGCGGCAGATCCCGAAACTCGAGGCGGTGCTGAAGGAAACATTGCGACTGCATCCGCCGCTGATCATCCTGCTGCGGGTCGCGCAGGGCGACTTCGAGGTAGGCGGATACCAGATCGCGCAGGGCGACCTCGTGGCCGCGACACCAGCGATCTCCAACCGCTTGGCCGAGGACTTCCCGAACCCGGACGCGTTCGACCCCGAGCGCTACATCGATCCGAACCAGGAAGACATCGTCAACCGGTGGACGTGGATCCCGTTCGGTGCGGGCCGGCACCGCTGCGTCGGTGCGGCATTCGCCTTGATGCAGCTCAAAGCTATCTTCTCCATCCTTCTGCAGGACTGGGAATTCGAGATGGCGCAGCCGTCGGAGACATATCGCAACGACCACAGCAAGATGGTGGTTCAGCTTCAGCAGCCTTGTGCGGTGAGGTACCGGAAGCGCAGCAAGTGATGAAAGTCGAAGCCGACCTCGATCTGTGCCAGGGCCACGCCATGTGTGAGCTCGAGGCACCTGAGGTGTTCACCGTGCCGAAGCACGGGAAGGTCGAGATTGTGGATACCGCCCCGCCCGAGGCGCTGCGCGCGAGTGTGGAAAGCGCCGTGCGCTTCTGTCCCACGCAGGCCTTGCGGATCGTCGAAGACAACGAAACTTCTGAAGGAGAATCCTGATGTCACAGTTCGATCGAAGGACCGGCCCGGCCGTACAGTTCGATCGCGCCGAGCTCGATGAGATGGTGCAGCGGTGGATAGACGAGAACAAGCGCTGCGAATCGCTCGGTGACTGGAAGCCGCTCGCCGAGATGTACACCGTGGACGCGACGTACGGATGGAACTACGGCCCCAAGGACGACTTCATGGCCGTCGGGCGCGACGAGATTCGAGACCTCGCACTCGGACAGGAGATGGAGGGTTTGGAGGGCTGGGAGTACCCCTATCAGAAAGTCGTCATCGATGACCGCAGCGGTGACGTCATCGGGTTCTGGAAACAAGTCTCCGATCGCACCCGCGAGGACGGCACCCAGTACCAGGTGTACGGGATCGGTGGCAGCTGGTTCCGCTACGGCGGCAACTTCCAATGGTCCTGGCAGCGTGACTTCTTCGACTTCGGCAACGTCTCCGCCCTGTTCCTCGAGATGATCACGAACAACGCGATGTCCGACGGTATGAACGCGCGGATCGCGCGCTCGACCTCCGGCCGGCTTCCGGGGTGGTATCCGGTGGGCCAGGCCCCGGTTCCGTTGTGGTGAGTGCCGTGCGGGTTCCCACCTCGTTCGCGGACCTGTCCCGCGAAGATCTCGCTGTGCTGGTGCCGGAACTGCTGCTGTGTGGTCATCTGATCGATCGCTCCGGCATGCCGCACCTGATCGGCGCGTTCGGACGTGAGGGGATGACGCAGGTCGCGATCGAGGAGTGGATGGCGGCGAGCCCGATCTACACCAAGCGGATGCAGCGCGCGCTGGCGTTCGAGGGTGACGGCGTCGTGACCATCTTCAAGGGTCTGCAACTCGACATCGGCGCGCCCCCACAGTTCATGGATTTCCGCTACCGCGTGATCGACCATGATCACGGCGAGTTCTGGCTGGACCATTGCGGGGCCCTCATGGACGTCGAACCGATGGGCGACGAGTACGTCACGTCCATGTGCCACGACATCGAGGACCCGACGTTCGATGCGACCGCGCTGGCCACCAACCCGCACGCGCAGGTGCGACCGGTCCACCGTCCGCCCCGGCGCCCGGCGGATCGCACTCCCCACTGCAAGTGGACCGTGACCATCGACGACACACATACCCCACCGCCGGTGCCCGAGGGCCTGGTGACGCTGGGCAGGTCGAGGGCCGCGGCGGTCGAATTGTCGCCGATCGACACTCGTGGGCCAGGCCGCCACGACTACGCGGATGCGCTTCTGAGCGATCTGCGTTTCTCCGACTTCTCCCATTCGGCGCTCGTCCGGATGGCCGAGGAAGTGTGCCTGCAACAGCACCTGCTCACGCTCGGATTCCTGTTGGCAGTGCGGTCGCGTACCGACGAGGAGTCGGCGACGACCATTGCGCGCAGACAATTCACCGGTATCGCCGGGCTCACCTCCGAGCGAATCCGGAACGCGCTCGGTCTGCCTGGCGACCTCGAGGGACTCGCAGCGGTGCTCGCCGTCCATCCGGCGTTCAATCCTCGCCAGTACGTCGAGGTCACAACCACCCTCGTCGATCGCCTCTTCCTCACCATTCGGCGTGCAGGCGGTTCCGACGCGGACGGTGCCTGGCCCTCGATGATCGACGGCGCACATCTGGAACCGCTCGACGCACTGCTGCGCGGGGTATCGCCGCGCTTCTTCGCACGGGTGATCGAGGAGACGGACACGGCGCTCACCGTGGAAGTCGTCACCGGGGAGGCGCCCGCGAAGGAGGCGTCGGAGGTGGCGCTCACCCGGTTCAGCACGGGCGCCGACTTCGCCTTCACCGACCGCGGCATACCGCTACCCCTCACCGTCGTCTGAAAGAGGACAAGTCCATGGCGTACAACCTTGCAGACCTCTTCGAACACTCCGTCGACGCCATGCCGGACCGGGTTGCGCTGATTGCAGCTGGACGGCGAATCACCTACCGCGAACTCGAGGACCGGGCCAACCGCCTGGCGCACAACCTACTCGAAGCAGGCCTGACCGCCGGCTCCCATATCGGTGTGCACCTGCACAATTCGATCGAGACGGTGGAAACGCTGCTGGCCGCGTTCAAGATCCGGGCCGTTCCCATCAATATCAACTACCGATACACCAGCGACGAACTCGCCTACGTCTACGGCAACGCCGACTTGGAAGCCGTCGTCCATCATCGGATCTACTCGCCGCGGATCGCCGAAGTCCTGCCGTCGCTGCCGAAGATCCGGTACACCGTGGTCGTCGAGGACGACCTCGGCGGCGCCGGGGTGCACAGCGACTCGGTGCCGTACGAGGAAGCGCTGTCCGGCAGCGGCCGAAGGGACTTCGGCGAGCGCAGCAACGACGATGTGTTCATCATGTACACCGGCGGCACCACGGGACGTCCGAAAGGTGTCGTGTGGACGCACGAGTCCATCTGGCGAGTGCTCGCCGGCGGCCTCGACTTCTATACCGGTGAGGCCATCGAAGACGAATACCAGCAGTCCCGGGTGGGGTCCGAGGGCGAGCCGACGTTGTGGTTCGCGTTGCCGCCGCTGATCCACGCCGCGGCGATGATGCCCACCCTCACCGCGCTGTTCAGTGGGAACACCGTGCTTGTGGAGTCGAAATTCGATCCGCACCGGACCTGGGAACTGGTGGAGCGACACCGGGTGCAGATCCTCATCATCACCGGAGATGCGATGGGACGTCCCCTGATCGAGGCTCGTCAATCCTCGCGCACCGACACGTCGAGCCTCGCGGTGGTCGCGTCGGGTGCGGCGTTGTTCTCTCCGGTGATCAAGGATGCGTTTCTCGAGGAGTTCCCGAATCTGGTGGTGTCGGATTCCATCGGCGCCTCCGAAACGGGTTTCGGTGGAATCGGGTTCGCGACCAAGGGGCAGAAGCAAGTAGGCGGCCCGCGGGTACCCGCCGGACGGTATGCCATGGTGATCGGTGACGACGATCGCCCCATCGAGCCCGGATCCGGCAAGGACGGCTGGTTCGCCAAGGGCGGCTACGTCCCGCTCGGCTACTACAACGATCCCGAGAAGACGAAGGAGATATTCCGGGAGGTCGACGGCAAACCCGTCGTGGTCACCGGTGACCGTGCGCGCATCGAGGAGGACGGTTCGATCACCCTCCTCGGGCGCGGCAACATGGTGATCAACACCGGCGGTGAGAAGGTGTTCGCCGAAGAGGTCGAGAGCGCGGTGAAGGCGCACCGAGACGTCTACGACGCCATCGTCGTCGGTGTCCCGGACGAACGCTGGGGGCATCGCGTCTCCGCAGTGGTGCAGCCGCGCGACGGTGCCGGAATCGACTTCAACGGACTCGAACAACACGTGCGGCAGAGCCTCGCCGGGTACAAGATTCCGCGGCTCCTGTGGGTGGAAGACGCTGTGCAGCGAACACCCAGCGGCAAGCCGGACTACCGCTGGGCGCAGGGCGTCACCAAGCAGCGGGAACCCGACCACCGCGTCATGTCCGGCTGACCAGGCGTTCGTACCGTTGCCGAGCCGCCTGGGTGCTGCCGAGTCCGAGACCGAATGCGATAGCTTGCCAGGTCATCCCGCGCTGACGAGCGACTCCGAGGAACAGGGCCTCGAGTTGGTCCATCTCCGCGCGGGCCTTGGGGATCAGGCTCAGCGCCGCGGTGATGTCGGCGTCGTCGACGTCGGGTTCACCGGGCTCTGGTGGCGTGGTACCGCCTGCGAGTGCGGCGACCACGCGGATGGCGCCGAGAGGTTCCAGCATCTCCGGGTGAGATTGGCGGGCACGCTGTTCCGGAGTGGACCCGTGCCGTTCGGCGATGCGGAAAAGCCCCGCATACTCGCGGTGCGCGCGATCACGACTGGGGTTGGGTGGGGTGAACGGGTCGGTGGGCATGCACTCGATGCTGCACCCTCGACCAGACGTCTGTCAACGATTTGTTGTAAACAATATGTTCACCGCCGAAGGTGGTGGCCCAGCGCGCGGGTGCGCGCTGTGCCACCACGGTGCAGGGTCAGGCCGGTGCGCGAACGACCAGAACCGTGCCGGGGAACTCGGCGGCCAGTTCCTGCCTGCTGTGCTTCACGGCGGCGGTGCCGTACCCCTTCTTGCGGCACTCGGGTGCTACCCAGATGGCTACGTCGACTTCGCGTCCGGTGAGCTCACCGAAGACCAACCCGACGGAGGTGTTCTCGGCGGTGTCCTCGCAGACGAACCACGCTGCGGACTCGTCGTCGATTCGCTTCAAACCCTCCGCGCGTTCCTTCTCGATCCGCTCCTGCGACCACGGAGTGCCGTCTTCCTCCTGTTCGGCGCAGCGGCGGCGGAACAACTCGGCGTCCTCGTCGGTGGGCGTGAACGGGCGCAGACGGAAATTGCGCCCGGTGCTCGCCGGGCGGTCGGACGCTGTCCACTCCAACTTCGCGTCGAGGTCCTCGAGTTCCGACTGGATGCGGAGGCGTTCATCCTTGGTCAGGCGACGGAACGTCAGATTGAGGACGGCTTCCGCGTACGCCTCGGATGTGTCGAGGAGGCCGGCGACGGTGGTGAGCGCCTCGGCATGATCCTTGCTGTCGACGATGGCATCGAGGACTTCGTGTCGCCGTTCGAGCGCGCGCAGAAGTGCTGCCGTGAGCTCCCGACGGTCGTGTATCCGATCTTGAACCTGTGTCGTCATATCTGCTTTCCTCGCCTCGGCCGTCATACATCTTCCGTACGGGGTCAATACTGCAAGAAGTCTCCGGACATGGCATCCGTTACCCGGCGGTACATACAGTTTTATCGTGGCGTGCAGATGACGACGGGGATCGTTCGCTCGGTCCAGGCCTGGTAGTTGTCGAAATCGGGATACATGTCGACGAGCCGCGGCCACAACTGCGCACGTTCCTCGGCGGTGGCCACACGCGCCGTCATGGAACGCACACGCGACTTCACCTGAACGGTGACCGCCGGATCGCTCCGCAGATTCAGGTACCACATCGGGTGCTTCGGCAACCCGCCCTGCGAGGCGACGAGGACGATGCGCTCGCCGTCCTCGAGGAACAGCAGTGGGTTGACCCGGGGTTCGCCGCTCTTGCGGCCGGTGGTGGTGAGCAGGCCGACGGGCAGTCCGCGCGGGAAGGCACTGCCCAACCGCCACTTGCTGCCCAGCCGCCCGCCCGTCCGCTGATACAGGACGACATTGATCTTCGACATCCACTTGATGACGGAGACCGTCCACTTGGAGTCGAGGCCGCGCGGTCGAGCGGAGCGAGGGGAATTGGGCTCTGGTCGAGCGTGGGCGGGGGCGGGTGTGTTCATGGCTGATCCTAGATTCGCTCGATGATGGTGCCGGTGGCCAGCGCGCCGCCCGCGCACATCGTGATCAGTGCCGTCGACCCGTCGGTGCGCTCGAGTTCGTGCAGCGCGGTGGTGATGAGTCGGGAACCCGTGCTGCCCACGGGATGCCCGAGCGCGAGAGCGCCACCGTTGACGTTCACCTTGTCCATGTCGGGACCGTGGACGGACGCCCACGACAGAAGTACGGAGGCGAATGCTTCGTTCACCTCGAACAGGTCGAGGTCGCCGATTTTCATTCCGCTGCGTTCGAGCACGCGTGCGGTGGCCTGGACGGGACCGTCGAGGTGGAACTCGGGTTCCGACCCGACAAGCGCCTGGGCGACGATACGGGCGCGTGGTGTCAGTCCGAGCGCGCGGGCCCGGGACTCGTCCATCAACATCACCGCGGCCGCGCCGTCGGAAATTTGTGAGGACGTGCCGGCCGTGTGGATGCCGCCCTCGAGGACGGGCTTCAGCGTGGCCAGCGACTCCGCGGTCGTGTCCCGCAGGCCCTGGTCCCGGCTGACCACTCGGCTTTCGCCGGTGGCATTGCCTTCCTTGTCGACGACGGGCGCCGTCATCGTCAGGACCTCGCGATCGAACCGGCCTTCGTCCCACGCCTGCTTGGCCCGTGCCTGCGAACGGACACCGAGTGCCTCGACGTCTGCGCGCGTGATCCCGCGGCGACGGGCGATGCGCTCGGCTGCTTCGAACTGATTGGGCATGTCGATGTCCCAGTCGGCGGGTCGGCGAGGTCCGGCGTTCTCGCCTACGTTCGCGCCGAGCGGGACCTGGCTCATCGCTTCTATCCCGCAGGCAATTCCGACGTCGATGGTGTCGGTCGCGATGAGTCCGGCAATCAGGTGATTGGCCTGCTGCGCCGATCCGCACTGGCAGTCGATCGTCGTTGCGCCGACCTGCCAGGGCAGCCCGGCATGCAGCCACGCCGTGCGGGTGATGTTGTTGGACTGCGCACCGGCCTGGGTGACGCAACCACCGATCACCTGCTCCACCACTTCCGGGTCGATGCCGGAGCGGTCGAGGATGCCCCGCTGGACGGCCCCGAGGATCTCGGCGGCATGCAAACCCGACAACCACCCACCACGTTTTCCGATGGGTGTACGCACTGCCTCGACGATTACTGGTGTGCCCACGGCGGGCTCCTTTCCTTGTCCTCAGAAAATAGAACAGGTTCTCCTATGGTGGCAAGGACCGGACCGGCTTTCCTTTGCTAGTCGCCTGGCTTGTGTTTCAATGTTAGTAGAACGTGTTTCACATCACGAAGTGGTGTATGGCCTAGGGCAGGAGACAGCAGTGGCGCAGCCCAATCTTCCAGAGGGTTTCGACTTCACCGACCCGGACATCTACGCAGAGCGCATCCCCTACCAGGAGTTCGCCGAGCTGCGTAAGACTGCGCCGATCTGGTGGAACCCGCAGCCGCCGGAGATCGGTGGCTTCCACGACGACGGCTACTGGGTGGTCAGCAAACTCGACGACGTCAAGGAGGTCTCGCGGCGCAGTGACGTGTTCTCCACGCACGAGAACACCGCGATCGTCCGCTTCGCCGACGACATCCCTCGCGAGAACATCGATATGCAGCGGTTCATCCTCATCAACAAGGACGCCCCCGAGCACACCAAACTGCGCAAGCTGGTTGCCCGAGGATTCACGCCTCGCGCGATCAACAGCCTCCGCGACGAACTCACCGAGCGCGCCGAGAAGATCGTCAAGGAAGCCGCAGAAGCGGGAGCCGGTGACTTCGTCACTCAGATCGCATGTGAACTTCCCCTGCAGGCCATTGCCGAGCTTCTCGGCGTGCCGCAGGAAGATCGGCTCAAGGTATTCGACTGGTCGAACCAGATGACCGGATACGACGATCCCGAACTGGACATCGATCCCCAGGCAGCGTCGATGGAAATCCTCGGCTACGCCTATCAGATGGCCGACGAGCGCAAGAAGTGCCCGGCCAATGACATCGTCACGACGCTGATCGAAGCGGACATTGACGGAAACGAACTCTCGCCCGAGGAATTCGGGTTCTTCGTCATTCTCCTGGCGGTGGCAGGCAACGAGACCACCCGCAACGCCATCACGCACGGCATGATCGCTTTCCTCGACCATCCCGATCAGTGGGAGCTCTACAAGAAGGAACGCCCGAAGACGGCAGCCGACGAGATCGTTCGCTGGGCCACCCCGGTCAACTCCTTCCAGCGCACCGCGCTCGAAGACACCGAGCTGGGCGGCGTGCAGATCAAGAAGGGGCAGCGAGTCGTGATGCTCTACGGCTCAGCGAATTTCGACGAGGACGCCTTCGACCATCCCGAGAAGTTCGACATCCTGCGGGAGAACAATCCGCACGTCGGTTTCGGCGGAACGGGCGCACACTTCTGCCTGGGCGCGAACCTCGCCCGGCTCGAAATCGACCTGATCTTCAATGCCATCGCCGACCACTTGCCCGACATCAGTAGGCTTGGAGATCCGCGGCGACTGCGCTCGGGTTGGCTCAACGGAATCAAGGAGTTCCCAGTGGACTACAAGACGACGTCTGGCGGCTGCCCGGTCAAGCACTGACCCCCACAAATTCAGCGGCGTCGGAGGGCACCCTCATCCTCTCCGACGCCGCTGTTCTATGTCCTGCTGTTTCCTAATGCGAATCGACGCACGACGAAGGCCCCGGTCCGCTGGTGGACCGGGGCCTTACACGCGCGAAGTTCGCGGCGTCAGAGTGTGCGCACAGTCTTCATCGCCCGCTCGACCTCCCAGAAGGCGCGGAGAGATGCGATCTTGCCTTCCTCGTTCACCCGGTAGATGATCACGCCCTCGGCGTCGATCTGTGCTCCGCCGACGACTGACCGTATCGTCCCGATGGTCACATTCTCGTTGCCGCACACCAGCGAGTCGGTGATGAGGAATTCGAGCGACTCGGTGGTCGCGATCGTCATGTCGTAGAACCGTGAGATCGCCTCGAGTCCACGATGCCCCTTGCCTTCGGGGTCGAAATGCGAGGGACCGACAGGGTCTTCCACGCAGGCGTCGTCGGCGAACAAGGCGAGCCACTCGTCCTTGCGTCTCCCGCTGGCGGCCTCTCGTGACGCCTGCCCCGCAAGGCGTGCCGGGTGGTCGGTGGTGGTGGTCATGTGCACCCCTAGTCGATGTACTGGTCGGCGAACTTACGCATGGAGTCCTGCTTGGCTTCGAGGGGTCCGTCGAACCCGATGCCGTCGAAGATCCACGGGACGACGATGGTGTCGGTCACTCCCGCCTCGGCCAGTTCCGCGTATCCCTCCTTGCCGAAGCGGTCGATGCAGACGGTCTGTATTTCGTACGGCAGCTCTGCCCTCCCGTACTCCTCGCGGAGTTCACGGAGGCGTGCAATCACCTGGACGAGATCGTCGAATTTGATCATTGCCGACGTCCAACCATCGCCCACCCTGGCGGCCCGGCGAAGTGCCACGTCGGTGTGCCCGCCGACGTAGAACGGCACCGGTTTCGTCGGGGCCGGGCTCATCTGCAGGCGGTCGAAGTCGTAGAACGCACCGTGGTACTCGACCATTCCGCCACCGAGAATCAGTCTGATGACCTCGATCATCTCGTCGACGCGGGCGCCCCGTTTCGCATACGGAACCCCGCACCATTCGAATTCCTCCGGAGCCCAGCCGATGCCGACCCCGAAGCCGAAGCGATTGCCGGTCAGATTCGCCACCGACCCAACTTGGCGGGCGAGGAGCACCGGATTGCGCGATCCCAGTTTGAGGACCTGGGTGTAGAACTCGATCCTCGAGGTGACAGCGCCCATCGCCGCGGCGGCGATCAGTGGATCCACCCAGGGCGTTTCCTCGTTCCACATCCGCGAACCGTCCGGGGTGTACGGGTAGTCGGTGCTCTGCTTCTCCATGAAGAACAGCGAGTCGGGCAGCGCGATGGACGAGAAGCCGCACTCCTCGGCTGTTTTCGCGAGGGCAGGTAGTTGGTCGAGGGGATTCATGGCAATGCCGACGGTGAATTTCATGATGGTGACCCCGCTACTGGTTGTCCGGCCGGTCGGATCCGACCACCCACATCGAGAAGTATTGAGAGCCGCCACCGTAGGCGTGGCCCATAGCCTTGCGTGCGTCTTTCACCTGGTGATCACCGGCGCGGTGCATCACCTGCATGGCCGACTCGGCGAACCGGATCATTCCCGAGGCGCCGATCGGATTGGACGAGAGGACACCACCGGACGCATTGAGCGGAAGGCGTCCACCGATGGCCGTCTCGCCCGCTTCGGTCAGCTTCCACCCCTCACCCTCGGACACGAACCCGAGGTTCTCGAGCCACATCGGTTCGAACCACGAGAAGGGGACATAGATTTCGGCGACGTCGATCTCGTCGAGGGGATCCTTGATTCCGGCGGCCTCCCACAGGGCGGCGGCAGCATCCCTGCCCGCCTGCGGGTTCACCTGATCCCGCCCGGAGAACGTGGTGGGTTCGGTACGCATGGCCGTGGCGTGAATCCAGGCGACCTCGCGACCCTCTGCCGTCACCCGCTCCGCCGCTTCCTCGTTGCCGATCACCATGGCGCAGGCGCCGTCCGAAGACGGGCAGGTCTCGTCGTATCGGATCGGATCCCACAACATCTGGGAAGCCTGCACGGACTCCAGGGTGATATCGGGTTGCTGCAGATGGGCGTACGGGTTGAGGCTGCCGTTGAGGCGGTCCTTCACCGCCACCATCGCGCCGATGTGCTCGGGCGCTCCCGACCGCCGAATGTAGGACCGGACGTGCGGAGCGAAATAGCCTCCCGCGCCGGCACCCACTGGCATGTTGAAAGGGATGGGGGTCGACAGCGCCCACATGGCATTCGACTCGGACTGCTTCTCCCAGGCGACCGTCAGCACTCGCTTGTGTACGCCCGCCTTCACGAAGCTCGACGCCACGACAGCCGTGGATCCGCCGACCGATCCCGCGGTGTGGACACGGAGCAGCGGCTTACCGTTGGCGCCCACAGCATCCGACATCGCGAGTTCCGGCATCATCGAACCCTCGAACAGGTCGGGTGCCTTGCCGATCACGACGGCGTCGATGTCGTCCCAACCCACGCGCGCGTCTTCCATGGCGCGGTCGATGGCCTCGCGGACCAGGCCGGCCATCGACACATCGTGCCGCTTCGCCACATAGTGGGTCTGGCCGGTGCCGAGTACAGCGGCTAGTTGATTCGCCATCAGTTGCGTCCCTCCAAGACTGCGACCAAATTCTGTTGCAGCACAGCACCACTCGTGGCGTGTGCCAGCGTGCGCCCGGCGTTGCCGTCCATGATGGCCCTGGCTGCGTAACCTATGCGCTCCAGGCCCGCCGCGAACATCGGGTTCCCGCTGAGCGGACCTCCCGAGGGATTGATCGTCGTCGAATCGGGCAGTCCGATGGCCTCGCGCAGGATCAGCTCCTGGTGGGTGAAGGGACCGTGCAGTTCAGCCACGTCTATTCCGCCGACGTCACCGCCGGTGGCGGCCCTGGCCGCCGACGTCGTGGAAGGCGACACCGTCAGGTCGCGGGCACCGAAGTTCGGGGAGTCGATCCGGTGTTCGATCCCGGTGATCCACGCCGGACGTTCACACAGCTCACGGGCACGGTCGCCGGCTGCCAGTACCACCGCGGCAGCCCCGTCGGTGATCGGTGCGCAGTCATGGGCGCGCAGCGGATCGGCGACGAACGGTGAGGCCAGCAACGTCTCGATGTCGACGTGGCCGGACAGCTGGGTGTTCGGGTTGCTCTCGGCTGCCGCTCGGCTGCGGGCCGCCACGGCTGCCATCTCCTCGGTCGTCCACTTTCCGGCATCGAGCCCGAGACGGGCCTGTAAGCCCGCGATCGACACCGAGTCGAGGGCGAGAGGTGTCACCAGATAGGGGTCGAGTTGCATCGACAGGACCTTGCGGAGATTGCCCGCCGACGACTTGCCGAAGCCGTAGACGAGGGCGGTGTCGACCTCCCCGGTCATGATCTTGACCCAGGCTTCGTAGAAGGCCCACGCCGCATCCATCTCGACGTGAGATTCGTTGATCGGCGGAACCGCACCGATCGAGTCGACCGCGGAGATGAACGAGAACGCCCGACCCGCCAGATAGTCGGACGATCCGGAACACCAGAAGCCGATGTCCGACTTCGTGATCCCGAGTTGGTCGTACAGCTGCTGAAAGCAGGGGACCAGCATTTCGACGCCGTTGGTGGTGCCGGTGGTCTGACGCACGTGCGGTGCGTGCGCGAACCCGACGACTGCGATATCTGTCATTGTGCCGCGCCCTTACAGGTGGTGTTTGAAGGTGTCGTACTCGGCGTCGGGCTCACCCGTCGGCCTGAAGTACTCGATGTTCTCGAGGGTGTAACCCCACTCCTCGCGTGGTTTCCACTTGGCTTCCACGCGCATGCCCATCCGGACGTCGGCGGCGTCGCACTCGAGAATGAGGTGCAGGAATGCGATGTCGGCGCCGTCGAGCAGCACATACGCTGCGACGTACGGCGGCTTGATGCGCTGACCGAGGAACGGGACGTTGACGATGCAGAAGGTAGTGACGATGCCCCGGTCCGGCAGCTCCACCTGCTCCTTCGTCGGGATGCCGTCGGTGGGATTGGCGCTGCGAGGCGGGATGTAGACCTTGCCGTCCGCGCCGGTGCGGCCGCCGATGAGCTTGCCTTCCTTCAACCCTCGAAGGTAGTAGCTCTCCTCGGCCGACGCCGAATGCATGTAGTCGAGGTCGACCGGCGTCGTCACCATCGTGACCGGCTCCGAGTCCTCGGGCGTCCCGGCGTCGCCGGCCGACTCACCCGGTTCGAAGCACACGATGTCCTGAATGCGTCCGACGCGCTGCTCCGCCCACCGCGCCCGGACACGCATTCCCGTGCTCATCGCGGCGACGGAAGGCACGTCCACCGCGTGCACCAAGGCGGTGTCGGCGCCGTCCAACTTGATCAACGCCCACGCGAACGGCTCGGTGAGCGGCTGTCCGGCAATAGGATCCGGCATCCATGTCCAACTCACCACGGTTCCGGCGTCGGATACGCCGACGAAGTCGGTGAGCGGTTCCGCCGTGTCGGGGTCGAATTCGGGCGGCGGAACGTAGACGCGTCCGTCCGATCCGCGCGCGCCGATGACTTTGCGGTCGCGCAGCGCAGTCACGAAGGCTCCGATGGTCGGGCCCACCGACCGGGTGTAGTCGAATTGAAGTTTCAGCGGGGCGCTCAATGGAGTATTCGAGAACTTTTCGGCCACCGCGCTCTTTCCCATGGTCACAACTTCGAGTAGAACAGGTTCTAGTGTTTGTGGCAAGGGTCACTTCTGACGACGGTCGATGCGGAGGCACACGATGAAGCTCGGGTTGCAACTCGGATACTGGGGCGCGCAGCCGCCGGCGAATGTCCCGGAGCTGATCGCCGCCGCCGAGGCCGAAGGATTCGACGCCGTCTTCGCCGCCGAATCATGGGGATCCGACGCCTTCACCCCCCTCGCGTGGTGGGGGTCGAGCACCGAACGCGTCCGCCTCGGCACCTCGGTCGTGCAGATCTCGGCGCGTACCCCGACGAGCTGCGCGATGCACGCGCTCACCCTCGACCACCTCAGCGGAGGTCGGGCCATACTCGGGCTCGGGGTGTCGGGCCCGCAGGTGGTCGAGGGGTGGTACGGCCAGCCCTTCGAGAAGCCCCTTGCGCGCACCCGTGAATACGTGTCGATCGTGCGCCAGGTGCTCGACCGTCGAGAGCCCGTCACCAGTGCCGGGCCGCACTACCCACTGCCGTACACCGGGCCGGGCAGCACCGGCCTGGGAAAGCCCCTCAAACCGATCACCCACCCCCTCCGGGCGGACATCCCGATCTGGCTCGGCGCCGAGGGTCCCAAGAACGTGGCGCTCACCGCCGAAATCGCCGACGGCTGGCTCGCGATCTACTACTCACCCCGCCTCGCCCCCATGTACAACGCATGGCTCGACGAGGGCTTCGCACGGCAGGGTGCTCGTCGTAACCGGGAAGACTTCGAGGTCGCGGCCACCTGTCAGGTCATCATTACCGACGACCGTGCCGCAGCCATCGACGGGCTGAAACCGATGACAGCGCTCTACGTCGGCGGCATGGGCGCACCCGAACTGAACTTCCACGCCCAGGTGTACACCCGCATGGGCTACGGCGAACAGGTCGAAGAAATCGGCCGCCTCTTCCGTGCAGGCCGCAAAGACGACGCCGCCGCCGTCGTCACCGACGACATGGTCACCGAGACCATGATCATCGGCAACGTCGACGAAGTCCGGGCCGACGTCAAACGCTGGGCCGACGCCGGAGTCACCACACTCCTCGTCTCGTGCCGCGACGCCCCGCACGTGCGGCAGCTCGCCTCCGCTGTCCTGGGCTGACCTCCCCGTCCCCGCCCCTGCCTTCCCTCCCGCCGGGCGAATGTACCTTTCGGCGCCTCAGGTGCGTCGAAAGGTACATTCACCCGGCCGCTGTGAGCATCCGGACCTCCGGTCGGGGGCGGGACGACGCCAACTGGTAGTGGCTGCGGAGGTCGTCGATCACGCGGTCGGGGTGGTCGCGGACGGCACTAGGGAGCGTCGGAAGCACGATGATGCCGTGGTTCTGCATCCGGGTTCGGCGCTCGACGGTTGATTTGTAGGCATTGGGCGCGAGATGCCAGTCGAGCGAGTCGATGTCCCAGGCGAACGCGACCTCGTCGATCCAACCGTCCGGCATGGCGATGAACTGTCCGTCGGCGTCGACGATCCTGCGGTTGAATGCCATTCGGGGTAGTCCGCTCCGCGTCCACAATCGGCGGGCTTCGGCTTCGGACACCGAGTGGACGTCGGCGCTCACCTCGCGCAGCACGGCACGGGGGAGTGCTGCGCCGCGGCCACTGCCCGCGTCCAACTCCGCGATGAGCTCGGGGACTCTTGCCCCGCCTCGCTGGATCACCTCGGCGATGAGGGATCGAGTGCTGTCCAGGGTGCGGCACCGTCGCGCCGCGTCGAGCAACGCGCGTGGAAGCGGGGCGCAGGGAAGCCCGTTGCGCATCACCGGCGCCGGCATTCGCGTCGTGCGTTCGACGAGGACGAAGCCCGTGGACTGGACACGCCGGTGCGTGGCGATCAGGACGTGGGCATCGCCGGAGTACGACGTTCCGTACCCGTATTCGTGTAGCGCTGCGCGCCCGGTGAGGACCGCGTTGTCGCTGCTGAGCACGATCGCGGCCACGGCACGCTGACGTGCGGTCGGGTGGCCGTTGCCGAGCATCACGACGCCGGGAAGGATCCGTTGCCACGGCCCGCCCGGACGGCATCGAGCGTCGATCGCCGAGTTCGACACTCCCCAATGCCTCAGTTCGGCGGTGCGGATGATCCCTGATCGGCTGATTCCGTACAAGTCTTCGAGCCGATGCTTCCATTGTCCCCGTCGCATGGACTCGATGATGACGCACCCGCTGCCGGCGGCAGGGTTGTTCACCAGGCGTTTTGGTGAGGCCTGTGGATAACTTGGGGGTTGTGGATAAGCCTTACATCCTGGGCGAATGTACCTTTCGGCGCCTCAGACGCGCCGAAAGGTACATTCGCCCGGCGGGGGAGGGGGTGGCTGGGGGTGGGGGAGGTCAGCGGCGGGGCAGGGTCAGCGGCCCTGGAAGTTCGGCGCGCGCTTTTCGGCGAAGGCGCGGGGGCCCTCCTTCGCGTCGGCGCTGGTGAATACGGCGGTGCCGAGTGCGGCGTCGATCTGGAAGGCGTCATCCTCGTGCATGCCTTCGGTGTCGCGGATGGTCTTCAGGATGGCCTGGACGGCGAGGGGTCCGTTGGCGGAGATGAGGTCGGCGAGTTCGAGGGCCTTGTCGAGGGCGTGTCCGTCGGGAGCGACGTGTCCGATGAGGCCGATCTCCTTGGCTTCGGCGGCGGTGATGTGGCGTCCGGTCAGGAGAATGTCCGCAGCGATGGTGTACGGGATCTGCCGGACGAGGCGCACCGCCGAACCGCCGAGCGGGAAGAGCCCCCATTTCGCTTCGGACACACCGAATTTGGCGCTCTCGCCGGCGACGCGAA
Organism: Rhodococcus sp. NPDC019647; assembly: GCF_044389235.1. Classification (NCBI taxonomy): domain Bacteria; kingdom Bacillati; phylum Actinomycetota; class Actinomycetes; order Mycobacteriales; family Nocardiaceae; genus Rhodococcus; species Rhodococcus sp. NPDC019647. Next base: position 471,141 of record NZ_JBIRXS010000002.1, on the reverse strand, counting down.
TGTCGGTGCCCTGAAGGATCTCGGTTCCGCCTGCGATGGCCGGTCCCTCGACCGCTGCGATGAGGGGTTTGGTGAGGCGACGGCCCTTGAGGAGGGCCTCGATTTTCGACAGGTCCCACGCCGGCTGGTTTCCCTCACCCCCGCCCGAGAAGGAGTCGCCAGGGTGCTGCACCGTCATGGCCTTGAGGTCTGCTCCCGCGCAGAAGGCTCCGCCGGCACCGGTGAGGATGGCGACGCGGATGTCCGGGTCGGCGTCGACCTGATCCCACGCGTCGCGCATGATCGCCATCATTTCGCCGGACAGCGCGTTCTTCGCCTCGGGGCGGTTCATCGTGACGATCAGGACGTGCCCGCGCTTCTCGACGAGGCAGTGCGGCGACTGTGCTGAAACGTCGGTTTTCTCGGTGGTGGTAGAGGACACTGAAGTCTCCCGAAGGGTGTGTGAGCTGGCTCTCAAATTGGGTCTTGCCAGAAACGGTAACACGTTCTACTTTGTTGACGTGGCCCTTAATATCGCAGACCTCGTAGAGCACGCAATCGACCTCGTTCCGGACCGCGTCGCGTTGGTGTCCGACGACCGGGAAGTGACGTACGCGCAGATGGAGGAGAGGGCCAATCGACTAGGCCATTACCTGCGTGAACAGGGTGTCCGGCCGGGTGACAAGGTGGGCATCTACAGCCGCAACACCCTCGAGGCCATCGAGGCCATGGTGGCGGTGTTCAAGATCCGGGCCGTGATGGTCAACGTCAACTACCGGTACGTCGAGAACGAGTTGCAATACATCTTCGAAAATTCGGACATGGTCGCGCTCGTGCACGAGCGTCGGTACGCCGACAAGGTGGCAGCTGTGCTGCCCCGCACGCCTCTGGTGAAGACCGTCGTCGTCATCGAGGACGGGACCGATCTCGACTACTCGTCGTACGGCGGCGTCGAATACGAGACCGCGTTGGCGCAGGGTTCCCCGGAGCGCGACTTCGAGGAGCGCAGCAACGACGACATCTACATGCTCTACACCGGCGGCACCACGGGTAAGCCGAAGGGCGTCATGTGGCGTCAGGAGGATGTCTGGCGTGTGCTCGGTGGCGGTATCAATTTCATGACCGGTGAGTACGTCGAGGACGAGTGGGACCTTGCCAAGCAGGGTGCCGAGACCGCCGGCATGACCCGCTTCCCCATCCCGCCGATGATTCACGGAGGCAGCCAGTGGGCCACTTTCCAAAGCTTGTTCGGCGGCGGCAAATGCGTGATGCACCCGGAGTTCGACGGCCACGACGTTTGGCGAATCGTCGACCAGCACAAGGTCAATCTCGTCTTCATCACGGGCGACGCGATGGCGCGACCCATGCTCGACGCCCTGATCGAGGGCAACCCGGCCACCGGTGAGCCGTACGACCTGTCGTCGCTGTTTCTGATGGCCAGTTCGGCGGCGCTGTTCTCGCCCAGTATCAAGGAGAAATTCCTGGAACTGCTGCCCAATCGGATGATCACCGATTCGATCGGCTCGTCCGAAACCGGCTTCGGCGGATTGAGTGTGGTGGAGAAGGGCAAATCGCACGGCGGCGGGCCGACGGTGAAGATCGACGCCTCCACTTCGGTCATCGACGACGACGGGAACCCGGTGGAGCCCGGCTCGGGCAAGGTCGGCATTCTCGCGCGCAAAGGACATATCCCGATCGGCTATTACAAGGACGAAGAGAAGACCAAGGCGACGTTCCGGGAGTATCACGGTGTCCGCTACTCGATCCCCGGCGACTTCGCGCAGGTGGAGGCGGACGGCACCGTCACGATGCTCGGACGTGGTTCCGTCTGTATCAACAGCGGCGGCGAGAAGATCTTCCCCGAAGAGGTGGAAGGCGCGCTGAAGTCGCACCCCGACGTGTTCGACGCCCTGGTGGTCGGTGTGCCCGACGAGCGATTCGGCCAGCGCGTCGCCGCCGTCGTCCAGACGCGCGGCGGGGCGCGTCCCGGCCTACACGAGATCGCATCGGCCGCGCGTAAGGAAATCGCCGGATACAAGGTGCCGCGCAGCCTGTGGTTCGTGGACGAGATCAAACGTTCGCCTGCAGGTAAGCCCGACTACCGCTGGGCCAAGGAACAAACGGAATCCCGACCCGCCGACGACCACAACGGCAACGGTTCGGCCCAGAGCGACACCGTGACGAGCAAAGGCGCGTAATGCACACAGCTTTGAGTGAGAAGTTCGGCATCGAGTACCCCATCTTCGGGTTCACGCCCTCCGAGCATGTGGCCGCGGCTATTTCGCGGGCCGGCGGCCTGGGCGTGCTCGGCTGTGTTCGGTTCAACGATCCGGAGGAACTCGAGGCCGTCCTGACGTGGATGGACGAGAACACCGACGGGAAACCGTACGGCGTCGACATCGTGATGCCGGCCAAGATCCCGACGGAGGGTACGTCGGTGGACCTGGAGTCGCTGATTCCGGCGGAACATCGTGCCTTCGTCAACCGCACCCTGGACGAGCTGGGTGTGCCGCCGTTGGAAACGGGCACCGAGCATGCGACGGGGGTGCTCGGCTGGCTTCACTCGGTGGCCCGCTCGCATGTCGATGTCGCGCTCAATCACCGTATCGCCCTGATCGCCAACGCACTGGGCTCGCCGCCCAAGGATGTCATCGATCAGGCCCACGCCAAGGGTGTTCCCGTGGCGGCGCTCGCCGGGGCGGTCGAGCATGCGCGCAGGCACGTTGCGAACGGCGTCGACATCGTCATCGCGCAGGGATATGAAGCGGGCGGGCACACCGGTGAGATCGCGTCGATGGTGCTGGTTCCGGAGATCGTCGACGCGGTAGGCGATTCCGCTGCAGTGCTGGCCGCCGGCGGCATCGGAAGCGGCCGTCAGGTGGCGGCCGCACTGTCGCTCGGGGCGTCCGGTGTCTGGATGGGGTCGTACTGGCTCACGACGTCGGAGTACAAGCTCGGCAGTGCGTCGGCCGACGGACCATCCGCCATCCAGCGGGCCTTGCTCGGTGCGACCTCGGCCGACACGGTGCGGTCCCGCATCTACTCGGGTAAGCCCGCGCGCCTGCTGAAGACCAAGTGGACCGATGCGTGGTCGAAGCCGGAAGCCCCTGCCCCGCTGCCGATGCCGTTGCAGAATCTGTTGGTCAGCGACGCTCACCAGCGGATCGCCGCTTCGGAGAATCCGGACGTCGTCGCGATGCCGGTAGGACAGATTGTCGGCCGGATGAACGAAATCCGGCCGGTGTCCGAGGTGATGGACGAGCTCGTCTCCGGCTTCGAGGCGGCGGTGTCCCGGCTCGTTTCGTACAAGTAGCGGTACTGGGGTGGCGAAGTAGGCGGGAGCGTACTTCGCCGCCCGTCATTCACAGGATTCACAGGCGGGAGTAGCCGGTACCATCGCGGACCCACACAGGATCTGCGCAGTTCCATCGCTGCGCGCTGAGTGTGCGTGTGAGTACCTTGAACGTGGCCGTGCGGGGAAACTCGGAGCACACCCGCACCAAGGTCGGGCGCTGTTTCGGACCGAGATCGGTCTGGGCGTCGAGGAACTCCGCGAAGTCGACGGGGTCGAATTCGCGGGTGGGCACGACTGCGGCCATCACCCGGTCGCCGACCTCGGCGTCGGGTACCGCATACACCGACACCTCCGCGAACCCGTCGTAGCGCAGCAGGATTCGTTCGATGGGCGCGGAGCCGAGGTTTTCGCCGTCCACGCGCAACCATCCAGTGCTGCGGCCGGCGAAGTACACGAATCCGTCGGCATCGCGGTAGGCCAGGTCGCCACTCCAGTACTTTCCGTCCCGGATTCTCTCCGCGTCGGCCTCCGGATTGTTGTAGTAGCCGGCGAAGGCGCCGGGACCGTTGACGTTGACGAGTTCACCGGTGGCGGCCTCGGCATTGACCAGGCGACCGGATGCATCGAATTCGGCAGGGGGACAGGGCAGACCCGACTCCGGGTCGAGGATCGCGATTCCGTCGGGCAGCCGCCCGAGTGCGCCCGGCGGTGAGCCGGGAGTAGCGGAAATGGCCACTCCGCCTTCGGTGGAACCGAATCCGTCGACGGCCTGCGTGCCGAAACGCCGGGAGAATGCGGCAACCGCGGGAGCGGATCCCTCGTTGCCGTACATCACTCGCAGCGTGTTGTCGGCGTCGTCGGGCTCCTCCGGCGTTGCCAGCACGTACGACAGCGGCTTTCCCACATAGTTTGCGTAGGTGACCCCGTATTGCCGGACATCGGCGAGGAAGTGGGACGCGGAGAACTTGCGCCGCAACACGATCGAGCTACGGGCTGCGAGCGCCACAGACCAGGCGGCCATCATGGCGTTGGAGTGGAACATCGGCATAGACAGGTACACGACGTCGTCCGCGGACAGCGAGAACCGCTCGGCGAGCATCAGGCCGGGCCCGGTGATCTTCGCGTGCGTACAGCGCACGGCTTTGGGGTCGCCGCTCGTCCCGGAGGTGAAGATGAGCATGAAGAGATCGTCGGGCTCGGGCGTTACCTGCTCGAAAGATGGCCGCTGTACAGACAGCATGTCGGCCCACTCCACGGAGTCCACGTTGATCACCGGGACCTCGAGCAGCAGTCCGTCGAGCAGATCCGAACGACTGTTCTCGGTAAAGATGACCTGGCAGTCGGCGAGCGCCGCATCGCGGGCCAGCGCGTCGCCGCGCCGGGTGGTGTTGAGGCCGACGAGGACTGCGCCGGAAAGCGCCGCCGCACCCGCGAGAAGCGAGAACTCGGGCACGTTGTCCATCAGCACACCGAAATGCCGCGGGCGTTCGGGATCGAGAAGATCATCGAGAACCGCGGCGCGCTGCAGGCTCGCCCGCAGGTGGTCTGACCAGGACAGGAAACGGTCCTCGAAGTACAGCCCCTCGGACTCGCTGTCGGCGACACCGCGAAGCAGGTCCGCCACCGTGCGTGCGAGTGTCGCCGTCATGCGGGGACGGTGGCCAGTTCGGCGCCGAGGGTCCGGAGCTGCCGGGTGGCGGAGCCGAGCCGGAACTCGAGGGCCTTTGCCGCGAGGAAGTACCGGTGCACGGGATGATCCTGGTCGAGCCCGACACCGCCGTGAATGTGAACCGCCGTGTGGGCCACCCGGTGACCGGCGTCGGACGCCCAGAACTTGGCGGTCTGCACGTCGCCCTCGCCGGGCAGTCCTTCGCTGAGCCGCCACGCTGCCTGCCACAGTGTGAGCCGGACGCCCTTGACGTCGATGTACGCGTCGGCGAGTCGCTGAGCCACGGCCTGGAAGCTGCCGATCGGCCTGCCGAACTGCACCCGTTCGCGGGCATAGGCGGCGGTCAGCGTCAGAGCCTGATCGAGCACGCCGTACTGGTACGCGCAGGCGCCGAGAGATCCTCGTTCGACGAGCCGATCGACGATCTCGCTGCCCTGCTCGACGGTGCCCAGGAGTCGATCGGAGCCGAGGACGACTCCGTGCAGCGCCACCTCGCCGGTGCTGGCGAAATCGACGGTCTGCTGCCTGGTGACGGTCACCCCTTCGTCGTCGGGGCGCACGAGGAACACCGCCACGCCGTCCGGGGTCGTCGCCGGCACCAGGAACAACTCTGCCGACGGCGCCGCGTCGACGACGATCTTCGTGCCGTCGAGGGTCCAGCCGCCCGGCGCGGGTTCGGCGTGGGTGACGGGCGAGCCCGGGTCGTCGTTGAGTTCCTCGTCGAGGGCGACGGTGAGGATTTCCGCACCGGCCGCTGCCGGAACTGCCCACTCCGTACGCTGCTGTTCGTTGCCATATCGCGCGAGCGCATCCGCCGCCATGACGATGGATGAAAGGTAGGGGACCGGTGCGACGGCCCGGCCCAGTTCGACCAGGATGCTGCACTGCTCGAGAACGCCGAAACCGTCGCCGCCCACCGACTCCGGTAGTGCGGCGCCCAGGACACCGGATGAGCCGAGTGTGGACCACAGTTCGCGATCGAGGCGGTCTTCGGCCACGTCGAGCTCCCGCAGGCGGTCGTTCGTGACGAGATCCGTGACGATGCTCCGGGTGAGACCGGCCAGATCCTGTTGCGCCTCGGTGAGGGTGAAATCCATGGTCGTGTCCTAACGCTTCGCAGGGGGCAGGCCGAGGGCGGTCATACCGATGATGTCGCGCTGCACCTCGTTGGTTCCGCCACCGAACGTGAGGATGAGGGAAGAACGGTGCATCCGTTCGATGCGTCCGCGCAGCAGGACGCCGGGGGAGTTCTGCCGAAGCGTGGCCGACGGGCCGAGGACTTCCATGAGCAGTCGGTAGGCCTCGGTGGCGAACTCGGTTCCGTACACCTTGTTGGCCGACGCCGCCTCTGGGCCCGGGGCGTGCGCTGAATCATTTCCCGTCGCTTCGCTTCCCCCGGTCGACGAGGCGATCTCCCAGTTCATCAACTTCAAATACTCGGCCTTGGCATGGACCCGGGCCAGATTGATCTGGACCCATTCCTGGTCGATGACGCGGCGGCCGTCCGGCAACTTGGTGTTCTGCGCCCACTCCCGCACTTCCCGCTGTGCGGTGAGGATCGGTCCGGCGGAGGTGAGCGCGACTCGCTCATGGTTGAGCTGGTTGGTGATCAACGCCCAACCACCGTGTTCGGGACCGACGAGTGCGGAGGCCGGTACGCGCACGTCCTGGTAGTAAGTGGCGCTGGTGTCGGGACCGGCCATCGTGTGGACGGGTGTGTACGAGAATCCTTCGGCCGTGGTGGGCACGATCAGCATGCTGATGCCCTTGTGCTTCTTCGCCTCGGGGGCGGTCCGGCAGGCCAGCCATACGTAGTCGGCGTATGCGATCAGGCTCGTCCACATCTTCTGGCCGTTGATCACATAGTCGTCGCCGTCCTTGACGGCGGTGGTGCGCAGGCTTGCAAGGTCCGTCCCTGCCTCGGGCTCGGAGTATCCGATGGAGAAGTGCAGTTCGCCCGCGGATATCTTCGGCAAGAAGAACGACTTCTGCTCAGGTGTACCGAAGTGCATGATCGTGGGGGCCACGGAGTTGATCGTGAGGAATGGCACGGGAGCACCGGCGATGGCGGCCTCGTCGGTGAAGATCAGCTGCTCCATCGCCGAACGCTCCTGGCCGCCGTATTCCTTCGGCCAGCCGAGCGTCAACCAGCCGTCCTTGCCCATCTGCGCGACGACGTCGCGGTAGACGTTGCCCTCGCCGTACTCGCCGGTGGTGGCGGCGAGAGCCTCCCGCCGGTCCGGCGTCATCAACTGCGCGAAGTAGGCGCGCAGTTCTTCGCGCAGCGCCTGTTGCTGTGGCGTGTAGGTGATGTGCATCGAAATACCTCTCCAGTCCGAAGGCCCGGAACTCGTCGCATCTGGCACACGTTCCAGTCTCTCCGGTGCGATGGCGGGGAGTCGGCCCGACCGGCTGGGGAGCGCGCTCGGTGGGCCTCTCGCAGTCGTGAAACGAATCATTGCACACGACTGGAACAGGTTCTAGTGTTAGCGCAAGAACGGTGTGCGCCGCAGCCCGGCGACACCCGGGCCGACGAGCGACGTGACGAGGAGAAGTGAGGGTTGCCATGGAGGTCAGAGTCGATTTCGACCGATGCGAGGCCAACGGTGTGTGCGTAGGGATTGCACCCGACATCTTCGACCTCGACGACGACGACAATCTGCACATATCGACCGCTCATCCACCCGCTGACCGGGAGGAAGACGTGCGGACTGCCATCGCGCAGTGTCCGAGGGCGGCGCTCACCGAACACCCCTGACCGTCGTTGCCCAAAACGAGAACACGTTCTACAGTGACGACGTCCACCGTGGCGCCGGGTGTGCAACCCGGCGGTGATTGCAGACGACCAGGAGTGCCGCTTCATGAATGATGTTGCTGACCGCGATGTGAACTTGGACGGCAAGGTAGGCGTCGTCACCGGCGCCGGATCCGGGCTGGGAAAGTCCGAGGCGATCAGTCTGGCACGAGCGGGTGCGTCCGTCGTGGTCAACGACCTGGTGGCCTCCGACGCCGTCGAAGAAACACTCGAAGAGATCCGAGGTCTGGGCGCCAAGGTCGAATTCGTCGCCGGCGACATCGGTGAACGGTCCACTGCCGACGCGATCATGGAAGCGGCGCAGGGCCAGTTCGGCAGCCTCGACATCCTCGTCAACAATGCCGGGATCACGCGGGACCGCATGCTGTTCAACATGTCGGACGAAGACTGGGATCTGGTACTGAAGGTGCATCTGCGCGGGCACTTTCTGCTCTGCCGCTCCGCCGCCTCCTATTGGCGCGGAAAATCCAAGGAGGCGGGTGCGCCCGTGTACGGCCGCATCATCAACACGTCCTCGGAGGCAGGCCTGCTGGGGCCCGAGGGGCAGGCCAACTACGGTGCGGCCAAGGCAGGCATCACGGCTCTGACCCTCTCCGCCGCGCGCGGGCTGTCTCGCTACGGAGTACGGGCCAACGCGATCTGTCCCCGCGCGCGCACGTCGATGACGGAAAACGTCTTCGGTGAGGCGCCGGCCGAGGGGATCGACCCACTGTCGCCGGAGCATGTGGCGGCGTTGGTCACCTACCTCGCCTCGCCCGCGGCCGACACCGTCAACGGGCAGCTCTTCGTGGTCTATGGCCCGATGGTCGCGTTGATGGCGGCTCCGGTCGTCGAGCGCCGGTTCGACGCGACGGACTCTCGATGGACGCCGGCGAGTCTGGCCGAGAGCCTCGGCAGCTACTTCGGTGAACGCGATCCGGCCGCGACCTTCTCGGCGTCGGCTGCCCTGCGTGAGCTGGGCTGAACGAGCCGTCGCGGCGCGGTCGGCGACACATCCGGCGTTACCGCCCGTTTTCCCAGGTAATACCCGCGTGATGGGCGATACTGGGTAAAAATACACAGCGACCGGCTGGGGTCGAGACGGTGCGACGGGGGAGGCAGCGATGTGCTTACACACGCTAGATCCTGTTCTAGTTTTACCGTCGATTCCGGGCGTCGACACCTCCATGGCGAGGGCTGAGTGACGTCCACGCAGCGGCGTGCAGGCGGCCCGGTCCGGGTTCGGTAGGCAGCCGACATGTCGTAGTCAAACCTGCTGTGTGATAACACTTTAGGCGTACCCGGTCGATGTTCGACGTGGACGCATCGCGGCTCTTCTTTTGGACGAAAACGCCCTCTTCGGAGTGCTCGATGTGGGACGATTCTTGCTGATGAATGACTCTTTTTGACAGGTGAACACGTTCTAGTTAATATGACCTGAGTCACAGGCCGTTGGGGGGCTGGGCTCAATCAACAGTCGGTGCTGGGTGCGATTAGGGACGAGGAGGACGAATGGTAGACCTCCTCGAGGTGCCATTGCGCGCTGTCGGCGGGTTTTTCACGATGTCGGCCGAGACGCTTAGGGCGGTGTTCTCGAGGCCCTTCCAGCGTCGCGAGTTCGTGGACCAGGCGTGGTTCGTTGCCCGGGTATCGATGGTTCCCACGGTGCTGGTCGCCATCCCGTTCACCGTTCTGGTGAGCTTCACCATCAACATCCTCCTCCGGGAGATAGGTGCCGCGGATCTCAGTGGCGCGGGTGCGGCGCTGGGCACCGTGACCCAGGTCGGCCCCATCGTGACAGTGCTCATCGTGGCCGGGGCGGGCGCCACCGCGATCTGCGCAGACCTCTCGGCCCGCACGATCCGCGAAGAGATCGACGCGATGCGGGTGCTCGGTATCAACCCGATTCATCGGCTGGTCGTACCCCGCGTGCTCGCCTCGACCGTCGTGGCCCTGCTGCTGAACGGCCTGGTCTGCACTATCGGGATTCTCGGTGGGTTCGTCTTCTCGGTGTACATCCAGGATGTGAATCCGGGGGCCTTCGTCAACGGCATCACACTTCTCACGGGGTTCGGTGAGCTCGTGATCTCGGAGGTCAAAGCCGGTCTGTTCGGCATGATCGCGGGTCTTGTCGCGTCCTATCTCGGCCTCAACGTGAAAGGTGGCGCCAAGAGTGTCGGTGACGCCGTCAATCAGACCGTCGTGTTCTCGTTCATGGCCCTGTTCGTGGTCAATGTTCTCGTCACCGCCGTCGGCATCAAGCTGACGGCAGGGTGATCGACATGGTGGTGGAGTAGATGGCTCTCGCAGCGGCCGGGCGGTTTCCCCGCACACGCCGGCAATTCGCGTCGACGTCCCGTTCGATAGACCGGCTCGGCGAGCAGGCGCTGTTCTTTGCGCGCGCGATCGCCTGGGCTCCTCGTGCGGTGAGGCGGTACCCGAAGGAAACTTTGCGGCTCATCGCCGAGATCAGCATGGGCACGGGTGCGCTGGCGGTGATCGGTGGAACCGTGGTGATCGTCGGATTTCTGACGCTCTTCACCGGAGGCACCATCGCCGTGCAGGGATACAGCTCACTCGGCAACATCGGTGTCGAGGCGCTCACCGGCTTCTTCGCCGCGTTCATCAACGTACGCATCGCGGCCCCGGTCATCGCGGGTATCGGACTCGCGGCCACGATCGGGGCAGGCTCGACCGCCCAGCTCGGTGCCATGCGTGTGTCCGAGGAAATCGATGCCCTCGAGACGATGGCGATCCCCTCGATCCCGTACCTCGTCAGCACCCGGGTGATGGCCGGAATGATCGCGATCGTTCCGCTCTACGCCCTCGCGGTGATCGCATCCTTCATCGCCAGCCGATTCGCCACCGTGGTTCTCTACGACCAGTCCGCCGGCGTGTACGACCACTACTTCTCGACCTTCCTGATACCGACGGACATTCTGTGGTCGTTCGCGCAGGCCATCGTCATGGCGATCGCCATCATGCTCATCCACACCTACTACGGCTTCACCGCGTCGGGTGGTCCCGTCGGAGTCGGCGTGGCCGTGGGCAACGCGGTGCGGTCGTCGCTGATAGCGGTGGTCACGGTGACCCTCCTCATCTCCCTCGCCATATACGGCGGTTCCGGCAACTTCAACCTTTCGGGATAGGAGTGCCGGTAGATGACTGATTCGGGCGGAAAGAAGAAGCTCGCGGCTCTCGTCCTCGTCGCGGGTCTGCTGGCGATCATCGCCTTCTCGCTGGCCATGTTCAACGGCGCTTTCACGGAATCGACACCGGTCACGGTCACCTCCGACCGGGCCGGCCTGGTCATGGAACCGGACGCGAAGGTGAAGCTGCTCGGCGTCGAGGTCGGTCGTGTCGGCTCCGTCGAGCACGTCACCGACGGTGCCGAATTGAAGCTCGATATGTACCCCGACATGATGTCGCTGATCCCTTCCAACGCCGCGGTGGAGATCAAGTCGACTACCGTATTCGGCGCCAAATATGTCAACTTCGTCATGCCGGAAGATCCCGCCACCACGCATCTCGAACCGGGCGCCGTCATCGCCTCCGACAACGTCACCGTCGAGTTCAACTCGGTCTTCCAGCATCTGACGGATGTGCTCGATCAGATCGAACCCGAGAAGCTCAACGCGACGCTGGGGGCCATCGCCTCCGCGCTGCGCGGTCGCGGCGACGAACTCGGTGCCCTGCTCGAGCAGAGCGACCGCTACCTCGCCAAGGTGAACCCCAGTCTCCCTCAGTTGCAGGAGGATCTGGCGAAGGCCGCCGTGGTCACGAACGTCTACGCCGACACCGCCCCCGAACTGCTGCAAACCCTCGACAACGTGACCGCTACCAGCCGCACGGTGGTCGAGGAACAGGACAATCTCGACGCAGTGCTGTTGAACGCCACGGGATTGGCCGACACGGCGAATACGGTGCTGACCGACAACGAGCAGGGCCTGACGGACACCGTCGACCTCCTGCTCCCCACCACGGATCTACTGGCGGAATATTCGCCGGAGATCTCTTGCTTCCTCGTCGGCCTCAACAACGTCATTCCCCTTGCCGAACAACTCATCGGCGGCAATCAGCCGGGAATCGCGTTGAGTGCGAGCTTCATGTATGGCCAGGAGCCCTACAGTTACCCGGAGGATCTGCCGAAGGTGAACGCGTCCGGAGGACCCAACTGCGCCGGCCTCCCGAATCCTGATCCGAACGTGCACGCCAAGTTCCTCGTCGCTGACACGGGTACTGTGCCGTTCGTGCCGTCGACCGAAGTACAGGTACACATGCCGAAGGTCTTCCAGATTTTGTTCGCCGGTGTCTACCCGGAGCCGGGTGGGCAGTGACCGTGAGAAGCACAACCGTCAAGCTGGCGATCTTCGCGACCGTGATGACCCTGATCTTCGTGGGTCTCGCAGTGGTATTCAGCCAGTACCGTTTCAGCACGTCCAAGGACTACTCGGCGACGTTCGTCGATGTGTCCGGCCTCAAACCGGGTGACAAGGTACGCATTGCGGGTGTGCCGGTCGGCGCGGTCAAGAACGTGAAGATCGACGACGACAACCTTGCCGACGTGGAGTTCGACGTGGAGTCGAAGTACTCGTTGTTCGAGGGAACGAAAGCTACGGTCCGATACGAGAACCTCGTCGGTGACCGCTACATGGAACTCCTCGAGGGTGCGGGGTCGGTGGAGCCGCTTCCGGAGGGCGGGTCCATCCCGGTGGATCAGACATCGCCCGCACTCGACCTGGACCTCTTGCTCGGTGGGTTCAAGCCGCTCCTGCGTTCGTTGAATCCGCAGCAGGTCAACGATCTCTCGGCGGCGTTGGTGCAGGTCTTCCAGGGGCAGGGCGGCACACTCGTGTCACTGCTGGGCAGTACCAGTTCGTTCACCAACACACTCGCGGACCGCGACCAGTTGATCGGTGAGGTCATCACCAACCTCAACGAGGTTCTCGGAACCATCAACAACCGCGGTGATCAGTTCAGGTCCACTCTCGATCAACTGCAGCAATTGGTGAGCGGCCTCGCGCAGGACCGCGATCCGATCGGTGATGCCATCCCGAGGATCGCCGGCGGTACAGGAGACCTTGCGGAGTTGCTCGAAGGCGTCCGCCCGCCGCTGCAGAGCACCGTTGCGGAGGCGAATCGCACTGCGACGCAGCTGCAGATGGGCGAAGAGACTCTCGATTGGGTGCTCCAGAACCTGCCGGACGCCTATCGCCGACTCATCCGAATCGGCACGTACGGCAGCTTCTTCCAGATGTACGTGTGCACGGTCAAGTTCAAGTTCACCGGACCGGAGGGCTCGGACCTGCTTCTCAACATGCCAGGCGGACAGACAGCGGGGAGGTGTGCACCGTAACCATGAGACAAGAACGCAATCCCGTCCAGGTCGGGCTGATCGGTGTGGCAGTCTCCGCCATGATCGTGATCGCCACCCTCCAGTACGACCAGCTCCAGTTCCTTTCGGGCGGAACACATTACAATGCCATGTTCGAGGACGCCGGTGGCCTGATGGCAGGTGACACGGTCACCCTGGCGGGGGTCGACGTGGGCAAGGTCTCCGACGTCGAGCTGGACGGGCAGCACGTGCTCGTCACCTTCACTGTCGAGGACGGCATAGCACTCGGTGATGTGACCGAGGCGGATATCAAGACAAATACCATTCTCGGCCGCAAGTCGCTGGCGGTCACTCCGCGAGGAACGGAGACGCTGCCGGTGGGATCGACAATCCCGCTGGACCGCACCAATTCGCCCTACTCGCTCAACGATGCACTCGGCGACCTCACCACGACGGTCTCCGAGCTCGATACCGGTCAGGTCAACGACGCGCTGAACGCGATGTCGGGTGCGCTCGAGAACACCCCGCCGGAGCTGCGCACCGCGCTCGACGGGCTGACCCGGTTGTCGGAAAGCATCAATTCACGCGACGAAACGCTGAAGCAGTTGCTCTCTCGCGCCGAGAACGTGACGGGCATACTCGCCGAGCGCAGCGGCCAGATCAACTCGCTGATCGTCGACGGCAACGAACTGCTGGGTGAACTCGACCGTCGCCGGGCCGCGATCAGCCAATTGATCGTGAACATCTCTGCGGTGTCGAGGCAACTGACGGGCCTGGTGCAGGACAACCAGGAGCAGATGAAGCCGACGCTCGACAAGCTGAACTCCGTGGTCGACATCCTCCAACGCAACAAGGACAACATTTCGCAGGCGCTCGACGGCCTCGCACCGTACGCGACGCAGCTGGGTGAATCTGTGGGGAGCGGACCCTTCTTCATGGCGTACGTCTACAACATCGGCATCGGCAACCTGCTGCAGGGGCTGAACGACGCGATCCTGTGGCCGGAGCATCTGCCGAACGACCTGCAGGCCTACCTGCAGACCGGGCCGTCCCTCGAGCTGAGGCCGCGATGACACACACAGAAGAAACCGGTGCGCGGAAGAAGTGGTGGATTCGCGGTGCGATCGCCGGCGTCGTGGTGGCCCTGATCGTCGGCGGCTTGGTCGTCATTCTGCCGCGACTGTTCGAGAACACCGTCACCGCATACTTTCCGACCACGACCGGCCTCTATTCCGGGGACGACGTGCGGGTGTTGGGCGTCAAGGTGGGCACTGTCGGCGAGATCGAGCCGGGTCCCGACTTCGCCAAGGTCACCATGAGCGTCGACAAGAGTGTGGACATCCCCGCCGACGCCAAGGCAATCATCGTTGCGCCGAGCCTGGTGTCCGGCCGGTTCGTCCAGCTGACGCCCGTCTATGCCGGGGGCCCGACCATGCAGGACGGTGCAGATATTCCGGTGGAGCGCACCGCGGTGCCGGTGGAGTGGGACGAGATCAAGTCGGAGCTGAACAAACTGTCCGAAGCGCTCGGACCGCAGGGCGCCGACCCGCAGGGATCGCTGGGAACGTTCATCGACACCGCAGCGGACAACCTCGACGGCAACGGTGAATCCCTGCGCAACACGCTGCGTGAACTGTCGGAGACGATGCGGACGCTGTCCGACGGACGGACCGATCTGTTCTCCACCATCCGGAACCTGCAAACATTCGTAGCAGCCCTGTCGTCGAGCAACGAGCAAATCGTGCAGTTCGAGGGACGGCTCGCCTCGGTGTCGAACATGCTCGCCACCAATTCGGACGAACTCGGCACCGCTCTGGTCGACCTGGATCTCGCACTGGGCGACGTCAACCGGTTCGTCGTCGAGAACAGGGCCGCGCTCACCGAACAGGTCGGCCGCCTGGCCGATGCCACCCAGGTGCTCGCCGACAAGCGACCGCAGCTGGAACAGACGCTGCACGTCGCCCCCACGGCATTGGCCAACTTCAGCAACATCTACAAGCCGGCGCAGGGGTCCTTGGTAGGAGCCGTGGCATTCGCGAACTTCGGCAACCCCGTCAACTTCATGTGTGGGGCGATCCAAAGTTTGCAAGCCAACGATTCTCAGCGCAGCGCCGATCTGTGCACGCAATACCTGTCGCCGGTGCTCAACTCGCTCACGATGAACTACCTGCCCATTCTCAGCAATCCCACGACAGGCGTGAATGCGTTCCCGGATCAGCTTCAGTACAGTCCGCCGAGCCTGGCCGGATCGGTACCCCCGCGGTCCGCACCGCCGGCGACGGGTGCGCTGGCCGGAATACCGACCGTCGCGGTGCCGAGGGACTTGAACGACCTGCTGCAGCCGGGAGGTGGACGATGACCGGGTTCGGGAGCAGGCACGTGCGGGGCGGCGGGATCGCGGCCGGGGTGCTCGCGTTGTCGCTGACCATGACCGGCTGTGAGTGGGAGGGTCTCAATTCGCTTCCCCTTCCGGGAACGGAAGGCACCGGCGGTGACGCGTACACCGTCGAAATCGAGATGCCCAATGTCACCACCCTCTCGCAGAATTCACCGGTCCGTGTCAATGACGTCACCGTGGGTACCGTCACGGGAATCGACGTGAAGGACTGGCACGCGCAGGTCACCGTCTCGTTGAACAACGACGTCGAATTGCCTGCCAATGCGACCGCCAAGATCGGCCAGACCAGTCTTCTCGGCTCGCAGCATCTCGAGTTGGCGCCGCCCACCGACGCGGAGCCCCAGGGCCGGTTGGAGGAAGGGGACGTGATCCCGATCGAGCATGCAGGGGCATACCCGACGACGGAGCAGACGCTGTCGTCGTTGTCGGTGGTTCTGAACGGTGGTGGTATCGCCCAGATCCGGGACATCACCGAAGAATTGAACGCTGCACTCGGCGGGCGAGAGGCCGAGGTCCGTGACCTGCTTCCACAACTCGACCGGTTGGTCACCAGCCTGGACCAACAGCGCGGCGACATCATCGGTGCCATGGAAGGGCTCGATCGACTCTCCGTCACCGTCAACCAGCAGAAGCCCACACTCGAGGCAGCGCTCGACGACATCCCACCTGGCTTGGAAGTGCTCGTGGCGCAGCGTCAGGATCTGACGACGGCGTTGGTGGAGCTCGGCAAACTCAGCGACACCGCGAGCCGTCTCGTCGAGAGCAGCGGGGAAGAGCTGGAACAGAACCTGCGTAACCTCACACCGGTGCTCGCGGAA
Source organism: Rhodococcus sp. NPDC019647 (assembly GCF_044389235.1). Taxonomy (NCBI): domain Bacteria; kingdom Bacillati; phylum Actinomycetota; class Actinomycetes; order Mycobacteriales; family Nocardiaceae; genus Rhodococcus; species Rhodococcus sp. NPDC019647. The sequence continues at coordinate 454,853 of NZ_JBIRXS010000002.1, read as the reverse complement.
CTTGCCAATTCGGGCAGCGCACTCACCGACGTCCTGACCCTGATGCTCACCTACCCGTTCCCGATGAGGACGATGGACAAGGCCATTCGAGGCGACTACGCGAACCTGATGATGACCGTCGACCTGAGTGCGGCGAGGGTCGACAGCAACTTCCTTACCGGTACGGCCCTGGGTGGATCACTCGGTGGAGTGGAAGGAGCTGTCGGTTCGCTCGCGGGTGTCGCCGGACAGTCCGGCGACCCGCTGCAGATTCCGCTGCTGCCCGCCCCGCCGCCGGCACCGAAACCCGCGCAGGCACCCGCTCTCCCCGGGCTGCCGCAGATTCCCGGTCTCCCGCAGATTCCCGGCCTTCCGCCGCAACTGGGAGGGGCCCCGGCACCATGAGAAAATTCGTTCGTATCCAGTTGATCATCTTCTCGATCCTCACGGTGATCGGCCTCGTGGTGATGTCGATCCAGTACGTGAAGGTGCCGGTCATGTTCGGCATCGGGCGCTACGACGTCGTGGTGCAACTGCCGTCCACCGGAGGGCTGTACTCCCACGCCAACGTTGCCTATCGGGGAACCAACGTCGGTGTCGTCGATCGTGTCGCGCTCACCGACGACGGGGTCGAGGCCCAGCTGTCGCTCGACAGCAGCTACAAGATTCCCGCCGACGTCGACGCGGTGGTGAAGAGTGTGTCGGCCATCGGCGAGCAGTACGTCGACCTGATTCCGCGGACGTCGGAGGGCCCGGATCTCGCGGACGGTGACGTGATTCCACGGGATCGGTCCGCCGTACCGCAGGATGTCGGCGAGATGCTCGATCAGGCCGACGCGCTGTTGGCCAGCATCTCCGATACTCGGTTACGTACCGTGATCGACGAGGCGTTCACCGCGTTCAACGGTTCCGGCCCCGACCTGCAGCGGCTCATCGACTCGGCCCGTCTGTTCGTCGAAGAGGCGGATGCCAACAGCGACGCGACGATAGACCTGATCGAACAGATCGGCCCTCTGCTCGATACGCAGGTCGTCAGCAGTGACGCCATCCGGTCCTGGACCCAGGACCTCGTCACCTTCACTGATCAGCTCCGGGCCAGCGACGCCGATATCAGGGGAGTGCTCGAGAAGGGTCCCGGGACGGCCGCCGAAGCCACCCAGCTTTTCCAGGAATTGCAGCCCACCCTGCCGATCCTGCTGAGCAACCTGGTGAGCGTCGGACAGGTCGGTGTCATCTACAACAAGAGCATCGAGCAAGTTCTCGTCATCTACCCACCGTTGACCGCCGCACTCGTCACCGCCGCCAAAGGCGGACCGGTCGAGGACGGCGCGATCGTGGACTTCGCCCTGGAACTCCACGATCCGCCGGCGTGCACCACAGGTTTCCTGCCGGCGGATCAGCGGCGCAGCGGTGACCAGACGGAACCCATCGCGACTCCGAACGATCTGTATTGCAAGGCGGCGCAGGATGATCCGTCGGTCGTCCGTGGTGCGCGCAACCTGCCCTGCATGGAATACCCCGGCCGCCGGGCGCCGACCGTGCAGGCGTGCCGGGACGGGTGGGAGGCCGCGGGTAACAACCCGCCGTACGGGCCGATCATGCCGCCGGATGTACCCTCGTATACGGCCGTTCCTGTTATCCCCAGTTCCTACGAAGGATCACCGAGTGGGCCGGTCGCGGCCGTCCCGTACGACCCGGGAACGGGTAGCTTTGTCGGTTCGGATGGTAAGACGTACACCCAACCGGATCTGGCGTCAGGATCGCCGAGAAAGGACTCGACGTGGCAGACGATGATGACAGGTCAGCAGATTTGAGTGCATCGACACAGGAACGTGCCGCTGGTGACGTGGTGGGGGAGTCCTCCCCGGCGCGGAAGGAGCGCAGCAGGCGGCGAGCGGTACGCCACGCGGGTCCACCGGTCGGTGAGACCGGAGCGCCGCAACCGGTCGTATTGGCGAAGTCCAGCGACGCGCACCCTGCTGCAGCGCCCCAGCCCGAGCGCGAACCGGTGGCAGAGACGATCTCGACGAAGAAGGCGGCCGCCGAGGGTGCCGTCAAGTCGAGCGGGGCATCGCCACCGCCCGAAGACGAGAAGAGGACGCGTCGTTCGTGGAAGTCGCTGGTCGGCTACGGTGCGGTCGCGGTCGTCGTTCTCGCTTTGGTCGTGGCCGCCGTCGTCCTACTGCTCGACCAACGGTCGGCGCGCGAACGAGACGACCGGCGCCAGGCCTTCATCGACACGGCGCGACAGACCGTACTGAACTTGACGACGATTCATCCGGAGACCGCGAAAGAAGATGTCGACCGAATCCTTGCGGGTGCGTCAGGAGCCTTCCTGGCCGAATTCCAAGGCAGGGAGGACCCGTTCGTGGGTGTGGTCCGCGACGCCAACGTCACCACCGAGGGCGAAGTCCTCGAAGCGGGAATTCAGAGCGAGACAGACATTTCGGCCGACGTGCTCGTCGCGGCCCGCACCATGGTCACCAGCACCGAACAGCCGGAGCCGTCGCCGCGTGACTTCCGGATGCGGGTGACCGTCAGCGACGACAACGGGAAGTTGACCGCATCGAAGGTGGAGTTCGTCCCATGACCGACAACGACGTCGACACGTCCGCAGAACAACGGCGAAAGCTCCCGGTCGTCACCAGGGCGACAGCGTTGAAGATCGTGACGGCGCTTGTGATCGTCGCCCTCGCTGTCGCCGTGGGATTCCTCTGGTACGGCCATCGCCAGGGCCAATTGGCCGAACAGGCCCGCTCCGAGGCGGTCGACGCGGCGAGCAGGCAGGCCGTTGCGATGCTGGCGTACGACTTCGCCAATGTCGACAGCCAATTGGCTGCTGCGGCAGACGGAATCACCGGCTCGTTCCGTGACGAGTACACCGCCCTGGTGGAGGAAACCATCGCTCCCGGGGCCAAGGAGAAGCAACTGACGGTTCAGGTGACCGTGCAAGCCGCCGCACCGGTGTCGACCACTCCCACCGAGGCGGTGGTCCTGCTCTATCTGAACCAAACCACTACCAGTGCCGAAGCACCGGATGCTCGCACGTCGGGTAGCCGGGTGCGGGTCTCGCTGCAGAAGGTCGACGACCGCTGGCTCGTCGATCAACTCACCCCTGTGTAGCGATGTCGACTGTGTAGCGGTAATCCGCACCCGAGTCGCGCGGACCTTCACAAAGTGAAACATGTTCTAGTACTGTCGGGGCTTCCGGGCCGACTGCGACGCATCACGTTGTGTCGCAGGGCCACAACCGAACGGGGAGTCGTCGATGAAAGTTGCTGTAACCGGGGCCGCGGGATTCGTGGGCACCAATCTGCTCGATCTCCTGGTCCGATCGGGGCACGAGGTGACCGCCATCGACCGCATCCGTTCCGAGCACGCTCCCGAGGGAGTCACCTGGATGAACGGCGACGTGCTCGACGTGGAATCGATGAAGAGGGCCCTGGACGGTGTCGAGGTGGTCTATCACCTCGTCGCCATGATCACCCTCGCACAGAAGGACGATCTGGCGTGGACCGTCAACACCAAGGGTGTTCGCACCGTGGCCGAGGCTGCGCTTGCCGTGGGTGTGCGGCGGATGGTCCATTGCAGTTCCGTGCACTCGTTCGATCAGAGCAACTGCGGGGGAGTGCTCGACGAGCAGTCGCCGCGATCCGTGGACGCGTCGATCCCGGTGTACGACAGGTCGAAATGGGCCGGTGAGATCGAACTGCGTGCGGTGATCGAGACCGGTCTCGACGCGGTGATCTGCAACCCCACTGGGGTGTACGGCCCCGTGGACTATGGTCTCTCCCGCGTAAACAGTTTGCTACGCAACGCTGCTCGTGGCCGGGTGCCTGCCGCGGTGCACGGAGCGTTCGACTTCGTCGACGTTCGCGACGTGGCCGCCGGGTTGATCGCCGCGGGGGAGAAGGGGCGGACGGGGGAGAACTATCTGATCTCGGGGCACATGCTGGGCATGCACGACGCCGTGCGGAAGGCCGCCCGAGCGGCAGGTCGGCGTGGACCGATGTACTCGTTCCCCCTCAGCGTGATCGAACGAGTGCTGCCCCTCGCAGAACCCATCGGAGCCAGGTTCGGCTCCGACGTGCTGTCCCGGTCGGCGATGGCGGCGCTGCTCGCGGCACCCGTGATCGACGGTGCGAAGGCAGCGTCCGAACTGGGGTACGTCCCTCGTCCCGCCGACGAGACGATCCGCGACCTCGTCGCGTTCCTGGTCACGTCGGGTCAGCTGGGACGCCGCAGTCAGTTGTCCTCGGTCGTGTAACCGGCCTCGCCGGCCTCGGTGATGTGGTCCGCCTCGTCGGCCTCGGCGGCGTACTCGGCCTCATCGGCCTCGGCAGGCGCGATCAACGCCGGCCCGGCCGCACCGCTGTGCGACAGTGCGTCGAGGAATGCCTTCGCCCAGCGGTCGACGTCGTGCGCGAGCACCTGCCGACGCAGCGCACGCATGTGCCGGCGACCGCTTTCGTGCGGCTGGTTCAACGCCTGTTCCATCGCGTCTTTGACACCGTCGAGGTCGTGCGGATTGCAGAGGAAGGCCTGCCGGAGTTCGGCCGCCGCCCCGGTGAACTCGCTGAGCAGGAGGGCGCCGCCGAGATCGCTGCGGCAGGCCACATACTCCTTGGCGACGAGGTTCATGCCGTCGCGCAGTGGCGTCACGAGCATCACGTCGGCGGCCACGAAGAAGGCGATCAGTTCTTCGCGCGGGATCGGGCGATGGATGTAGTGCACCACCGGCCGGCCGACCTCGCTGTATTCGCCGTTGATGCGCGACACCTTCCGCTCGATGTCGTCGCGCATCTGGACGTAGCTGTCGACCCGCTCGCGGCTGGGCGTGGCCAGCTGGACCAGCACGGTGTTCGCCGGGTCGACCCGGTGTTCGTCGAGGAGTTCGTGCAGCGCAGCAAGGCGGACGTCGATGCCCTTGGTGTAGTCGAGTCGATCGACGCCCAGCATGATGTGCTTCGGGTTGCCCAGTTCCTTGCGGATCTGTCTCGCACGGTCGCGGATCGACTTGGAACGTGACTGTTCGTCCAGCTCGCCGGAGTCGATGGAGATGGGGAACGCCCCCACGCGGACCGTCCGCCAACCGACCTGCACGACACCGAGCTTGGAGCGGACACCGACGGTGCCGCGCGACGTCGGCTGGCCGGCGAGGCGTCGAGCGAGGAACAAGAAGTTCTGCGCACCACCCGGGAGGTGGAAGCCGATGAGATCCGCACCGAGAAGTCCCTCGACGATCTCGGTCCGCCACGGCATCTGCATGAACAGCTCGACCGGCGGGAACGGGATGTGCAGGAAGAAGCCGATCGTGAGGTCGGGGCGGAGCATGCGCAGCATTTTCGGCACGAGCTGCAGCTGGTAATCCTGGATCCAGACGGTGGCACCCTGCGCCGCCGCCTTGGACGTTGCCTCCGCGAACCGCCGGTTCACCTCGACGTAGGCGTTCCACCAGTCGCGGTTGTACTCCGGCTTCACGATGACATCGTGGTAGAGCGGCCACAGGGTGGCGTTGGAGAAGCCCTCGTAATAGTCGCGGATCTCGGCGCCGCTCAGCGGGACGGGGTAGAGCTCGAGCCCGTCCTCGACGACCGGCTCCAGATCAGCGTCTGCGACACCCGCCCAGCCGACCCATGCACCCTTGTTGCGTCGAAGGATCGGCTCGAGCGCGGTGACGAGTCCGCCTGGGCTCCGCTTCCACTTGGTGGTGCCGTCCGGCAGCCGCTCGAGATCGACAGGGAGTCGATTCGCAACGACGACGAAGGTGGCTTGCCCGGAGACAGGGTCAGATATCGAACTCGATGACGAAACTGACGATTCCGAGCTGAGTGCCACGGGCTTCCTTCGCGGTCGAAGTGGATGAAATTATCAGTCGAGCTTGGCGGTGGGCCCGATTCCGAGCATCGAGAGCAGCATCCTGCACTCGTCGGCGTCCTCGGCGTATGCAGCGACAACGCGCTGTGCCTGGCGGGCGGTCTCGTCGGCCAAGGGTTCGAGATCCTCGTCCGCGATGTCGGTCTCGGCGGTCGTGTTCGCGGCCATTCTTGTCCTCTCGGGGCTTGCTGCTGCGTCAACGCAGTAGTTCGTATCGGCGACTCTATGAGAACCGGGCACGTCGACGCTAGTTGCCCTTCCGATAGTGTTCCTCTAGTTAGGGTCTGCTTACTTGTCGGGAACCGTCAGGGTGGGAGTTGTCTGCGTGAAGACTGGTGGCGCCGCAATTCTGCGTCGAGCTCTGGTGCGCAATCGTGTGCGCCTGGGTATCGGCACAGTTCTGGTCTGCCTGCATCAGGTGGCCGAAACGCTCGTGCCGATCGCAATCGGCGTCATCGTCGACCGCGCGGTCGCGACGGGCGATACGTCGGCGCTGGTCGTCTGGCTGTGTGCTCTTGCCCTGCTGTTTGTCGTTCTCACCACAGCGTGGCGGTTCGGTGCCCGATTCCTCGTGCTGGTGATGCAGAACGAGGGACACCGGCTGAGGATGGAGGTGGCGCACCGAATACTCGACCCCCGCGGCGTGCGCACCGACCTGCGCGCCGGGGAGTTGCTCTCGGTGTCCTCGACCGACGCAGATCGGTCCGCCTTCATCGCGGACATCGTGCCGCGCGCGGCCTCGGCCCTCACGGCAGCCGTCGCCTCGGCGGTCGCCCTGCTACTCATCGACGTCCCGCTCGGACTTGCGGTCCTCGTCGGAACGCCCGTCATCCTCGGTCTCCTGCAACGTGCCGCCCCGCTCATCACCCGACGAGCCACCGACCAGCAAGCCGCCGTCGCGCGGGCCTCCGGCATGGCCACCGACCTGGTGAGTGGGCTTCGTCCCCTCCGCGGGATCGGCGCCGAGGACGCTGCGTCGCAGCGTTACCGCAGCGCGAGCCGGGACGCCCTCGACGCGACCCTCCACACCGCGCGAAGCTCGGCGGTGTTCACCGGGGTGTCGATGACCGTCAGCGCACTGCTCGCCGTCGGGATCGCGGGATTCGCGGGTTGGTTCGCTCTGGAAGGGCGGATCACGATCGGGGAACTGATCACCGTGGTCGGCCTCTCACAGTTCTTCATCGAACCGCTCGGCGTCCTGGCGGGTCTGCCGGGATCTCTCGCGCTCACCCGGGCATCGGCAGATCGGGTGGCGTTGGTCCTGGACGCCGAACCGCTGTTGCCTGCGGGTTCCGGACTCATCCCGGCCGGCAGCGAGCTGTCGTTGTCGGGCGTGAGCTACCGGTCTCTCACAGCGCTGGACCTTCGCGTCGGGTCCGGTGAGTTACTCGGCGTCGTCGCCTATCGGCCGCAGGACGCCGAGGCGTTGGCCGCGCTGCTGTCGGGGCAGGTTCCGCCCGAGCGCTACGAGGGCGAGGTGACCGTCGGCGGTGTTCGACTCTCGGATGCCGACCTGGGGCACGCGCGGCGGACTGTGCTGGTCGAACCCCACAACGGTGACTTGTTCTCCGGAACGGTGGCGTCGAACGTGACCGCAGGCCGGCCGGGTGCGCCGGAAGCCGAGGTCCAGGCGGCGCTGCGGGCGTCCGCAGCGGTCGATGTCATCGATGCACACCCGGACGGTCTCGACCACGAGGTGACCGATCGCGGGGCGTCGTTGTCCGGCGGGCAACGCCAGCGCGTTGCGCTCGCCCGGGCGCTGATGAAGAGGTCTCCGGTGCTGGTGCTGCACGACCCGACAACGGCGGTGGACGCGGTGACCGAACACATGATCGCCGGAGGAATCGCCGACTCGAGGCACCGCGACTCCGCTGGCAGCGGCCAGACGACCATCCTCCTCACGAGCAGTCCTGCGTTGTTGTCGGTGACCGAACGCGTCGTCGTCCTCGACGAGGGAACGGTCGTCGCCGAGGGCACGCATGCACAGATGGCCGCCGACGATGCGCACTACCGGCGGGCGGTGCTGCGATGAGTGAACTGCTCCCCATCGCGTCCGCACGCGACACCTGGGTATGGCTGAGAACCGAGCTGGGCCGGCGGCGCGGACGAAGCCTGCTCACCCTGCTCGTGGCGGCCTCTGCCGCCGGGATGGCACTGGTGCCCGTCTACGTGTTCGGTGTGCTCGTCGACCGAGTGCAGGACGGCGCCCCACCGTCGACGATCGGGTGGGTGGTCGCGGTGATCGCCTCGGCCGCTGTGATCGGCGGAGTCTGCGCCGGCTGTGCGTCGTTCCTCATCCGGAGTCTCGGCGAGGGCATCCTCGCGGACCTGCGGGAGCGGACCGTCGACCGGGCGCTACGGCTTCCGGTGCAGACGATCGAACGCGTCGGCAAGGGCGACTTGCTGTCCCGGGTGGGCGACGACGTGGCGGTGATCGGCAAGGCCGTGAGCGATGTGGTGCCCAACCTCGTGACGGCGATACTACTGGTGCTGCTGAGCATCGTCACGATGCTGGGCATCGACTGGCGTCTCGGGCTCGCAGGCATGGTGGCCTTGCCGATGTATGCGCTCGCAATGCGCTGGTATCTCCCGCGGTCGGCCCCCGTCTACGCGAGCGAACGTGTGGCGATGGGCGAGCGCTCGCAAGCGCTGATCAGCAGCATGCAGGGTGCCCGCACGGTGCGGGCCTACGGTCTCGAAGACCTTCACCTCGGGCAGATCGACGACGCCTCGCGGAAAACCCGGAATCTGTCCGTCGGCGTGTTCGCGCTGTTCACCCGCTTCGCCGGTCGCGGCAACAGAGCCGAATTCGTCGGTCTGGCCACCATTCTCGCCGTGGGTTTCGCGCTGGTGCAACGCGACCTCGTGACGGTCGGGCAGACCACCACTGCCGCTCTGCTCTTCCACCGATTGTTCAATCCGATCGGCATGCTCATGTACACCTTCGACGAGGTGCAGTCGGCGGGCGCAAGCCTCGCGCGGCTCGTCGGGGTGGTGGCTCGGCGTGACGAGGCGGGTGGCGTCGCAGGCGTCCCGGCTGCTGCCGAATCGACCCTCGACCTGGTCGAAGTCCGGCACACCTACGACGGCGAGCACGAGGTGGTGCACGGCATCAGCCTGCGCGTCGAGCACGGCGAACGAGTCGCACTGGTCGGGTCGACAGGGGCCGGGAAGACCACTGTCGCAGCGATTGCCGCCGGGTCGATCGTCCCGACGTCGGGCTCGGTGCGCATCGGGGGCACCGCGCTGTCGGAGTTGTCGCCGCGTGAACTCCGCCGTCGGGTGGCCATCGTCAGCCAGGAGGTACACGTCTTCGCGGGGCCTCTCATCGACGATCTGCGCCTGGCGGCCCCCGGCGCCTCCGAGGAGGACGCGGCGATGGCACTGAAGACGGTGGGTGCGGCCGACTGGGTGAACGCGCTCACCGATGGTGTCCGCACCCTCGTCGGCGAGGGAGGGCACGAACTGACTGCGGCGCAGGCACAGCAGTTGGCCCTGGCCCGCCTCGTCCTCGCCGATCCCGCGGTCGCAGTCCTCGACGAGGCAACTGCCGAGGCCGGCAGCGCCGGGGCACGGGACCTCGAGGCATCCGCCGAAGCCGCAACCCGCGGTCGGACCACGCTGATCGTGGCGCACCGGCTCACCCAGGCCGCCACTGCCGACCGCGTCGTCGTGCTCGAACACGGCCGGATCGTGGAGGGAGGGCCGCACTCTGCACTCGTCGACGCCGGCGGCCGCTACGCGCAGCTCTGGTCGGCGTGGGAGGGGCGCTGACCCCTGGAACGCGACGGCGAATGTACCTTTCGGCGCTCCTGAGGCGCTGAAAGGTACATTCGCCCCCTCGGAAGGTGCCGGGTGGGACGGTCAGCCTAGGTAGCCGCCGCCGTGGGGGAAGAACTCGGTGCCGGCCAGCTCGGTGCCGTCGTCGAGGCGGACGCGCCGAATCTTGAGTCCCTTGTTCTTCCCGGTGCGGGCGTCGGGTCCGGCGACGATGACCATCCCGTCGCCTTCGTGGATGAAGACACGCCCGGGGGTTCCGCCGTAGTTGCCTTCGGACACTGCGGCCTCGAGGATTCTGATGCGCTGTCCCTTGTAATGGGTGAACGCGTTGGGATACGGGTCGGACTGCGCGCGGACCAGCCGCTCGATGGCGTCGGCCGGCCATGCCCAGTCGATGCGACTGTCCTCGGGCGCCCGCTTGTGGAAGAAGGTGGCCTGCGAGCGGTCCTGCGGTGTCCAGTCGGTGCGGCCGGACGCGATGAGGTCGAGGGCGTCGAGAGTGATCGGTCCGATCATGTCGACGGTGCGGTGGAACAGGTCGGTGACGGTGTCCGTGGGTCCGACCGGGGTGGATCGCTGCAGGACGATGTCGCCTGCGTCGAGTTCCTCGTCCATGAGGTGCGCGGTCAGCCCGACCTCGTCTTCACCGTTGATGAGCGCCCAGATGAGCGGTGAGAATCCCGTGTACTTGGGCAGGAGGGAGTCGTGAATGTTGAGGGTGCCGTAGCGGGGCGAGTCGAACACGTCCCGCGGCAGCCACGTGCGCCAGTTGTTGGCGACGATGATGTCGGGGTCCGCTTGTTTCAGGGCCGCCTTGAAGTCTTCGTCGGGCTTGTTCGCGATATGAACGGGGACGCCGTGCTCGGTGGCCAGATCTGCGACGGAGTCGGCCCACATCTGTTCGTAGACGTGCTCGCTCTTGGGATGTGTGATCGCAAGGACGACCTCGTGCTCCGACTCGAGCAGGGCCCTCAGGGTACGGTGACCCCAGGTTTGATATCCGAGTGTGGCGACTCTCAACGCGGTCCTCCTGGACGAGCTTGACGATCAGCGCCGCACAGAAGCGGCAGCAATGCGAGCTTAGGCTATCCAACCCAATTTGGTGAGACCGCCCTTGGAAGGAAGGCAGACATGACGATCGCCACGATCAACGGAATATCCTTGAACTACCAGGTCAAAGGGTCCGGCGATCTCGTGGTACTCATCATGGGCACCGGCAGTCCGGGACGTGTGTGGGATCTCCACCAGACCCCCGCGCTCGTCGACGCCGGCTATCGTGTCTGCACCTTCGACAACCGCGGCATCGCTCCTTCCGCCGAGAGCGTGGAGGGCATCACGATGGATGACCTCGTTGCGGACACCGCGGCACTGATCGAACACCTCGGCGGCGGGCCCGCGCGAGTTGTCGGCACCTCGATGGGTGCCCGGGTCGCTCAGGAACTCGCGTTGTCGCGCCCGGACCTCGTCTACAAGGCCGCCTTCCTCGCTGGTCATGCCCGCATGGACTACTTCCAGCAGACGCTCACCGAGGGCGAGCGCGCGCTGCACGACAGCGGCGTCGAGCTTCCGGCCAAGTACCGGGCGGCGGTCACCGCGGTGATGAATCTGTCTCCGGCCTCGCTCGTCGACCCGCATACCGCCAGGGATTGGCTCGACCTCTTCGAGTTCAGTGGCGGCAGGACGTCCGCCGGTGTGCGCGCCCAGATGGAGATGGACCGCACGTTCGACCGCCGGCAGGCGTACCGGGCGATTACCACACCGTGTCTGTCGGTCGGGTTTGCCGACGACCGGATGATCCCGCCGTATCTCTCTCGTGAGGTAGCCGAGTCCATCCCGTCGGCTCGCTACTACGAGATCCCAGATGTCGGGCACTATGGTTACCTCGAGCAGCCCGAGGTCATCAACAAAGTTCTGCTGGAGTTCCTCGCGGACTGAGCGTTCCGGTCGACGTAGGGGTTGAGCCCCCGGCGTTACAGTGATATTTGGCACCTGTGAAGAAACTGGGAATCGGTTGTTGCTGGTGGGTAGCCTAACCTAAACTCCTTCGGGTGCTGGTCGTGCGACGAGCACTCTCGACGGACGATCGGATCACCATGTCACCGGACCACTCGGCGGCTGCCCAGGCTCAGTTCCTCTCTGCAGAGAGCGCGCACACGTCTGCTTCTACGCCGACCGCGCTGCCCCTCACTGCCGCGCAGTCCGAGGTCTGGGTGGGGCAGGAGTTGCACCCGGGCAGCCCGGTGTACAACCTGTCGCTGGTCGTCGAGGTCGCTGGTCCGATCGATCTGAACCGCACGATCGCCGCTGTCCGGAAGACGGTCGAACGTGCCGAGGCGCTGCACGTGCGTTTCGAGCGGGGAGACGACGACGAACTCCTGCAGGTGCCCACGCCCCCCGACAGCTGGTCCCTGGACGTCGTCGACCTGCGCGCCGACGAGGATCCGGAGTCCAGTGCGCATGCCTGGATGGACCGTGACATGCAGACCGTGGTCGCTGTCGGGGGCGAGGAGCCCTTGTTCCATCACGCCCTGCTGCGCACCGGCGACGAATCGTTGATCTGGTACCAGCGCTATCACCACAGCATCATCGACGGCTATGGCATCACCCTCCTGGTAGGTGACGTCGTCGAGCGTTACGACGACCCCGACCTCGAGACCGCCGCAGGACCCTGGCCCCTCGACTCGCTGCTTGCCGCCGATCGCGAGTACCGCGGGTCCGCGCGCTTCGCAGCCGATCGCGAATTCTGGCTGCAGCAGGTGATCGACGCACCGGAACCCCCGCGGTTGCTCCCTCTTGTCGACGACCGGTCGGAAGCACCGATTTCGGCGGTAGTCGAGATCGACGGGGAGGACGCCGACGCCCTTTACGCCTTTGCAGCCGACGCCGGAATTCGCCGCACGCGACTGCCTCTCGCGATCGTGGTGGCCTATGTCCACCGGATCACCGGCAGGCGCGACCTCACGTTGTCGCTGCCGATGGCGGCGCGGGTCGGGCGCGACATGCGCCGGGTGCCCGGGATGGCCTCCACCATCTTGCCGTTGCGGATTCAGGTCGATTCCGGCATGACTGTGGGCGCGCTGGCCCGGCGGATCGATACGACACTCGTCTCGGTGCTGCGGCACGGCCGTTACCGCGGTGAAGATTTAGCCCGTGACCTGCGATCGCTCGACCCGGACCGGCAGATTTTCGGACCAGGTATCAATTCGATGATGTTCGAGCATTCGCTCACCTTCGGCGGGTTCCCGGCGTGGGTGCGGAGTTCGGCCACTGGACCGGTATCGGACCTCGACTTTTCCATTCGCGGAGGACAGGATTCGGAAGCCATCGAGATCGATCTACGGGCGCCCTACGGCCTGGATGCCGAACTCGAGGAACACCGTCGCCGGCTCGAACACTTCGTCGGCCAGTTCGTCGCCGACCCTTCCGCGACCATCTCCACTCTCGACCCGTTGACCGAGGCCGAACGTCACCAACTGCTGACGGACTTCAACGACTCTGGGCGCGCACAGGAGTCGGCGACGATCCCCGAACTGTTCCAGGAGCAGGTGCGACGCAGCCCGGACGCGGAGGCGCTGGTCGCCGGCGAGATCCGCCTCACCTACCGCGAGCTCGGTGAACGGGTGGCTCAGCTCGCCCAGCACCTGCGGCTTCGCGGCGTGGGATCCGAAGACGTTGTGGCCGTGGGGTTACCGCGCTCGGCCGAGATGGTGGTCGGGCTCCTGGCCGTGGTGTGCGCGGGCGGCGCCTTCGTTCCCCTCGACCCGTCGTGGCCGCAGGAGCGTCGCGTTGCGGTTCTCGAGGACGCGGGGGCGAGCCTCGTCCTCACTGGACCCGGCGGGGTGGCGGACGCCGGTGGCAGCGCTGTCCCGGTCGACCTGGCGGACTGGGCGTACGCGGGCTACTCCACCGACCTGCCCGCTCCCACCGTGCAGGGTGCCCGACTGGCGTACGTCATCTTCACCTCGGGATCGACAGGCAGGCCCAAGGGTGCGATGATTCGCCACGACGCGGTGTGCGCCCGCTTGCTGTGGCAGCGTGACGAGATTCTGCATTTCGGAACCGGGGACGCGTCGTTGTTCAAGGCCCCCTTGTCTTTCGACATCTCGGTCAACGAAATTCTGCTACCACTGGTGTCGGGTGGGCGGCTGGTGGTGGCCGAGCACGGCGGGGAGCGCGACCCTCAGTACCTGCTCGACCTCATCGCGCGGGAGTCGGTGACGTTCGTCTACCTCGTCTCCTCGATGCTCGATGTACTTCTCGACCTGTCGCGGGGCACGGATCGGCTGTCGGTACTGAAGCATGTGTGGTGTGGCGGTGAGGTTCTCACACCGGAACTGTTCGAACGTTTCCGCGCTCAGTTGTCGACGACGCTGTATCACGGTTACGGTCCGGCAGAAGCGACCATCGGTGTCTCACACGTCGTGTACCGGGAAGACGCCGCACGGATCGCGACGTCGATCGGCCGCCCCAACCCCGGCACCCAACTCTACGTACTGGACGGCCACCTGAACCCGGTACCGCTCGGTGCGAGCGGTGAGCTCTACGCGGGCGGATTCCTGCTCGGACGCGGGTATGTCGGAGCGTCGGCGCTGACGGCGGCTCGCTTCGTTGCCAACCCCTTCGCCGCCGACGGTTCACGCCTCTATCGAACCGGTGACCTGGCCCGGTGGACCCCCGACGGTTCGCTCGACTTTCTCGGCCGCGCCGATAATCAGGTGAAGATCCGGGGGATGCGCCTCGAACTCGAGGATGTGGAGGCGGGACTCGCCGCGCATCCCGCCGTGCGGCACAGCGCCGTGGTGGTGCGGGAGACGCCGACCGGCGCCAAGTATCTCGCCGCCTACCTCGTGCCCGATTCCGGTTCGGCACTCGACGATTCCGAACTGCGGACGTGGGCGTCGTCGAGACTGCCCGAGTACATGGTGCCGTCGGCTTTCGTGATTCTCGACCGGTTTCCGCTCACGGCCAACGGCAAACTGGATCGGCGGGCCCTGCCGGAACCCGATTTGGGCGCGGCGGGGAACAAGGTCGCCCCGCGTACCGTCGTCGAGGAATCGTTGTGCGCGTTGATGGCCGGAGTCCTCGGAGTGGAGTCGGTCGGGGTCACCGATGACTTCTTCGCCCTCGGCGGCGACAGTATCGTCGCCATCTCGTTGGTGAACCATGCCCGCAGGGAAGGGCTGTCGATCAGTCCGCGCGAGGTGTTCCAGCTCCGCACCGCCGAAGCGCTCGCCCGGGCCGAGGCCGGGCGCGAGGTGGCAGCGGTCGACACGGAGGACATCGCGTTCGGCGCTGTGGCCGGCACTCCGATCCTCGCCCGCATCAGCAAGGCGGGAGACCAGATCACCCGGTTCCACCAGTCGGTGCTGGTGCAAACCCCGCCCGAATTCGACGAACAGTGTGCGCGCGAAGCGCTCTCCGCCGTCCTCGAGCGGCACGACGCCCTGCGAGCACGGTTGGTTCGCGGGAAGCGGTGGACACTGTCGGTGCCGCACTGGGATCCCTCCTCGGCATCCGACGTGCTGCGCGTCGTCGAGGTCGAGGGCAGTATGGATCAGCTCCTTTCCGAGCGGCTCGACGGCGAAACCGCGGCAGCGCTCGACCGGCTCGATCCTGATGGCGGCGCGATGCTGCAGGCCGTCCTCTTCCGGGTGGCCTCCGGTCCGGGCAGGCTGCTTCTGATCGGCCACCACCTGGTAGTGGACGGCGTCTCCTGGCGCATCATTCTCGAAGACCTGGCGCAGGCGGGCGCTGCTCTCATCTCCGGTGCCGAGCCCGCCCTTGCGCCCGTCGGCACGTCGTTACGCAGGTGGTCTGCGCTGCTCGAAGAACGCGCGCACACAGGATCTTTCGATACCGAACTGCCGTTCTGGAAGGCAGTGACGTCGACTCCCGAACCGATGCTCGGATCCCGTGCACTCGACCCCGCGGTCGATCTGGCCGGTCAAGCCGAAACTCTCACGGTCACGCTGGCGCCCGAGTTCACCCGCCCACTGCTGTCGGCCGTTCCCGCAGCGTTCTCCGGATCCGTCAACGACGTGCTGCTCACCGCGTTCGCCGTGGCTGCCGCGAGGTGGCGGGCCGCTCGTCGAGCGGAGGCCGCGCCGGGTCCGGTCCTGCTCGATCTCGAAGGACACGGACGCGAAGAAGACCTGGTGCGCGCGCCCGGCGGACCGGCGGTCGATCTGTCTCGGACCGTCGGCTGGTTCACCACGGTGTATCCCGTGGCGATCGACGCCGGTGTGGCAGACAGCGACGAGGTGCTGGCGTCGGCGCTGAAGGCCGTCAAGGAGCAGCTGCGCAGCATCCCGGGAGCCGGTTTCGGTTACGGGGTACTGCGTTACCTCGGTGACTCGGTGCCGGAACTCGAGCACGCGCCGACCCCTCAGGTGCTCTTCAACTACCTCGGCCGAGTCGCGGCCGGGGGAGACGTCGACTGGTTGCCTCAGGCGATGGGCGGCGCCGACGACCCACGCATGCCGCTCGGGCACGTCCTGACTTTGAACGTGATTGCCGAAGACGGCGGGGACGGGCCGGTGCTGAGCACCTCCTTCACCTGGGCGCCCGGAATTCTCGGGCGGGACGACGTCGAGGCGCTCGCCGAGGAGTGGACCACGGCGTTGTCGGCCGTAGCCGGCATCGAACGCCTGGGCGGCCGCACACCCTCGGACTTCCCGCTGGTCGGATTGACGCAGCAGGACGCCGACGCGTTGTCGGGGCCGGCCGATGTGCTCCCGCTGACGCCGTTGCAGGAGGGAATCTACTTCCAGTCTGCGTTCGAGGACACGGGTTCGGACTCCTACGTGGTGCAACAGGTCATCGAGCTGAGCGGCCCCGTCGACCCCGGCGCACTGCACCGGGCCTTGCAGACCGTGGTCGATCGGCACGCTGCACTGCGCACCGGAATCTCGTCCGTGTCGGACGGCCGGATCGTGCAGGTGATCCGCGACGGTGTCCGGGTACCGATGGACGTGCTGGACCTCACCGAAGTCGCGAACCCGTCTCAGCGGATCGAGGAGGTGCTGGCCGCGGATCGCGCTCGCGGCTTCGCCTTCGACCGGCCGCCGCTGCTGCGCTACACCCTCACCCGACTGGAGTCGGAGAAGTACCTTCTGCTGCAGTCGATCCACCACGTGATCGCCGACGGGTGGTCGGTGCCGGTGATGCTGCGGGAGATGCTGGCCCTCTACAGCACGTCGGGTACACCGCCGGTGTTGCCGGCACCCACCCCGTACCGCAGCTACCTCGAATGGCTGGCCGCGCGGAACCGGAACGCGTCCCTCGAGGTGTGGCGAGAGGCGCTCAGGGACCTACCGGAGCCGGTGGAGTTGCCCCGCACCGCGTCTCCGATCGAGTCCGGCATTCGCAGCGTGCAGGTGGCGCTGCCGGCCGCGGATACCGACGCACTCGTGGCCGTCGGCCGGTCCCGCGGACTGACCCTGAGCACGCTCGTCCACGGCACCTGGGGACTTGTCGTTGGCCGGTTCACCGGCACGGACGACGTGGTGTTCGGATCCACGGTGTCCGGGCGCGGCGGCGACCTGCCCGGAATCGAATCCATGGTGGGGTTGTTCATCAACACCGTTCCGGCGCGACTACGGTATCGGCCCACCGAGACGGTGGCCGAGGCGCTCACGCGATGGCAGGACGAGCAATCGGCGTTGCTCGACCACCAGCATGTCGGACTGGCCGAACTGCGCCGCGATGCAGGCTTGCACACCATGTTCGAGACACTCGTCGTCTTCGAGAACTACCCGCTGGGTGACGGCGCTGCCACCGACCCGTCCGGGTCCGTACACCTGACGAACGTGCGTTTCGAAGAGCACCCGCCGTACCCGATGACGCTGATCGTCGTGCCCGGTGACACGGTGGCCCTCGAGCTGAAATACGATGCGACGCGCATCGATTCGGCGACAGCCGACCGTTTCGCCGAATCGATGGTGGCTTATCTTCGCGAGGTCACTCGCGACGCCGACCAAGCCGTGTCGAGTGTGGCTCTGGCTTCACGTCGACCGGTCCACTCGGCCGTGCCCGATGCGCGTCCGGCGTTCCCCGACGCGACACTCACCGCTCTTCTCGCGGAGCAGGCGGCCCGAACACCCGACGCGGTGGCCGTCGTGTTCGAGGACGAACAACTTACCTATGCCGAATTGCATTTACGGGCCAACCGTCTCGCGCGGCTGCTGATCGAGCGTGGTGTCTACCCGGGGTCCAGGGTGGCCGTGGCGTTGCCACGTTCACTCGACCTGATGGTGTCGCTGCTGGCGATCGGCAAGGCGGGCGGAGCCTATGTGCCGCTCGACACCGGCTACCCCGCAGAGCGATTGGCGTACATGCTCGAGGACGCGCACCCGGTGTGCGTGGTCACCGACGGCGGATCCGCCGCTCTCTTCACCGACGCCGGCGTTCCCCAGATGCGCGTCAGCGAAGCGGACGACTACTCGTCGGCACCGCTGCCCGAGTCGGGCTCGCCGGGCCATCCCGCGTACGTGATCTACACGTCCGGTTCGACCGGTTGGCCCAAGGGCGTCGTCGTGCCGCACGCCGGCATCGTCAACCGACTGCTGTGGATGCAGTCGTTCCGGCCGATCACCCCGTCGGACAGGGTGCTTCAGAAGACTCCGGCCAGCTTCGACGTCTCGGTGCCCGAACTCTTCGGCCCTCTCCTCGCGGGCGCTACCGTCGTACTCGCGCGGCCGGACGGACACAAGGATCCGGGCTACCTCGCGGATGTCATCGTCGAAAAGTCGGTAACCAGAGCGCATTTCGTCCCCTCGATGCTCGAGGCGTTTCTCGCCGAGCCTGCCGCGGCCGGGTGCACCGGGCTGCGGATCATCGCCTGCAGCGGTGAGGCGTTGCCCGTGGCGTCGGCACGGCGGGTGGCCGAGGTGCTGCCGGGCGTGGAAGTCGACAACCTGTACGGGCCGACCGAGGCATCCGTGGAGGTGAGCTACGCGGCGTCGGTGCAGAACATCGACGCTGCAGCGTCGTCGGTGCCGATCGGCTTCCCGACGTCGAACACCGGCTTGTACGTCCTCGACCGGTACCTGCATCCGGTGCCGCCGGGTGCCTCGGGAGAGCTGTACTTGTCGGGACCGCAGGTGGCCGACGGATACCTCGGCAGGGCAGCGCTGAGTGCGGAGCGGTTCGTCGCCGACCCGTTCTCACCCTCCGGTACTCGCATGTACCGCACCGGCGATATCGCACGGATCAATGCCGACGGAGCCGTCGAGTATGTCGGCCGAGTGGACGATCAGGTGAAGCTGCGGGGCTTCCGAATCGAGCTCGGCGAGATCGAGGCGCACCTGTCGGCCTGTCCCGGAGTGCGGCAGGCGGCCGCCGTCGTCCGTTCGGACCGGCCGGGCAGGCAGCAGTTGGTGGGCTACCTCGTGGGTGACATCGACCTCGACGACGTTCGTGCCCGGCTCAGTTCCGCTCTGCCCGAGTACATGGTTCCCGTCCTTTTCGTCATCCTCGACGCGTTCCCGCTCACCCCGAGCGGCAAGCTGGATCGCACCTCTCTTCCCGCGCCCGCCCTCCCGGCTCCGGCAGCGTCGGCACACGCCGGCGGCAACGACACCGCAGAAATGCTCGCCGCCCGTTTCGCCGAAGTCCTCGGGCTCGACGTGGTCGGGGTGGACGACGACTTCTTCATGCTCGGTGGAGACAGCATCCTGGCCATCCGGCTCGTCAATCTCGCACGGCGGGAGGGGTTGACGATCACCCCACGCCAGATCTTCGAGCAGCGGACACCGGCTGCCCTCGCGAGGCTCGCCGGTGACACGCCGGCCGCCGTGGCCGAGGCCGCAGTGCCGATCGAGTCGGGGACGGGGGCACTGTTGCCGCTTCCCGTCGTTCACCGGCTGTCCGAGTGGAGCGGAGAGAAAGACCGCTTCAACCAGGCCGTTCTCCTGCTCACACCGGCCGGCACCAGCAGCGACGTGCTCACTTCCGCGCTGCGCTCGGTGATCGCCCATCACGACGGGCTTCGCCAGCACTTGACCCGGCATGCGCCCGGAGTCTGGTCACTCGAGATCGCGGAGACGGCGGAGGCGTCGATCCGCCGGGTCGACGCGACCGGACTCGACGACAAGGCACTGCGTCAGCTGGTGGCCGCGGAATCCGACGCCGCCACCGACCGGCTCGACCCGGACAGCGGGATCATGGTGTCGGCCGTCTGGTTCGACGCGGGACCGGACGAGCTCGGCAGGCTTCTGCTCGTCGCCCATCACCTGGTCGTCGACGGGGTGTCCTGGCGAATCCTCGTCGAAGACCTCGCCATGGCCTGGGTGGCCGCCGACAGCGGACAAGCCTCGGCACTCGATCCCGTGCCCACATCGCTGCGGACGTTCTCGCGCATCGTCACGGAACAGGCGCACGCGCCGACACGTCTCGCCGAACTCGACCACTGGCTCGAGGTCACCGAACCGGGCGCCGACCTCGTCCCCGGTGTCTCCGGTACCGCGGTCGTGGGCAGCGGCGCTCGTCGCACCGTGCGCCTGGACTCCGCGCTGACGAACGCGCTTCTGACCACCGTTCCCGCGGCGGTCGGCGCTGGCGTCACGGACGTGCTGGTCGCCGCACTGCGGCTGGCTGTCGACCGGTGGCGCGCAGCGAACGAACGCAACCACGACCTCTTGGTGGACCTCGAACGGCACGGCCGCGAGGAACTGGTTCGAGGACTGGACCTCTCGCGCACGGTCGGCTGGCTGACCAATGTCGCCCCGGTGCGGTTGCCCAGCGCCGGCGGCCCACTCGACACCCTGAAGGCCGTCAAGGAACAGCTGCGTGCGGCGCCCGACGGCGGCATCGGATACGGCATGTTGCGGTACCTCAACGCGCGGACCGCTCGACTCCTCGGGTCGCGGTCCGAGTCCCAGGTGTTGTTCAACTACCTGGGCCGGATGCCACACGCGGTGTCCGGGCCGTGGACCCCGGCGGCCGAATCCGATTCCCTCCACACGGACCCCGATGCCGATTTCGGCGCGCCCTACCGATTGGTGATCAACGCGCTCTGTGAAGACGGCGAACAGGGTTCGCAGCTGCACGCCGTCTTCGCCTGGTCGGAGGACGATCTGAGCGAGGACGACGCGATCGCGCTCAGCGAGGGCTGGGCGTCGGCTCTCGGCGAGTTGGCGGAGTCGGTATCCGAACATCGGGGGCCGGCGCTACTGACCCCGTCGGATCTGCCGCTGGTTCGCCTGACCCAGGATGAGATCGACCGCATCGCGGCGACCTGCCCTGCGGGCGTGGAGACGGTGCTCCCGTTGTCACCACTTCAGGAAGGGTTGTACTTCCAGGCAGGGTTCGCGGCAGGTTCGGACATCTACACGGCGCAGTTCTCGCTCGATTTCGCGCACCGACTGGACCCCGACCGCCTTGCCGCTGCGCTGCGCACCCTGCAACGACGCAATCCCACGCTCCGGGCGGGATTCGTCAGTGACGGGCTCTCGGCTCCGGTGCAATTCGTCAGCGCAGGGCTCGACGTGCCGATCACCGAATACGATCTTCGGGATCTGGGTGACGCCGAACGGGCCGACTACGCCGAGCAATTGGCCGCCCGCGACCGTCTGGCGCCGTTCGATCTGACGGCTCCGCCGCTGTGGCGCGTGATGGTTCTCCATCTCACCGACGACCACGACCGATTGGTGGTCAACCGGCAGTTCCTGCTGTGGGACGGCTGGTCCAACGGCCTGGTGGTGAGTCAACTTCTCGCCCTCTATGATTCGGCTGGTGACGACTCGAGCTTCGGTTCCCCGGAGGGGACCTTCGAGGACTACCTGACCTGGCTGGCCGCACAGGACCCGGACGCAGCGCAGGCGGCATGGACGGAAGCCCTCCGCGAACTCGAAGAACCCACCCTGGTGGCCGCGGCAGCCGTGGACGCCCCACAGCCGCCCCAACGCCGGGACGCCGTGCTCGATGCGGACCTCAGCGAACGACTTCGTGCCGCCGCCCGCGGTGCCGGTGTCACCTTCAACGCCGTGCTCAATGCCGCTCTGGCCGTCGTACTCGGCATCGAAACGGGAAGAGCGGACCTGGTGTTCGGCACCACGGTGGCCGGCCGGCCCCCCGAGGTGCCGGGCCTCGATGCCGTCGCCGGCATGTTCCTCAACACGGTCCCGGTCCGCATGACCTTGCGTCCCGGCGAGACCGTCACCGAGCTGCTGCGCCGGGCGCAGTCCGAACGGCTGGCGCTGACCCCGTACGACTATCTCGGTCTTGCCTCTATTCAGCGCGTCTCGGACCACCGGCAGCTCTTCGACGTGCTGTATGTGCTGCAGAACTTCGTGGACGAGAAGCAGGTTTCGGCGCTCAATGCCGCCCACGACATCAGCGGCGGCGACAGCATCGACCACACCCACTACCCGCTGACCGTCGTCGTGACGCCGGGCGCCAGCGTGAAGGTGAAGTTCGAATTCCATCCCCATCGCGTGTCGCAGTCGCGGGTGGAAGCCATGCTGGCCCGCTTCGTGGACCTGCTCACACAGTGGTCCACCGACATGTCCGCGATGGTGGGCAGTATTCCCGGTGCGGCCGCGGTCACCCCGCCGGCCACCAGAGAGTTGCCCGACGCGACTATCGCCGACCTGTTCGCGGACGCCGCCCGGCAGCGCCCGGACCTCTCGGTGCTCGTCTTCGGGGACCGCACGGTGACGTATGCGGAACTCGACGCCGACATCAACCGCATGTCGCGGCTCCTGCTCGATCACGGCGCCGGCCCCGAGAAGATTGTCGCGCTGGCACTTCCGCGGTCGGTGGAGATGGTCGTGGCGTTGTTCGCCGTGCTGCGCACCGGATCCGCCTACCTGCCGCTCGAACTGGACCACCCCGCCGAACGCCTGGTGGGCATGCTCGACGATGCGCGCCCGGTCACCCTGGTGACCACCGCCGAGGTCGCGGGCACGCTGGCCGCGGCCCACGTCGACGTCCTCCCGGTCGACACCGCACTTCTCGACACCGCACTTCTCGACACCGTGTCTTCGGAGCCGCTGTCCGATGACGAACTCGGAAGCTTCGTGCCGGGGACGCCGGGGCGGCTGGACCATCCGGCCTACGTCATCTACACGTCGGGGTCGACAGGCAAGCCGAAGGGTGTGGTCACCCCGTACCGCGGTCTGACCAACATGCAGTTCAACCACCGGGAGGCGATCTTCGAACCGGTGGTGAGCGCCGCGGGAGGCCGGCGTCTGCGCATCGCCCACACCGTGTCGTTCGCATTCGACATGTCGTGGGAGGAACTGCTGTGGCTCGTCGAAGGCCACGAGGTCCACATCTGCGACGAGAACCTCCGCCGCGATGCCGAAGCCCTGGTGTCCTACTGCGACACCCATCGGATCGACGTCGTCAACGTCACGCCCACGTACGCGCAACACCTGATCGAGGAGGGATTGCTCGACGACGGTGACGGACGCCATCGGCCACCTCTGGTGCTGCTCGGCGGCGAGGCCGTGTCGGATTCGGTCTGGAACCGTCTGCGGGACACCGAGGGAACGTGTGGTTACAACCTGTACGGCCCCACCGAGTACACGATCAACACCCTCGGGGCAGGTACCGGCGACAGCGTCACTCCGACGGTCGGAACTCCGATCTGGAACACCTCGGCGTATGTACTGGACGCCTGGCTGCGTCCGGTCTCGGACGGTGTTCCCGGTGAGCTGTACATCTCCGGTGTCGGGCTGGCGCGCGGCTACCTCAACCGGTTCGCGCTGACGGCGGAGCGGTTCGTCGCCGATCCGTTCGGCACGTCCGTACGTATGTATCGGACGGGTGATCTGGTCCGTCGCCGTGAGGACGGGAATCTCGACTTCCTCGGCCGCACCGACGATCAGGTGAAGATCCGCGGCCACCGGGTGGAACTCGGCGAAATCGCGTCGGCGCTCGAAGCGTTGGACGACGTGCGCCAGGCCGCCGTGGTCGTCGATACCGGCCCGGGTGGTTTCAAGCGGCTCGTGGGCTACACCGTCCCCGTGAGTACTTATCAACCGCGGGATGTTAATAAGTACTCACGGGCGCTGCGCGCAACCCTGCCGGACTACATGATTCCGGCCGCGGTCATCGAGGTCGAGTCGTTGCCGATGACCGTCAACGGCAAGCTCGACGTCAAGGCGCTCCCGTCTGCGGAGGAGGTGCTCGGCGTCCACGCCGGTGCCCGCACCGAGCCGCGGGACACCACCGAACGGGTGCTGTCCGACCTGTTCGGCGATGTCCTCGGTGTTCCGGCCCCGGGTGTCGACGACAATTTCTTCGACCTCGGCGGGCACTCGCTGCTGGCCACCCGTCTGATCAGCCGGGCCCGGGCCGCCCTCGACACGGACCTCGTCATGCGCGACCTGTTCGAGGCGCCCACCGTCGCCGAACTGGCCGACCGCATTCGGGGCAACACGGGGTCGACGCGTCCCGTGCTGACCGCGAGACCGCGCCCCCGGAATCTCCCGCTTTCGGCTGCGCAACAACGTTTGTGGCTTCTGCAGCAGATGGACCCGGATTCGGCGGCCTACAACTTCCCGATCGTGCTGCGACTGCGGGACGGGCTCGATCCCGGGTTGCTGGCGCAGGCACTGGCCGACGTGGTGGCGAGGCACGAATCGCTCCGCACCGTGTTCGGGCAGCACGACGGCGAACCGGTGCAGGTGATCCTCGACGACGTGCGACCCGAGGTCAGCGTGGTGGACGGCACGGATGCCGACCTCGTCCGACTGGTAGGCGACACGGTTGGTCGCCCGTTCGATCTGGCGACGGAGATTCCGATCCGAGCGGCCCTGATCCGGATCGGTGACGAGCAGGTGCTGGCGATCGTGTTGCACCACATCGCCACCGACGAATGGTCCGACCGGCCGTTCCTCCGGGACCTGATGACGGCCTATGCCTCCCGGGCGCAGAATTCGGCACCGGCATGGGAACCGCTCGACGTGCAATACGCCGATTACACCCTGTGGCAACGGGAAATGCTCGGCGATCCGCAGGACCCGTCGAGCCTGGTGAGCCGTCAACTCGACTACTGGGCGAAGACTCTCGACGGGGCACCCGAAGAATTGGTGCTCCCCGCCGACCGCACTCGCCCGGCGCGACCGAGCTTTTCGGGTGGTGCCATCGAAACGGTGCTGGACGCCGCCACCACGCGCTCGCTCCGTACCTTGGCGCGCGCCACCGGCACGACCATGTTCATGGTGATGCACGCGGCATCCGCGGCGTTGCTGCACAGGCTCGGTGCGGGGGACGACCTGCCGATCGGGGCACCCGTCGCGGGAAGAAGCGAGCAGGGTCTCGACGACTTGATCGGGTTCTTCGTCAACACCGTCGTGTTGCGGACGGATGTGTCCGGCAATCCGACGTTCGACGAGTTGCTGAGTCGAGTCCGTGGCATCGACCTGGCTGCGTTCGCGCACTCGGACGTCCCGTTCGAGGCGGTGGTGGAGAAGGTCAATCCCGGCCGCACCCTGGCCCGGAATCCGCTGTTCCAGGTGATGGTCGGCTACCACAGCCGGACAGCGGATGCTGCTCTCGCACCCGGTCTTTCGGTGACTCCGGTGCAGTTCGAGGAGCGCACCGCCAAGTTCGACCTGGTGTTCAACTACACCGAGTACCTCGACGAGGACCGGGTGGAACTGCGTCTCGAGTACGGCAGCGACCTGTTCGACCGCGACACC
The DNA here is from genome assembly GCF_044389235.1 of Rhodococcus sp. NPDC019647. Taxonomy (NCBI): domain Bacteria; kingdom Bacillati; phylum Actinomycetota; class Actinomycetes; order Mycobacteriales; family Nocardiaceae; genus Rhodococcus; species Rhodococcus sp. NPDC019647. Next base: position 429,567 of record NZ_JBIRXS010000002.1, on the reverse strand, counting down.
GCGGCGAAGATCGCACGTCGACTGATCTCCGTGTTCGATACAGTCGCAGTGCAGTCCGACGTTCCGGTCGGTGATCTCGACGTATTCCTCGACGAAGAACGAGAACTGGTGGTGCGTGGGTTCAACGACACCGCGCTGCCCGTGCCGGAGGAGACGTTCTACGATGCGTTCGCACGCCACGTGGATTCCGCTCCGCACGCCGTCGCTGTGGTCGACGAGCGCGGTCAGGCATCCTATGCGGAATTGAGTGCACGCGCCGACCGCATTGCAGCACTGCTGCATCGTCGCGGGGTGTCGGTCGAGAGCGTTGTCGGACTGGCTGTTCCGCGGTCGGTGGACATGGTGGCCGTGGTTCTCGCTGCACTGAAGCTGGGTGCCGCCTATCTGCCGCTGGACCTGAACCATCCGTCCGACCGCATCTCGTTCATGCTTTCCGACTCCGGCGCGCAGGTACTCGTGACGACCATCTCGGAGAGCCCGCGCATCGCAGAGGTTGACGGACTGAGCCGCGTACTCCTCGACGACGCATCGATTCTTGCCGAACTCGACACCGCGCACGGCGAAGATCTGCCGGGTCCGCCGCGAGGTGTGGACCACGCCGCGTACGTCATCTACACGTCGGGTTCCACCGGAAAACCGAAGGGCGCGATCCTCACCCACGACGGCATCCCCAGCCTGGTGGCCACGGCGCAGGAGCGGATGCGACTGGTTCCCGGTTCGGTGGTCATGCAGTTCGCGTCGATCGGCTTCGACGTGGCGGTCTTCGAGCTGTCGATGGCCCTGTGCACGGGTTCGCGTCTGGTCATCGTCCCGGACGACGCCAGGGTGGCAGGACCCGAACTCACCGACTTCATGGCCGAGCACGCGGTGACGCACGCGATCATCCCGCCGTCCCTGCTGGCGGCGCTTCCCGCGGGGTGCGTCGTCCCCGAGGGATGTACGGTGCTGGTGGGTACGGAGACGGTGCCGCCCGAGCTGATCGGCCGATGGGCGGAGAGGCTCAATCTTCTCGCCGCGTACGGGCTCACCGAGGCCACCGTCAACAACACTCTGTGGCAGGCCGAACCGGGCTGGACCTCGGCCGTGCCGATCGGCATTCCCGACCCCAATGAGCAGGCGTACGTGCTCGACGACCGCCTGCAGCCGGTCCCGCCCGGGGTGGCGGGGGAGTTGTACATCGCCGGGCGTGGGCTCGCACGTGGGTATCTGGGCCGGCCCGACCTCACCGCGGCACGCTTCGTGGTTTCGCCTTTCGGGGCCGCGGGTTCGCGGATGTACCGGACGGGTGACCGGGCTCGTTGGGGGGCAGACGGCAACATCGAGTTCCTCGGGCGTGTCGACGATCAGGTGAAGATTCGTGGATTCCGCATCGAACTCGGCGAGATCATCGCAGCGCTCGGGAGTCATCCGGGTGTCAAGCAGGCTGCTGTAGTGGCAGACAGGGAGGGCGACATCGTCCGGCTCGTCGGCTACGTGACCCCGTCGGAGGATCCCCTGTCCGACGCCGTGGACCCACGGGCCGTGCGCGAGCATGCGGCCACACGACTACCCGACTACATGGTGCCCACCCTCGTCGTGGTGCTCGACGGCGATCTGCCGTTGACGCCGAACGGAAAGCTCGACCGCAAGGCGCTTCCTCTGCCGGACTGGTCCGCGTTGACGGGGGACGGTACCCCCCAGACGCCGGAGCAGAAGGAGATCGCCGGGGCGTTCGCGGAGATACTGCACCTGCCGTCGGTAGGAATTCACGACAACTTCTTCGACCTCGGTGGAAACTCGATGGCGTCGATGCGGTTGGTGGGCAGGATTCGTCAGCGATTCGGTGTCGACATCGGCATCCGCGACATCTTCGACCGGTCCACGGTGGCCGAACTCTCTGCGATCGTGATCGCCGCCGGCGGAAGTGGGAGGCCCGTGCTCGCACCGGCGTACCCACGCCCGGACGTGGTGCCGTTGTCCGGTCCGCAACGCCGGTTCTGGTACCAGTTCCGCGCGGCCGGAAGCGACGCGACGGCCAGTCATGCACTGTCGCTGCAACTCCGCGGGACGGTCGATCCGGTGATCCTGGCGCAGGCGTTGGGCGATGTCGCGTCCCGTCACGAACCGTTGCGCACCGTGTATGTGGAGATCGACGGCACCGTGATTGCGCAGGAAGCGGTTCCGCCGACGCTCGACGTGGTCGACGTCGGCGACGGTGACGTGCATCGCACGGTCTTCGCCTTGGCCCAGAAGCCGATGGACCTCACCGAGGAGCCGCCGCTCCGTGCCCACCTCGTCGGCGGCGCGGACGGAACACAGGCCCTGCTCCTCGCGATGCACTACATCGGGGTGGACGAGTGGTCGGTGGTGCCGCTGCTCGGGGATCTGCTGGGGGCGTACGCCTCGCGTTCGGACGGCAGTGCCCCGGAGTGGGAACCGCTGCCGGTGAGTTACCCCGACTACGTCGTGTGGTCGCGGTCGCTTCTGGGCGACCCGGCGGACCCGGGCAGCCGGCACGCCCGACAGCTCGCGTACTGGCGGGAGCGGCTGGCCGGACTACCGGCGCAGTTGGAGTTGCCTCGCCCGGTTTCGCAGTCCGCGCCGCGAGCGGAGGTCGTGCCCGTGGAGATCGATGCGGATCTGCACGCCGCGATCGATGCGCTGGCGAGCCGTACCGGAACCAGTCTCTTCATGGTGTTGCAGGCGGCACTCGCGACCGTCCTGACGCGGCACGGTGCCGGTACGGACATTCCCATGGGTTCTCTGGTCGCGGGACGCCCGGAGGAGGCACTGGACCACCTGATCGGCTGCTTCTTCAACATCGTTGTGCTGCGGACGGACACGAGTGGAGAACCGGATTTCACGGAGCTGTTGCGGCGTATCCGTGCGAACAACCTCGATGCCCTCGACAATCAGGACATCGCCTTCGCCGAGGTCGTCGAGGCCCTCGGCGAAGGCGACGCGAGGGTAATGCGTCCGCAGATCATGCTGGTGCATCACGAGCAGGCACGCCTGTCGCATCTCGGTGCGTTGGACGGGTTGATGCCGGTGCCGGTCGGAGTGCCGGATGCGGACCTGACACTGAGCTTTTACGAGCCCGTCGGAGAGGGGGCGGTGCACGCCTACTTCTCCTTCTCCTCGGCAGTGCTGGAGTTCGACACCGTGGCGATGTGGGCCGCGGAGTTGACCGCGCTCGTGGCGAACTGGAGCGGGGAGGTGGCATGACTTCACGTGATCCGGATCGCAGAGTCGGTGCCGAGATGGCTGTCCCGGAGGGGCTTTCTTCTTGGTACTGTGCTCGAAATAAGGATAGGCTTCACTACCTTCTAGGGCAGACGGCAGCTGGGTCGGGTGCGACGCGGCGTCGAGGACGGGACAGCGTGCTATGAACGAATCGCCGGAAATGGTCGATACGGATCTCCCAGTGCGAGATGTCGTGGGTGTCGGGTTCGGACCTGCGAATCTCGCACTGGCGATTGCCATCGAGGAACACAACGCGAACTGCGCGCCGGGGGAGCAGATCAGCGCGCAGTTCCTGGAGAAGCAGGACCGTTTCGGGTGGCATCCCGGAATGCTGCTCGACGGGGCGACGATGCAGATCGCTTTCCCCAAGGACCTCGTCACATTCCGCAACCCGCGCAGCGCGTACACCTTCTTCAACTACCTCTTCGAGCGTGGCCGTCTCGTCGATTTCGTCAACCACCAGACGTTCTTTCCCACCCGGCACGAATTTCACGACTACCTGCAGTGGGCTGCCGGGCGTGTCGGCGCGGACGTCCGGTACGGCACGGCGGTGGAATCGGTGCGAGGAATCCGCAACAGCGAGGGAATGATCGACCGTTTCGAGGTCCGGGCGTCGGACGGCACAGCGGTGATCGCCCGCAACGTCGTGATGGGTGCGGGTCTGCGCGAGCGTATTCCGGAGTGGGCCACGCCCTCCATGCGGTGCTTCCACAATCATCAGTTCCTGTTCCGCATCGGTGAGTTGCCCACCCTCGCCCACCAGCGATTCGCCGTTCTGGGGGCCGGTCAGAGTGCTGCCGAAATTGTGCAGTACCTGCACGCCAACTACCCCGAAGCCGAAGTCCACAGCGTCTTCTCGCGGTACGGCTACAGCCCGGCGGACGACAGTCCTTACGCCAACCGAATCTTCGACCCGGAGGCCGTGGACGATTTGCACGGCGCACCCGAGGTCGAGCGCCTGCGGCTGCTCGATGTCCATCGCAGCACCAACTATTCGGTGGTGGACATCGAACTCATCAACGAGCTGTATGCCAAGGAGTACCAGGAGCGGGTACGTGGTCGCCGCCGCCTCTTCATGCGCCGCGCCTCCGAGATCGTTTCCGTCGAGGAAAGTTCGGACGGCATCGATGTGGCGGTACGCAGCGCCGTCGACGGCCTCACGGACACACTCGCCTGTGATGCGTTGATTCTTGCCACCGGGTTCACTCCGGCGCCTCTCGAACCGCTCCTCGGCGAACTCGCACCGGCTGTGCACCCGCCGCGTGAGGTAGGGCGCGATTATCGGCTGGCGGTTTCGCCGGACGTCACAGCGGGAATCTACCTTCAGGGCGGCACGGAGAAAACGCACGGAATCACGTCGTCGCTCCTGTCGAACGTTGCCGTGCGGGCGGGAGAGATCTTGACATCTGTCGTAACACGGCGTGGCCGGATCGGCACGCTTGCTAGTGTGAACGCACAGGACACGTATGCGACAAGCGAGGCGAGATGAGCACCAATCCATTCGATGACGAAGAAGGCCGCTTCTACGTGCTGGTGAACGACGAAGAGCAGCACTCTCTGTGGCCGACGTTCTCTGAGGTGCCGGCGGGCTGGCGTGTGGTTTTCGGTGAAGAGAGCCGCGCAGCATGCCTCGAGTACGTGGAGAAGAACTGGACGGACATGCGGCCGAAAAGCCTGCGTGAGGCCATGGAGGCCGATGAGAAGTCGGGTGGTCGTCACAGCGTCGACAAGAGCTGACCTGACCTGATCGGAGCTGCACTGCGGTGACAGCTCACGGAGTCCACGACCGTTCGATCCGCCCCGATTGGGACGGATCGAACGGTTCCGTGTCTTTCAGGCCGCCCTGGGCGTTTCCACGGGCTTCCGCCGCCTCGTCTTGATGACGGGGCGGCGGATGTTCTCTGTGTACCGCAGAATGCGCGGCCGTCGGAGGGTCCTGGCCAGCCATTCGCCGAGGGTGACGCCCGCCGCGAGTGCACAGCCGATACCGAAGGCGGCGAGCAGTGAGCTCAGTCCGATCACCACCTCGTTGTTGAGCAGCGCATACAGCCCTCGGTACAGCGAGAGGCCCGGCAGCAGTGGGGTGATGCCGGCCACGGCGACAACCAGAGGCGGGGTGAGCGCTCGGCGAGCCATCAGACCACCGGCGAAACCGACCACTGTCGCCGCGAGTGCGGAGCCGATGATGGGCCCCACTCCGAACTGATGCGCCACCATGTAGACCAGCGACCCGGCCGCGCCGCCCATCCAGGCCGCCGTCAGCGCACGCTGCTCGGCGTAGCAGGCGAGCGCGTAGAACATCGAGGCGAACGCGCCCGACATGACCAGCACGGGCAGCTGGGTGAGTTCGTCGATCTCCACGTTGACCGGCGGAAGTGTGGAACCGAACAACCCGGTGACCCGCAGCGAGATGGCCACACCAGCGATAATGCCGCCGGTCATCATGACCACTTCGAAGAATCTGGCCGCCGCGGTGATGGGTGCCCCCGTGATGGCGTCCTGGACGGAGCCGACCAGTGACAATCCGGACAACAGCACCACCACACCGGCCGCAATGATCTGCGACGGTCGAACTTCGACTCCCAGCTGATCCTGGAACGTATAGAGCGTGGCGGCCGGGGTAGCGGCCACAAGACCGCCGGCCACCTGCTGGAAGAAGAACGGCAGCCCCACCCGGTTGAGGACGCGGTTGACCCGGTAGATCACCATCGTCGTGAGGAAGGCGACCGACGCCACCAGCACCCCACCACCCATCAACACGGAGATGGATGCGGCCATCGACGACCACGCCAACGTCGCGATCCACCGGTTGTAGGGGTGCGGCGCCGTGGTGACAGCGGTCAGTGCCTCGTGGGCCTCACTTGGAGTGACGGCCTCGCGGCGGATACGCCGAGTGAGGCGGTCGACCGCGGCGAGGCGGGTGAAGTCCATGGAGCGGTAGTGCACGATCCGCATCGTGCTCGCGGGCGGAAGTGTGGGCCCGCGGTAGGCGGAGAGGACGATCGAGTTGTAGGTGACGTCCACGTCACACTGCGCGAGGCCGTAGGTCGCGGCGATGAACTGCACCTGTTCGGCGGTGTCCATCGCGCCCGTCCCCGAAGCGAGCAGAACTTCACCGACCCGGACGGCGAGGTCGAGAACCTCGGCAACCACCGCGTCATCGGTGAGGTCGATCGGCTGGAGTGGTGTCGGCGCCGCCGTCACCGTGTCGACGGTGGCCCGGCGGTCGCCGGTCAAACGCTGGAGCGTGTCTGTGAGCTTTGCCATACCCTCTGTGAGCTTCGCCATACTACGTGTCTGAGACACGATCCTTCTCGGTCAAATCGGTTGCTTTCAACGCTGCATCGAGTGTCTCGTGGCGGAAAGTGGAGATGACCTGATCGTGGACTACTCGGAACGCGGACGCCACAATACTCGTCTCCTCGGGTGCGGTCGCCCACGTGGCCTGCTGTTCGACGACGATGACGCCGTCGTAGTAATACATTCGCTTCGGGATCAGCGTGATGTTCGCGGTCGACGCCCATTCCCGCAGCGGCGTCAGGCCCTGGGTCGCACCCTTCGGTCCACCCATCTCGATGTCGTCACTCGACAGCGACAGCAACGTGTCGATGTCGCCGGAGTTGAGGGCGTCGTGCCAAGCAAGGACAGTGGCGATCTCCGAGGTACTCATGGCATCAACGCTATCCAATATGGCCGGAGGACGACGGCGTTCTCCTTATGGATATGATGGGCGCGCGTGTCCGCCTCCTTAGCTCAGTGGTAGAGCACTCGCCTTGTAAGCGAGCGGTCGTCAGTTCAATCCTGACAGGAGGCTCAAATACCGATCCTCGTGCCGAGTGCGGCACGAGGATCGTGGCCTTTACGGAATGAACGTGTCCCTCAGCAGGGCGGCGGGGTCAGCGCTTTCCCCGGAGTCCGCCGTCGACCCACGGTCGGGGCGGCTCGCGGTGTCGGTGAGGTCCTCACGCCGACTACGTGCCCGGGCCCGTCCCCTGACCTTGTCGAGAAAATTGACCATAGGCACTCCTTTCATGCTGGCGACGCTTGCATCATTCGAGCTTGGTTCGCAGATCCTTCAGTGTCTTGGCCAGCAGTCGCGAGATCTGCATCTGCGATACGCCCACCCGCGCGGCGATCTGTGACTGCGTCATGTTCCCGAAGAAGCGCAGCACGAGCACGGTGCGCTCGAGGTCGGGCAGCGCGTCCAGCAGCGGTTGGACGGTCACGTGATCTTCGACGCGGGACAACGCCGGATCGATATCACCGAGCGTCTCCGACAACGGCCTTTCGTCGTCGGTGAGCGGGTAGTCGACCGACAGGGTGCTGTAGGCGTTGGCTACGCGCAGTCCCTCCAAAACCTCGCTCTTGTCGATGTCGAGCGCCTTCGCCAGTTCGCTTGCGGTAGGCGCCCGACCGAGCGTGGTGGTCAGTTGTTTGGTGGCTCCCGTGAGGGCGAGGTGAAGCTCCTGCATGCTGCGCGGCACGCGCATGGCCCATCCGGTATCCCGGAAGTGGCGGCGCACCTCGCCGGTGATGGTCGGGACCGCGAAGGAAACGAAGTTCGCTCCGTAGCTTGCATCGAATCGGTCGACGGCCTTGACGAGACCGAGCCGCGCGACCTGGATCAGGTCGTCCAGCGGTTCTCCGCGTTCGTGGAATCGGCGGGCGATGTGTTCGGCCAGCGGGAGGCATCGTTCGATCAGCCTCTCGCGTAGCACTTCCCGGCGTGGATCAGAGGCGTCGAGCTGAGCGATGGCTTCGCATTGTGCGGGTACGTCACGGTACTGATCGCGGGCGCGGTGGGTGGTGTCCGGTGTACGCGCGGGGCGAGGATTCGGCGGGACATCGACGGAGAGCTGTGTCCGGGGCAATTTCCGGCACGTCGTAGAGGAGATCGGGGTGGTGCGGCGGAGCTCGCGGGGTGCTTCGGCGAGCGGGATGGACATGGTCATGTACTCAGCCCTTCTCTGACCGGCCGGTATCAGCGGGAGCGCTGATGGTGTCGGCAAAAAGTCTTCGTTGCGGTGGAGCGGCGGTGCGGCCCTAGTCGACGAGTGCCGGGGAGTGGTTGACGTCCCGGGCCGCAAACATGGCCTCGATGCGTGCCTTGATCTCCTCGGTGCTCATCGCGCTCGCGCTCCGCCCGGCGGCGAGTCGAGTGGGGGCGGAATACGACGAAGCAGTGGGCATGATCATGGCGTCCTGTCCTGTGGTCTGCATTGTTCTCATTCTCGAGCGGATTGGTGGGTAGCAGCGAAGAGGCCGGCGACCCCGAGGAGGGCTGTGCTGACCAACGCAGCAAAGGGAATCGAACCGGTCGCCGCGGCCGTGAACCCGGCAATGACCGACACTCCGATTACGCACTGGATGGCGACGGAGACGATCACGGAGGGTCGCGTTATCACCCTGGTCTCTCTTTCGACGGCGATGCGAGTTGCTTCGAGTCGGGTCAGGTCGGAAGCGAATCGAGGATGGCGAGGGTGCTGAGGGCGAGCGTCGCGAGGAGGCCACTGACGATCGCTCCTCCGCTGCCCGCTCGAAGGACCAGAACCTCTCCGTCGTCGGGGGTCGCGTTCGTATGTCGGCTGGCCATCGTTTTCTCCCTTCCTCGCGCCCGGCAGTCTGTCGTGCGATGCCCGCTCGATGCTGACCGAGAACTAATCTGCGTTGGTGAAGATAGATTTTGTTGTACAGCCCCGGAACCAGAAGTTCAAGCGAGCCGATCAAGAATTTTGTTCGTCGAGCGCCTCGGTATCTGCCAGAGGAGGGCTCGTCGGAGCGAGGTGCGCACGATCGAATAGCGCGCTTACCTGCGTTTTATCGGCGAGATTGGGCGGTGCGGAACGTGCGCCCAGTGCAGTGATGAGTCGAGCGAAAATTGGGATTCGGAGTAGCGATTGCGGCGAGAGTGCGGGTCGTGAAGTTGTGTGGCATCGCGATCGTGACGAAGATTGTCGATGGGCTCCTCCACCGAGGGTCCATCTCGACCGAATTTGTACCCCCCGCGTCACATTGTGTCTGTCGATCCTTGATAGGATTGGTATTCCCTGAGAAGAAGGGAGATCCGGTGACGTCCTCTCAGATGCCACCTCGTTCGAAGCGAGGTGTCTACGGGATCTCGGTGACGTCGGAGCTGACGGGCATCGGGCCCCAGACTCTGCGGTTGTACGAACGGCGCGGATTGATCACGCCGACTCGTACCGGCGGCGGCACGCGGCGGTACAGCGAAGACGACATTGCGCGCCTCGACAAGATCACCGAACTCGTCGCCGACGGGGTCAATCTGATCGGTATCCGCCAGATCCTCGAACTGGAAGCGCAGAACGCGCTGTTGGCGGCGCGAAACGCCGAATTGGAACAGGCAGTCGAATCTCAGAACTCGCCCCACGCGGGGGTGTGAACACGCGTCACCCGCACGGCAGCTGCCGGCGGGTGACTTCTCGTCACGTCAGCTTGCGGTCTGACCGTCGTTCGTCGGGTTGAATTCGTCGAACGAGGCATCCGCAGCTTGCCACTTGCCGCTGGCACGAATGTCCGCGAACGCGATGTCGAAAGCGTCGACCAGCCAAGAATGCTCCGCGACCGCCAGCACTTCGTCGGCGGTGCCGTCGGCCGTGCCCTGGTGGAGGCTCACCTTCCACAGAGCGGCGGCGTCGGTCTGGTCGACCAATCCGTCGGTGCCGTTCGATGCCAGCAGGTAGCGGTTGTACTCGAAATCGACGCGAATTGCGTAGCCTGCGCCGGTGTTGACGACGTTTGCCGGGCGCTGAGTTGCCGCAGCGAGCGCGGTGAGTGCGTCGCGGTAACGTTCGGCGTGTTCCTGAGTGCGGGGCACCGTTCTCTCGTCTCTGGCGCAGAGGCCGTGACACTCCCGGTCACGACACCTTCACGAACCTCTGCTTCCAGGCAAAGGTTCGTGTCGGTTCGCACCAAAGATTACGGCACTGGTTTCCCGGCCTGTCGCAGCCGGTCGGTCGATTGCCGACCCGTCGAGCGCGGCGAAGCTTCCTCGCAGGGTCCTGTCCCGTCAGTCGAGGAAGAGATCGAGCTGGGGAGCATCCCCGCCGCCGTAGCGGGACAGGTCCGAGACGCCCGACTCCGCGAGCACGTCCGCATCGATGTAGCAGTGTCCGCTGGTCTCCCTCGCAGGCCGGGACACAATCTCGACTGCTGCGTCGGCCATGATCTCCGCACTGCGCGACGAGGAGAGCATCGACGTGCCGTCTTCCATGTTCGCCACCGCGGAGGTGGCGATGTAGGTCTGTGGCCACAGGCAGTTCGCTGCGATCCCGGCGTCGGCATATTCGGCCGCCCAGCCGAGCGACAGCAAGCTCATCCCATACTTCGACAACGTGTACGACGGGTGGGCGCCGAGCCAGCGCGGGTTCAGGTTCACCGGAGGCGAGATGGTGAGCACATGCGGGTTGGGGGAGCTCCGAAGATAGGGAAGGCAGGCGCGGGTCAGCAGGAACGTCCCGCGGCAATTGATGTCCTGCATGAGGTCGTATTTCTTGGCTGACAGTTCCTCGGTTCCCTCGAGCGCGATGGCACTGGCGTTGTTCACGCAGATGTCGATGCCACCGAACCGCTCCACCGCGGTGTCGGCGGCGCGCTGCACATCCTCCTCGCGGCGGACGTCACCGACCACGGCGACTGCTTTGCCGCCGACGGCCTCGATATCCGCGACGGCGGTGTGGACCGTCCCTTGAAGGCGCGGGTGCGGCTCCGCCGTCTTGGCCAGCACAACCACGTTTGCGCCCTGCTTGGCCGCGGCGATCGCGATCGCCAGTCCGATCCCGCGGCTACCGCCGGAAACGATCATGGTCCGGTCACTGAGTGCGTTCTGCTGGCTGGACATCGTTCTCCCTGTTCCGACACTGTCGATCATTGCGTTCTCGACGATGATATTGGCATTCTCATTTTCTGCAAGTACTGTATCCATCGTGAACGACTTCGCTGAAACCTCTTCGGGCATCCCGCTGGAGCCGGTCTACGGGCCGACCGACAGGCGCGCAGAGCCGCCCGCCCCGGGCACCTTTCCCTTCACCCGTGGCAACTTCGCCTCCGGCTACCGGGGCCGGTTGTGGACGTTCCGCCAGTACTCCGGATTCGGCACCGCGGAAGAGTCCAACCAGCGCTATCGGTACCTGCTCGAACAGGGCGGCACCGGATTGTCGGTGGCACTGGACCTGCCCACCCAATGCGGTTACGACTCCGACGACCCCGAGGTCACCGAGGAAGTCGGCCGGGTCGGGGTCGCGGTCGACACCCTCGCCGACGCCGAAGTCCTCTTCGCCGACATCCCGCTGGACAAGATCAGCACCAGCTTCACCATCAACGGGACGGCGGCGATACTGCTGGCGTTCTATGTGGCCGCGGCCGAGCGGGCCGGCGTGCCGCGGGCGAAGCTCACCGGGACGATCCAGAACGACATCCTCAAGGAGTACGCCTCCCGGGGCACGTGGATCTGGCCGCCGGAGCCGTCGTTACGGCTGATTGCCGACACCATCGAATTCTGCGCGGCGGAGGTGCCGAGATTCAACGCTATTTCGGTCGCCGGCGCGCACTTTCGCGACGCCGGAGCCACCGCGGTGCAGGAAATGGCCTTCACGCTCGCAGACGGAGTCACCTACTGCGACACGGTGGTCGAACGTGGGCGAATGACGATCGACGAGTTCGCTCCTCAGATCTCGTTCTTCTTCTATACGCACGGGGACTTCTTCGAAGAGATCGCCAAGTACCGGGCAGGCCGTCGTCGATGGGCCACGATCGTGCGGGAGCGGTACGGTGCGGAGACGGACAAGGCGTCGATGTTCCGGTTCGGTTGTGTTGCCGGCGGCGCGTCCCTCTACGCACCCCAGGCACAGAACAATCTGGTGCGAGTGGCGTACGAGTCGATGGCTTCGGTGCTCGGGGGAGTGCAGTCGATGTTCACCGCGGCGTGGGACGAACCGTTCGCCCTGCCCAGTGAGGAGTCGGCGACCCTGGCGCTGCGCACCCAGCAGGTTCTGGCCTACGAGACCGGAGTGACGCGTGTCGCGGATCCGCTCGGCGGCTCCTACTTCGTCGAAGCGCTGACCGATGCCACCGAGGCCCGCCTGATCGAGATCATGGACGATCTCGATCAGCACGGCGGCATGGTTCGCGCCATCGAGGACGGGTACCTGCAAGGACTCATCGCCGACGAGGCGTACAAGCTGCACAAGGACGTCGAATCGGGGGAACGCCCGGTGGTCGGGGTCAACCGGTTCGTCTCGCCGGAGCCGCCCCCGGAAATCTCGACGTACGAGCTGAATGCCGAAGGGCGCGAGCTGCAGCTGAAACGGCTGGCGAAAGTGAAATCCGAACGTGATCCCGAGGCCGTCAATGCCTGCCTCACCGCTCTGTCCCGCGCCGCGGAAGGAACCGAAAACCTCATGCACCCGTTGATCGATTGCGCCAACGCCTACTGCACCGTCGGCGAGATGGTATCCGCGCTCAAAGCTGTCTGGGGCGAATTCCAGCAGCCGGTGGTGTTCTGATGAGCGCCCGCATACTCGTAGCGAAGCCCGGACTGGACGGCCACGATCGCGGCGCCAAGATCGTCGCCCGCGCGCTCCGCGACGCCGGTTTCGAGGTGATCTACACCGGTATCCGCAAGCGGGTCGAGGACATCGTGTCGATCGCCCTCCAGGAGGATGTTGCCGTCGTCGGTCTGAGCATTCTCTCCGGCGCCCATGTGGCGCTGACCACGCGAACGGTCGATGCGCTGCGCGCTGCGGACGCCGGTGACATCGCTGTGGTGGTCGGCGGCACGATTCCCCAGGAGGACGTTCCGCGCCTGCTGTCCGCGGGAGCAGCGGCGGTCTTCCCCACCAGCACCCCTCTGGAGGATCTGGTCACCGGAGTGCGCGCACTCACCGGAACTCCCACTCCTTCTTGACCTTTCGTCATAGAAGGCGAAAGGCGATTACACCGCGTCGACCACCCGGTCACGCGTGCGAGAACAATTTTCGGACCTGGAGGAACAGTGCGTATCGGAGTGATGATCGGGCCCGAGCGAGGGGACTCCGCGCGGAAGGTCGCCAGAATGCTGGACGACGTGGAGTGGGCGGAGAGCGCAGGGTTGGACTCCGTCTGGGTTCCGCAGGTCCCCACGGACTTCGACGCGTTGATCGCCGTGGCGTTGATGGGAACGAGGACGTCCCGCATCGAAATCGGCACCGCGGTGGTCCCCCTGCAGGCGCAACACCCCGTCGCACTGGCGCGACAGGCGCTCTCGGCGCATGCCGCCACTGGAGGACGTTTGGCGCTGGGAGTCGGCCCCTCACACCACTGGATCGTTCAGGACATGCTCGGTCTCCCCTACGAGAAGCCGGCCGCGTTCACCCGCGATTACCTGGACGTACTGGACGCCGCGCTGCTCGCACCCGGCCCGGTCGACATCGAGAACAACACGTTCACCGTGCACAACCCGCTCGAGATCGGACCGATGGCGCCGATGCCGGTCCTGGTAGCGGCCCTGGGCCCGGTGATGCTGACGATCGCAGGCGAGCGAACCGACGGGACCATCCTCTGGATGGCCGACGAGCGAGCGGTCGCCGACCATGTCGTCCCGCGAATTACCAAGGCTGCCGACAATGTGGGGCGTCCGGCTCCGCGCATCATCGCGGGTGTCCCGGTCTGTCTCTGCAGGCCTTCGGAAGTCGACACTGCGCGTGAGCGCGCCAACCGGATCCTCGGGGAAGCGGAGATCTCCCCCAACTATCAGCGGCTGCTGGGATACGGCGACGCCCAGGACATCGGTGACCTGTGCGTCGCCGGGGACGAGGACGCCATCCTCGAGGGCTTCCGCCGATACGCCGACGCGGGGGTCACCGACCTGTCGATGCGGCTGCTGCCGATCGGCGACAACCGGGACGAGCTGATCGCTTCGAAGCGTCGTACCCGGGACGTCGTGGCGGAACTCGTCAAGGAGCTGCGGTGACTGCGGGGCCACTCGAGGGCATCCGGATCCTCGAGGTCGGCCATATCCTCGCGGGTCCGTACGCCACCATGATGCTCGCCGACCTCGGCGCAGAGGTCACCAAGATAGAACCACCGAGCGGTGACCTCTCGCGGCAGGTGAGCGACGCCTACTTCGCCAGCCTGAACCGGGGTAAGCGGAGTATCTGCGTAGACCTGACGACCACCGAGGGGCAGGCCCGTCTCGGAGAACTTGCGGCCGAATCCCATGCCCTGCTGGTCAACCTGAAGCCGTCCGCCATTCACCGGTACGGCCTGACCTACGACGCTCTGCGTCGATGGAACGACAAAATAGTCTGTGTCGCGCTCACCGGTTACGGCCTCGACGAGGGAGACGACCCAGCTTTCGACTACGTGATTCAGGCTGTCACGGGTGTCGCCGCACTCACCGGTGACCCGGCAGGGCCGCCGACGCTGCCCGGGTACTCCGCTGCCGACAACTCGACCGGACTGGCAGCCGCACTCGGATTGCTGGCCCAGATCATCTCCGGACGCGGCGGTCAAGTGGAGGTGTCGTTGCGCGACGTCATGCTGTCGCAACTCAACTACCGCGCATCGGCGTATCTCAACGAAGGCACCGAGCCGCGGCGTATGCCGTTCGGTGCCCATCCGTATTACGTGCCGGCCCAGCTGTTTCCGACTGCGGAGGGCCATCTCGCCCTGTTCATCACACATGACGGGTTTTGGCGGAAGTTCGCTGCGGAAGCGGGGATCGAAGGATTTCCGACGATGGCCGAGCGCGCGGAACGTCGTGACGAGGTCCTCGCGGTTGTGACCGCGGCTCTGGCGGCCGACTCCGCGACGGGCTGGGAGTTTCGGCTGCGACCACTGGGAGTGCCTGCGGCAGCGGTGCGTTCACTGCCCGACGCACTCGCAGCCACACCGGAGATGATCGCCAATGCCGGTGACTTCCGATTGGTCGGAAGTCCCATCCGCGTGGCCGGCTTCGACCCGAATTACGGGCCGCCGCCGCGCCTCGGCGAGCACGGCGGCCTGCCGGTTCACTCGTAGCGGACCTTGATCGACCCGGTGTCGGGCACTGCTTGGCAGGTGAGGACGTAGCCTTCGGCCACCTCGTCGTCGCTCAGCGCATCGTTCACCCGCATGGTTGCGCTGCCCTCGGTGACGGTGGCGATGCAGGTGGCGCAGTTGCCCGATTCACAGGAGAACGGTGGCGTGAGCCCGGCGCGCCGGGCGCTTTCCAGGAGGGTCTCGTTCGCTTTTCTGGGCACCGACACCTTTTTCCGTCCGAGAACGATCGAGACGGTTCCCTCGACCTCGGAATCGGGTGCGTCGGCCGATGGCGCCGTCGGGGCGGTGGCGCCGAACCGCTCACTGAAGATCCTGCCCGGCCCTGGCAATGCCGACTCCACCAGAGCCATGAAGGGCTCGGGCCCGCACAGGTAGGAGTCGGCATCTCCTTCGGCGCCGACGAAGTGGCGTACGGCTGCCGCGTCGAGAAATCCGCCTCGGTCGTCGAGGTGCCGTACGAACGAGAACCGGTCGGGATAGCGCTCGGTGAGTTCGTTCAGTACTGCGTCGAACATCACCGATGCGTGGTCTCGGTCGGCGCACAGCAGCCGGACATGCCGGTCCGTGGTCGCCAGCGCGCTCTTCGCCAGTGACAGGATCGGGGTGATCCCGCTGCCACCGCTGAACCCGAGCAACGGCGCCGAGGTCGGACGCAGGCAGAAGGTTCCCGCGGGCCGTGTCAGTTCGACGGCGTCACCCTCGGCGACGTTGTCGTGCAGCCAGTTCGACACCTTGCCGCCGGGGACCCGTTTGACCGTCGTCATCAGCTCGCCATCGGTCTCCGGTGCGCTCGACATGGAGTAGGAGCGGAACAGCTCGGTTCCGTCCACGTCGACCCGGAATGTACAGAACTGCCCGGCCCGATAGGAGAACGGACCGTCGTGCGGTGCGAGCACGAACGTTCGTGCGTCCGAGCTCTCCTTGACGATTCGCGTCACGGTCGCGCGCTGGAACAAGGGTGGTCTCGACATGCCCGTCGCCTCCTGATATTGAGATTCTAACTGTGAGAGAATATCATTCTCTCTGACGAGATAGGACTTCTCAATGGTGAATTCCCACACGAGAGACGGGGCAGGCATCGGATACCGGGCCCCCGACGAGGAAGAAGAAACGACCGAGCCGACCGTGCTCGTGTTCGAGGAGCGCGAATACAGCCTCAGTGAACTCGACGCTCTGGCCGACGGGTTGGCTGCCGAGATGGCCGGTCGCGGCGTGAAAGCAGGTGACCGTGTCGCTCTGATGTCGTCGAACCGGCCGGAATTCGTCGTGGCCGTTCGAGCGATCTGGCGGCTCGGCGCCGCCGTCGTGCTGATCAGCCCGGCGTACAAGCATGATGAAGTCGCGCACGCGCTGGCGCTCACGAATCCGACGCTCGCGGTCGGGGACAGTCCGGTACTGGCCGGACTTCTGCCGATGCTGAGCCTCGACGATCCGGTCGACCCCGCGCAATGCTCCTTTCCGCCACCCGATCCAGCTGCCGAGGCTGTGCTCGTGTTCAGTTCGGGCACCACCGGGATGCCGAAAGCGGTGCGGCACACGCACGCGTCTTTCGGTGCCGCCGTGCGGCAGTGGTGTGACGCGCTGCAACTGTCGTCGGCGGACAGGATGCAGGTGCTTACTCCGCCCTCCCACATCCTGGGCGTCCTCAACATCATGACCGCCCTCGAGGTCGGCGCATGGGTGCGGCTGCACCGTCGGTTCGACGTGGACCGGATGCTGCGGCACATCGAGACCGATCGGATCACGGTGGAGATGGCCGTCGCGCCGATTGCGCTGGCCATCGCCCAGCATCCGGACCTCGAATCGTTCGACCTGTCGTCGCTGCGCTACATCATGTGGGGCGCCACTCCGGTCACTCCGAGCGTCGCCGAGACCGTCACCCGGCGCGCCGGGGTCGGGTGGGTACCCGCGTACGGCGCCAGCGAGTTGCCGGTGATCGCCTGCAACCCGATCGAAGGGGCCCGTCTGGACAGTGTCGGACGCCCCGTTGCGGGCGTCAGCATCCGGGTGGTGTCGCTCGAGACCGGTGAGCCGCTGGGCGTGGGAGAACCCGGCGAGATTCAGGCTCGAGCGAATTCGCTGATGGCAGGTTACCTGCCCGAGGAGACGAATGCCGAGGCGTTCGTGGACGGGTGGTACCGGACCGGGGACGTCGGTTACCTCGACGAGGACGGCTGGCTTCGGCTCACCGACCGGTCGAAAGAGATGATCAAGGTCAAGGGGTTTCAGGTTGCGCCCGCCGAGATCGAGGCGGTGCTGCACGGGCACCCCGGCGTGGTGGACTGTGCGGTGTTCGGGGTCCCCGACCCGGTCAGCGGGGAAGCAGTGATCGCCGCGGTCGCACGGACCGGCACGACCGAAGCCGAAGAACTCATCACCCTCGTGGGAGACCGGTTGGCGTCCTACAAGAGGCCCAGCCGGGTGGTCTTCGTATCCGACATCCCTCGCCTGCCTTCCGGCAAGGTGTTGCGCCGAGAACTCAAGGAGCGCTATGGACGTACGTCTGACAAGTGAACAGCAACAATTGCGCGATGCCGCAGCCAAATTGGCCGACGACCTGGGACCGGGATCGGTCCAGGACCTGGCCGACGACACTCGGCTCGCGCGGTTGGAGAAGGCGGTGGCCACAACAGGGTGGCGATCGCTTCGATCCGACGGGGCGTCGGGTGTGGAAGTCGCCATCGTCGCCGAGGAATTCGGCCGGGGCCTGGTCGATATTCCCTTCCTCGGACCCGTCCTCGCCGATGATCTACACCGGCACGTCTCCGACGATCAGCAGACATGGGCGGTGGCCCTCGACGGGGAAGCGACCGACGCGCGAGGACTGGAGCGCGCGCTTGTTCTGAGCGGAAACCGGATCTCGGCCGGTCGAGTGGGAGCCGTCGTTCCGGGAGCGGACCTGACCAGAGGCTTCGCGGACATACTCGAGCCGTTCGAACCCCTCGGCGAACTGTCCACCGAGCACGTCGAGCGCTGGCATGCTCTCGCCGTCCTGGTCACCTCCGCCGACCTGGTCGGCACGTCCCGCGGAGCCCAGGCGCTCGCCGTCGATTACGCGAAGATGCGCGAACAGTACGGCAACACGATCGGGTCCTATCAAGCCGTGGCGCATCTGCTCGCAGAGAGCCAGGCGCTGATCGAGGGTTCGGTGAGCGTGCTCCGCCATGCAGCCTGGGCGCTCGACCAGCTGACTCTCGGCGAGGCGCAGCAGGCTGCGCGGGTCGCGAAGATCTACTGCGCGCGCGCTGCCCGAACCGTGTGCGAGACGGCGATTCAGGTACACGGCGGCATCGGCAACACCTGGGAATGCCTTGCGCACGTCTACCTTCGGCGGGCACTGACGTCCACCGAATTGTTCCCCGTACGCCTGGAGGAGATGCACCGTGGACTTTCGTGACTCGCCGGAAGAAGCCGCCTTCCGGGACCGACTGCGGTCTTGGCTGGCGGACACGGCCAAGATGTTCCCGACTTCGGGTGACGTGTACTGGGAACGGCAGCCCGAATGGCACCGGGCGCTCTACGGCGCCGGGTTCTTCGGTTTGTCGTGGCCCGCAGAATATGGTGGTCAGGAGCTACCACCCGTCTACGACGTCATCCTGGACGAAGAACTGGCCATCGCGGGCGCACCCGCCCGGCCGAGCCTCGGATACCTGGTGATCGGACTCGGCAGGCATGGCAGCGAGAAACTCCGCCGCACTTTCCTGCCCGGAATGATCGACGGAACCGAGCGATGGTGTCAGGGATTCAGTGAGCCGGGCGCCGGATCGGATCTCGCAGCACTCACCACCACTGCCACCCGCGACGGCGACAACTACGTCATTCACGGACACAAGATCTGGACGAGCTATTCGGACGTGGCCGACTGGTGTCTCCTTCTGGCCCGTACCGAACCCGACAAGCCCCGTCACCGCGGCTTGTCGGCGTTCATCGTCCCGATGAAGCAACCGGGAATCGAGCAGCGACCGCTGCAGATGATGAGCGGCGTCACCAAAGAGTTCGGTCAGGTTCTCTTCGACGGAGCTACGGTGCCTGCGGAGAACATGGTCGGTGCGCCGGGGGAAGGGTGGGCGCTGGCGATGACGGTGGTCGGGCACGAACGAGAGCCCTCCACGCTCGGTTTCGCCGCGAGGTACGACAAGCTCGTACGCGATCTCGTCGCCCGGTCGGAAGGGAGCCCCTCTGCGGAATTGGCTTGGGCTGCAGTACAGACGGAGATGCTGCGCCTGCATGTCCGTCGCAGGCTGTCCGAACAGCTCGACGGTGTGTCGCACGGTTCGGAGGGGTCGCTCGACAAGCTGCTCATGACCTGGGTCGAACAATCGGTCGGGCACGCTGCGTTGTCCGAGGCCGGCACTCGCGACACCGACATGATGGGCGCCTACCTGTACAGCCGCGCACAGAGCGTCATGGGTGGAACGTCACAGATTCAGAAGAACATCATCGCCTCGCGAATTCTTGGATTGGGAGTCTGACATGTACGACATGCCCGAGGAGATCGACGTCCGCGCGGACGGTGCACTGCGCATCATCACGCTGAACCGGCCCGACGCGCTCAATGCCGTCAACGACGGCTTGCACACCGGACTGGCGCGGTTGTGGCCTCAGCTGAGCGAAGACCGGGATGCCCGCGCCGCGGTACTCACCGGAAGCGGCAAAGCCTTCTCTGCGGGTGGCGACTTCGCCTACCTCGCCGAGCTCGCGGCAGATCGCGAACTGCGCGCCCGGACCATCGCTCATGGCCGCGAACTCGTCCTCGGGATGGCACGCTGCCGTATTCCGGTGATCGCGGCGGTCAACGGACCGGCTGTGGGACTGGGCTGCAGCTTGGTTGCGCTCAGTGACATCGTCTACATGGCCGAGACGGCCTACCTCGCTGATCCTCATGTGCAGGTCGGGTTGGTCGCGGCCGACGGTGGACCGCTCACCTGGCCGCTGCAGATCAGTCTGCTGCAAGCCAAGGAGTACGCTCTCACCGGCGCACGCATACCCGCGGCGAAAGCATGCGAGCTCGGATTGGCCAACCACATGGTTGCCGATCCGCTGAGCGAGGCCCTCGCTTGCGCCAAACGCATCGCGGAACAGCCCCGGCAGGCTGTCGAGAGCACGAAGCGGTTGCTGAACATGCATATCGAGCGGGCCGTACTCGCCACGCTGGACTATGCGATGACCGCCGAGGAGCTGACGTTCCAATCCGACGACTTCCAAACCAACATCGCCAGGCTCACGGCGG
Source organism: Rhodococcus sp. NPDC019647 (assembly GCF_044389235.1). Classification (NCBI taxonomy): domain Bacteria; kingdom Bacillati; phylum Actinomycetota; class Actinomycetes; order Mycobacteriales; family Nocardiaceae; genus Rhodococcus; species Rhodococcus sp. NPDC019647. The sequence goes on along the minus strand of NZ_JBIRXS010000002.1, from coordinate 409,079 downwards.
GAAAGAGCTGAGAAGGTATGGGCGACGCCCTGGGGACGAGTGGTCTGCGGTTCGAGCGTGAGGGTTCGATCGGCTGGTGCGTCATCGATCGGCCGGCGGCGCGGAACGCGTTCACGCCCGCGATGTATTTCGGTCTGAAGCGGGCTGTCCGGCTGGTCAATTCCGATCCCGACCTTGCTGCGCTCATCATCACCGGTGTCGACGACGTGTTCGCGCCGGGCGGTGATCTCGGTGGCCGATCAGAGCCGGGCGACTCGCTCCCCGAGGGACTGGCGGGCAACGACGTGGTCCCGTTCCTCACGATCCGGGACAGTCGGGCACCGGTGATCGCGGCCGTCAACGGCATCTGTCAGGCGGGCGGTCTGCTGGTCGCGATGATGTCCGATATCGCAGTAGCCAGCGATCGGGCGACATTCCGGGTACCCGAGCTTCTCCGCGGTATCCCCGATGCGACCTTTGCGGCGGCCCTTCCCGCGCACATCGGCATAGCCGCAGCGCGGGACCTCATGCTGTCCGCGCGCCGTTTCGATGCCGCCGAGGCGCAGCGCCTGGGGGTGATCTCCCGCGTGGTACCTCACGAGAATCTGCGGGCCGCCGCGCTGGAGGCTGCCCGCGAGGTGCTGCAGACGTCCCCCGAGGCCCGCGCCCAGGTGAAGCGAATGCTGAACGAGCGTTACGGATTCATCGACTACCAAACGATGTTCGGCGCACTCGAAAGTTCACCGGAGCCCCGCGAGGGTATGCGGGCATTCATGGAGAAGCGCAACCCGAACTGGATCCCGGCGGATCTTCCGACCTGACTCGAGAGGAGGTCGGGGACCAGGCCTCTGTCGTGTGAGGCGTGGCCCGGGGATTACCCGTCGGTGGTCGCCAGTTCTCGGAGAAGGTCCTTGGTGCGGCCGACCGACGCTTTCGCGTCGGCGCCGACGGGGAAGACCGCCGCCCAGATGTCGGTGGCACCCGCGTCGAGGAGACCTTGCAGCTGGGTGCGCACCGACGTCTCGTCGCCGACGATGGCAACGTCGGCCGGGCTCGATGCACCGCCGACTTCCAGAATCCGTTGGTAATTCGGCATTCCCGCGTACATGGTGGCGGTTGCGGCAACGGCTTCGCGGGCTTCATCGGCGTCGTCGTGAACCGCAACGGGGAGCCCGGCGACTATCCGGGGAGTGGCACGGCCCACGCGTGTCGCGGCGGCATGGATCGCGGGCGCGACGCGGGATTCGATCACCTTCGCGGAAGCCATCCACAGGATGGTGCCGTCGGCGTACTGCCCTGCCACCCGGAGCATGCGCGGGGACATCGCCGAAAGAAGGACAGGCACCTCGTGGGCCAGGGGCACCATGCGGCCGGCACTCCGTGTGGTCCACTCCTGACCGCGGAAGTCGACCTCTTCACCGTGGAGCAGTGCGGCGACTATCCGTACGTATTCCTCGGTGTTCTGACCGGGCCGGTCGTAGGAGAGTCCGTACACCTCACGGACCAGGGACTCGTGTGAAGGGCCCAGCCCCAGAGTGAATCCGCGACGGCCCATTGCTTCGGAAACGGCGGCTACCCGATTCGCCTGCAGCAAGGGGTGGCACGGATAGGTCTGCAGGACAGCGGTTCCGAGTTCGATCGATGTCGTGGCGCGACCGGCAACCGTCACCGCCGCCAGTGGATCACCGGCGACGGTGCTGGCGTACCAGAGTGAGGTGAAGCCATCCGCCTCGGCTTGTACCGCTTGGTGCACGATCTTGTCGGTCGACGATGCGCCGCCGGTCAATCCGATACGCATGTGAATCTCCTTGCCGCACGGACATAGCCGTGCCTTATGCCTTGTCGATCAAGTACAGATCTCCGTATGAGAGAACTGTAGTGTCGAAATAAGAATATTGATAGCTTGCTATGAGAATCATATTTCCAAGGAGGAACTGATGTTTGCCAATGTCACCCCGATCACCGACACCGTCGGTGTCGAAATCACGGGAATCGAGGGCAGCCGACTCGCCGACGCGCAGGCCGCCGCTCGGTGCCGAGCCCTGCTCGACATGCACGGTGTGGTGGTTTTTCGTGACGCCCACATCGCGGATGCCGACCTGGTAGCCCTGAGTCGCATGCTCGGCGACGTCGTCGTGGCGCCTTTGGGTGGTCAGGAGAAGCACCCGGAAATCTCGGCCATCAGTCTGGATCCAGCCACGACTGTCCTGGCTTCCTACAACAAGGGCACCTTCCACTGGCACATCGACGGCGCCACTGACGCGGTCCCGCAGAAGTCGACGCTCCTCACCGCACTGGAGGTGTCAGAGGAGGGCGGTGACACCGAGTTTGCCAACACCTACGCCAGTTATGAAGCCCTCACCGAGGATGAGAAGGCGTCTTTCGCCGAACTGCGCGTGGTGCACAGCTTCGCAGCGGCGCAACTGCTGGCCAACCCTGATCCGTCGGACAAGCAAAGGGCGTCGTGGTCGCGGGTGCCGACGCGCGAGCATCCTCTGGTCTGGACGCGTCGCAACGGACGGAAGTCGCTTCTGCTCGGCGCGACTGCCGCGCACGTGGTCGGCTGGCCCGAGGAGCAGGGGCGGGCACTTCTCGACCGTCTGCTCGACTGGTCGACGCAACCTCGATTTTCTCTGCGACATCATTGGCGTCGCGGCGACCTGGTCTTGTGGGACAACACCGGAATGCTGCACCGCGCTGTCCCCTATGCGCCCACCTCACCCCGGTTGCTGCACCGGACCACCCTGATCGGCGAGGAAGCCGTCGCTTGAGCGCATGCAGCCGGCATGCATCGGCCACCATCCACGCTCACAGGACCATCTTTGAAGGAGAGGCAGATGACCACCGACGATGTCGCAAGGCTCCAGCGTGACGTGCGGTACTTGATGGACCGCGGCGAAATCCTCGACTGCGTTGCCAGGCATTCTCGTGGCTGCGATCGCCACGATTCCGATCTCCTGTGTGGCACTTACCACGACGACGGAATCGACGAACACGGCACCAGCACCAACAGAGGACCGGACTACGCGAACTGGGCGAATGCCGCACACGCGGCCACCTCGCTGGCGCATACACACAACATCACCACCCACACGTGCGAGATCGACGGCGATACCGCCCACTGCGAGAGCTACGTGTTGGTGGGACTACTCCTCAACGACGGGGTCACGGTGCAACTACTCAACGGCCGCTATCTCGACCGACTCGAACGACGCGACGGTGGGTGGCGGATCGCGGTGCGGCGCTCGACCGTCGAATGGAGCGCGAAAGCTGACGCGTCGATGTTGCAATCGCGCTTCTTCACCGAGAAGGCGTTCCTGAGAGGCACGCGAGCCAAAGATGACCTGTCTTACCAGCGCCCGCTGCGCATCGACACACCGGCACCAGCACGCTGGTGACCGACGTGCGGCCGGAATGAGTGCGGCGGAGGTCTCGGGACCGACGGTTCCCGAGACCTCCGCCGCATTCGCACTTATTTCGGCGGGAATCGCAGGCCACCGTCGAGCCGGATGACCTCGCCGTTGAGATAGTCGTTCTCGACGATCGATGCGGCGAGAGTCGCGTACTCGGATGGCCGGCCCATGCGCTTGGGATGGGGAACCTGGGGTCCCCAGTAGGCCTCGAGCTGATCTCCGGCCTTGCCATAGGCCGGAGTCAGGATAGTGCCCGGTGCAATTGTCACGACCCGGATACCGAGGGGGGAGAGGTCCCGGGCGGCCACGAGGGTCATGCCGACGATGCCGCCCTTCGCTGCGGAGTAGGGGAGTTGTCCGATCTGGCCTTCGTAGGCCGCGATGGACGCAGTATTGATGATCACGCCTCGGCCGCTGTCGTCGATCGGCTCCTGTTTTGCGATTGCGGCCGCGGCCAATCGCATGACGTTGAAGGACGAGATCAGGTAGGACTCGATGGTCGTCCGGAACGCAGCAAGATCCATGGGGCTTCCATCCTTACCGACGAGCCGCCCGCCCCCGGCTGGGCCGCCGTGTGTGTCCACCGAGATGCGCAGCGGCCCCAGCGACTCCGCCTCGGCGATCGCAGCCCCGACGGATTCCTCGTCCGAGGCGTCGGTACGCACGTAGCGGACTCCCAGCTCCTCCTCCAGTTCCTTGCCCTTGTCGTCGGCGACGTCGGCGACGACCACCTTGGCTCCCGCTTCATGGAGACGGCGAACGGTGGCTTGGCCCAACCCGCCCGTGCCTCCGACGACTATCGCGGAACAACCCATGATCTGCATCGCAATTTCCCTTCTTGCAAGTAACCCTCTTGTACTGAGAGAATCATGTTCTCATGAACATCAACATGATTCTAGAGATGGCCGCGACCGACAGCGACAAGGCGGTTGTGACCGTCGACGAGCGCTCGTTGACCGCCGCGCAGCTCCTCGACCTCGCCCACCGCGCCGCCGACCGGTTCCGGGATCACCCGGCCGTGCTCTATCTCGGTGCCAATCATCTCGGCTATCCGGTCGCCCTGTTCGGGGCCGCCCTGGCCGGCGTCCCCTTCGTGCCACTCAACTACCGGCTCGGTGATCAGCAGTTGACTGCACTGCAGGATCGCCATGCCGGCGCCGTGATCCTCCGCCCCGAAGATCTCGACGCCCTCGTCGATGTCGACGTTGTGCAGGACGAGCCCGCGGAGGTGCCTGCCCCGCAGTGGGACGGTGACAACGTCGCCGTGATCATCTACACGAGCGGAACCACGTCCGATCCCAAGCCTGCTGTGCTGCGGCATCGCCACTTACTGGCCTACGTCCTGAACACGATGGAGTTCGCATCCGCCGCGGACACGGATGCCGCGTTGGTGGCAGTTCCGCCCTACCACATCGCCGGCCTGACGAACCTGCTCTCGAACTTGTACACCGGGCGTCGCGTGGTCTATTTGGCCGGGTTCGACCCGACCGAGTGGCTGGACACCGTCCGGCGCGAGGGCATCACGCACGCAATGCTGGTGCCCACGATGCTGGCCCGCGTCGTCGCCGAACTGGGCGACGCCGACGCGGAAACGCCGACGCTGCAGAGCCTGGCCTACGGCGGATCCCGTACTCCGAGGCCCGTTCTCGAGCACGCGCTACGCGCATTTCCGGACACGGGTTTCGTCAATGCCTACGGTCTCACCGAAACGGCGTCGTCGGTGGCCGTTCTGTCCCCCGAAGATCACCGGGCGGCGTTCGCGTCGAGCGATCCGGCTGTGCGGGACCGACTCGGGTCGGTCGGGCGGCCGCTGCCCGGGATCGAGATCGAGGTCCGCACGGAAACCGGTGAGCCGGTCGCGGCAGGCGAGACCGGCCTGGTCTTCGTGCGGGGCGAGCAGATCTCCGGCGAATACGGCGGACGCAGTGTGCTCGACTCGGACGGCTGGTTCGCGACCCGGGACCTCGGTCACCTCGATGCGGACGGCTACCTGTTCGTCGAGGGCAGGGCTGACGACACGATCATCCGCGGCGGCGAGAACATCGCACCGGCAGAGATCGAAGACGTGCTGCTCCGCCACCCGGCGATTTCCGAGGCAGCAGTGATCGGAATACCCGACACCGAATGGGGACAACGAATAGTCGCTGTTCTCGTCGGAGACGCAGACCCGGCCGAAATCAGGCAGTGGGTCAAAGACAGGCTGCGTTCCTCGAAAACCCCGGACACCGTCGTCTTCCGAGATGAACTCCCGAAAACCGAGACCGGAAAACTACTGCGCCGCACCCTTGTGGCCGAACTGGAGAACTCCCATGCCTGAAGCTGTCATCGTCTCCGCGCTGCGCACTCCCATCGGCACTGCCGTGAAGGGAACGTTGCGCGACACCACCGCTCACGACCTTGCTCACCACGTCGTCGCCGCAGCGGCGGAAGATCTCGACCCGGGCCTGATCGACGATGTGATCCTCGGTGAAGGCCTGTACGGCGGCGGGGTGGTTGCCAGGCACGCCGCACTCACCGCAGGACTGACCGAGGTTCCCGGGCTGGCGCACAACCGGCACTGCGCCGCCGGCCAGGCCGCGGTGCAGAGCGCGGCCGCGAGCATCCGCGCGGGTATGGACGAGCTGGTCATAGCCGGCGGAGTCAACTCGGCGTCCACCTCGCCGAAATCACTGTTCAAGGTGGACGGCGAGTGGGTGCCCTGGTTCCCTCCCACCCATCCCGAACAGGCCAACGCCCCCACCATGGATATGTCGATCACGGTCGGATGGAACGCGGCCGTCGAGGCGGGCGTGACCCGGCAGGAGATGGACGAGTGGGCATTTCGCTCACATCGCAACGCCGTGCAGGCCATCGATGAGGGCAGGTTCAAGGAGGAGATCGTTCCCATCGACACGCCCCACGGACTCTTCTCGGTCGACGAGCATCCGCGGCGCGAGACGAGCTTGGAGAAACTGGCGTCACTGAAGCCGCTGCATCCGGAGATCGAGGGGTTCAGCATCACAGCGGGAAACGCGTGCGGTGGCAACGACGGCGCTGCCGTCCTGACGATCGCGAGTGACCGTCTCGGATTACCCGCGCTGGCCACCGTTCGGTCGTGGGCGTCCGTCGGGATCGACCCCGCACTCACCGGTCTGGCGCCGGTCAGGGCAATCCCGAAAGCCCTTACCCGGGCGGGTATCTCTCTCGCCGATGTCGACCTGTTCGAAATCAACGAAGCTTTCGCCGCGATGTGCGTTGCCACCATCAAGCTGCTCGAGATCGACCCGGACAAGGTCAATGTGAGCGGAAGTGGTTGTTCGCTCGGACATCCTGTTGCAGCGACCGGTGCCCGGATGCTGGTGACGCTGGTGCACGAACTGCGCCGTCGCGGTGGCGGTATCGGTGTGGCGGCAATGTGTGCGGGCGGGGGAATGGGGTCGGCGACGGTGATCGAGGTTCCAGCGCCGTGACTGTGAGCCGACCCGTCAGTGATTCCCCTGTGTCATCCAGTGTTTCGGACCTCGTCGCGGCAGCGCGTGCAGGCTCCGTGCGTGCGGCGGGACGGTTGCTCAGCCTGGTAGAGAGTAGCCGTCGCTCCGAAGTGCTCGACTCGCTGGCCTCGTTGGTCGACTCGCCGGCCGCGGCGCCCGCCCGGGTGGTCGGTGTGACGGGGCCGCCCGGCGCCGGCAAGTCGACGACCATCGGAGCCCTCGTCGCAGAGTATCGGCAGCGGGGCCTGCGGGTGGCGGTACTGGCGGTCGACCCGTCCTCGCCGTACAGCGGCGGTGCGCTTCTCGGCGACCGAATCCGGATGGCGGCGCACATCAACGACCCGGGCGTGCTCATACGGTCGGTCGCAACGCGCGGCCACCTGGGCGGCCTGGCCGCGGCGGTGCCCGCGGCCATCCGCTTGCTCGGGGCGCTGTCGTATGACCTCGTACTGCTCGAAACGGTGGGGGTGGGGCAGTCCGAGATCGAGATCGCGGCCATCGCTGACCCCACGATCGTGATACTCAACCCCGGTGCGGGTGACGCTATTCAAGCCGCGAAGGCAGGTTTGTTGGAGGTCGCAGACATCCTCGTCGTCAACAAGGCCGATCGCGATGGCGCCGACCAGACCGTACGAGACCTCCGAGCCGAGTTCCACGTGCCGATCCTCACCCTCGTCGCCGCACGAGCCGAGGGCGTGTCCACCTTGGTGGAGGTGATCGAGGCCCACCGTCGCGCCGACACACTCGCACGCCGGACAGCACGGGCGCGGGCACAAGTCCTCTCCCTCGCGCACACTCGCCTGCGGACTCATCCCGGACTGGCGCATCTTGCCGCCTCGGTCGCGGCCGGCCGCCACGACCCCTACACGGCGGCTGATCTGTTGCTCGCTCCCGCGTCCGAGGCTGCCCACGACATGCGGGCCTTCCGGTACGAGACGGAAGACCCGGCCTTCTGTGATGCGGGCGGATCAACCGAGTGAGGCAATGACCTGGGGAAGGTCGGTGGTCGAGCGGATTCCCGAGGCGGCAGCGCACACGAAGGGCACCGCGTTCACAGCGCGGTGCGCCGTGTAACCGGGCGCCACCGCACCCATCCGTTCGAGCGGCACCGGCATTGTGATGTCGACGTCGAGGGGTGCGTCCCCATCGACAGTGACATGCCACCCGGTGGGGCGGACGTCCCAGGCCGGGTCGACGTCGGCTGTGCAGTACCAGGTAGCGCGGAAGCGCAACAGTGCCCGGCCATTCCGCATCCCGGCGGCGGTAATTCGCTGGGCCGCCACAGTACCCGCCTCCAGGACCCCGGCGGCGATGTGGGTTCTGTGGCGGGCGGTGGCAACCTCGCCACTCGCCTCCACGGAATCGAGCGGCTGCCCGAGGGCGTCGGCGACGAGTTGGAGCGAGGGCCCGAAACTCGTACGAGCATGCGACAACCGGGCTTCGCTGAAAGCGCCGGGAGCGCGTCCGAATCCCATGATCTCGAACAGGAGGTCTGGTGAATCCCTCTGTGACAGATCGGCATACTCGTCGATCGTCAGGTTGTCGAGCTGTCGTTGGATCGAGGTCAACACGAGCGGAACGGCTTCGGTAATGAACCCGGGACTGCTGCCGGTGCTGTGGATCGAGGTGTTGCCGAGCTCGCACGCGGCCTCGACCCGTGCGCGTACCTCGGGGTCCATGCCCGCCGGATAGTGGAACTCACCGCGGATTGTCACGATATTGATCCCCGAGGCCAGCAACCAGCACACTTCGTCGAAGTCGCACGCACGCGGCATATACAGCACACAATCCGCTCCGGAGTCCACGACCTCCTCGATGCTCCGGGTGGCGGTGATGCCGATAGCGGGCAGCCCGCACAGTTCGCCTGCATCGCGGCCGATCTTCTCGTCTGCGTGGACGTACACACCGGCCAAGGTCAGCGTCGGATGTTCGATCACCGCCCGGAGTGCACGGGTGCCGATGTTTCCTGTCGCCCATTGCACGACCCGATACGGCCGGGTGGCAACAGTCGATTCGACAGCGTTCTCGGACAAGGGATTTACACTCATGTCACACCTTCGATCGGTCGACGTGCCACCACGGAACGGGCGTCACGGGTGGATGCGGAGTAGGGCTTCTTGCGCATAGGACGCGACGAGGCTCCCGTCCTCGGTGAGAACATCGCCACGGCCGAAGCAGCGGCCGTGCGCCAGCAGTGGACTGTGCTGGCGAAGGAGGAGCCACCTGTCGGTGCGGAACGGCCGATGGAACCAGAGGCTGTGCGAGGTGACGGCAGAGGTGAATGCCGTGCCGTTACCGAGTTGACTGAGCCCGTGAAGTGGGCGCAGCGCCGTGCCGATAAGGTTCAGGTCGGTGGCGTACGCAGTGAGCGCCTGGGCCAACTCACCAGCGACTTCCGGTGTGCGCATCCAGAATTCGAAATCGGGGGTTGCGGCCGCCGTTGCGTTCAGGTCGGCGGCGGCGCGGGTCTCCCACGGGAGAAGGTCGAGGTGTACCCGGAATTCTTCCGGAAGGACGGCCGGAACCGCGGGAACGCTTTGATGTTCGGGTCCGTCCTCACCGCAATGCAGGGAGATCGCGGCAGTCGCAACCACCCGTTCCGACTGCCGGGCGACGACCGTCACGGTTGCGAACGATCTGCCTTCGTGCTGAGTCGTGACCTCGTACCGGACCGGCTCGTCGGCGCGGCCCTCCCGTGCAAACAGCGCATGCATCGATTTGACGCTCTTGCTCGGACAGGTGAGACGAGCCGCCTCCAGGAACTGGCCCAGGATCTGTCCACCGAACAGTCGGTGGTAGTCCAGTTTCTGGTTGCTTCCCTCGAACACCGCGACCGTGGGGTCGGTGTCGGGTGGGTAGGGGCGCAGATCGAGGCAGGCGAGAAGGTCGTTCCATAGCTCGGGCACACACCGACTGTAATCGATGTTTCCCTCGATGAGAATACCGTTCTCGTCAGGAGTGAGCGAAACCCCGCGAGCAGAAAGCCCAGACCTCGTCGGCGGAAATGGGACGGACAGTTGCGTCGTCGTTGCCGCCGCTGGACTGAGCGATGAACATGACGGTCTGCATCGTCATGGCAGCCATTCGGCGCGGGTTGATCTCGGCGCGCAATTCACCTGCGGCTTCGGCCTGCTCCATCAGCTCGGTGAACAGCGAGAGCAGCGCCGAGTGCGCGACCTTCACCTCGGCGGGATGGGAAATCAGCAACTGCGGGGCAAAGTCGGTGAACAGCGGACGATGCGCCACCGGGTCGGGGCGGCACGACTCGAACAGCAACTCGACGGCGACGCGAAGCTGGTCGAGTGGGTCGGACTCGTTGGCTGCCGCGGCGCGGATCTGATCGGCAGACCGGGTCAATGCTTCCTCGAACAGGGCGAGGAGAAGTTCATGTTTACCGTCGAATTGCAGGTAGAAGCTACGCAGCGACTGCTTGGACCGGTCGACGAGCTCCTGCACCGTGAAGTCGGTACTGCCCTTTTCGGTAATGATCGCCTGCGCTGCATCGAGGAATTTCTGCACCCGCTGCTCGGCGCGAAGCTTGGCGGTTTTGATGGAGCGTTCGACTGCGCGCTGCTTCCAGGCCGGTTCTTCGCTGACTTCGGTCACCGCCGGACCCCCCCCTCTATGTGTAGCAAACATGTATCCACTGTACCGGAGAGGAGTATGACGTTGGGTCGCCAGCCTGCTGGCTTCGGGCAAAAGTGGAACTCTTACTTTCGTCTAGCGAGAATGTTATTCTCGCTAGACCATTCGCAGCTCTGGCAAGGAGGCAAGCCGGGATGCTTTTCGAGTTCGACTCAGATCAGCGGTTGTGGCAGAAAACCGTCCGAGAGGTCACGGCCAAGGAGTGCCCGCCCACCCTGATCCGCACGATCGTCGACGACGGCGGCGACCCCGGTCCTCTGTGGAAGGTGTACGTCGACCTTGGCTGGACCGAGCTCGCGGAACCCGACGTCGCCGTGGAATTGGCGATCGTCCTGGAAGAGCTGGGCCGAGCTACCGATCCCACGCCCTACCTTGCGACAATGACCCAGTTCGCTCCTCTGGCCGTGGGGTGTGCCGATCCTGCGCAGTCCGGCGCGGCGGTATTCGACGGTGTGAGCGCCCACCGCGACGGTAATGGTTGGCTCCTGAACGGCACCGCCCACCGAGTCTTGGACGGAGATCGCGCAGACCTACTGGCTGTGGTGACGGGCGCCGGCGTCTTCGTGGTTCCCGCGGAACGGGTGACCGCAACGCGCAGTCTGATATTCGATCCCGTGTTGCACCTTGCCGAGGTGACCTTCAGTGGGGTTCGCGTGAGCGAAAGCGATCGCAGTGCCGCCGATCCGGAGCGCGCTCGTCAGCTGGCCCTGACCGGCATGGCGCTGACGATGGTCGGAGCCTGTCAGCGCATTCTCGACTCAGTGCTCGTTCACGTGAAGGACCGCAAGCAATTCGGTGCTCCGATCGGCTCCTTCCAGGCGGTCAAGCATAAAGCAGCGGACATGCACGTGGCCGTCGAACGTGCCCGTGCACTCGCCTACTACGCCGCCCTCACGATCGCCGCCGACGATCCCCGCCGCCGTGTGGCTGCGGCAATGGCCAAGGCCGCGGCAGGGGAGTGCCAGTCGCTGGTCTTCCGCAACGGCCTGCAGCTGTTCGGGGCCATGGGATTTACCTGGGAGAACGACCTTCAGTTCGCGCTCAAGCGCGCCAAAGCCGGCGAGCTCCTGCTCGGCGGCGCGGCCGAACATCGGGCGCTCATCGCCGAGGAGTACCGTGCAACTCACCTTTGATGCCGACGTCGAAGAATTCCGGGCCGAGTTCCTGGCCTTCCTCGCCGAACATCTGCCCGACGAGGCCGAGGCGGGGGAAAGACCCCGCTCCAGTGCGGATGTTCCGGAGTGGGCCCGCCGCTGGCAGCGGAAGCAGTTCGATAACGGCTGGCTGCTCCCCGGAAACCCGCCCGAGTTCGGCGGCCGGAATGCCAGTATCCTGCAGCAGTACGTGCATCTCGAGGAACTTTCCCGGCGCCGGATCTATCACAGCTTCAATCCCCAGGGCCTCGGCATCATCGCCGCCTCGTTGTTGTCGTTCGGTACGCCGGAACAGAAGGAACGTTGGGCTGCACCCATTCTGCGTGCCGAGATCACTGCTGCGCTCGGCATGAGTGAACCCGGTGCGGGCTCCGACCTCGCGTCGTTGCGTACACGCGCGGTGCGCGACGGTGACTCTTTCGTGGTGAACGGCCAGAAGGTGTGGACGTCCGGTGCCAACGAGGCCGACGTGTTGCTCACCTTCGTCCGCACCGATCCCGACGCTCCGAAGCACAAGGGAATCAGCGTGCTTCTGATTCCCACCGACACCCCGGGGGTCACGCGCCGTCCCTTCGCCTCCGTGTGTGCCGAGGACGACTTCGACTTCAACGAAGTGTTTTTCACGGACGTCAGGGTGCCCGTGGAGAACCTCGTCGGTGGGCTGAACCAGGGCTGGGGCGTTGCGAACGGTGCCCTTGGCCACGAACGCACCCTGTTGTGGCTGGGTTTCGCCGATCGACTACAGGATCTCGTCGAGGATTTCCGGCCTGTCACGGCGCTCGACCGTGATCGCTATGCCACGCTCGCCATGGACAATCAGGCGCTGCGGCTGCTGGGCTCTGCGGCGCTGGCCCGTGCAGACAGGGGTGAGCAGGACGTAGCGGCCCTGTCGGTTCTGAAGATCCTGGGATCCGAGGCAGTGCAGACCGCTTCGGAGCACGCGCTGGACGGTGCCGGGTTCGACGGTCTGGTCCACCCCGCGTTGACGGCACCGTACACGCCCTGGAACAACGACCATTTCGCGTCGAGTTGGTTCGAACGCTATGCGCGGAGCTTCGCCGGCACCATTGCCGGCGGCACGTCCGAGATTCAGCGCACGATCGTCGCCGAGCGCGTGCTCGGCCTACCCCGAAGCTGAGGAGCCCGACATGTATATCGACTACGAGGTCGCCGACAAGATCGCGACCATCACACTCAATCGCCCTGAGGCCGCCAATGCCCAGAACGGCGCCCTCCTCGACGAACTCGACGCAGCCTGGACCAAGGCGGCAGAGGACCCTGATGTGGCGGTGATCGTCTTGCGTGCCGAGGGGAAACACTTCTCCGCCGGTCACGACCTCAACGATCGGTGGCCGGCTCCCGCGGAGATCACCCTGGAATGGATTTACGGGGCGGAGACCCGCCGCTATCTGGAGTACTCGCTGCGTTGGCGCAACGTTCCGAAGCCGTCGATCGCGGCCGTCCAGGGGCGCTGCATCGCGGGCGGGCTGTTGTTGTGCTGGCCGTGCGACCTGATCGTCGCTGCCGAGGATGCCTCCTTCTCCGACCCGGTGGTGATGATGGGCATCGGGGGAGTCGAATATCATGGCCATACTTGGGAACTCGGCGCCCGCAAGGCGAAGGAAATTCTCTTCACCGGTCGTCCGGTGACGGCCGCGGAAGCCGAGCAGGTCGGCATGGTGAACAAGGTAGTGCCGCGCGATCAGCTCGACGCGGAGACTCGGGCCCTTGCCGAACACATCGCCACGATGCCCTCCTTCGGGCTGCGCCAGGCCAAACGCGCGGTCAACCAGACGCTGGACGTGCAAGGCTTCTACGCTGCAATCCAGTCGGTGTTCGACATCCATCAGTCCGGACACGGCAACGCCTTGAGTGTCAGTGGCTACCCGATTCTGATGAAGCTGGACGAAATGAAGGAAAAAATCCAGTAGGAGGATCCGGTAGAAGTCTCGACTCCGATGGTGGGTCCCATAAGCGGGGCCCACCATCGGGCGGTAAGTCGTCAGACCTTTCTGGTGACGCCGCCGTCGACCCGGATGATAGCGCCGGTAGTGAAACTCGATGCGTCACTGGCGAGATGGAGTGCGAGAGGTCCGAGTTCCTCCGGCTTCCCCATGCGACGCAGCGGCACGAACGACGCTTCCTCACCTTCAGCCGGCGCCCACGACTTCGAGACGTCCGTCAGGAAGGGTCCCGGCAGGATCGCGTTCACCCGGACCTTCGGCGCGAATGCATCGGCCAGGCCGACCGTCAGTGCATTGACCCCTGCTTTGGCACAGGCATAGGGCAACTGACGCGCGCTCGCCACCAGGGACCCCGCGGTACCGACATTGATGATGGAGCCACCGTCGTTTTCGGCCATGTGAGTGGCAGCCCGAACGGCGAGCCGAAACGGTCCCTTGAGATTGACAGCGAAGGTCTTGTCATACAGCTCTTCGGTGATGTCGTCGAGGTTCTCGTACAGCGGTGACATTCCGGCGTTGTTCACCAGTACGTCGAGCCGTCCGAAATGTTCCAGGGTCTGTTCGATCAACTGGTCGCACTCGTCCCAGCGTCCGACGTGACAGGCTACGGGAAACGCTCGACTGCCGGTGGACGTCTCTACCTCCTTGGCCGCGAGCTCGCATGCATCGAGCTTGCGTGAGGCGATGACGACGTCGGCCCCCGCCTCGGCGAGAGCCTGCACGATGGCCCTTCCGATGCCGCGGGATCCGCCGGTGACGACGGCAACCTTGCCGGTCAGGTCATGTAGGGAAGCACTAGTGGTCATCCACGAATTATGCCCGAGTCGAGTGCCTTTGGAAAGGACGTTCTGACATTCGAGAATCGCATTCTGAAGGTGGCGGAGTGCTTGTGTGGTGAGCTACATGCGGGGGTCGATTGTGCTTGTCGAGAGGTGAGGAACCGCATGGATATGCAAGTGGTACAGGACAAAGCCGAGATCGCGGAGCTGATGTACCGGTACGCGCGAGCGGTCGACATGAAAGATTGGGCGCTGCTGACTTCGGTGTTCACGGAGGACGCTCACCTCGACTACAGCTCGGTAGGGTACCCACCGGGGCCGCGGGACGAGGTGGTCGCCCTTCTCCGGAATGCGCTGACCCAGGTTCCGCTGACGCAGCATTTCGTCACGAATATCGAGATCGATCTCGATGGCGCCACTGCGAAGGTGCGGGCAATGTTCTTCAACCCCATGCAACTACCCGGCGTGAGCGGCATGACCTACTGCGGGGGCAACTACCACCACGAAGTGGTGCGTACTCCGGATGGCTGGAGAAGCGCCCGACTCCGGGAAGAGAGTCTTTGGTTCTCGAATCATCCCGGACCGAGCGGCCTTGACGAGGCCGCTCGGTCATAGCGGGTGTCAGAGCTGGACGAGGCGCGGAGCCGATCCTTCGGCCCGGATCATCGCGCCTGCTTCGCGGGTGAGCTCTCGCGCACTGCCGAGGAGGCCGTCGAGCACCAGCGCGCGCCGGATGTGCCGGTGTAGATCGTGTTCGGCGGTGAAACCTATCCCACCGAGCACCTGCTGGCAGTGACGAGCCGTAGTGAGCGCCGCCTGGCCGGCCGCAGCCTTGGCGAGCAGGGAGCCGAGGTCGTCGGTGGCGGCGGCGAGGGTTGCTTCGGCGCCCTCGATGGCGACGAGGGTCTCCGCGAGACGATGCCGTACGGCCTGGAATGCGGCGACGGGCCGACCGAACTGTGTACGGCCCAACGCGTGTGTTCGAGCAAGGGACAGCATGGCTCGGCTGGCGCCGGTCAACCACCACCCGAGCGCTCGGCGGCCGGCAGCGAGCGGGACCGGACTTCCGCCGTCGACGATTCCCAGCGGTAGTTCATTGTCCAGGGTGCCGCTGTACTGCGGTGCGGTCGCCTTGTCGGTGCGGTCCCACCGAACCCAGGAGTCTCCGGTGTACGGCAGGGGGACGGCGCCACCGACGGGAAGTCCTGCCTCGTCCAGCACCACGTCATTGAGGAAGGGACCGTGTGCGCCGGTCTCTCCGAGGAGCCGGAACACCATCGGCACGGCGAGGTCCGGCATTTCGGTGAGCATGTCGTGCCACCCGAGTTCGGTGAGGGCGGTATCGAGATCTGCGCCCGATCGGGTGGTCATCGTTTTGCGAAGTGTGTCCTCGAGGAGGGTGAGCTCCACGTCGTACACGGTCATTCCGCCCCCAGGTCGAGTAGCCGGCGCGCGATGATGTTGCGTTGAATTTCGGCGGTGCCGCCGTAAATCGTTGCGGCGCGGGAATACAGGAATTCCGTCCGCCACTCGTTCTCGCCGAGCTCGAGCACCCCGGGGAGTAGGTCTCGGGCGGTATCGAACAGTTGCTGTTCGGCGGTGGCCAGCAATACCTTGTCGATGGAGGTCTCCGGGCCGAGCTGGGCCCCGTCTGCCAGTCGTTGCTGGGTGGCGTGGGAGCGACACCGAGCAGTGTGGAGTGCGAGGTATGCCGCACCGAGATCGCCGTCGTCCGACGTCGCGGTATTCGATTCCGTCAGCAATCGATCGAGACGGGTGAACAGATAGGCGATTCGGTGCCAGAAGCAGGTGGACCGTTCGTGAGGGAGTAGGTCCATGGCTACCCGCCATCCGTCGCCCAGGCGGCCGAGCATGCGATTCTCGGGAACAACCACATCGTCGAAGTACACCTCGGCGAACTCGTCGACGCCGTGCATCGTGCGCAACGGCCTGACAGTGATACCTGGTGTATTCATGTCGACGAAGAAGGCGGTGATACCGCCATGCCCCGGCGCGGTGCGGGTGAGTAGGACACAACGGGTGGAGTACTGGGCGAGGCTCGTCCAGACCTTTTGCCCGTTGATCACCCATGTGCCGTCGCCGCGAGGTTCCGCGCGAGTGGTCAGCGACGCGAGGTCGCTTCCCGAGCCGGGTTCGGAAAAGCCCTGGCACCACTGCTCACGGCCGCTGAGCAGCAACGGCACCATCTCGGCCGCCAACTCCGGGCGGGCATACGAGATCATGGTCGGAGCGAGCACTTCGATCATCGAATAAATTCCGGGCTCGGCCAGGTCGCGGGTCGCCACTTCCTCGCCGAGGACGGCGCGAAGCACCGCGGGCCCGCCTACGCCGCCGACCTCGGCGGGCCAGCCGTAGCGCATCCAACCTGCGTCGTAGAGGGCGCCACGCACCCGGGCCAACTGCGCGACCTGTCCGTCGAGCGAATGATCGGGCCCGGCGGACAGGTCGTTGTCTTCGAGCCAGGCGCGCAGACCTGTCCGAAATTCCGTGACGTTCATGCGCCAGGGCGTTCGAAGGCGTGCGGGCGCCCCGAATCATGCGCTCCGCTACGGCGAATGAACGTCATGGCCCGTGTCCGAAGCCGCCAGCCGTCGGCGGTCCGGGCATAGGTGTCGTTGTAGTACCCGATGCGCATGTCGTGCGTCGCCTCGTCGACGAAGCACAGTGGCTGGGTCCCGGTTGCCGTGTCACCGGACAACTCGATGAGGGGGGTACCGGTCATGAACAGCCCCTTGGGTGCGGCAGCAACCAGTTCGGGGAACTGATCGAGGGGGAATGCGTCACCGAAGGCGCTGTAGGTGCCGTCAGCAGTGAAGACACCGACCACCCCCTCGACGTCGCCCTTGGTCATGTTCACCGCATAGCGGGCGAGCAACTGCTGAATTTCCATCAGGTCGTCATTTGTTGACATAGACCTTGCCGCCTTTCATGACGAACCGCACGTTCTGGGTCACGGTGATGTCGTCCACCGGGTCACCGGGAACACCGATGATGTCGGCCAGCAGGCCCTCCGCGAGCCGTCCCCGGTCGGTCACGTCGATCAGATCGGCGGCTGTGGTGGTCGCCGCCTGCAGCACCGCCAAGGGCGGCATACCTCGATCCACGAGGGCGACGAGCTCGTCGGCGTTCTTCCCGTGAGGGATTGCCGGTGCATCGGTGCCGACGGCGATCTTCACGCCTGCCTTGTAGGCCGCAAGCACCGAAGTGCGTGCCCGAGGGAACATCTCGGCGGCCTTGGCCTGCAGATCGGCAGGGGCATGCGAGACGTCCATGGCATCCGCGAGCCGGGTGGTGGGCACCAGGTAGGTGCCGCGCTCGACCATGAGGTCGATGGCATCGTCGTCGATGAGGAAGCCGTGCTCGATGCAATCGATGCCTGCTTCCACCGCCGCACGCACCGCATCCGCGCCGTGTGTGTGCGACGCGACGCGTAATCCACGCCGATGAGCCTCGTCCACGATGGCCCGTAGTTCTTCATCCGAATAGTGCTGCGCACCGGGAAGTCCGGTGTGCGACATGACCCCGCCCGAGACGCACACCTTGATCAGCTGTGCGCCGTGCTTGATCTGATAGCGGACGGCCTTGCGTATCTCGTCGACCCCGTTGGCGATCCCTTCCTCGATGGTGAGGTCCAGAACACCGGGGGCGAACGCCGCGAACATCGTGGGGTCGAGATGTCCACCGGTGGGGGTGATCGCATGTCCGGCCGGCACGATCCGGGGACCGTCGAGCCAGCCGGCGTCGATCGCCTTGCCGAGCGCGACGTCGAGTAGGTAACCGCCCGTCTTGACGAAGAGTCCCAAATTGCGGACGGTGGTGAAACCGGCGTGCAGCGTGCGGCGGGCATTGCCCACCGCACGCAGCATGCGCAGCGGAGGATCGTCCTGCACGGTGGAGTACACGGGCTTCTCTCCTCGCCCACCCATCAGGAGGTTGACCTCCATGTCCATGAAGCCGGGAAGGAGGATCAGGTCGCCGAGATCCAGCACCTCCCCTTCCGCGTGGTCGCCGGCATTGCCGGCGTCAGAGCCGACACCGACAATGCGATCGTCCTCGATGTGGAGGATGCCGGGTCGGATGATCTCGCCGGAATCGATGTCGAGTAGCCCGGCCGCCTTCAGTGTCAGCATGATGTCAGACCACCGGTTCCTTGATGAGATCGACCCACGCCGCGCCGCTGTCGGGCACCCGGGCCTGCTTCCACACCTCGATCGGGAACGACACCATGACGAGCGACTGCATCAGGTGCACGAGGGAGCGGGCGTCGTCGGGCAGGTCGTCGAAGTCGAACTTGTCGCAATACGTGATCGCGTCTTCGAGGCGGCCGAACGCGGCGTCGTAGAATTCCTGCATCTCGGGCATGGTGGAGGCGAGGCGTTTTGCGTAGCGCTCGGGTTCGGTCTGCAGGGCCCAGCCGGCGTACGGCTCGAGGTCGGCGAACTCAGTTGGCAGAGCCATCACGGTACTCCTTGACGTAATCTTTGACGGTCTTGTGAAGGTGGCGGAGAAGAACTTCCTGATCGCAGAGCGGGAAGTCGGTGACGGTGCCGGTGGCAAGCATCGACTGGGTTGCCTCGAGGGTGTTGGCATCCTGGAGTGCGTACTCCTTGAAAGTCACCGCAGCCAGCTCCTGCGCGAGGCGTTCGCGCGTGTTCTTCGGGGGAACGAAGTAGAGGTTCGCCTCGAAGGTGTGGCGACCGACCTCTGTCGGCCAGTACTGGTACGTGAGGTACCAGCCCGGTGCCCAGAACAGGAGCGAGAAGTTGGGGAAGATCTCGAATTCGTCGATGCCCCAGGGCTTTGCGCCGGCCGGGTTGATGCCGCGCGGCAACGGATCGAGGCCCTCGATGTCGGGACGATCCCACGGACCGAAGAGACCACTGCGCAGGACTCGCTCGATCGGCTTGACCATGTTGAGATCCTTCGGCGGCGACATGCCACCCCAGGAGGAGATCATCGAGTGGGGAGTCTGCAGCTCGTAGTGCAGTGCCTCGAAGCCGTAGCCGATGAGTTTGTCGGCCTCGTCCTTGGTTGCCTGCTTCTGGTGGAGCACAGGCGCGTGGTAGAACTCGGCGAACGCGTCGATGAACAGCTTCCAGTTGCTCGCGATGTCGGAGCGGTAGCTGTAGACCTCGGTCATCTCGTGGAAGGGGTATCCCTTGAGGCTCTGGCCGTAGTCGCCGAGGTATTCCTCCAGCGATACTGCTTCGGGATCGAGGTTGACGAAGATGAAGCCTTCCCAGACCTCGCAGCGCACGTCCTTGAGGCCGTAGTTGCTCTTGTCCAGGTCGAAGAACTCGCCCTCTTGCTGCACGAACGTGAGCTCGCCTTCGAGGCTGTAGCGCCACGCGTGGTACTTGCAGGTGAACTGACGGCAGGTGCCGGAGGTTTCTTCCTGCGGGAAGTCGTTCCACACCAGCTTGTTACCGCGGTGGCGGCAGACGTTGTGGAAGGCGCGGATCGTACCGTCGGCCCCCTTGACGATGATCAGTGAGGTGTCGGCGGCCTTCAGTTCTCTGGTGAAGTAACCACCGGTCTTCGGCACCTGTTCGACGCGCCCGACCAGCAGCCAGGTGCGCTTGAAGATTGCGACCCGCTCGTCTTCGTAGAACTGGGGATCAGTGGAGTCGGTGTAATCGACCGGCTCGGTACCGAGTTGGGGGAAACTCTTTGTCCAGCTTCCCGCAGCTGGTTTCGCGAAGTGGGGCACGGGTCTACCTTTCCTGTTCGAGCTCTATGCCGAATGTGTTGAAAGCCATGGCCATCATGGTGTAGCCGCCGATCGTGAAGACCAGGTCCATTTGCTGCCGTTCATCGAGACGCTCACCGAGCGCGGCCCAGGTCCGGTCCGACAGGCGGGACGTCTCGTCGAGTTCGTCCACGGCCGCGAGCAACTTCTGCTCGAAGTCGTCGGCGGCTTCGCCACGCTGCGCGGAGGCGATCTCCTCCTCGGACAGTCCTACTTCTCTGCCGAGCTCTGTGTGGTGTGTCAGCTCGTACAAGCAGTCGCGGCGATACGCGACCCGCAGTATTGCCAGCTCGCGCAGGCGTGCGGGCAGGGTCGACCGGTACAGCAGGTGAACGCTGAGACCGAGAAATGCCTTTGTCAGGTCGGGATGGCGAGCGAGTGTCGCCAACGCTGTGCCCGCCCCTTCCGGATTCTGCCGTTCTCTCGGAAGCATCCCGGCGAAGGCGAATCGTGCTTTGTCGTCCCAGCGGTCTGCGGGCAGCGGGGGCAGTAAGGGCATTCGTAACCTCCTCTCGATGAGAATTGCATTCTCAAATATGAGCACTAGGTTTCCACGAGATGCTCCGATAGTCAATCTCTGCGGTAAATCCGCCCTCGGACCGCGGTCAACGGCATCCCTCGCCGAGCGTCGGGCGGTGCGATCTCGACGGAGGTCACCGCCCGGATGGCAGCCTCCTGCCCGGGTGTATCCGACTCTGTACAGCTTGATTCTCGGCATACGAGAGGATAGTTTCCAACTAGTAAGAGAGCGACCATCGTGGGGTGTCCACGTCGGAAAGCGGAGACGCCCGGTGATGCTGCCGCTTCACATCTGCGGTCCCCATGTCCTCGACCTGCCCGCTGACCGCTTCGTCGAAAGGGAGATTCATCGTGACCACATCAGCACCGCTGCGTCCCGGTGAGCAGCTCGCCAGTACCGTCTGCTCCACTCGAGTGATCGTCGTGCGTGCCCCGGCCGAGGGTGCGCCGCTCATCGCCTGCGGTGGCACACCGATGGTCCCCGCTACCGGCGGTCGGCCTTCCATAGCCGGAATGACCGATCCCCGCACAGTCCTCGGCAAACGCTATGTCGATGCGAGCGAGACCCTGGAGGTGCTCTGCACGTCCCCCGGCGTGGGAGAGCTGAGCTGCGACGGCGTCCCCATGACCATCAAGGCCGCAAAAGCCCTTCCCGCCTCCGACTGAGCGGAAACGGTCTGGGCACGCAGAGACGTGTTCGACGGTCCTGTCGGCGGCCGGCTGAAATGAGAGAGAGCAGAGTAATGGCTGTGCCCGGTGGCATGAGTTTCGAGCTGACCGAGGATCAGGAATTGATCCGGAAATCGGTCGGCGAGTTGGTGAAACGGTTCGACGACCAGTACTGGATGGAGAAGGACCGCGCACACGAGTTCCCCACGGAGTTCTATGACGCCATCGCGGACGGTGGATGGCTGGGAATGACGATGCCGCAGGAGTACGGCGGGCACGGGCTCGGCATCACCGAGGCAACGTTGCTGCTCGAGGAGGTGGCCCGGTCCGGCGGCAGTATGAACGCCGCAAGCTCCATTCATCTGTCGATCTTCGGAATGCACCCAGTTGTGGTGCACGGATCCGAAGAACTCAAGCAGCGGACGTTACCGCGCATCGCTTCCGGCGACCTCCACGTCTGTTTCGGGGTTACCGAGCCGGGCGCAGGGCTGGATACCTCGCGCATCTCGACCTTCGCGCGGCGGCAAGGCGACCACTACGTGGTGAACGGCCGCAAGGTGTGGATCTCGAAGGCGATGGAGTCGGAGAAAATTCTTCTGCTGACCCGCACCGAACGCTACGACGACGTATCCAAGAAGACCGATGGGATGACGCTGTTTCTCACCGATCTCGATCGCAGCCGGGTGGATATCCGTCCGATCGCAAAGATGGGGCGAAATGCGGTCACCTCCAACGAGTTGTTCATCGACGATCTCCGTATTCCCGTCGAGGACCGCGTCGGCGAGGAAGGCATGGGCTTCAAGTATCTGCTCGACGGCCTGAACCCCGAGCGGATGCTCATCGCCTCCGAAGCGCTGGGGATCGGCCGGGTGGCGCTCGAGAAGGCAGTGAAGTACGGCAAGGAACGCGAAGTGTTCGGCAGGCCGATCGGAATGAACCAGGGCATCCAGTTTCCACTCGCCGATGCCTTGGCGCATCTGGACGCGGCCGAACTGGTTCTTCGAAAGGCCACCTGGCTCTACGACAACGGTCAGCCGTGCGGGCGTGAGGCGAACACCGCCAAGTATCTCTGCGCAGAGGCCGGATTCGCGGCTGCGGACCGAGCGCTGCAAACCCATGGGGGAATGGGGTATTCGGAGGAATATCATGTCGCCCGCTACTTCCGCGAGGCCCGACTGATGCGAATTGCACCGATCAGTCAGGAAATGATTTTGAACTATCTAGGATCACACACTTTGGGATTGCCGAGGAGCTACTGATGGCCGACAATATTGGGTTGTTCGATCTGACCGGACGGTCTGCGCTGGTAACCGGTGCCGCCGGGGGTATCGGTTCGGCAGTTGCGCAGGCACTCGCTGCCGCGGGCGCTGCCGTGCTCGTCACGGATGTCGATGCCGCCGCCGCTGCAGCTGTGGCCGAGAAGATTTCGGCGCGCGGGGGTAAGGCCGACAGCATCGCCTTGGACGTCCGCGACAAGGACTCCGCCGACGCGGCGGTGGCCAGGGCTGCCGGTTTCACCGAGGGCGTCCTCCACGTACTCGTGAACAACGCCGGAGTGACTGCACCGGCCATGTTCGCCGATCTGCAGGAGGAGTCCTTCCAGCGGATGCTCGACATCCACCTGCTCGGAGCCTTCCACTGCGCCCAGGCAGCACTGCCGTTCCTTGCCACCGATGGGACCGGACGGATCATCAACGTGACCTCTTCGGCCGGAATTACCGGCACGCTCGGTCAGGTGAACTACTCCGCCGCCAAAGCCGGGATCATCGGCATGACAAAGTCGCTGGCGCGTGAACTGGCCCGCAAGAACATCCTCGTCAACGCGCTGGCACCGCTCGCTGCCACCCCGATGACGGAAACCATACGTACGGACGAAAAGTTCGCCGCCCAGATGCTGAACCGCATCCCACTGCGGCGCTGGGCTGAACCCGAAGAGATCGCCGGTGCCTTCGTCTTCCTCGCCTCCGATGCCGCCTCCTTCGTCACCGGGCAGGTGCTGCCGGTGGACGGCGGCATGGTGATGTGATGGCCGAACCTGCGGCGTCGGGTGGCCCACTCGAAGGCATCACGGTCGTCACGATCGAGCAGGCCGTCTCCGCCCCGATGTGCACCAAGACGCTCGCGGACTTCGGTGCCCGCGTGATCAAGGTGGAAAATCCGCGAGGTGGTGACTTCGCCCGCCACTACGACGACGTCGTCGACGGCATGGCAGCCCATTTCGTCTGGGCCAATCGCGGTAAGGAGTCCGTGACACTCGACCTGAAAACAGACGACGGGATCGAGATGCTGCACCGGTTACTCGGCAATGCCGACGTGCTGGTGTCCAACCTCGCGCCGGGGGCCACTTCCCGGCTCGGTATCGCGCCCGCAGATCTGGCAACGCGTTACCCGGAGCTCGTCGCGGTCGAGATCGACGGCTATGGGTCGGGCGGGCCACTGTCACACAAGCGGGCGTACGACCTTCTCGTGCAGGCGGAGTCGGGCGCATGCGCGGTGACCGGATTTCCGGGTGAGCCGGCCAAACCGGGTCCCCCGGTAGCCGATGTCAGTTCTGGACTGTATGCCGCGTTGTCGATCCTCGCTCTGCTGTGCGCGAAGGGGCGTCACCCTGAACTGGGTGCTCGTTTCGGTGCGGTCACAGTCAGCATGTTCGACACCATGACGGAACTGATGGGCTATCCCCTCACCTACACACGGCATTCCGGGGTAGATCAGCAGCCGCTCGGAATGTCGTCGCCTGCGGTCGCGCCGTACGGCGCCTACCGGACCGCCGATGAACAAACCGTGGTACTCGGCACAACGAACGACGGGGAATGGCAGCGGTTGGCGCGGGACATACTGCAGCGCAGTGACCTTGCCGACGACGACCGATTCGGGACGAACTCCGGCCGGGTCATGCACCGTGCAGAGCTCGACGAGGCCATCGGTGCATGGTGTGCGCTCCACGACCTCGCCCACGTGCAGAAGACTGCCGACGCCGCGGGTATCGGCAACTCTCGGTACAACCTCCCGAGTGAGGTTCTGGGGCATCCGCAGCTCACGACGCGCGACCGCTGGCGGCAGATCGAGACACCGGCAGGGCCGATCCCCTCACTGCTGCCGCCGCCCATCATCGCCGGTTACGACCCGCCGATGGCGGCGGTGCCGGGTCTCGGGGAGCACACCGACTCCGTACTCACCGAGTTCGGTATCGCGGAAGCCGACCTCGCCCGGCTGCGGGAGCAGGGCGCCGTCGGGCCCGTCTACCGCTGATGTGCCTGTGAAGGGAAAACACTGTGACTGACAGTTCCATCCTGTTGTGCCGGGACCGCGACGGCGTGCGAACTCTGACGCTCAATCGGCCGCAACGCAAGAACGCCATCAACGCGGAGCTGTGGACCGTATTGCGGGATGCGCTCGTCGCAGCCGGAACCGATCGTGCGGTACGTGCGGTGGTTGTCACCGGGGCCGGCGGGGCATTCAGCTCGGGCGCTGACATCGCTGCCCCGAGCGACGACCACCCGACAGACAAGATGCGGCGCCTGACCGACGTAGCGATGCTGTTGCACGAGCTGCCGAAACCGACGATCGCCAAGGTGACCGGTGTGGCTGTCGGTGCGGGATGGAACCTGGCACTGGGATGCGATTTCGTGATTGCCACGCCGGAAGCGAAGTTCTCCCAAATCTTTACGCGGCGTGGGTTGTCCTTGGATCTGGGCGGCTCCTGGCTGCTGCCGAAACTGGTGGGACTACAGCAGGCGAAGCGACTTGCCTTACTGGCCGAGATGATCGACGCCGAAGAAGCACACGCCCTCAATCTCGTGACCTGGGTGGTGCCGGCCGCGGACATCGATGGTTTCGTCACCCACCTCGCCGAGCGACTGGTGGCAGGCCCGCCGGTTGCGCTCGCGCAGAGCAAGGCGCTGCTCAACGAGGGAGCCGACCGAACGATGCGCGATGCGCTGGCGAACGAGGCCCGCGCGCAGATGGTCAATTTCGCCACCGCGGATGCTCCGGAGGCATACGCCGCTTTCGCGGAGAAACGCGAACCACATTTCACGGGTCGCTGGGCGGTCGCCCGTGCGCGCGACGCCGCCGACCTTCGAACCATGGACAGACCGACAGTAGGAGAAGTCAATGCGTGAGGTAGTAATCGTCGAGGCGGTCCGTACCCCGGTGGGGAAGCGGAACGGCGGACTGTCCGGCGTGCACCCGGCAGACCTGTCGGCAATGGTTCTCACAGCGCTCGCCGAACGCACCCGGCTCGATCCCGGCATCGTCGACGATGTGATCTGGGGGTGCGTCTCCCAGGTCGGAGATCAGTCGAGCAACATCGGCCGCTACGCCGTACTCGCCGCGGGGTGGCCCGAGACCGTTCCCGGAACGACAATCAATCGAGCGTGCGGGTCGAGCCAGCAGGCGATCGATTTCGCGGTGCACGCGGTGATGTCGGGGCAGCAGGACGTCGTCGTAGCAGGCGGTGTCGAGGTCATGAGCCGGGTGCCGCTCGGAGCGGCGAAAGCTTCCGGCGCGCCCTACGGGCCCAAAGCGCTTGCTCGTTACGACAATTTCCAGTTCAACCAGGGTGTCGGCGCGGAAATGATCGCCCAGAAGTGGGGTCTGTCCCGGAGCCGGCTCGACGAATTCGCCAGTTTTTCACACGACCGTGCGGCAACCGCCCTGGACGACGGTGCCTTCGACACCCAGATCGTTCCCGTATCCACTGAGGCGGGAGTGGTCGCCGTCGACGAGTGCGTGCGACGGGGCACCGACGTCGACAAGCTCGCTGCGCTGAAGCCGGTGTTCCAGGACGACGGTGTGATCCACGCAGGCAACTCCTCGCAGATCGCCGACGGGGCAGCCGCTCTGCTCGTCACGACACCGGACAGGGCGCGCGAACTGGGGTTGACGCCGATCGTGCGGTACTGCGCCGGTGCCGTCACAGGGGCAGATCCGGTCCTCATGCTGACCGGACCGATTCCGGCGACCGAGAAGGTGCTGAACAAGGCGGGCATCGACCTCCCGGAGGTCGGCGTTTTCGAGGTGAACGAAGCCTTCGCCTCGGTGCCGCTGGCCTGGCTCGCGGAGACCGGTGCCGATCCCGCTCTGGTCAACCCGTTGGGTGGCGCGATCGCGCTGGGTCACCCGCTCGGCGGATCGGGCGCCATTCTGATGACCCGCATGATTCATCACATGCGCTACAACGGGATCCGCTACGGCCTCCAGACGATGTGTGAGGGCGGCGGCACCGCCAATGCCACCCTGGTCGAGCTGTCGGCGTAAGGGAAGGAATCGACATGCGCAGAGACGTTTTCACCGCGGACCACGAAGCTTTCCGAAAACTTGCCCGCGACTTCATCGAGAAGCGAGTCGTCCCCGACTATCCGATCTGGGAGAAGGCAGGGCGGATGCCACGTGCGGTCTTCGAGCAGCTCGGATCCCTGGGACTACTGGGTACCGCCATCCCCGAAGAGTTCGGGGGAGCGGGGCTGCCCGACTACCGCTACAACGTCATCCTGCAGGAGGAGGCGGCCCGCGCTCTGGTCACGTTGAGCACGGTCCGTACCCAACTCGACGTCATACTTCCGTACTTTCTCGCCTATGCCGACGACGCGCAGAAGAGCCGCTGGTTTCCCGGTCTGGCGGCAGGCACGTTGCTGACGGCTATCGCGATGACCGAACCGGGTACGGGCTCCGACCTCGCGGGGGTTCGCACCACCGCAGTGCGGGACGGCGACGAGTATGTCGTCAACGGTGCCAAGACGTTCATCACGGGGGGATTGCTCGCAGACCTCGTGATCGTCGTCGCTCGGACGTCGACCGATCCGGACAATCGGCGCGCTGGATTGACCCTGCTGGTCGTGGAGGACGGCATGCCCGGGTTCACGCGCGGTCGAATTCTCGACAAGATGGGCTGCATGGTGCAGGACACCGTCGAGCTGTCGTTCGATGACGTCCGCGTTCCGGTGGCCAACCGGTTGGGCGAGGAGGGTGCCGCCTTCGGTTACCTCGGCCGAAATCTGCCGCAGGAGCGAATGACAGTGGCGGTCGGTTCGGTCGCCCAGGCGCGGGCGGCAGTGATGACGACGATCGAGTACGTCAAGGAACGTAAGGCGTTCGGCACGCCCGTCGCTTCGTTCCAGAACACGAAGTTCGAGCTGGCGGCCATGTCCGCCGAGGTCGAGGCAGCACAGTCGATGATCGACCGGGCGGTGCTCGATCTCGTGGACGGCGAGTTGTCCGGTGCCGACGCAGCGAGGGTCAAGTTGTTCTGCACCGAGATGCAAGCGCGTGTCGTCGATCGGTGCCTGCAACTGTTCGGCGGCTACGGCTTCATGACCGAATACCCGATAGCACGCCTCTACACGGACGCGCGCGTCGCCCGAATTTATGCGGGAACGAGCGAGGTGATGAAGGTAATCATCGCCAAGTCTCTAGGACTGTGACGACCGCATGTGACTGTAGCCACGCGTAACAACGAAAGAGATCCTTGTCACACCGGACGAACTGACCTACTGTGTGTTCAGTAGGTTGGTCCAACGAAGGAGTCCGGTGTCGGAACCACGGCCGTATGACACGCTTCTGGCGAAGGGTGAGGATCGACGGCAATTGATCATCACCGCCGCTCAGCGGCTGTTGGCGCGGAACGGCTGGCGCAACACGACGTTGGCTCAGATCGCGAAGGCGGTCGGGGTCAGCCCTGCTGGACTGCTGCATCACTTCGAGTCGAAGGAGCAGCTGTTGCACGCGGTGCTCGACGCCCGCGATGCCGACGACGACGCTCACGCAGACCGCTCGGGTGATCTCATCGAGCAGATCGAGCGGGTCGCTGAGCGATTCCAGCGCTCACCCGAGCTGCTCGGCATGTTCGCCGCCCTCCAGATCGAAAACCTCGATTCCAACGCGCCGCTGCACGACCGCCTACTCGGCAGAGCCAGGGCCTCTGTCGAGGCCGTGGCAGAAGGCATCCGGCGTGGTCAACGCGCCGGCCGATACCGAACCGATGTAGACCCGGCCCTCAAGGCCGTAGAGATTGTTGCGTTTCTCAGAGGAATGGAGACCTCATGGCTACTCGACCCTTCGATCCCCGTGACCGACGTATTCAGGGAGTATGCACGATCGCTGACTCGACAGCTCGCGCCCGACAGCGAAGCCTGAGGTATCGGGTTGCCGTCGTCGCACCCAGCGTGGTCGACGTTGTACGGCTCGCCGGAGGGTGGCTGTTCGACCAGACAATGGCAGGCTGGGATGTCTCGGTCATCGTCGCGGACCACGTGGACGCGCGGCCACTCCAGATTCTGGGAGCGATCACCCTCGACCTGGAATCGGCGTTGGCCTCCCCTCACGGTCCTTGTCCACAGGTGATCGCAGTGTCGGCGGATCTGTACCAAACCGACTCCCGCGTGCGACAGGGTGTGCTCGACAACCTGGACAAAGGTCAAACCGAGGTCATGCTGCTCGGGGATACGTTCCCGGATGACCTCGACGAGAGATTCGGTGCCGGCAGCCACCGGCTGAGTATGGCCGCCCGAGCTTTCAAGGCCCATGCCCTCGCGGCGGCTGCCGTTTCGGTCGATTCGATCGGTGCGACGGAGACCTTCCGCCACAACGAGCTGCTCAACTGGCCGTCGTTGTCGATATCCGACATAGCTTGACGGCTAGGTTTTTGGTCACCGGTGTGACTCCTCCGACTGCGTCGGAGGAGTCACACCGCACTACGACTCGCAGTCGATGAGTACCTTGCCGATAGCGTTGCCGTCGGCGACGAGCCGAAGAGCGTCCGCCGTGTCCTCGAGCGGATACGACGCGCCGATGTGGGGGACTGCACGATTCTCGAGTAGCAGGTCGGTCAGTTCCTGTTCGTTACGATGAAATTCGTCGGCTGGGATGTCCTTGAACTGGAATCCGGAAATGTGAATGCCTTTGACCAGCACCAGATTGAGCGGGATGGACGGGATGACGCCGGAGGCGTAGCCGACCGTAACGAAGCGGCCGCCCGGGCGTAGCGCGCGGAGTGCAGGCTCGGAGAGGTCGCCTCCCACCGGGTCCACCACGACGTCTGCGCCCTGGGGAAGTGCCTCTTTCAGCCGGGTGCGCAGATCCCCGGATCGGTGATCGATGAGGTGGCCGGCTCCATATGAAGCGGCGACTACGAGCTTGTCGGTGCTCGACGCGACCGCGGTGACGGACGCACCGAGTGCGATACCGAGTTGAACAGCGGCGATGCCGACTCCGCCGCCCGCCCCGAGAACGATCAGTTCGTCCCCGGGCCGCAGGCGGGCCACCGAGCGAAGTGTGTGGTAGGCCGTGCGGTGTGCGACGCCGAAAGCAGCGGCGACGTGTGCATCGATGCCGTCCGGGATCCGCTTGAGGGTGAGTTTGTCGGAGGCCACGACGATCTCCTCGGCGAAGGCACCGACAAACCCGGTTCCGGTGACCCGGTCGCCCACGGAGACTGCGCTGACTCCTTCGGCCACTTCCTCGACGACGCCCGCGAACTCACTTCCTGGTGTGAACGGTGGTGGGACACTGACTTGGTACTTGTCGGCAATCAGCAGTACATCTGAGAAGTTGACGGCTGCGGCTCCGATCTTGATCCGCACCTGACCCGGTTCCAAGAGAGGTGAGGGAAGCGTTTCAACTGTGACAGCCTCGGGGGGCCCGTACGAGGAACAGACTGCGGCACGCACTGTCAGATCACCGGCCCTGCCAGATCGGTGCGCGCTTCTCGATGAACGCCGCGGCGCCTTCTTTGGCGTCTGCGCTGGTGAATACGATGGACTGCCAGTCGGTGAGTCGTTCCGCGGCCCGGGCAGCATCGGAGACCGAGAGGCGGACGAGTTCCTTGCACGCAGCGAGTCCGAGGGGTGCATTGGCGGCGATTCGCTCGGCGAATCCCAGGGCGGTGTCCAACACAGCATCAGCTTCGACCACGGTATTGATCAAACCGAGCTGGTAGCCACGGTCTGCGGTGATGAAGTCGCCCGTGAGCGTCATTTCCAGCGCGGCGTGCAACGGGAGTCTCGTGCCGATGGTCGTTCCGCCGCCACCGGGGAACAAACCCCGCTTGACCTCGGGGAAGCCGAAGTTGGCGGTCGACGAAGCGACGATGACATCGGCCCCGAGCAGCAGCTCGAGTCCGCCGCCGATGGCCGTGCCGTTTGCCGCACCGATAACCGGGAGGGTCAGTTGTCCCGAAGCCAGTCGCGCGTAACCCTCGGAGTTGAAACCACCCTCGCCTTCTTCCGCGAAGGAGCGCAGATCCATCCCCGAGCAGAATGCGCGGTCGCCCGCGCCGGTGAGGACGATGGCGCGAATGCCCGGATCAGCTTCGGCCTCCACGACGACGGTGCCGAGGTCACGCATCAGCGTGCTGGTGAGTGCGTTCCGTGCCTCCGGTCGGTTCAGGCGAAGGACCCGAATGGCGCCGTGGCGTTCCTGTACGAGTTCTGCGGTGTCGGTCATGACTTGTACTCCGTCGTTTCGGCGAGCTCGGCGGCCGCGATCATGGACTGGACGACGATGGGCCCGAAGGCGAGGAGCTTTTCGTTGTCGCCTGCACGCTGGTATCCCTGTTCGAGAATGATCGCCAACTTCCATTTGGCGAGGATCCGGTAGTAGTCGAGATCGTCGACCTGGCGTCCCGAGACGTCGGAATAGTGTCCTGCCAGCTGATCCATCGACGGCATCCCCTGCAGGTTGACGTAGCTGCAGGTGGCAGCTTCCGGGGTGCTGGTGTCCGCAGGCCAGCCCTCGAGCATCCAAGCCAGGTCGAGCTTGGGGTCTCCGACCGTGCCCATTTCCCAGTCGACGATCGCGGCCAGTTTCGCCGGTGCACCGTCCTGGAACATGACGTTCGCGAATTGATAGTCGCCGTGCATGATGCCGGGGACGAAATCGAGCGGCTTGTGGTTGCGCAGCCAGTCGGTAGCCACATCGAAACCGTCGAGTTCGCGGCCCTTGATCTTCGCGAAAAGGCCGGTCCAGCGGTCGACCTGGCGTTCGTGGAAGCCCTCGGGGCGGCCCAGGTCTTGGAGACCCCTGGACTTCCAATCGACCGCGGACAGGAGGGCGATGCCTTCGGCCAATTGGTAGCCGAGTCCGGCGCGGGCCACGAGGTCGGTGTCGAAGGGGGTGGTCCAGTTCCTGTTCTCCATCGGTGACCAACCGTCGACGAATCCCATCAGGTAGAACGGCCGGCCGAGGACCGATGCGTCTTCGCACACCGCGATGGCCTCCGTGTGTGGCACATCGGTGCCCTCGAGTGCCTGGATGATCTGCCACTCCCGCAGAATCCCCTTGTCGCGGTTCGCCGGCGCTTCGGGCGGTGGTATCCGGATCACGCAGCGGAGGTCTTCGCGGGTCAATTCGTAGATGTCGTTCTGTGTTCCGCCGGAAAGGTATCGGTGTTCGAGCGGGGCCCCCTTGCCGAGCCCCTGACCGTCCATCCAGTCCGACAGGCGTTGAAAGTCGATCACAAATTTCCTACTTCCAGTTCGAGGTACTCGGCGAACTTCGCCTTGGCGGCTTCCTGCTTCTTCGGGATCCATTCCGAGGGCCAGAGGTCGTCGTTGGGCTTGTAATCGCGAAGTACCTGCTTGGCCACTGTGGTCTTGTGCACCTCGGTGGGGCCGTCCGCGAGGCCCATGACGGCGGCGCCGTGAATCATCTGGAACAACGGCAGCTCGTTGGTCACGCCCAGTGCTCCGTGTACTTGCATTGCGCGCCAGGCAATGTCGTGCAGAACGGTCGGCATGATGACCTTGGCGGTGGCGATGTCTTTTCGAACCTTCTTGTAGTCGTTGTACTTGTCGATTTTCCAGGCCGTGTGCAGCACGAAGAGCCGGAACTGGGCCAACTGGGCGTAGGAGTCGGCGATATAGCCCTGGACGAATTGCTTGTCCGCGAGGCGGCTACCTGAGGTTTCGCGGCTGAGGGCGCGCTCACACATCATGTCGAGGGCCTTCTGTGCG
Organism: Rhodococcus sp. NPDC019647; assembly: GCF_044389235.1. Lineage (NCBI taxonomy): Bacteria > Bacillati > Actinomycetota > Actinomycetes > Mycobacteriales > Nocardiaceae > Rhodococcus > Rhodococcus sp. NPDC019647. The sequence goes on along the minus strand of NZ_JBIRXS010000002.1, from coordinate 376,765 downwards.
AGACCGATCGTCCGCATGGCATGGTGGATCCTGCCGCCACCGAGGCGGGTCTGAGCGACGGCGAAAGCCTGACCTTCTCCACCGAGCATTGCCTCTTCGGGAACCCGGACACCGTCGTAGTGAATGAGGGCGTGGGTACCGTCGTTCATGGCTTCCCCGTAGAGGCCGACGTTGCGAACGATGTCGATTCCGGGCGTATCCGCCGGGACCAGAAACATCGACATGCCCTTGTAGACGCTGACGTCGGGGTTCGTGATGGCCATGACGATCAGGAAGGATGCGGTTCTGGCGTTGGAGGAGAAGTACTTCCAGCCGTCGATGATCCAGTGGTCCCCATCCTTGACCGCTCGCGTGGTGAACTGGGCTGGGTCGGCGCCTGCCTGGGGCTCGGTCATCGAATAGGTGGAGAACAACTCGCCGTTGAGCAGCGGCTGCAGATAGCGCTCTTTCTGTGCTTCGGTGCCGTAATGGGCGATGATCTCGGCGTTGCCGGTATCCGGCGCTTGGCACCCGAACACGATCGGTGCCCATGAAGATCGGCCGAGTATCTCGTTCAGGAGCGCCAACTCGAGCGCTCCGTATCCCTGGCCGCCGAGTTCGGGTCCGAGGTGGGTGGCCCAGAGGCCCTGTTTCCGAACCTGGTCTTTCAATGGGTCGATAGCCTTGCGTCGCGCCCCGTCGAGGGGAACGAACTGTTGGTGCTCCCAGATGTGATCGAGTGGCTCGACCTCCTCGCGTACGAACGTATCCGCCCAGTCCAGTTTCGCTTGGTACTCAGCGTCCGTCTCGAAATCCCATGCCATTGCGCCTCCTTCGTCAGCATGAGAATATCGTTCTCGTGAACACAAATGCAATTCTTATTTTGCGGAGTTTGCTTCTTGAAGCCGCGCGGGGTTGGGCGGGGCCGGCCGATGAAGGCTGAGGATCTCTTTCATCTCGGCATCGTCACCGACAAACCCGAAGCGACCCGGATGGAGCTCCGCGCCCTGTTCGGGTACGAGTGGGGCGACGAAGTAGGTGGTCCGATCGCGGTGACTGTGCCGGACGGTGACACCGTCGTCGATCTCAGCTGCGCATACTCCGTCACCACACCTCGAATTGAAGTGGTGCGAAGCGTCCCCGGAACTCTGTGGGAACAAGCGCCGGGCATTCACCACGCCGGCTACTGGTCCGACGACGTCGCGGCGGACGCTGGAAAACTTGTACGCTGCGGTTTCGTGACCGAGGCGACCCGGGTGGGTTCCGACGGGCAGCCGTTCTTCACTTTCCATCGCAGCGCGACGACGGGCCTTCGGATCGAATTGGTGAGTCGTGTGGCGCAGCCAGGGCTTCAGCGGTGCTGGGCCCGCCCCGAGCGGCTTTCGCGCGGTCCAGCCGAAGCGCACTGACGCGATGGAGGATCTTGCGAACCGTATTGCTCAGCGCGCGTTGGCCAAACGCGGCGCGATCTATGCCATGGAAATCCGTGGGTTGCTCGACGCCGCGCTCGAGGTGATGCGGGCGTGCGGAACGACCTCCCGCCCGCGGGTCGCGGACATTGTCGCTGCGGCCGGCCTGTCGAACGAGGCGTTCTATCGTCATTTTCGGTCGAAGGATGCGCTGGTGGCAGCGCTCTTCGAGGACGGAACGGAGCGGCTGCGAAATTACGTTGCGCACCAGATGAACAAGGAGTCCGCGCCTGAGGCAAAGGTTCGCCGCTGGGTCGAGGGTGTGATCTCCCAGGCCACCGGTGAGGTCGCGGAGACCACGCGCGCCGTCCTGTGGAATGCCGGCAGTCTCGGCGAGGACGCGGCGTCGGGCCTGCGGTCGGCCAGCGATCCGCTGGCCGGATTGCTGCACGAACCGTTCAGGCAGTTGGGAAGCGAGGCGCCCGAATTCGATGCCTCCCTTGCAGCGCACGCGATGATCGGCACGTTGTCGGACTACCTCTGGCGGCGGGTTCAGCCGACCGCGACCGACATCGATCGCATCACCGTGTTCTGCCTGAGAGCCGGAGCAGCCGGGCGGTAATGCGCCGACCGGCCGTTGCTTTCCGGGTCACGTCCGTTCGTCGTCGACGCGCCGCAGGCTGCGAAGAAAGAGCTGCACCGCCGAACGGGTGTGGCGTGCCCGCTCCTCAGGGTCGTGCACGATGCCGAAGGACGCGAGGCGCGCCGGCGCGACCGAGGCCATCCCGAGGAAGTGTTCCGCGAGCAGGTCGGGGTCTTCGGCCACGATCGAGCCGTCTGCCGCGTGCCGGTTGAGTAGGTCGACCACGAGCTGCTTGCGCGGCCAGAATCCGGTCCCGAAAGTCCGGCGGGCGAGCTCCGGGTAGTGCGACGCATGGGCAATAGCGATCTGTTCGAGCCTGATCATCGAGGGTTCGAGCGCCCGACTCAGCGCGGCGGACGCGATCGCGGTCAAGGCCTCCTCCAAGTCGTCGAGGCTCGGCGCGGGTGGTTCGGGAACCGGCCAGTCGGTGCGTTGTATCGCCCATTCGAGTACCGAGCGGAAGACTGCCTCCTTGGTGGGGAAGCGGGCGTACAGGGACGGTTTGGTGGTGCCGGCCGCCTCGGCGATCGCATTCATCGACGTGCCCTCGTAGCCGTACTGGAGGAAGAGCTCGAGCGCGCTTTCGCGGACGCTTCGATCGATCCGCGTGGCTTGCTCCCGGGTGGGACGGCCGCCGCGGTGAGGCGTGGAGTCGTCTGTACGAGAGCGGGACTTCGGCGACGTCATGCCGGTAAGTCTGCCAGCCGAGTCCGGGACGGCTGTGGACAAAATAACTATACCGTGGGTAAAGTTAGCAAAACTTGACCGTGGGTAAAGTTATTTGCGCTTACGAGGCCGGAGGCACAATGTCAGGAACGACGAAACAGCGGAATGTCATCGAGACACTGGATGCGCTTTTTCAGGAGCGGCGCCGGCAGGTGCCCTTTCTCGCGCAGCGGGCCGATGCGGAGGGAATCGAGAGAATCGCGTCCCGCGAGGACATGATTCCCCTGCTCTTCCCGCATACCGCCTACAAGAGCTACCCCGAATCGCTGATCGCGAAGGGCAATTGGAGGCAGCTCACTCGCTGGCTCGATTCCCTCTCGACCCACCGGGTCACCGACGTCGACCTGTCCGGCGTCGCGGACGTCGACGGCCTGATCGACAGGTTGGAAGCTGCCGGACATCTGGTGTCGAGTTCGAGCGGCACCAGCGGGAAGAGTTCCTTTCTGAACAAGTCTCCGCGTGACCGGGAAGTGTCGCTGCAGAACATGCTCGACGGCCTGACCGATCTCGGTCTACCGCCGGAACGCACGTGGCATTTCATTCCTGTCGGTCCGGAGACCGGGCTCAGCGGACACAATGCCATGCGCGACCTGCTCCTCGGCTCCTACGGCCGACCGGACGGCATCCCACCCTTTCCGGCCGCGCCCCCCGCCGACGGGCACCACGCCTACATGGCGCGCCTGTCCGCGGTGCGCAAGGCGATGGCCGACGGGACCGCCACACCGGACGAGCTCGCGGCGCACGAGGCAGAGGCCGCGAAGCGGCAGGCGGAGAACGAGCGGCGCCTGCACTACTGGGCAGAGCAGATACTCGAACATCGTTCGGAGCGAATCTTCTTCAGCTCCCAGTTCGCAAGCCTGTTTCGGCTCACGGAGATACTGCGCGAACTCGGAGCGAAAGACGGAGACATCACCGGCGAGAATGCGCTGACGGTGGGCGGCGGATTGAAAGGCCACTCCTTGCCCGCCGACTATCAAGCGCAGATCTACCGGATGCTGAATATCTCACCGAGCAGGTTCTTCCACTACTACTCCATGCAGGAGCTGAATCTGCGTCTTCCCCGCTGTTCCGCCGAGCGCTACCACGTGCCCTCCGAACTCGTACTCTTCGTACTCGACAAGAACGGCGAGGCGCCGGCACCGGAATCGGACGGACAGGTCGAGGGTCGTGCCGCATTCTTCGACACGACCGTCGATGGCCGCTGGGGCGGGACGATCACCGGCGACAAGATCAGCGTCGATCTCGGCGCGTGCGCCTGCGGCCGATCGGGGCCGTCGATCGCCCCCGACATCACTCGGTACTCGGATCTGGTCGACGACGACAAGATCACCTGTGCCGGCACCACGGATGCTTACGTCCGTGGATTCATCGAGGACTGAGGACGAAACCATGACGACGACAACCACGCTCACCCCGAGTACGTCCAAGATCCGTGTACCCCACTTCGTGCGCGGCAAGCTGATCTGGGGTGACGACACCGAATATCTCTCCCGCGACTTCGGCGTGCCTTTTGCCACACCGCGCCTGAAGCTCGACGAACTGTTCGTTCCGCGCACCCAGCAGGGCCCGGCATTCGACGTTCCAGTCTCGGAGATCATCGACTTTCTCGTCGAGACCGCGAATCATCTCACGCTCGAAACGAACGAATATCTGCAGGAGTCGCTCGAGATGACCCTGCAGGTCAGCGCGCTGCCCCGCCGAATCATCGAGAATACGTTCGCCAGGCCCGGGCAGTTCCTGACCAGGGAGGCGCTCGAGTACCGGCTCGACCGCACGTTCGGTGACCGGAATCTACTCGACGGATGGGTCGAGCGCACCGATCCGAACGGAAGGGTGAGCCGGATTCGGGCCTTCCCACCCCGGCTCGTCCACATGCTCGCAGGAAACTCACCGAGCGCAGCCATGACCTCGATCGCCGACGCAGCACTTGTCAAGGCGGTGAACGTCTTCAAGATGCCCTCTGCTGATCCCTTCACGACGGTTGCCGTACTTCGAACCATGTCGGACATCGAGCCCGATCACCCGATTCTCCGGTCGATGTCGGCTGTCTACTGGCGCGGGGGCGACGCGCAGGTCGAGAACGTGCTGTACCGCTCCCAGTACTTCGACAAGCTGGTGGCCTGGGGTGGCGGCTCCGCGATCGAGAATGCCGCGAAGTACGCAGGGCCGGGATTCCAGTTGATCTCGTTCGACCCCAAGGTGTCGATGTCCATCGTCGGCAGGGAGGCGTTCGCATCGGAGGACACCCTGCAGCAGGTGGCCGAACTCGCCGCAGCCGACGCCACGATCTTCAACCAGGACGCGTGCGTCGCCGCTCGGCACATCGCGGTCGAGGGTGACATCGGGCAGGTCGACCGGTTCTGTGCCGCGCTCACCGCACGACTCGGTGTCGACCGGGACTTCGCGGAGGCAACCGGGCCGAAGACTCCCAGCGACATTCGTGAGGAGGTGGAGGGAATGCGCTTCCTCGAACCCGACTATCGGGTCTGGGGAGGTTACGACGGTAGCGGCCTGGTTGTGCGCTCGCCCGAGCCGGTCGACTTCCACCCGACGAACAAGACGGTCAACGTCGTGCCGGTCGCGTCGATGGGCGACGCCGCCGCCTTCGCGACGGTGGCGACGCAGACGGTCGGCATCTACCCGACACACCGGAAGGCCGAGGTGCGCGATCATCTCGCCACGGCGGGCGTGCAGCGTGTCGTGAAACTCGGCAGCGCACTCACCGGCAGCATGGGCAGCCCTCACGACGGTATGTATCCCCTCCATCGATTTGTGAACTGGGTGGTGGACGACGATGCCTGACTCGGATCACAGGAGGGGAATGGGGATGCGTGTGCTGGGCTCGTCCGGCCTGCGTGTCAGCGAGCTCTGCCTGGGTGCAATGACATTCGGGACGGAGTGGGGGTTCGGCGCGGATGAGAAGACGTCGCGGCAAATCTACAGTGCCTTCCGCGACGCGGGCGGCAACGTGGTCGACACGGCCAACAACTACACCGAAGGCGCGAGCGAGTCGATTGTCGGGCGACTGGTAGCGGGTGAGCGCGATTCTGTCGTCCTGAGTACCAAATTCACGCTGCCGACCCACAAGGACGATCCGAACTCGGGCGGCAGCCACCGCAAGAGCCTGCGTCGCAGCGTCGAGACGAGCCTGCGACGGCTGGACACCGACTATGTGGACTTGTTGTGGGTACATGCGTGGGACCAGTGCACTCCCGTCGAAGAGACATTGCGTGCACTCGACGACCTGGTGCGATCCGGCAAGGTCCTCGCGATCGGCGTGAGCAACACGCCCGCCTGGGTCGTCTCCCGATCGGCCGCCATTGCCGAGTTGAGGGGCTGGTCCGCGTTCTGCGGTATGCAGGTCGAATACTCGCTCGTCGCAAGGACTCCGGACCGAGAGCTCCTGCCCATGGCAAGGGCACTCGGCCTGGCTGTCTACGCGTGGAGTCCGCTCGCACGCGGGGTATTGGCCGGGAAGGTTCCCGGTGGTATGGAACGGCTGTCCCCGTCTCACCAACGGGGTGTGAACGCTGCCGTCGAAATCGCCGAAGAACTCGGAACCACCTCCGCGCGCGTAGCGCTGGCATGGGTGCTGCGCCAGGGGCTGATGCCGTCGATCGGCGCACGTACCGTGACCCAGATCCACGACAATCTCGGCGCACTGAGTGTCCATCTGGACGACTCACATATGGAGCGGCTCGACGCGGCCACACGTGTGCGGCTCGGCTATCCGCACGACTTCCTGCACGAGCGTCGGGCGATGTTCTCGTCGGATGCCGACACCGCAACCTGATTGGGAAGGAACCACGATCATGGCGACTACACGGTCGTTCATCAATGGAGAATCTGTCGATTCCCCCGAGTGGTACGAGAACATCGACCCGTCCACGGGCCGTTCCCTGGGCACCGTCGCACGTGCCACGGCGCAGCAGGTCGATTCCGCGGTGTCCGCGGCCCGCGCGGCGAACAGGTCGTGGCGGCGCACCAAGCCCGAGGATCGTGCAAACATCCTCACCCGTATCGCACACCTGATCCTGCGCGACAAGGAACACCTTGCACGGATGGAGAGCGAGGATTCGGGCAAACCTCTCAGCCAGGCGCGCAACGACGTCGACGTGTCGGCACGCTACTTCAGCTTCTACGGGCACGCGATCGACACCTACTACGGTCAGTCGATTCCGCTCTCGGCCGACCTGCACGTGTACACCCGGCGTGAGCCATTCGGGGTCACCGCCCACATCGTGGCCTGGAACTACCCGATGCAGCTCCTCGCGCGCGCAGTGGCACCCGCCATTGCGACCGGCAACTGCTCGGTGGCCAAACCAGCGGACGAAACACCCCGCACCGCAGTGGCGTTCGCGGAGTTGGTTATCGAGGCGGGCTTACCGCCCGGTGTGTTCAACGTCGTCACCGGGATCGGCGCCGAAACCGGCGCGGCACTGTCCACGCATACCGGGGTAGACCACATCGGGTTCGTCGGGTCGACCCGGATCGGCGCTGTGATTGCGCGTGCGGCCGCCGACCGTGTCGTTCCCGTGGTACTCGAGCTCGGGGGTAAGTCCGCGCAGATCGTCTTCCCGGACGCCGATCTGGACGCAGCGTCCACGGCAGTGGCGAAGGCAATCCTGCAGAACGCCGGGCAAACCTGCTCCGCAGGTTCGCGTCTGCTCGTTCACCAGTCCGTCCATGCCGAAATGGTCGATCGGGTCGCCGAACACTTCTCCCACGTGACCATCGGAGCCGGTGTCGACGACAAAGAACTCGGTCCGCTGGTGTCGGCCAAGCAGCAGGGCCGGGTCAAATCCATGGTCGACGATCTCACCAAGGGTGAAATAGTGTGCGGGGGCATCGTCCCTGAGGACGAATCGCTCGCCGGCGGCGCCTACTTCGCGCCGACCCTCATCGACAACGTGGATCCGGCCTCACCGATCGCTCAGGAGGAAATCTTCGGGCCCGTTCTCGTGGTCAACTCTTTCGCCGGAGAAGAGGAGGCGGTCGCACTGGCGAACGGCACCGAGTATGCGCTGCTCGGCTCGGTGTGGACCGCCGACCTTTCTCGGGCGCACCGGATGGCCGCGGACATCGAGGCAGGTCAGGTGTACGTCAACACCTACGGCGCAGGTGGTGGTGTGGAACTTCCCTTCGGCGGCTTCAAGAAGTCCGGATACGGACGTGAAAAAGGGTACGAGGCCCTCGACGCCTTCACCGCCACGAAGACCGTCGTGGTCAAACTCTGACGCGAAGCGGATCGATCTTCTACACATGATGATGCCCGCCGACTCCGGTCGGCGGGCATCATCATGTGTAGAGGGTTTCTGACCTATGAGTTCGCCAGTTCGTAGCGCCGGCGGTATTCCTCCTTGGATGTCTCACTCACGTCGACGTCCGTGGCGCGGGCGCGCAGGGCTCCCACGGTGGCCTGCTCGCGCGGAGTGTGCTCGAACGGATCCCAATCGAAGAACCTGGCAACATTCTTCCAGGTGATTTTATCGATCTCCTCGTCGGTGCAGCGGGAGGCCGCGAGCTCCTCCATCAGCATCTCCGGCGAATTCGGCCAGGTGGAATCGGAGTGCGGGAAGTCGCACTCCCACGCGATGGTGTCGATGCCCAGCCGCTCACGGTTGTTCAGACCGCTCGGCTCGGTGATGTAGCACGCCAGGAAGTTCTTTCGCCAAACCTCCGTAGGGCCCATTCCCTTGGGAAGGAAGCTCATGCCCGTCCACGACTGGTTCTCGATATGCCGCTCCAGCCGGTCGAGCCACGGCGCCACCCAGCCCACACCGCCCTCGCTCATGGCGACCTTGAGGTCGGGGAACTTCTGGAAAGCCCCGCTGAGCATCATGTCGTTGGCCGCGATCGTCGAGATGAGCGGCGTCAAGACCATCATGTCGTCGATGTTGAAACCCTCGGGCCGCTTGACGAGGCCGAAGCCGCCGCCGATGTGCAGGCTGAGGACAATGTTGTGCTCCACGCACGCTCTGAAAACCGGGTCCCAGTGACCTGATTTGAAGTCGGGAAATCCGACACCGTAGGGGGTTTCGGGAATGCTGATGGATCGGCATCCCATGGCCGCTAGCCGGTGGATCTCCTTGACCGACGCGTCCATGTCGAAGAACGGGATGATGCCGAGCGGGATGAAGCGGCCCGGGTAGGTGCTGGGGACCTCGCCGACGACCCAATCGTTGAACGCCTGGCAGGCAGCGAGAGACAGCTTCTTGTCCGGCAGGCTGGCCAGATGGGTGCCGGCGAATCCCGGGAAGGTGGCGAAAAGTGTTGCGGCCAGGGTGCCGTTGGCATCCATGTCCCGCACCCGCATGCTCATGTCGTAGACACCGGGGCGCATCTCGGCGTAGCCCGTCGGATCCAATCCCCACTCGCTCTTGGGCCAGGAGACCACGGCGTTCAGTCCCGAGCTGCCGACCACGACGTCCTGGAACATCCAGGCCTGCACGTTGGGGTTGCGCGGGTGGGCTGTCAGCTTGGGAGCCTGGTCCATGAGACTCTTCGGGAAGTGCTTTTCGAATATGTCGGCTGGTTCGACCACGTGGTCGTCGATGCTGACCATCACCATGTCGTCAATGTTCATTGGAAGTCCTCTCCTGCACTGCGCAGAAAATATCCGGCAGTGGCGCCAGTCACTAATGAGAATAGTACTTTCATTTGTGAGAATCTAGATCCCGCCCGGTCGTATTCGGCAGGTCCTGCGGTGGGCACGGTTGGTGGTCGGGCTTCGCGCGACATTGTTCAGCGCAGGACAGTGCCGCCGTCGACGTTGACGACCTGGCCGTTGATCCACGACCCGTCGTCGGACATCAGGTAGGCGACCATTCCCGAGATGTCGCTCGGCCTGCCCGCGCGCGGGCTGCGGGATCGGGCGATCAAAGATTGCAGTAGCTCCGGAGAGGCACCCTGCTCGATCTCGGAAGTGAGGATCAATCCGGGAGTGATGGCATTGGCGCGGATGCCCTCCCGGCCCCAGCGAGAGGCAACGTGCCGCGCCATGGCATTGATACCCGCCTTGGTCGCGGAGTAGGCCGGGCGTTCGGGATCACCGGTGAAGGACGCGATGGACGAGGTGTACACGATGGTCCCACCGCCTCGGGCGAGAAGCTCCGGGATGCTGTGGCGGGTGACGAGCATGTGGCCGCGGAGATTGACGGCGATGGTGCGGTCCCATATCTCGAGGTCGATATCGACGATATTCGTGTCCTTGGACACCGCCGCCATGTCCCCGGCGTTGATGTGGACCGCGTCCAACTGCCCGTAGGTCCGCACGGCGAACGAGACCAACTCCTTGACGGACTCGTCGTCGGAGATGTCGAACTGCGCGGCGACCGCCTGACCGCCGGCCTCGCTGATGGCCGCAGCGGTCTTCTCAGCGCCGGGAAAATTCAGGTCGCCGACCACCACCCTTGCTCCGCACTGTGCCAACCGCTGCGCAGAGGCGGCGCCCAGGCCGGTGGCCGCACCGGCGACGAGAACTACCTTGTTTGTCAGACCCTCCACGAGGACCTCCTTGGTGACGTCATTCCGCGGTCCGTGGGAAGATCCGCGGCGATCGGGTATCGGGTATGCGAAGTGGGGGTCTCGGCGTCGTTCATCGACAACGTCTCCTGCCGCGCCGGCAGTACGGAAAGGCTCATCGGGGGTACCGCACCGGAGGCCCACCGCTGAGGACACTGTCGAGGATGCCCAGGTCACCGCCGAGTTCGGCGACGGTCCTACGGACTACGGCCACATCCTTGTCCAGGAACTCACCGACCGCGCTTCGGAAGGACTCCACCGAGCCTCTCGCTGCGACACTGCCCATGACCCGACTGGCGGAGCTACCGTGGGGAAGAGCCTCCAGCAGCACGGATTCGTCTATTCCGAGCTGCCTGCCGAGTTCGGCGGCTTCGGCGAGAAGCCCGATCTGCGCCGCGAACAGTGCATTGTTCACCAGCTTCACGCGTTGCCCGTTGCCGCGGGGGCCGACGTGGAGAATGGGATCGCCGTAGCTTTGCAGTATCGGGCGGATTCGCGCCACAGCGCCCTCGGGTCCGCCGAGGAAAAGGGTCAAGCACCCGGCTGCGACGTCGGGTGGCCCGCCGCTGACCGCGGCATCGATCACGTCGACGCCTTGTGACGCCGCACGTTCCGCGACGGTCTCGATCGTGCGGGGACTCACCGTCGTGTGTATCGCCAGGACGGCACCGCTCGGCATGGCCGCCAGCAACGGGCTGTCGAGGCACACTTGCCGAACCTGGTCGTCGCTGAACACGCATACCGTCACGAGATCGGCTCCCTGGCCGATCTCGGAAAGGTCGGAGAATGCCTCCGCCCCCGAAGTGTAGATAGCGGCGCGCCTTTCGGACGAGCGGCCCAGCGCGCGCACTTCGTGACCGGCTTCGGCGAGCCCCCGGACCATGGGCAGTCCCATGCGCCCGGCACCGATGAATCCGACGCGACTCATCGCGGGTGGTCCATCAGAGTGAGCGTGGTGTCAGCGGCGGCCATCGCGATGCCCGTCGGAACCTCTGCCGCGGCGGCGAGACCGGCCACCAGCCCGACATCCTTCTGGAGCAGCTCGCCGGCGTGCGCCGCGATGCGATCGAGAGTGCCGCCGGCAGAGACGATTCGGCTGAGTGCAAAGCTGTCGGCTGTTCCGTGGGTGATGACTTCACCGAGTTTGGCGGGGTCGACACCCAGTGACTGCCCGAGGCTCAGGGTGCTGGCCGCCGTGGCAAGGTTGGCGGTGAAAAGCAGATTGTTGAGCAGCTTCGTGACCTGTCCGGCGCCCAGCGGACCCAGGTGGACGACGGGGTTCGCATACATCGAGAACACCGGCCGGCAGCGGTCGTAGTCGTCCACCGCTCCTCCCACCATCACCAGCAGACGCCCTTCGGTGGCCGCCGATCCGCCGCCGCTCACCGGAGCATCGACGACGGAGACCCCGCGCTCCCGCGCCTTGGCGGCCAGGTCGTGACACGTGTCCGGGTGCACCGTGCTGTGGATGGCGATCACGCCGCCGTCCTTCATCCCTTCGAGCACACCGTCCTCGCCGGCGACCACCTCCTGGACGTCGTCATCGCTGACCACGCAGATGCACACGAGATCGCTTGCTGCCCCGAGGTCGGCAGGGGAGTGGGCGAACGTCGCGGCGGTGTCGGCGAAGGGCACGAAAGCGTCGGGGCGGCGCGCCCACAGGGTGACGTCGTAGCCCGCGTGAATGATTCGACGTGCCATGGGCGCGCCCTGGCTACCGAGTCCGATGAATCCGACGCGCATCAGAGTTCCTCCGATTCGAGATTGGGCATCATGCGGCCACGACCTCTCGTGGTTGCGGCCGCCAGAACAGTGCGAGCAGTCCCGCCGTTGCGGCGACCCCCAGACCCAGTGCGGTGCCCCCACCGGCCCAGCCGGCGATGTCGATGCCTGTGACGGCGTCGAACGAGAACTCTCCCGGCCCGAGCATTGCCAACGCAAGAGCGGTTACCGACAACACAAGGACGTACTCATAGCCTTCCTTGAAGACGAAGAACCCGTTGGGCCGGTGGGCGAGGAGTGCCGCCACGAGCATCACCGAGATCACTGCCGCACAGGCGAACGGAGTGAGGAGGCCTATGACGAGAAGTAGGCCCGCACCGATTTCGGTGACTACACTCAGCCACGCCTGCAGCTTGCCCTGCCGCAGGCCTAGTCCGCTGAACCAGCGGGCAGTTCCTTCGATACGGCCACCGCCGCGCCAATGGTTCAGCCCGTGCGCGATCATGGTCACTCCGACAACCAGTCTGACAAGTAGCAGTGCAACATCGACGGCGTGCATCAGTCGTCGTCCTTTCCCGTTGTGCTGTGTGTGCAGTGCTCGACGAAGGACAGCACCTTCGCGTAGTAGTCCGGGGCTCCATGGCCGAGGCTGAGGTTGTGCCCGCTGCCGGCCTGTTCGTTGACGGTGACGCTGGGCGCAGCAGTGAACATGGCCGCGATGTCTTGCAGTGCGGCGGAGTCGATTCGCCACACCTTCTCGAACTCGGCGGCGGTGAAGTGGACGGGAACTCGTATCCGCGCCGCGAGCGCCGGAAAGTCGATTCGCGCCCAGGTCGCCAGGACACCTGACTCGTAACGGGGAGTCGATGAGGCGATAGGTGCGCCCCCGATCAGTTCGGTGGGGTACAGGTGGCTCGGTTGCCACAGCAACTCGCGCACTGCCTCCGGTGGCGCCGGCTGGTGCGGCGTGCCCAGGATTTCGGCCGCTACGGGCTGGTGTTCGTGACCGGTGCCGGCAAGCTCGATACCCAGTAAGTCGGTGCCTCGTTCATCGGCGGCCATGCGGACTGCGAGCTCCGAACCGGCCGAATGCGCCCACACGAAGACGCCGGCGCCGCGCGGGCGCGACCCGAGGTGGTGGTCGATAGCCGCATAGGTGAGGTCCACCCGTCGTTGGTGGGGGGCGATCTCGACCGCGAACGGCGCAGAAGTGCCGTAGCCCGGCCGATCGAGCGCGAGCACGGTGTACCCGAGCGCAGACGCGAACCGCAACAACGACAGTTCAGGGTGGCCCGGGCAGTCGTAGTAAGCCGAGTTCGTTGCTCCGCCGTGCAGCGCGACGATCACCGCGCGCGGATCCGGAGCCTCGGACAACAACGCCGACATCGGGATTCCGTCGATGTCGACCACGCGCGCGCACGGCGTGGTGGTTTGAGTGCCGTCGACGTCGGTGGGTAGCGAGAGCTCGCGATCCGTGGTGGTCATGCATCCGTCCTGAGAAGCAGGGCGCCGCCGGGGGAAAGGCCTCCGGTGGCGGTGACGGCGACACGGGCGCCGGGAACCTGGCGTGCCCCGGCATCGCCGCGCAATTGGGTGACGGCTTCGTGGATCAGTCCCATGCCATGGGTACGGCCGTGTGAGAGCTGACCGCCGTGCGTGTTGAGGGGGAGCACGCCGTCCCGGGCAATGTTTTTGCCGCCGTCGAGGAAATCTTTCGCTTCACCGATGCCGCAGAAGCCCAGGGCTTCTATCCAGGACAGGCAGTTGAACGTGAACCCGTCGTAGAGTTCGGCCACGTCGACATCACTGGGGCTCATCGAAGTCCGCGACCACAGGTGGGCGGCGGGGCCGAGAACCTGAGGTTCGTGCGTCAGCGTGCTCTGATCCCATTCGATCCGCTCGACGATCTGGGTGCCGACGGCCTCGACAAGCACGGGCGGCTTCGCGAGATCGTGGGCGGCGTCCACCGCCGAGACGATGACGGCAACCGAGCCGTCGCAGGGAACGTCGCAGTCGTAGAGACCGAACGGTGTGGTGATTGGCCGGGCAGACAGGTAATCGTCCATCGTCATCGGATCGCGGTACACAGCAGTGGGATTGAGCGCGGCGTTGGCCCGCTGGTTCAGTGCGATCCATCCGAGTGTTTCCCGGGTGGTTCCATATCGGTGGAAGTGCCGCTGTGCGTTCTGGGCCAGCGTATGTGCTGCCGAGGTGGCCCCGAACGGTACCATCCAACTGGGAGTGCGGCCGGTGGCCGGTGGGGGGATCTCGCCGCGACGCATCTGCTCGCTGTAGGTCGCTTCCCAGAGGGTCCGGTAACACAGCACATGACGTGCCAGGCCGCTAGCGACCGCGAGCATCGCGGCGATCACGGATCCGCCGGGACCGAAGGTTTCGATGCCCCCGTTGTGCCATGTCGGCCGGAGTCCGAGGGCTGCCTCGACTCCGGTCACACCGCCTTCGCCGAAACCGCCGACCTGGCCGGCGCCGGGATAGCTTGCGAGGCCGTCGATGTCGTCCATCGTGAGGCCGGCATCGGCTACCGCACGCTCGCAGGCCTGCAGTGTCAGCGCCATCGGGGACACCATCAGCCGTCGACCGATTTCCGACATCCCGATGCCGGTCAGCGCCACCTTGTCCTCGAACTTTTCGCGCGTCACCATGGGGCGCACGGACTTCCTGATCTGGCTCGGATCCACTTCGTCCGTAGGCAGGGGAAGAGGCGCAGGCTGTTCGGCCGCAGGCCGGAACAGCGGGAGCCACACATCGCCGTCCTGCGTGAAGACGACCTCCATCCGCATACCGAGTTCGAGCTGCGCAGGGTCGCACTCGACCACGTTGGTCGTCAAGCGAACCCGCTGATCCTCGTCGATCGCGACCTGGGCCACCACATAGGGTGCCGGCAACCCGGGCAGGCTGAAGCGGTGGTTGACCGTGAATCCGATGAGAGTCGCGGAACCGGACACCATCCGGACACCCAACAGATGGCTGTGGCAGTACCGGCAAATCGGTTGTGGCGGGTGGATGAGAGCCGAGCACGACTCACACTCCTGCAGCCGCAGGCGGCCATCCGCGCCGGACGTCCAGAAGAAACGGTTCTGCGGGGTGATCTGGGGGAGGGGGCGGCCGGACTCTTCGGCCGCCTTCCCCTCTACCACCGAATCGACGGCCGTGGAGTCAGCCACGTGCTTGCGCATCCTTACCCCGTGCCGTGATCGGTTCGGCGAGTCCCTGCTCGTCGCAGATCAGTTGGAGCTTGTCGAGCGTGTCATCCAGGCCGGCGCCCAAGCGGGGGCCGGGAGTGAACGTCGCCGGAAGATGACGCATGCCCTGAATGACACCGATGGAGTCGTAGTGCACGGTGCCTTCCGGGTCGCAGCGGTAGTCGGGCATCCGGTCGAGCACGGCGACGAGCATCCGCTTGAACACGGTTCGTGCGACATTGGATCCGATGCAACGGTGAATCCCCAGACCAAAACTGAAGTGACGGTTTCCCTTGCGCTCGAGATCGATCTGGTTCGGCTCCGGAAACAGCGACGAGTCGCGGTTGGCCATCGCCCAGGACAGCCAGAGGCGGTCGCCCTCCTTCAACTGGATTCCGTCGTACTCACAGTCGGCGGAGATCGTGCGCCCGTCGCCCGGTGCAGGGGCGAAGTAGCGCAGGAATTCCTCGGTCGCGGAGTTCAGCAAGGTGTCGCGTTCGCGGCTGAGAGTGTGACGCTCCTCGGGATGCTGAGACAGCCACTCGAGCGAGTGCGCCGTGAGTGCCGTCGTCGTGTCGAACCCACCGCCGATGAGGAGACTGAGAATGCCGAGCAGTTCCATATCGTCCGGTGTCTCGCCGTCGACTGTGGCGCGTGCGAGCGCGTCCACCAGTCCTGGACGTGGATTCACACGGATCTCCATGAGATTGGTGAGGAGGTCCAATCCCATGGCGCGGTGCAGTTCCCCGATTCGCGGGATGTCGGGGGAGTCCGGTGGTGTGTAGACCGCGGCGTGGACCGGCTCGTTGTAGATCGTCCATTTCTTGATGGGAATTCCGAGCATCGCCAGTGTGAGGACGGCGGGGACGATGTTCGCGAGCTCGTCTACGAAGTCGATCCTGCCCGTTTCGATTTTCTCGTCGATGGACGCGCGCACCACCTCGTCGATGAACGGGATCCACCTGTTGACTGCAGCGGGCGACAGGTACGGGTTGAGAAGCGAACGAAATTCGCGATGCTCGGGCTCGTCCATCTCGAGGATGCCGCCTCGGACGCCGCTCGCGCGTTCCATTGTGGGGATAGCTATGCCCTTGTATCCACGACGGATGCCTTTCAGGTCGTGATCGTTCGACACGTCGGCGGACCGGGCGAAGGTGAACACCTCGCGGCTGCCCGCGGCGACCCAGTGGCCGCCATGGGTGTCGGACCAGGCCATCGGACACTTCGCGTGCATTTCCTCCGTGATCGGTAGGAAATTGTCACGGTACTCCGGTGCGTGCCGGTCGAAGTCGTAGGTGTTCTTCTTCCGACTGTCGTCGTCTACGACGTCATCAACGCTCATCGCGTCGTCCTCTCTTGCGGTTCGAGGTGAATTGGCGAGTTCCGACCGGCAGCCGTGTCAGAAAAGGGAGATAGCCTGCTCTGGGCAGGAGTGGGCGGCTTCGCGCACCTTCTCTTCGTGTTCGGCGGACACCGATTCGCTGACGGCCGACGCGTGGCCGTCGATGTCGCTCAGTTCGAATACGTCTGGAGCTGCCATTGCGCACAGTGTGTGCCCTTGGCAGCGTTCTGGGTCGACCTTCACCTTCACGTTATTCCTCCTGGTCGCAGGTGAATCCATCTCGTGCACATACTGTTTTGATCCGTCGAGCCGCGGTCCGGCCGCAGGTCAGGTGTGGTAGTCGTACCACTTGAGGTAGCCGCCGCCGTCGACACGCATCTGCATGCCGGTGACGTATCGGGCTTCGTCGGAGGCGAGGAACAGGACGGTGTTGCTGATGTCCTCGGGCTCGACGTAGGGGATCGGCATGGCCTGTTGAACCCCGAAAGCGGGCTCGGCGTCCGCTCGCGTCGGGTGTTCCAGATCTGGCCGGAACGACCGATACATCGGCTCGCTCTGCAGCATGTCGGTGTTGCAGTTCGTCGGGTGCACGACGTTGGCACGAATGCCGCGCGGGGCGAGATGTGTCGCAAGTTCGTGGATGTATTGGGAAAGTGCACGTTTGGAGAAGACATAGGCGACTCCACCGAGGTCCTTGCCGGGAACGTCCACCTTGCTCACGTCCATGAGTGCGGCGGTCGATCCGGTTGCGATGATCGAGGCACCATCTCCCAGGTGGGGCAGCGCAGCCTGAATGGCATTCATCGTCCCAATGAGGTTGGTGTCGACCACAGCGCACCAGGCGTCGATCTGTGGTTCGCCCTTCATACCCGCGACACCGGCCTGCGCGACCACGATGTCGAGAGAGCCGAGTTCGGCGATGCCACGCTCCACCGCGGCCCGCAATTGGTCGATTTGCCGAACGTCAGCCTGTATAGCGACGATGCGTCGACCGTGCTTTTCTACCAAGCGTGCGGTCTCTTCGAGATCCTCCGGGGTCGCCATCGGATAGCCGATCGCCGCGATGTCGCTACACAGGTCGACCGCGATGATGTCGGCTCCCTCTTCGGCCAGTCGCACGGCATGGCTGCGACCCTGGCCTCGCGCCGCGCCGGTAACGAACGCGACCTTGCTTTCTACTCGTCCCACTGAGAATCCCTTCGTTGATTGGCCGGCGTCAGCGCTTGCGTCCGACGCAGTGCGCGATGCGCCTCAGGTATTGCGGCCGCCGTTGACGCCGAGAATTTGGCCGGTGATGTATCCGGCTTCCTCGGAGATGAGGAAGGAGCAAGCGGCGGCGATGTCCTCCGGTTGGCCGACGCGCCGGACTGGGGTCTTGCTGATGTGCTGGTCGATCGAGCCGCCGAGGAGGCCCTTCTCCTCGGACCGGCGCAGCATGGGTGTGTCGATGAAGCCGGGAGGCACCGCGTTGACCGTGATGCCGCTGGGCCCGTATTCCAGAGCCAGCGATTTGGTGAGTCCGTTGACCGCAGACTTTGCGGATACGTACGCCGACATGAACGGCTGGCCTGAGTGCGCACTGGACGAGGAGATGTTGACGATGCGACCCCAGCCCGCATCGACCATGTCGGGAAGCACTGCCTGGACGCAGTGGAAGACGCCGTTCAGATTGACGTCGATCACTCGCTGCCAGTTGTCGAATGCGATGTTGCCGAACCGCTTGTACAGCTCGAGTCCTGCCCCGTTGACCAGGACGGTGATCGGGCCCAACTCTTTTCGAACCTCGGTGAGAGCGCTCTCGATCTGGGCAGGGTCGGTCACGTCGACCTTGTACTCGAACGCGGATTCGGTCGGTGCAAGATCGAGTACGGCGACTTGGTAGCCGTCCTTGCGCAGGCGTTCGGCGATGGCGCGTCCAATGCCGGAGCTACCTCCGGTGACGACAGCTGTTCTCACGACCAGGCCTCGTCGCCCGAGATCGTGGTGCGCCGCATCAGGCGTTCCGAGGAAGGGTCATAGGGGAGCGCTCGGTGCAGCATCCCGGTGTTGTCCCACACCACCACGTCGCCGACCTTCCATTCGTGGGTGTACGAGAAGCGTTCCTGGGTCGCCCAACCAAGCAATTCGTCCAGCAGTGCCCGGCTTTCCTCGGGCTGCATTCCGACGATGTGGTCAGCCGTGGCACCGATGACGAGCGACTTCCTACCGTCGCGGCGCGTCCAGACGAGTGAAGTCTCGTGTGTGGGAAGTCGACGCCAGTGCGCCAGCATCTCGTCGGAAGGGTCTGGATGGACCAGCCGCTGGGCCGCCTCGAAGCTGTGTACTACCCGCAGGCCCTCGTAGCGTTTGCGCTCGTGCTCGGGCAGGTTCTCGTATGCCGCGTAGGTACTGGCGAACTCGGTTCCGCCGCCGACCATGGCGACGTGCCGGGCGGTGAGCATGGTTGCCTTCGCCGGCACATCGTTGGTGGTGTCGTCGATGTGCCAGTAGAAGGTCCCCTTGAGGTACTCGGCGGACGGGGCCTTGGCCGGGTCGAGGGAGACTGTGAAGAGCTCCTCGCCCGGTGCCGTCATGCGCACCGTTCCGAGTTTTCGGCTGAACGCCAGCTGGGCATCGTCGTCGAGATGCAGGCCGCGAATGAGCAGCACGCCCCGCCACTTCAGAGCCTCCAGGCACCGGGCGATAACCGCCTCATCCTCCAGGCTCTCGACGCCGGTGACTTCCACTCCGAGCGATGGACCGAGTGCTGTAGTCTGGATCACAAGAATCTCCCTTCCGTTTTTGAGAACCATACTCTCGGAGAACACGGTGTGGCAACAGTCGATCAGCAACCAGGTGAGGTGTGGCGCCGATCTCAATTGGGGGTATCCCCGCGGCTCACATGTTGTTACATTCTCTGCAGAGCCAATGCATAATTCTCAATTGCGAGAATTGTATTTTCACTTTGAGTGAGGAGAACGGATGTCATCTCAGGACACGGTGTCGGCCGCGAACGGTGGTCACGGAGGCCGTGAGGCCGCGACCGTGCTGAACGTCGACAAGCGCCTGCTGATCGACGGGCAGCTTGTTGCGACCGAGCGGACGTTCGCATCGATCAATCCAGCTACGGGTGACATCGTCGGATATGCGCCTGATGCCGGGGTCGCGGAAGCCGAAGCGAGTATCGCTGCAGCGCGGAGGGCCTTCGACACGACCAGCTGGTCTACCGACGTGGAGTTCAGGATCAAGTGTCTCGACCAGTTCCACCAGGCGCTGCTCGACAACCTCGAGGAGCTCCGCGAACTGACGATCGCTGATGTGGGTGCCACCGTCCAGCTCACACGCGCCAACCAGCTGGAGGCACCTATCCGAATCGTGCGCTACTACGCAGACCTCCTGCGCGAGTACCCGCTGAGCGAAGACCTCGGCGAAATCGACATTTCCGGACAGCGCCACAAGCGGTGGGTGGAGAAGGAAGCGGCCGGCGTCGTCTCCGCGATCGTTGCGTACAACTACCCGACGCAGCTCGCGTTGGCCAAGATCATTCCCGCGCTTGCCGCGGGATGCACAGTGGTGCTCAAGGCTGCGCCCGACACGCCGCTCGTCACGCTGGCCCTCGGCGAGATAATCGCGCAACACACCGACATTCCAGCGGGCGTCGTGAACGTCATCAGTTCCTCCGAGATCGCCCCCGGTGAGCTGATGACGACGCACCCCGACGTCGACGTGGTCACCTTCACCGGGTCGACCCCGACCGGACGCCGCATCATGGCGGCGGCGGCAGACACGATGAAGAAAGTGTTCACGGAGCTCGGCGGAAAATCCGCGATGATCGTGCTGGAAGACGCCGATTTCGCGATGGCTGCGAAGTTCGCGGCCGGGACCGTCTGTTCGCACGCCGGTCAGGGGTGCGCTCTGACCACGCGGCTACTCGTGCCGCGAGCGCACCACGACGAGATCGCGAAGATGGTGGCGGCGATCATCCGTCGCATCCCGTTCGGCGATCCGACTGACCCACAGAATTATATGGGCCCTCTCGTGAGTGGTCGTCAGCGCGAGAAGGTCGACGCGATGGTGCAGCGAGCGATCGCTGACGGTGCCGAGTTGCTGGCGGGTGGCACGAAGGTCGATCCAGGTTTCTTCTATGAGCCCACGGTCTTGGCGGGCGTGGATCCCAAGAGCGAGATCGCACAAGATGAAGTGTTCGGACCGGTGCTCGCGATCATCCCGTTCGATGACGACGACGACGCTGTGCGGATCGCCAACGACTCGATCTATGGTCTGTCCGGCGCGGTGATGAGCGCGAGCGACGAACGTGCAATCGCGATAGCCCGGCGCATCCGTACCGGAACGATGGGCATCAACGGCGGGAATTACTTCGGTCCGGACGTCCCGTTCGGTGGTTACAAGCAGTCGGGTATCGGACGTGAATGCGGCCGAGAAGGACTGGAGGAGTTCCTCGAAACCAAGGCCTTCGCGGTCGTGGTGAAGCCGTGAAGCCGCTTGCGGGTATCCGCGTGCTCGAGGTCGCGATGTACGGCTTCGTGCCCTCAGCGGGTGCCGTGCTCGCCGATTGGGGCGCGGAGGTCATCAAGGTCGAGCACGCCGTCACCGGGGACCCGCAGAGGGGGCTCCGCCAGATCGGGCCCCTCCGGGTCGAGGGTGATCCCAATCCCAATGTGGAGCATGCCAATCGCGGCAAGCGGAGTATCGGACTGGACATGGGCCGACCGGAGGGCAAGGCGGTCCTCGACGACCTGGTCCGTCGGTCGGACGTCTTCCTGACCAGTTTCCTTCCCCAGGCCCGCACCAAATTCGGGATCGACGTGGACGACGTCCGCGCAGTGAACCCGAACATCATCTATGCGCGAGGCAGTGCCCTCGGTCCACGTGGTGTCGAGGCAGACAAAGGCGGTTACGACATGACCGCTTTCTGGGCGAGGGGAGGCATCGCCGCAACGCTCACACCTCCAGGAGTGGAAGGCATGATCAGTCCGCCGGGACCTGCCTTCGGCGACACCATTTCGGGGACGAATCTTGCCGGGGGTGTCGCAGCGGCGCTCCTGGCCCGCGAGCGCACGGGAACACCGTCGATCGTCGACGTCTCGCTGCTGAGCAGTGGCGTGTGGGCCATGGGACACGGCATTGCGTTGTCAGCTCATCTCGGCAAGGCCATGGTGGCACCCGTCCCTGGCGCCCACGGCGCGCCGACCAATCCGCTGTCGGGGATATACGCCACCGGCGACGGACGTTACCTGGCATTCGTCATGCTGCAGCCCGCAAAGTACTGGGCAGATGTGTGTCGCCACATCGACCGCCCCGAACTCGCGGATGATCCGCGCTTCGCCG
Organism: Rhodococcus sp. NPDC019647; assembly: GCF_044389235.1. Taxonomy (NCBI): domain Bacteria; kingdom Bacillati; phylum Actinomycetota; class Actinomycetes; order Mycobacteriales; family Nocardiaceae; genus Rhodococcus; species Rhodococcus sp. NPDC019647. The sequence continues at coordinate 354,889 of NZ_JBIRXS010000002.1, read as the reverse complement.
ATGCCGCCCAGATCGCCGCCAACACCGACAAGGCCGTGGCGATTCTCGGGGAGGTGCTCGCCACCCGCACCCTCGCGGAGTGGACGGAGCGCTTCGCCACGCTGTCCGGTCCGTGGGGGCCGGTGCAGGATTCACTCCAGGTGTCCGTCGACGCGCAGGTCCGCGCCAACGAATACCTGGTCGCGGCGGGCGAACTCGAACTTGCTGCCAACCCGGTGCAGTTCGACGTCGCTGCCCCCGAGCTTGGCCCGGGTCCCGAGTTCGCGGCCCACACCGACGAGATCCTGGCCGAGCTCGGCTTGGACTGGGATCGCATCATCGCGCTCAAAACGGCGGGCGCTGTTACCTAGATTGCTGGGAGTTCACATGTCATACATCACTTCGATAGGTACGTACCTGCCGTGCTGGGGAACACCCGGGCGCCGTGTGCCGGGTGACGACGAGGATGCGATCACCCTCGCTGTCGAAGCTGGTCGAGCCGCCCTCTCGAGCGGCGGCTCGGTCGAGTGTGTCGTGCTCGTCAGCCGCGACCTGCCGTTGATGGAGAGCAGCAACGCTGCTGTGCTGCTCGCCGGCCTGGGGCTCGACCCTGAGCTCGAGGTGACGGAGCGCCTCGGTGGTGCACCGGCGACCCTCGACGCCCTGGGCGCGGCCCGTCCGCGCACGCTGGTCATCGGTGTGGACATCGATGCAGCCGGAGCGGCAGCGGCGCTGACCGCGGAGCGGGGACTGCAGGTTCGCACCGCCGCGCGTATCGCCCGCAGCCTGCCGGTCCGCACCCGCACCGCGAACGGTCTGGTACACGACTACGGTGACCCGCGCCTACTGAAGGAGCGCGGCTTCCTGGCTTCACTGGCAGCGGCGTGGGTGGACACTCCGGTCGCGGTGGCAGGTGTAGAGGAGAAGCAGGCCGCGGCTCTGTGCGCGGGCCCTCCACTGCCACTACCGACAACCGGAGCGAGTTCCGGACTGTTCGCACTCGCCGCGATGGTGGAGTCGGGGTCTACCGGCCCGCTCGTGGGGGTGGAGCAGGCCAGCCTTTCCGGCATCACGGTCGCCGACGGCGCGGCGCACATCAACCGCAGGGAACCGCGAGCGCGTGCCAAGCCGGAGTGTGCGTACATCCCCAGTGCGGACATCCCGATCTCCCTCGCCGCCTACGAGAGGGCATTCGAGGCGAAAGTCCGCTGGGAAGCCGGAAAATACTCCGACAGCGACGAGCTGGACTTTCCGCCCCGATACCGCGTCGACCGTGGTGGAACGCTCAGGACCGACTACTCCTTCGTGCCCCTGCCCCGCACCGGAACCGTCTATACCGAGGTGACCGTGCACGTACCGGTACCCGGCCTCCGGACCCCGTACTCGCTGGTGATCGTCGAACTCGACGACGTGGGCGTTCGCGCGTTGGCGAAGGTAACCGGTATCGAGCCCGGCACCGTCGACATCGGCGATCGCGGTCGCATGGTGCTGCGCCGGGTTGCCGTGCGGTCCGGGGTTCCGGACTACGGCTATGCATTCGAACCCGATCCCACATCCGATCGCGCCCTGGAGGCGGCAGCATGAGAAACGTTGCGATCGTCGGTGCCGGTATGACACCGTTCGCCGAACACTTCACTCTGGGAATCAAGGATCTTCTGCCGATGGCGTTCGCGGAATGCGCCGGCAGCATCGACAAAGGGCTGGACAAGTCCGATCTGCAGGCCGCGTGGTTCGGCTCGATGGGCACCACGGACGGATTTCCGTCCGGAATTCTCGCCGACACGCTCGACATCTCTGACATTCCGGTGACACGTGTCGAAAACTCCTGTGCCACAGGTCATGACGCGATCCGGAACGCCATGTTCGGGATAGCCTCGGGAGCGTTCGACGTGGCACTCGTCATGGGCGCAGACAAGCTCCGCGAAACCGCGTCGAAGGACATGCTCTGGGAGTGGGAGGCGATGACGCGCGACATGGCCTGGGACTACCCCCTGGGCCTCGTCGCCCCGGCAGGTTTCGCGCTCCACGTTCGCCGGTATCTGCACGAGTCACCCGCCACCCGTGAGCACATGGCGATGGTGGCGGTGAAGAACCACCACCATGCCATCAATAACCCCAAGGCACGGCAGCGCTTCGAGATCACCGTGGAGGAGGCGTTGAACGCGCCGACGGTGGTGACGCCCTTCGGGCTCTACGATTGCGCCCCGCAAAGCGATGGGGCTGCGGCGCTCGTGCTCGTATCCGAAGACGTGGTCGATCGGTTCACCGATCGCCCGGTATGGGTTCGCGGCGTCGGCTCGGGGCTCGATTCGGTGATGGCGCAACATAAACGGGACATGACGTCGTTTCCGTCGACGGTACGGGCTGCGAAGCAGGCTTTCGCGATGGCGGGACTGTCTCCATCAGACGTCGACGTCGCGGAGGTGCACGACTTCTTCACGGGCATCGAACTCATCAGCTACGAGGACCTCGGATTCGCGGACCGGTTCGAAGGCTTCAAACTCCTCGAGGCGGGCGTCACCAGCGTCGGCGGATCACTACCGGTGAACCCCAGTGGCGGGCTGATCGCCAAGGGGCATCCGCCGGGCGCAACCGGTGTCGCACAGTGTGTGGAGTTGTTCGAACAGCTGCGTGGCAGCTCGGTCAACCAGGTCGACGGAGCACGGATCGGATTGGCACACAACGTCGGCGGTCCGACGGCGGTATCGGCCGTCACCATTCTCGAGGGTCCCGGAGGAACCAACCGATGACAGAAACGCTGTCAGATACCAGCTCGATAGAGGACGCCCACCGCGCCCTCTTCGACGCGGGCCTCGCCGTTCGCAGGGAGGTGCTCGGAGATGACTACGTCAACGCTGCGATCGCCCGGAATGCGGGTTCCGACGGTGCACCACTGCAGGAATATGTCAGCGAAACCGTGTGGGGCTCTGTGTGGACCCGTTCCGGTCTCGACCGTCGCAGCCGAAGTCTGATCACTCTCGGAATGCTGGTCGCGCTCAACCAACCGCGAGAACTCGCCGTTCATGTGCTCGCCGGCATCCGTAACGGGTTGACACGCGAGGAGATCACCGAAGCCGTGATTCACGGAACCGCGTATGCCGGTGTACCTGCGGGAGTCGCAGCGATGCGCGTCGTCCAGGAAGCGTTGGACGCCCATCTCGGTCCCCTGAACGCCGAAGACCCCTTGAACGCGGAAGACGAGGTGGATGCTCCGAAGATTCCGCTGCCACACAGCAAGGTGGGCTTCGTCGGGCTCGGGGCCATGGGCAGTCCGATCGCACGCAATTTCGTCAGCGCCGGACAGCCGATCGTCGTGCACGATGCCGACCCGGAGGCCCGTCGACGATTCATCGACGACAATCCCACCGCTACTAGTACAGAGAACACCGCCGAGCTGGTGGACTGCGACATAGTCGTCCTCGTCCTGCCCAACAGCGACATCGTCGACGAGGTCGTACTCGCTGACGGGGGCTTGCTTTCCTGCCTGAAGCCGGGAAGCATCCTCGTCGACATGGGATCGAGTGTTCCCGCCCGCACCCAGGCGATCGAGAAGGCCGCGGCAGTCCGAGGAATCGATGTCGTCGACGCTCCCGTCAGTGGTGGGGTGGCGCGCGCGAGAAACGCCGATCTCGCTGTGATGGTCGGAGGCGACCAGTCGGCGATCGACACCGTACTGCCGTTGCTCGAATCGACGGGTCGACAGATCATCCGTGTCGGGCCGGTCGGATCGGGGCACGCTGCGAAGGCGCTCAACAACCTCCTCGCCGCCAACGGTTTGGTGGCCGCCGGCGAGACACTTCTCGTGGGACGGAAGTTCGGTATCGACCCCGCGACACTGCTGTCCGTGATCAACGCCGGTAGCGGTCGAAATCAGGCAACGGAGACCAAGTACGAAAACTTTGTCCTCTCCCGAACATTCGCGTCGGGATTCAGCGCGCGGTTGATGCGCAAGGACATCGGAATTGCCCTCGATCTGGCGCGGCAGCTCGATGCCTCCACGGTCCTCGGTGACGCGCTGGGTGGTGTATGGGGAGATGCGGTCGAGGATCTCGATCCGGCAGCCGACCAAACGGAAGTAGTGCGCTATCTCGAAAAGCTCAGCGCGGTAACGCTGGACGAGAACGCCGTCCCTTCCCTGTCCGAAAGGTGAGTTCCATGGTTCTCACGGTTACGAAGCGGGTCGGCCGCAGCGTGTCGGTAGTGCTACTGGTGACATTCGCCGTGGTGGCGCTGCTCGGTTTGGCGCCGGGGTCGGTGGCGGAGGTGATTCTGGGCGAGAACGCGACACCCGACGCGGTGGCGGCGATGAATGCCGAGCTCGGTCTGGATGTCCCGCTGTGGTCACAGTATGTGTCCTGGCTTTCCGACGCGGTTCGGGGTGACCTGGGAGCATCACCGTTGACCGGGCAGTCGGTGCGAGAGGCGATCGTGGAGCGGTTGCCGGTAACGTTGCAGCTCGCGGCGATGGGATTGACCATCGCGTTGACGCTGGCCCTCATCATGGGTGTTCTGTCGGCTTCGCGGCCGGGCAGTGCGCTCGATCGGGGCACGAACGCAGTGTCGGCGGTGTTCTTGTCGGTGCCCGCATTTATCGCGGGCCCGGTGCTGATCTACTTCTTCGCGATTCAGTTCCAGTGGTTCCCGGTGATGGGGTGGTCGCAGATCAGTGACGGGCTGGGGCCGAATCTGCGGAGCGCCATGTTGCCCGCAATCGCAATCGCGTTGACGGAGATCGCATCGTTCCACCGGTTGCTGCGTACCGACCTGATCGGGACGTTGCGGGAAGACTTCATCGCCTCGGCGCGGGCGAAGGGAATGCCTCGCGGATACGTGATGTTCCGGCATGCGCTGCGGCCCTCCTCGTTCTCCCTGATCACCGTGGCGGGGATCAATCTGGGGCGGTTGATCGGAGGGACGGTCATCGTCGAGACATTGTTCGGACTACCGGGTTTGGGGCAGCTGGTGGCATCGTCGATCACCTCGCGTGACGTGATCATGGTGCAGGGCATCGTGGTGTTCATTGCGGTGGTCTACGTGGGGATCAACACGGTCGTCGATCTGAGTTACTCAGTGATCGACCCGCGGGTGCGAAAGGTGGCCGGAGCATGACCGATGTGGCGGTAGATCAGACAGTACGTACGGATGCAGGTCCGGCGGTGGAGTTGCCGGCGGTTCCGGTAGTGCGCAAGCGCCGGTCGTTGCTGGTGTATCTGTCGGTGCTGTGGCTGGTGGTGTTGATAGCGGCGGCGTTGCTGGCCGACGTACTGCCGTTGGCTCCGTTCGCCACTCCGGTGGCGGCACCGCGACTGGGGCCGCAATTCGGCTCACTCGATCTGTTGCTGGGCACGGACACGTTGGGGCGGTCGATGTTGTCACGCATCATCTACGGCGCCCGCGTCTCGCTCGTGGTGGGTACGGTAGCCGGATTGGTGGGGTTTGGAATCGGGTCATTGATCGGACTGTTCGCCGGCTACTTCGGTAAGCGTCTCGATGCCGGCGTGTCGCTGGTGGCGGATGCGATGCTGGCGTTCCCGCCCTTGATCCTCCTGCTGGCGTTGGCGTCGATTCTCGAACCCAGCGTGCCGACGATATTGCTGGGGCTCACGTTGTTGGTGATCCCGGCTTTCATTCGGTTGTCGCGGGCCAACACGATGTCGTGGTCGTCGCGGGAATTCATCAGGGCGGCCCGCAATATCGGTGCGGGTAACTTTCGGATACTTTTTCGGGAAATCCTGCCGAACCTGTTGGCTCCGTTGGCGGCGTATCTGCCGATCGTGATGGCAGCGTTGATCGTGGCGGAGGGGTCATTGAGTTTTCTCGGTCTGGGAATTCCTCCGCCGCAACCGAGTTGGGGAGGCATGATCAACGACGGCAAGGACGCGATCGCCACGTCACCACACCTCGTATTCGTCCCCGCATTGGTCATCTTCTTCACCGTTTTCGCCCTCAACCAGGTCGGCGATCATCTCCGCACCAAGTTCGACCGGACCATGCACGACTGAACCGGCGAGGTCCTTCGCCACACCATATTTGCATTACAAGCTTCCACCTTCCCGAGAGGTCCATGATGTTTCGATCAAGACGTATTCTGACCGCGATGGTCGCGGCATGCGCTGCAGCACTGCTCTTCAGCGCCTGCGGTGGCACGGGTTCTGCCGCCGGCGGCCAGTCCGAGGGTGGTGAACCCGTCGCCGGTGGTGTGGCTCGCGTCCTGCAAACCGGCGAGCCGCGGAACCTCGACCCCGCCAGCCTGTCCAATACCTGGGCCCACCAGCCCGTGCTCGGCAACGCTCTATACGGAACGTTGATGATCAACAATCTCGAGAACTTCGATCTCGAATACAAGATGGCGACCGGATTCTCCACCACTGACGGCGGAGCCACGTTCACGCTCACGCTGCAGCCTGGTCTGAAGTTCACCGACGGGACCCCGCTCGATTCGGCTGCGGTCAAGTTCAACTGGGACCGGTTGCGCGACCCCGCCTTGGGATCGACGACCATCCGTCAGGCAGTCCAAATCGCGTCGTCGGAGGTCATCGACCACACCACGCTGAAAGTGACCATGGTTGCGCCGAATCCGCATTTCGGCCAATCCCTGGTCGCCGGTGCATTGAACTGGATCGCGTCACCGACGGCTCTGCAGAAGGGGCAAGCGGCTTTCGATGCGAACCCGGTCGGCGCGGGACCGTTCACCCTGGTGGAATGGGTCCGGCAGGACAAGATCGAACTGCAGAAGAACCCCGGTTACTGGGATGCACCGAAGCCCTATCTCGAAGGTCTGACGATCAAGACGGTCAGTGACAGTAATCAGCGGGTCAACACCATCATGACCGGTGGCGCGGATCTGGCGTCCGAGACGAACTGGGCGAGCCTGAACAAGGTGGAAGCAGCTGGCTACCCCACAGAGGTCGTGCCGACCGGTGGTGGACAGTTCGTAGCGATGAATTTCCGCCGTGCGCCGTTCGATGACGAGCGGGCACGCCGGGCAATCGGGCTGGCAGTGGACTTGGATGCGATCAACACGGTCGTCTACAACGGCGAGGGCGTCGTTCCCAAGACGCTGTTCGAGGAATCCTCGCCGTACTACGCCGATATCCCACTGCCTACGCCGAGCAAGGAGCAGGCGCAGAAATTGTTCGATGAACTGGCCGCCGAGGGCAAGCCGGTCTCGTTCACGTTCCTCTCCTACCCGACCACGGAGAGCAAGACGCTCGCCGAAGGCTTGCAGGCTCAGCTGAGTGCCTTCGACAACGTCGAAGCCAAGGTCGAGGTAGTGGACTTCGCGGTCGCGACGGCCCGGGCCGGCGCGCGTGATTTCGACATGATCATCTCCTCCGCGGTCGTCCAGGATCCCGACTTCGGATTGTGGACGGCTTTCCACGGTGCTTCTCCGGGCAATTTCGTCGGCATCAACGACCCCGAGCTCAGCGCAGCGCTGGACGCCGGCCGCAACGCCGAATCGGTGGAGGAGCGCAAGGTGGCATACGAAACGGTGCAGAGGCGACTGGTCGCACTGAATCCAGGCCTCTGGTACGTCCGCGCGGTGCCTTCTGTCACCTCGAGTAAGTCTCTGAACGGTATCGACCTGTACACCCTGGGCTCGCCGCTACCCGAAGAGCTGTGGACCACGAAGTAGTCGGCAGCAGAGGGAAACAGCTGACAACCGAAGGGATGGAGCCGGACTCGTCATGAATACTCAGTCGTTACTCGAAGTGAAGAATCTGCGTGCCTATATCGGCACGCCTGGTGGGACCGTGCGTGCCGTGGACGACGTGTCGTTCACGGTGCAGGCGGGACAGGCACTGGGGATCGTCGGTGAGTCCGGCTCCGGTAAGTCCGTATTGGCCCGGGCCGTCATGGGGCTGATGCCGCCGCGCTCGGCCCGCTCCGGTGAGGTGACCTTCCAGGGCCGAGATTTGCTGGCTTTGAGCAAGAAGGAAAGTCTCGACATTTGGGGTAAGCAGATTGCCATGGTCTTCCAAGACCCCGGCCGATCCCTGAACCCGGTAGTGCGAGTGGAACGGCAACTCACCGAAGGGATGCGTCGGCACCTGGGCATCACCCGATCCGAGGCACACGGCCGGGCCCTCGATCTCTTGCGGGAGGTCGGGGTGCCCGACCCGGAACGACGGCTCCGCAACTACCCGCACGAAATGTCCGGTGGCATGCGTCAGCGGGTGATGATCGCCATCGCCTTGGCGTGCGAACCGGACCTTCTGATTGCCGACGAGCCGACCACTGCGCTGGACGTCACGATCCAGCGGCAGATCCTCGATCTGCTCCGACGGATTCAGCGCGAACGCGGCATGGCGATGATGCTCATCAGCCACGATCTCGCCGTGGTTGCGGGCCGCACCGACCGCGTCTCGGTAATGTATGCAGGTCGGCTCGCCGAGATCGGCTCTACCCGCGAGATATTCGAGGACCCGAGGCATCGCTACACGGAAGCATTGCTGGGCGCCACCCCCACCATCGACCACGAACGGCATGCGCCGCTGCGACTGATCGCGGGTTCACTTCCAGATCCCACCCAACCCCCGGAGGGGTGCCGATTCGCACCCCGCTGCGAACATGCCGATGAGGAATGTCGAAGCTCCGGTCCGGAGCGGCAGTCCGTGGGTGTGGACCATCACGTGTTCTGTGTGCACCCGGTTGCCACCGCGGCATCCGTACTTTCCGGAGGTGGAAATCATGGCTGGTAGCGGTAGCGCTCACCTCCGCGGCGAGCAGGCACTGCTCAGTGTGCAGGATCTCGTCGTGGAGTACCCGACAGGTGCGGGCACCGTGCAGGCAGTGTCGAAGATCAGTTTCGACGTGCTGCCCGGAGAAACCCTCGGCATCGTCGGAGAGTCGGGATGCGGCAAGTCCACTACGGGGCGGGCCGTGCTGCGGCTCGACCGCCTCACTGCGGGACGCATCCGATTCGGTGACGATTGGATCGAAGAAGTGGACGAGAAACGCATGCGCGCACTGCGACGCGACATGCAGATGATCTTCCAGGATCCGGTGGGCTCGCTCAATCCGCGCCGATCCGTCAAGGACATCGTGGTCGAGGGATTGGCAGTGGCCGGTGCACCATCGTCCGAGCGCGCCACCACCTCCGCTGCCGTCCTCGAACAGGTCGGCCTGGCCGGAGATCGGTTCGCCGACATGCTGCCCCGTCAGCTGTCGGGTGGACAGGCTCAGCGAGTTGCCATCGCCCGGGCGTTGGCCCTCGGCCCCCGACTCCTGATTTGTGATGAACCGGTCTCCGCGCTCGACGTGTCGGTCCAAGCCCAGATTCTCAACCTGATCGAGGAACTGAAGGCCGAGTTCGATCTGACGGTCGTCTTCATCGCCCATGACCTCGGTGTCGTGCGGACCGTCAGTGACAATGTGATGGTCATGTACCTCGGTAAGGTGTGTGAGTTCGGTGACTCGATCGAAGTCTACGACGATCCCGCCCATCCCTACACCCGCGCTCTCCTCGACTCCGTGCCACTGACCGACCCTGAGAAGGGGTTTGCCGGTCCGGCGTTGGAAGGTGACGTGCCCTCTCCGCTTGCGCCGCCGACGGGTTGCCGGTTCCGTACCCGTTGTCCGCAAGCACAACAAAAGTGCGCCACAGAGGAGCCCGAGGTACGGGAAGTGCGCCCCGGCCAGTTCGTCGCCTGCCACTATCCGTTACCCGCAAGCACCGACGAAGTAGCTGTCGCATGAGGTGACCTGCCTCCGGCACCTGCCGTGCAACATCTCAGGGGACGCTGTCGGGCACGGTCGACAGCGTCAGGTCGGGACGGTGAGCCGGCGCTTGCAGATTTCGGGAAGCGCGAGCACGGCTTCGCGATTGACGAAATGGCGCTGCCCGCCACGTCGGCCATACTGCCGCGAGAGGACACCGTCAGCTCCGCCCTCGACTCCGTGGAGGAAGCTGACCTAGTGCACTACTCGTCGTCCGCGAACACTACTCGGGGTACGAGGGGAAAATCTTCCGCTAGAACTATCCAGTTTCGTCAGTCGCCGTACTGAAACCGGCGACGCGAAGCACATCCTCTCGGTGTCACATCTCGTAACCCTTGACCGGGGTAAGCGGTGTTGGCAAGGTTCGTTTGGCGCGGCGCGGCGCGTGGGCGAGAGGACGCCAACGTGCGTACCGCGACGGGGTGTGGCTGGTGGAGTTGTTGGGTGACGTGTTGGTCGAGTTCCTGCGACGCGGGAGCTGCTGCTAATTCTCGATAATTGTGAGCAAGTGCTGGACACGACTGCGGAGCGGGCGGAGACGCTGTTAAAGACCTGTCCGCATCTACGGATTTTCGCGACAAGCCGCGAGCCTCTCGGGATCGGTGGGGAGGCCGCATTGCGGGTACCGCCGCTGGCTGCGCCGAAGCAGGAACCGTCGCTGCGGGGCCTGCCTCGCTACGCTGCAGTTACTGGGAGGACGTATGGACACCTCGGCAGCGAGAGATCGAATGCTGTCAGCAGATGCTCGCGGTCACCGAAACCCGCGGCGAAGTGCTGTATCGGTCGTACGCTCTGAGGGCTATGGCCGTTGCCATCTGGGCGGCAGGGAAATCCCAGTCGCGCGGCAGAGCTACTCGAGCAGTCCTTACGGCTGACCCGGCAGGGAAGTGGACTCCTGACTGCCGCAGCGTGTCTCGAGGTTCTTGCCCGGGCCGCGGAAACTGGACCGGACGTGAAGAGTTCCGCAGTACTGATGGGCGCGGCCGAGGAGTTGGCGCGGTCGATGGGTAGCTTCATTCGCGTACGCGCTCCGCGCACAAGCTGCGGATAACGATAAGGCGCAGCCTTCGACCGCAAGATCACTCACACTGACGAAGCGAGAACGTCAGGTCGCCGCACTCGTCACCGAGGGGCTGACCGACACGGCCATCGCTGCTCGCCTTGTGATTTCGCCACGCACCGCCCAGGGAAACGTCGAGCACCTTCTGACCGAGATCGACGTGGAATGTGCCGACTGGTGCATCACACCAGGTATCGCGCAAGACTGTCCGCGACGCAGGCTGGGCGCTGCGCACCCTCGGTGGTGATCGTGACGGTTCGTTCGACCTGCACACCGCCGGGGATGTCGGTTACGGAGGTGAGCACGACGGTACCGCGAACTCGGCTACCGACGGGCACTGGACTGATGAACCGTGTCTTGCCGAGCCCGTAATTGAGGGCCATACGCGCGCCACTGACCGTCATGACCTGCTGAATGATCGGAGCAAGCAGAGAGAGCGTCAGAAATCCGTGTGCGATGGTGCAGCCGTAAGGACCGCTCGCGGCGCGCTCGGTGTCGACGTGGATCCATTGATCATCATCGGTGGCGGCCGCGAAGCGGTCGATACGTTCCTGGTCGACAGTGATCCAGTCACTGGTGCCGATCTCGGTCCCGGCGGCCGCGCGGAGCATGTCGAAGTTGGTGAAGTCTCTCATGTATGTCCTTTTCGTGCGTCGCCCACATCATCCCGCTCGGGTCTGGGGCACTTGCAATCTGCGGTCACAGATATCAGTCAGTTGCGTGACGAGGTGGGGCGTCAGCTGATGCCATCGGTGAGTAGACAGGAGCCGGCGCAGTCGGAAGAAGAACTGGTATGCGGGAATACCGAACTCGACGAAGATGTCCTCGTCGGGTCCGCCGTCCCAATGTCGCCACTTGACGGCGAAATCGATCATCGCGCTATCGGTGTCCATTACGGACCTCCTACGTCGAAGGGTGAGTTCTGTGCGTCTACGCCGGGCCCAGTCTTCGCGCGGCCGGCGTGGTTCGGGAGGGTGTTACCTCACCAGATCTTTCAAGTGCTCCTTCATGACCTTGCCGGTGGCGTTCAACGGAAGAGAGTCGACGAACCTCACGGTCCGCGGCACCTTGAACCCCGCCATTCGTTCACGGCTCCAGGCGATCAGCTCCTCCGCGGTGACAGGGCTCTTCGCGACCACGAACGCGTTCCCTACCTGGCCGAGCCGCTCGTCGGGAACGCCGATCACCGCTACTTGGTCGACTGCGGGATGCTCGAGCAGGAATCCCACTATCTCGGCGGGGTAGGCATTGAAACCGCCGACGATGTACATGTCCTTCTTGCGGCCGATGATACGCAACCGGCCCCCGTCGTCGAGGGTCCCCAGATCCCCGGTGTGCAACCAGCCGTCGGCATCGATGGCTTCCGCGGTCGCGGCCGGATCGTCGAGGTAACCCTGCATGACGGTGTAACCCCGGATCAACACTTCGTTGTCGGCTGCGATCCGCAATTCGACTCCCTCGCAGGGTGTGCCGACGGTCGTCGCAATTTCTTCGAAGGTGTCGCCGGGCCGCGAAGCGGTTGCCGTCCCACCCTCGCTGAGGCCGTACCCGGTCATGATGGTCTCGAACGGCAGTTCGTCGTGAATTCGCCGGATGAGTTCGACCGGGATATCCGCTGAACCGGTCACCGCTGCACGCAAGGACGACAGATCCCAGTTCCCCTGCGCTGCCAGAAGCGACTGATAGAGGGTCGGCGGACCGGGCAGCATGGTCACCCTCTCCTTCTCCACCAGTTCGAGTACCCGATCGACGTCGAGTACGGGCACCGGCAGGATGGTGGCGCCCCGAATGAGGGAGGCGATCACACCTGCCTTGTAACCGAACATGTGGAAGAACGGATTGACGATCAGATAGCGGTCACCTTCCCGCAGATCCGCCAGATCGCACCACTCCGAGAAGAGGCGGAGCGTCTGGCGGTGGTTCATCATGACGCCCTTCGGGCGGCCGGTCGTACCGGACGTGTACATGATGTCGGCGATGTCTTCGCCGCTGACCTCACACTCGAAGGGCTGGCCGTCCGAGAGAAAGCCCGATTTGAGATCGATCACGGGCACACCATCGGGTCCCGAGTACTGGACACCGAGGAAACCCTGCTCGACCAGCAGAAGTTTCGCGCCGCTGCGCCGGATGATGTCTTCGGCCTCGTCCTGCTTGTACCGGGTGTTCACGGGAACGAGCACGCCGCCGGCGGTCAGCAGACCGAACGCGGCGACGATCCATTCGGCCGAGTTCGGTGCCCAGAGGGCCACCCGGTCACCCTTGTCGATGCCGGCCGAAGCGAATGCCCCTGCGGCTCGCCGAACTCGGCCGGCGAGTTCGGCGAAGGTGATCCGAAGCGGCCCGTCGACGACCGCTTCGGCAGTGCCGAAGCGGTCGCCCGCGCTCAGGACCATCTGGGGGATGGTCTCCCACGTCATAGATTCATCAACCTCGCGAGGTTGCCGCCCATGATCTTGGCCTGGTCCTTCTCTTCCAGGTGTCCGAGCATGTCGGCGAAGTGCCGCGGTTCTGCCAGACCTTCCGGGTGCGGGTAGTCGGACCCGAACAGCACCTGGTCGACACCGATCAAGTCGATCAGGTCGGTCACGCCCTCCTCATAGAAGGGGCTGACATGGATGCTGCGCTTGATTGCCTCCACCGGATCTTGCATACCGAAGCCCTCGGGGGCCTTCTTGTACGTGTCGGCCAGGACGTCGAGCAGGGGCTTCAGCCAACTCGAGCCGTTCTCGATGACAGCGAGCTTGATATCGGGGAAGCGGAACAGCGCGCCGTGGCAGACCCACGAGGCCACCGTGTCCTGCACGGGCCGCCATTCGTTGACCATCCGGAACGTGTTCGTCTGGAACGGCAGCATTTCGCCGTCACTGCCCTCCCACTCTGCGTCGTGCCGGGCGTAGCCGCTGTCCGAGGAATGCATCGCGACGAGGATGTCGAGCTCGACGACACGCTTCCAGAAGGGGTCGAACTCGGGGAGGGCGAACGAGCGGGAACCCTTGTAGCCGGGTACCGGTGCGGGGCGGATGAGAATTGCCCTGGCGCCTCGCTCGACCACCCACTCCAGCTCCTCGATCGCCTTGTCGACGTTCGGCAGCGTGATCACGGGTGTGGTGAAGATACGGTCCTGGTAGTTGAAATTCCATGTCTCGTAGAGCCACTCGTTGAGCGCGTGGACGACAACATGGATCAGGTCCGGATCGTCCCGCATGCGCTCCTCGACGAGGCTGGCAAGGGTCGGGAACATCAGTGTCCGCTGCACGCCCAACTCGTCGAGCAGCTCGAGACGAGCGGCCGGCTCACGAAAGGCCGGGATCGACTTCATCGATTTGCCGAAGATCTCACGCCGGCTCTTGCCCTCGGGGTTCCCGTTCTTGAAATAGTCCTCCATCGAGCCGGGCCGAGCGACCACGTCGAAGGTGGGGTTGGGGATGTAATCGCTGATCTGGCCGCGAATAGCGATCTTGGTGCGGCCGTCGACCTGCACATACTTGATCGCATCCTTGTACTTCTCGGGAAGGAACTTGGTAAGGGCCTCCTCGGTCTCGTACAGGTGGTTGTCCGCGTCGAACAGCGGATACGGCAAGTCGTTCACTGGCATGAGATCCTCCTTATCGATTTACGAGAATACTATTCTCTTCTGCCGAGTGCCGCAATGTCCTGCCGCACCCGAAACTTCTGGATCTTGCCGCTGGCGGTCCGCGGAAAGTCGTCGACTCGGTGCAATTCCTCCGGCCACTTCTGCCGCGCGATCTCGGCCCGCTCGAAGTGAGCGCGGACGGCGTCCATCGAGGGCATGGCGTGTCCGGGCCGCAGGCGCAGAACGGCGGCCGCCCGCTCCCCGAGGCGGGCGTCGGGTGCCGAAACTACCGCCGCCTCCGCGACCTCGGGCATGGCGAGGAGAACTTCCTCTACCTCGAGGGCGCTGATGTTCTCGCCGCCGCGAATGATGATGTCCGCCTTGCGATCGGTGATCGTCAGGTAACCGTCTTCGTCGATCGTGCCGATGTCCCCGGTGTGGTACCAGCCGTCCGCATCGAACGCTGCCTCCGTCAAGGTGAGATCGGTATAGCCGACGCAGAGATCGGGGCCCCGACTGAGGATCTCACCGTCGGCCGCCAACCGGACCTCCACTCCGGGTAAGGCGTCCCCGTCCGTGAACAGCCGTTTGTCCTCGGGTGCCGTGTACCGCGAGCCTGTGATCGACGGATGTTCGGTGCTGCCGTACGAGCGAAACACGGTAATGCCCAGATCTGCGAGCCGAGTGGTCACCGCCGAGGGGACCGAAGACCCGCCGAGGCCCGCGTACTTCATGTGCGGCAGATGCCGGGGCGCAAAATCAGGATGGTCGAGGAGGCTGGTGACGAAGTAGGTGGCCCCGCCGCCGACGGTGAGCCCGTCGCTCTCCATCAGCGCCAGCGCCTGAGAAGGATCCCACGTGTCGGTCAGATTGATTGCCGTGCCGTCCAGAACGGGGATCAGGAAGGCATTCACCATGCCGATGAAGTGGCCGACGGGAGCGGCAGTGAGCTGTTTCCCCCGGTCCGGCGGGTAGAGGCCCGCGAGCTGTCGCGTCTCGTGGCCCAGTGTCTGATGACTGTGAATGACACCTTTGGGGGTCCTCGTGGTGCCGGAGGTGAAGGCAATCAGCGCCGGACCCGCCGGATCGGCTTCGACGGTACCCGGCATCGGATGCTCATCGAGCAGGTCGTCGAAGTCGCGGCCCACGACACCCACGACGGGCACGTCCGAGCACAGATCGGCGTGGTACTCGGTCCGCCCGAATCGTTCGGCGGTCACGAAGACGCGCGGCTTGGTCTCGCTGAGGATGTATCCGAGTTCCTTGCGCCCGTAGAAGTGGACGATCGGGACCACGGTGGCGCCCAGGAAGGCCGACGCCCAGAAAACAGCGGCCGCTTCCATCCAGTTGGGCAACTGGAAGGCGACCACGTCTCCGGAACCGACTCCGCGAGAACGCAATCCGCCCGCCAGCCGACGGGCAACGCGCTCGACGTCACCGAAGGTTCCCGACCACGGACGAACGGTCGAGTGAATCCGGAATTCGGTGTCGGGGGCGGCCTCGAGACCGCGCCTGAGCAGGTCTCCGATGGTGTCGTGGGTCCACCATCCCTCCTCTTCGTAGCGTCTGATCAGTTCGGGGGGGACGTGCCGCATGTGAGAGCTCCAATACCCGTGGACGGAGCCGCGCCGAGGTCGGCACCGCGGCGTCGGGACTCGCTCCGGCCGGCGTCTGCCAGCTGTGAACATGATATTCTCGCTAGATAAGAATGCCAATATCGAAATGGAGAACAGTGCTTGGTCAACCTCGAGCTGGAGCTTGGTGTCCGATCAGAAGTCGAGGCCGACTTGTTCGCTTTGCGGTCTCGTTGGACTAACCGGAATCGACACCAGCGAGTACAACGGCTTCATCCCGGCCGGTTCAAGCGTGACCGGTCGACGGTCCAGGCTGCGATCTGCGCCCTCGAGGTGAATCCGAGTTTGGCGAGGATGTGCTCTATGTGGCCTCGGGCCGTCCGCGGGGAGATGACGAGCTCCGCCGCAATCTCTTTGTTGGTCAATCCTCGCGTCACTAGTTCGGCGACCTGTTGTTCACGCTTGGTCAGACCGGACGTCGTTCGAGACGGGTCGGCTCGTCCGGATTGAACAGTTCCCAGGGCGTAGTCGATCGCGGCGTCGAAAAGCAGCGCGTTGCCCTCTTCTCGCGCGGCGTCGAATGCCTTCGTACCGAGCGCCCGTCGCGTGTTCTGTTCGCAGTCATTGTGGTACTCGAGGAGTTTGGGTAGATAGACCGAGGAACCTCCCACTGCCCGACCGAGCGTCTCTGTCGCACCCATAAGCACTGCAGCACGGTGGAAGTCCTCCTCCCCACTTGCGATCCAGGCGAGCGTTTCCAGGCAAGCACCCGCACTGACCTGGTTGTTCGCTAGCTGCGCCAAGCGTAGGGCCTGCTGCAACTGCATCGCTGACCGGTGGAGATCGCCCTGCCGCCACAGCGCGACACCGAGGGACCAGAGGGCGTACGCCTGGTGAACCGATTCCCCTCGTGACCGGGTGATCGCGAGGACTTCCTCGAAGCACGAGATCGCCTTCTCGATATCACCTCGCGATTCGTATGCAAGACCCAGTAGCGTCATGGCTTCGATCTGAACAGTGAGGTCTTCTTGTTCGGCGAAGTCCGTCACCGAGACTTCCAGGAGTGAGCAGGCCCGGGAAAGATCACCATTGAACATGGCATTCAGGCCGTCCGCGAACGTGACGTAGGAACTCATCCTCGCGTCCCTACCCTGGTTGCCGAGCAGGCGTGCTTCTTCGACCAGTTCGTTCGCCCTCATGACATCGCCCTGCGTTTCCGCCAACAAGCTGTTGGCGGACAACGCCTTGACCCGTTCCAGAGTGGGCTGCTTGTCGGCGCCTTCGAGAAGGCGATCGAGCCAGTACCGCCCTTCCCTGAACATGGATCGCGTGTTCCAGAAATCTAGGAGAGCGTCCGCGATCCGCAGACCTGTTGCGGGGTCCGCGGACGCGCAGAACTGCATCGCTTCTCGCAGATTGGACTTCTCTCGTTCGAGTCGATTGATCCATTCGAGTTGGCGAGGACTAATCCAGTCATCCGCAGCATCAATCACCAACTGCTGATACCAATTCCGGTGACGCATCCTCAGATCCTCGTAGTGTCCGCTCGCTTGGGCCTTCTCCCGGCCATAACTGCGAAGCGTCTCGAGTAGTCGGAATCGCACCACATCGGCCGATCCTTCCCGGATCAGGATCGATTTGTCGAGCAACGAGGTCACGACATCGAGCAGGCTGGGCGAGGTGAGGTCGTACCCGCAGATGGCCTCTGCGGCATCCAGTTCGAAGCTGCCGGCGAACACGGAGAGTCGAGCCCATCCAACCTTCTCGAGAGGAGTGCACAGGTCGTAACTCCAGTCGACGCAGAGCCGCAAAGTCTGTTGTCGCGTCGACGCACTCCTGGCACCGCCGGTCAGAAGAGCGTAACGATCGGAAAGCCGCTGGAGAATCTGCTCGGCTGACATCATCCGCAACCTCGCCGCCGCCAACTCGATGGGCAGGGGCAAGCCGTCGAGTCGTCGACAGATTCCAGCCACCGCCGCCTGATTCTCCTCGGTAAGTGTGAACCCCGGAACGGCGGTGCCCGCTCGCTCGACGAACAATGTCACCGCCTCGGAGTTCGACAAGCCTTCCTGGGAAGTGGACCGATCGGTATCCGGGACGGTGAGCGGAGGCACCCGTAGCACTGATTCCCCGCCGACAGCAAGAGCCTCGCGACTCGTAGCGAGGATTTGCAGCTTGGGACAGGTGCGCAGGAGAGTCTCCGCCATCTTTGCAACCGCGTCCACGACCTGCTCACAGTTGTCCAACACCATCAGCAACTGTTTCGAACCCAGAAAGTCCACAAGCACGTCTTGTACCCGCCGCGCCGACTGATCCCGCAAGCCCAGCGACCCCGACACCACATCGATCAGCAGTGATCCGTCACGCAATTCGCCGAATTCGACCAGCCACACCCCATCGGGGAATTCACGCCGTGCCTGCGCTGCCGCTCGAAGGGCCAGGCGGGTCTTCCCCGCGCCCCCGATCCCGGTGAGAGTGACCAATCGCGACTGTGACAACAAGGTTTTCGTCTCTACGAGTTCGCGCCGGCGGCCGACGAAACTGGTCAACTCGGCAGGAAGATTTCCCAAGCGGTCACCCTCACGTTTCATTGCGGAAGGTCGTGCACTGCGCGAGCTCACATACAGTCCCGGCCGCTCTCCGGTTCCCGGTTGTAACGCCATGTCGTCGACCTGGAATCCATGACGGGACTGGGCCTCCTGCAGCTGTTCGCCGAGCCCCGCGGCGGACGGGCGATGTGACACCGCCGACATAGCTTGTTCGATCGCAGCGCTGACATCGCCGGGGAGTCCCTGCTCCCGCAAGTTCGGGATGGGTTCGCTCCTGAGCCGGATGAACTGGGCAACCACCTGCTCACCACGGCGTCTCTCGACGGCAGCGTGGCCGGTGGCGGCGCAGAACAATGTAGCGCCGAGGCTATAGATGTCCGCCGCGGGGCTCGGAGACCGGCCGGCGAGTACCTCGGGAGCGGTGAACGCAGGGGAACCGGTGACGACCCCGGTAGCAGTTTCGAAACCCCCGGTGATGTGCGCGATGCCGAAGTCGGTCAAAGCCGGCTCACCGTAGTCGGTGAGGAGGATATTCGTGGGTTTGACGTCGCGGTGCACGATGCCGATTCGATGCGCAGTCTCCAGCGAGGCCGCCACCTTCACTCCGAGTCTCAGAACCTGCTCCAACGAGAGTGCTCCCTGCCTGCGGATCATCGCGTCCAGGGAGTCCTGCGCGTAATAGGGCATGACAAGGTAGGGGCGACCGCTGCTGGTCGTACCGACCCCCAGCACGTTGACAATGTTGGGGTGCCCCGTCAGCCGTCCCATTGCACGCTGTTCGCGGAGAAAACGTTCCCGGTTCTCGTCGTCCAGGTCGGCGGTGAGGACCTTGACAGCCACTGACCGATCCAACGTGGGCTGTCGACAGCGATAGACCACGCCGAAACCACCGCGACCGATCTCGACGGCGTCCTCGAACCCCGCCGCCTCCAGCTCCGCCGTGAGTGAAGAAGTCACGGCGCGCTGAGTTGCCAGCGGGTCCAGGTCAGCCATGGCGTCCCCTCCGGACGGAGCCTGAAATCGTCGGTAGAGCCGCTTCCAATACTGCCACTTCCCGCGGCTGGACCAGGAAATCGATACATCGACCTTGTTGGTAACGCAGATGTTCTTCCTCGAAATCGAAAATTACTATGGAGTTCTTGTGTGAAGAGTATTACATTCTCATCATGGTGAAACGACGTTCTACCGTATGCACTGCTTATGAGGGTGTGGATCCGAATCTCGGCGAGGTTCTGATGCCTGCGGAGGGCCCTCGACGATGGGATCTGTCATGACCATCGCTGTCCCGGACACTCTGGAAGAGGCGCTGTCTCCGCAATGGCTGACGGCGGCACTCGAACCCCGGTACGCGGGAATCGAGGTGCGGGAGGTGATCCTGGGCCCAGTCGTGGACCGCGTGTCCACCAATGCGCGCTTCACGATCGTGTGTGAGCGGGACACGCCGGATGGTCTGTCGTCCAGCCTGTGCGTCAAAGGATATTTCAACGAACAGGGGCGCGAAGCGCGGGCCGTGGGGGAACGCGAGGCGTGCTTCTACCGCGATCTCGCTGCCGGCAGTGGCGTGCGGACGCTTCGGGGGGTCTACGCGGACTTCGACCCCGCCACCCATCACGGCGTGGTGATCACCGAGGACGTCGTCGCCGAGGGTGGTGTCTTTCTCGATGCGGACAGTCATTTCACGCCGGACCAGGCTGCGGAAAGTCTCAGCCAGTTCGCCAGGCTCCACGCCACAACCTGGGGCAGGGCGCAATGGGCAGAAACCACCTGGCTGAAACCTAAATTGGACGGTGCGCTCCGGGCCTGGGGAGCCGACACGATCACGGCGCGAATCGACGAGAATCTGAACGGGCCCAACGGTCTACGCGTCCCCGCCGAAGTTCGCGACGCTCGCCGGCTCACCGAGGCATACAGCGCGCTGGTCGGCACCCTGCAATCCGAGCACGCGTCCTCGGATTGGTGTGTCATTCACGGTGACGCTCACGTCGGAAACCTCTTCCTGGATCCGGTGGGCGCCCCGAGTCTCGTCGACTGGCAGCTCGTGCAACGCGGCATGTGGTATCTCGACGTGGGCACGCATATCGCCACCGCGCTCACCGTCGACGATCGTCGACGAAGCGAGAAGGACCTCCTCTGGCACTATCTCGACTGCCTGGCGTCGCACGGTGTCGCGCTACCGTCGCGGGACGCGGCGTGGCGGGCGCTGAGCCGGGGCATTGTGCGCGGCTTCTTTCTCTGGGGTATCACCGCCAAGGTTGCACCACATTTGATCGAAATCTTGTTGCACCGCCTCGGGACCGCGGTCGCCGACCACGACGCCCTGTAGCTCAATGATGTTCGATGCCGTGTGACTGCGCGAGTATCGATCGAATCGGAATGGAGCGCGCTATGCCCCACGCAAATCCCGCCGATCTCCCCAACGGCGGGGGCGGCCGTTGGCCGGCCGCCTCGAGCCACTTCCGCTCGGTGCAGTGGGGGGACCTCGAGGTGGGCTACACCACCACGGCCGGACCGCGTGATTGCACCGAAATGTACCGTGCCGGTGGACTTCCGGGGGGAGTCTGCATGTGCCCCCACTATGGTTACGTCCTCGCCGGGGCGATCACTGCCTGCTACCCGAATACCGATTGGGAGGATGAGGTCGTCACCGTCGGCGAGGTCTACTTCTTCCCGGCGGGCCACATTCTCAAATACTCGGAACCGACCACGCACCTCGAATTCAACCCGGCGTACGCGCTCCAGCAGTTAATGGATGCGATACAGCGCCTCGCCGATTCGGCGGACGCTCCGCGGACGGCGAGTTATCCGTCGGAGTGATGTCGGCCTCCGTCACTCTCAAATCTGGAAGGTGTTGTGAGACCCTTGACTACAAGTATCCACGTTCGAACACTGCGGACGGTGCCGGACGCACTGCGTCGTCACTACGAGGAGAAGGGCTGGTGGACACAGGAATCGCTCGGCGCAATTCTGGGTAAGGGATTGCGCGAGCATCCCGACCTGGAGTTCCGAGTCCACTCGGTGACCCATCCTTACTCCGGGGCGTTTTCCGATGTCGAGTTGGTAGCCCGAAGACTGGCGGGAGGGTTGCGCGCACGCGGAGTCGGTCCGGGTGATGTCATCGCGTTCCAGTTGCCCAATTGGATGGAAGCTGCGGCGACCTTCTGGGCCTCGTCCATTCTCGGCGCCGTCGTCGTGCCGATCGTGCATTTCTACGGTCCCAAGGAACTGTCGTTCATCCTGGCCGGCGCGCAACCGCGGGTGTTCATCACGGCCGAACGCTTCGGCCGGATGACTTATGATCCCGTCATCAGTGAGCACGTCGAGATCGTCGGCGTCGTCGGTGTCGATTTCGACGAACTCCTAGCCCCGGAACCGATGACCGGTCTGCTCGACGTGGACCCGCGGAATCCGGCCGTGATTGCCTACACCTCGGGGACCACTCGCGAGCCGAAGGGTGTCATCCACACGCACCAGACACTCGGGTTCGAAACGAGGCAGCTGCTCGCCAATTACGAGTCGGATCGTGGCCGGCAACTCACCGCACTCCCGGTCGGGCACTTCATCGGAATGCTGGGTGCGTTCCTCGTACCACTCCTCGAAGGCACTCCCGTGGACATGTGCGACGAGTGGAATCCCGGTCGGGTACTCGCGCTGATCGAGTCGCACGGAGTGGTGATCGGTGGTGGGCCGCCGTACTTCGTGACCAGTCTCCTCGATCATCCCGACTTCACGGACAATCACCTACGGCATCTCGGGTACATCGGGCTCGGCGGGTCCGCGGTTCCGTCCGCGGTCACCCGGCGGCTGTCCGATCTGGGCATCATCGTGACACGTTCGTACGGGAGTACGGAGCATCCCTCCATCACCGGCTCCCGAAACGACGCTGCAGAAGACAAGCGGCTCCTCACCGACGGATGCCCGCGGCTCGGGGTCGAGATCCGGCTGAGTGGCGACGGTGAGATTCTCAGCCGCGGCCCCGATCTCTGCCTCGGGTACACCGATGGCGCGTTGACGGCCGATGCCTTCGACGACGACGGCTGGTACCGCACCGGCGACGTCGGAGTCATCGACGAAGAGGGGTACCTCACGATCACGGATCGTAAGTCCGACATCATCATTCGCGGAGGCGAGAACATCGGTGCCGCCGAGGTAGAGGATGTCCTGCTGGAGATGCCCATGATCGCGGAGGCAGTCGTCGTCGCCGCGCCGGATGCACGGTTCGGCGAGCATGCCGCTGCCGTGGTCCGACTCAGGCCAGGACGGGACCTGCCCACCCTGGACCAGGTATGGAAGCACTTCGAGGCGGCAGGCACTGCCAGGCAGAAGTGGCCCGCGGAACTGCACATCGTCGAGGACTATCCCCGTACCGCATCGGGGAAGGTGCAGAAGCATCAGGTCCGCGCATGGCTCACGTCGACGGCTGTGGGTGCGAGTACGACGTCAACACATGAAGGGAGCGCCCCCGATGGTCGATGACGGATCACACCAGGCACGGGCCTTCGACGGAGTACGCGTGATCGAACTGGCCCAATGGGTGTTCGTGCCCGTGGCCGGCGCGCTTCTGGCGGAATGGGGAGCGGACGTCATTCGGGTGGAGCCGTTGGACGGAGACCCCTACCGTGCGCTGACGACTCAAGGTATCGGAGCAGGTGCGGCCGGCCCGAATCTCTCGGTGACGCTGGCGAATCGGGGAAAGCGATCGGTCGCGGTGGACGTGCGTCACCCCGACGGGGCCCGCATCCTGCACGAATTGCTCGACACGGCGGACGTGTTCCTGACCAGCCTGCGACCCGGGGCCCTCGCGCGGCTCGGGCTCGACGCCGACACGCTGCGGGAGCGGTATCCCACGTTGATCTACGCACGCGGTCACGGCTTCGGTATGCGTGGACCGGACGCCGAGAAGCCGGGCTACGACAGCTCGGCCTTCTGGGCGCGTGGGGGAGTCGGTCACACCCTGACGCCGAGCGAGCGGAACTACCCCATCAGCCAGCGCGGTGCGATGGGCGACCGAAACGCGGCCATGGCCCTGGCCTTCGGTGTCGCCACCGCACTGCTCGAACGACACAAGACGGGTGTCGGCACCGTGGTGGACGTCTCACTCCTCGCCACCGCGATGTGGATGCTGTCCTCGGACGTTCTGGCTGCTCTCAACGGCGGAGAAGTGACGCAGGTGAGTGATCGAGGTCCACAGGTCAATCCGCTGACCGGGTCGTATCGGACGAAGGACCACCGCCACGTTCAGCTCATGTTTCTTCAGGGTGACCGCTACTGGCCGGATTTCGCCCGGCTTGTCGGCCGGGAAGACCTGATCGATGATCCGCGTTTCGCGGACATGGCGGCTCGGCGCGCCAACAGCGCCGACTGCGTCGCGGTCCTCGACGAGGTATTCGCCGAACGCACGCTCGAGGAGTGGAAGGCCATCCTCGCCGACCTCGACGCGCCGTGGGCTCCCGTCCAATCCGTCCACGACCTCATCGACGATCCCCAAGTACGCGCGAACGGTTATGTGGGCGAGGTTCTGCTCGGTGACGGCAACACCTACAGACTGCCCACGGTGCCCGTTCAGCTCGGCCAGCGCCCACCGGAGCTGCTTCCCGCCCCTGAGCACGGCGAACACACCGAGATGATGATGCTCGAACTCGGCTACGACTGGGAGCAGATCACCGGACTTGGAGAAGCGGGCGTCATCCCGTGAACGCTCGACGACCGGTGCCGGTGCCGGACGCAGCGTCCGAGGCCTACTGGGCTGCAGCGGCCGAGCACGTGCTCGTTCTGGCGCGGTGTCGCCGTTGCGGCAGCTTCGCGCTTCCTCCGGACAGTGTGTGCCCGCACTGCGGTTCCACGAACCCGGAATTCGAGTTCGTCCCGGTGAGTGGGCGGGGTACCGTGCGGTCCTGGACGACAGCCCGGCAATCCTTCCTTCCAGGCTTCGACGACATGCTGCCGTTCGTCCTGGTCGACGTCGAACTCGTCGAACAGGCCGAGCTCCGGATGATCGGCCGGCTGCTCGACGACGTCGAACTCGATCTTCGGATCGGGTCACCCGTCGTCGCTTCGTTCGAGGACGTGGCACCCGGTGTCTCGATTCCGGCGTTCGGGCTCGCCCCATGAGCGGCGGGTTCGCCGCGCGCAACAAGGTTGCCCTCGTCGGATACGCGCACAGCGATATTCGGCGCCGCAGTCCTCGAACGCTCGGTGCGCTGGCGCTCGATACGGCACGCGCCGCGATCGACGACGCAGGGCTTCACGTCGGTCAGATCGACGGTTACGTCAGTTCCAGCCTCTTGCCGAGCTCGAGTGGGCGAGCCACGGAGGACGGTGTCGATGTCGTGTCGTCCGCCTGGCTCGCACAACGTTTGGGTGGCAACCCGCGGTACGTGGCAGGTTTCGATGGTATCGGCCAGCTCACCGGGTCGGTGGCGATGGCGGTCAATGCTGTGGCCGCCGGAGCAGCCGACTACGTCCTCCTCCACCGTGCGTTGCACAATCCGTCGGGTAGCTACCACACCAACCCGATGCAGGAAGTGCGCGGACTTCAACAATGGACGGCGCCGCAGGGATTCTTCGGGCCGCTGGCCATGATCGCCCTGCCGTACAACGAGTACCTGCAACGGTACGGCGCGCATCCGGAATCGATGGCCGCCGTGGTGGCCGAGGCCCGCAAGAACGGCGCCCGCATCCCGTGGTCACACTGGCACGGCAAGCCACTCGATTGCAGCGAGTATCTGGCGGCGCCCAAGCTTTTCGACCCGGTCTGCCGCTACGACTGCGACCTTCCCGTCGACGGCGTCGGGGCGTTCGTCCTCACCACTGCGGAACGGGCGCGGGATCTACCGCATGCCCCCGTCTACGTTTCCGGTTACGCAAGCAGCGCACCATCCCGTAGGCGACTCCCGCTGCACTGGCCCTTGGACGACATCCTCGACGGCGGAAAGGACCTGGTGCGCCGGCTACGAGCGAGCTCCGGAATCGACATGAGCGAGGTCGACCTCCCTCAGGTATACGACGGCTTCTCGCCGTTCGTATGGTTTTGGCTCGAGGCGCTCGGATTGTGCGCGCCGGGCGATGCGCACCGGTTCGTGGTGGACGGCGGGATCGACAGCGACCGCCCCGGGGCGATCCCGGCGCTGTCCGGGGGCGGTGCGCTGGGCAACGGTCGAATGCACGGGATCCCACAGATGCTCGAATGCTATCTCCAGCTGGCGGGTCGGGCCGGCGAACGACAACGGGAAAATGTCGTCACCGCGCTGGCGTGCCACTCGTCTCCGCACTACGGCGGCGCAGTCATGTACTCAGCTACCCAATTTTGAGAACAGTACTATTCCTTACGCGAGAACTATGTTCTACTTTTACCAGGGATATAGGAGTAAATGTGAGCATCCTTTCTGAACGCCGCACCTACGTGGCGGGGAGCTGGGTCACCGGCGACGATGTGATTGCCGTCGAGAATCCGGCCGACGAGACCCACGTGGCGGAGGTGACCGGCACACCGATCCGCGAAATAGAGCGTGCCATTGTGGCAGCGCGTCGCAGCTTCGACGACGGAGACTGGGCAGACCGAACACCGCGCGCACGCGCGGGAGCGCTCCACGCCTTCGTGGACCACCTCGAGTCGAACCGGAATACGCTCGTCGACACTGTGGTCGCCGAAGCAGGCCAGCCGACCCGTTTCGCGGAGGAAACACAATGCCGCGCCGGGGTGGCGATCGCACGTCACACCATCGACCTCTACCTCGCGATGACACACGAGGAGTCCAACCCGGTCCCGGTCGACGACCTCGTCCGCGGCCGCGTTGCGCTGAGCATCAGGCGGCACGAACCGGTCGGCGTGGTCACTGCGATCACCCCGTACAACGCCGCCGTGATCATGGGTCTGCAGAAGCTGATTCCTGCACTGATGGCCGGTAATTCGGTGATCTTGCGTCCCAGCCCGCTGACGCCGATCTCGTCGCTGATCTTCGGTTCGGCTGCCGACGCGGCGGGTTTGCCTGCCGGCGTGCTGAGTGTCGTCGCCGAGTCGGGTACCGCCGGTGCACAGCTGCTGACCACTCACCCGGCGATCGATATGGTGTCCTTCACCGGTTCGACAGCGGCCGGCCGCAAGATCATCGAGCAGGCCGCACCGACGGTGAAGCGGCTTTCGCTCGAGTTGGGCGGTAAGTCGGCTCAAATCTACCTCCCTGACGCCGTCCATCGCGTGGGAATGGGCGCGCTCGCCGTGGTCGCGCGTACCGCCGGACAGGCCTGTGTCGCCGCTACCAGAATGCTGGTGCCGCAGGAGAAGAAGGACGAAGTCCTCGAAGCAGTGTCCACCGCATACGACTCGATCAAGGTGGGTTTGCCGACCGATCCATCCGCCATGATGGGGCCGGTCATCAGCGCGGCACAACGAGACAAGTGCGAACGGTTCGTACGACTGGCCGAGGAAGAGGGCGCAAAGGTCCGGTTCGGTGGTCGCCGTGCCGCGGGCTTCGATCGCGGGTATTACTTCGAGCCCACTGTGCTGGACCTTCCTGACAACACCAATTCCGCTGCGCAAGAGGAGATTTTCGGACCCGTCATCGGCGTGATCGGTTACCGCGACATCGACGAGGCGGTCAAGATAGCGAACGACAGCGACTATGGGCTGTCCGGGCAGGTTTACGGCGGCGACACCGCGGCGGCGGTAGCCGTCGCCCGACGGCTCCGTACGGGTGCAGTGAACGTGAACACCACCGTCTTCAGTGCGTACACACCGAGCGGTGGATACAAACAGAGTGGTCTCGGACGCGAGCGGGGTCCGGACGGAATCAGAGAGTTCCAGGAAGTCAAACACATGTCGATTGGAGAACTGAAATGACGAAGACAACGAATACGGCATCGGACTACAACCTTGATTGGCTCGTCTCCGTGGACGACCACATTCTAGAACCCCCCAACCTCTGGGTTGACCGGGTGCCGAGCAAGGATCGGGATCGTGCTCCCCACATGATCAAGGACGACAGCGGGATGGACGTCTGGGTCTACGACGGCAAGCGGATGCCGAGTAGCGGCCTCAGCGCCGTGGCGGGCAAGTCCAAGGAGGAATTCAGCCCCGAGCCGCTCAACTATGACGAGATGCGACCGGGTTGCTACGACCCCCTGGCCCGAGTCGAGGACATGAATCGAGCCGGAATCCTCGCATCCCTGTCATTTCCGACGGTCACCCGGTTCTGCGGGCAGCTCTTCATGGAGGCGAGCGACCGGGAGTTCGGCTTCTCCTGCCTCCAGGCCTACAACGACTGGCACCTCGAAGAATGGGCGGGCGCCGCGCCGGGCCGATTCATCCCGTTGATCCTCATTCCTATGTGGGATCCGGCGCTCGCCGCCAAGGAGATGGAGCGTTGCGCCGCGAAGGGCGCCACCGCGTTCTGTTTCTCCGAGAACCCGGAACCGCTCGGACTGCCCACCATTCACGACAAGGATCGCTTCTGGGATCCGGTGATGGCCGCCGCCAATGACCTCGAGATGGTCGTCTCCATGCACGTCGGCTCCTCGTCCACCGTTCCCCGGATCTCCGCCGATGCACCGTTCATGGCCAATCTGGCCTGGGGGGCCACGCGAACCTCGGGCGCGATGCTGACCTGGCTGTTCAGCAGCATGTTCCAACGCTATCCCAACCTGAAGATCGCATTGTCGGAAGGCGAGATCGGCTGGATGCCCTATTTCCTCGAGCGTGCCGAGCAAGTGCTCGACAAGCAGCGCTACTGGGTGCAGCGGGGCGCCAAGTTCTCCGGGCATGCGGGTTCCGACCTCGACCTCGATGCACTCGACGTCCGCGAGGTGTTCCGCAAGCACATCTTCGGGTGCTTCATCGACGATGTGCACGGGATCGCGAGCCTGGGCGAGATCGGCGAGGACAACATCATGTGCGAAACCGACTATCCCCATTCGGATTCGACGTGGCCGAATTGCATATCTGTGGTGAAGAGCAGGATCGGGCACCTTGCCCCTGAACTGCAGTACAAGATCTTGCGAGGAAACGCGGAGCGGCTGTACCGCTTCACCCCCGCCGAAGTTCCAGTGACCGCCAATGCGTGACCTCGTGTACCAGTCCGCCAGCAGCCCCACCGACGGGAGTGTGTGATGACCGAACTGCTCGAGGGCAAGACTGCCATCGTGACAGGTGCCGGATCTGGTGTGGGGCGTGCGACTGCCGCGCGCTTCGCCCGCGAGGGCAGCCGCGTGGTCTGCGCCGACATCGATCTACACCATGCGAAGGAGACAGTGCGCATCATCGAGTCCGACGGCGGCGTCGCCGTCGCCGTCGGGAGCGATGTCTCCCGTGAGGACGAGGTCGTGGGAATGGTCGATGCGGCTGTCGAGCAGTTCGGCCGACTCGACATCGTGGTCAACAACGTCGGCATTCCGACGCCCCGTCTGGGTGCGCTGCTCGAAGACCACACCCTCGACGACTTCAATCGGCTTGTCGCGGTCAACCTCGGTGGTGTGTTTCTCGGCTGCAAGCATGCAGTGCTGCAGTTCAAGAAGCAGGGTGGCGGAGGAACCATCGTCAATACCGGCTCGGTCGCCGGCCTCGTCGCCTGGGGTGGTTCGGTGTACGGGGCGACCAAGGGCGGTGTGCTGCAACTGACTCGAGCCCTGGCCGTCGAGGGCGCTCCGCACCAGATCCGCGTCAACGCGGTGTGCCCGGCCGCGATGCCGCTGACAGGTTTCATGTCGGCAGGGGGGATGGACGCGTCGCTCGATGCCCGTCCCGACGTCACTGACCGGATGGCCGCGCAGCATCCGCTCGGGCGTTTCATCACCGCCGAGGACTGCGCGGAAGCGATTCTGTTTCTGGCTTCCGACCACGCCCGCAACGTCACCGGGGTGTCGCTGCCGATCGACGGGGGGTATGTGGCGCGATGACCACCGAATCGCTCGATCGTGTTCGTATGCGTGAGTTGTTCGACCTACGCGGGTCCTACAACGAGCTCACAGGCGGCCACTACGACGGTGACCCGTACCCCACGTGGCATCGGCTCCGTGAGGAAGGTCCGGTTCATCCGGGGACCGTCCACGAGCTCACCGGCCGGCCGGAGACTTTGTACTTCCAGGGTCTTCCGTTCCCGGACCGGCCGCATTTCTCGGCGTTCAGCTACGACGCCTGTATGGAGGCGTTTCGCGATCCGGCTGTGTTCGCCTCCTCACCGGAAGCGGTGGACGCGGATCCGGAGGCGGGTTCGCTGGGGCATCAGAGCATGTTGTCGATGGGGGGTGTTCAGCACCGACGCTACCGCGGACTGGTCCAGCCCTCGTTCCTGCCTTCGAACGCCGAGTGGTGGATGAGGAATTGGATCGAGGAGACGGTCCACCTGCTCGTCGACGGATTCGCTGCTGACGGGCACGCGGAATTGAATGTCGATTTCTGTGCGGCCATTCCGGTGTTGACCATCACGGGTAGTTTCGGCATCCCGATGGAGCAAGCACTCGACATTCGAGCCGCTTTGACGCGAGATCACCAGAAGATCATCGACATCCTCACGCCGGTCGTCGCGGAGCGTCGTGTCGAGCCGAGGGACGACCTGATCAGCATCCTGGTCCAGGCGGAACTCACCGACGAGGCGGGTGTTGCGCAGCGTCTGTCAGACGAGGAGATCTACACTTTCTCGCTACTGCTCTTGGCGGCGGGCTCCGGCACCACCTGGAAGCAGATGGGGACGACGATCACCGCGCTTCTGCAACGCCCGGACGTGTTGAACGCGGTACGCGAGGATCGAAAACTGCTGCGGCCGGCTATCGAAGAGACGTTGCGATGGATGCCGACCGATCCGATGTTCTCCCGATGGGTCACCGAGGACATCGAGTTTTACGGTCAGCGCATCCCGAAGGGCGCCGTCATGCATCTCTGTGTGGCTGCGGCAAATCGTGATCCCGCGCGGTGGGACAGCCCCGACGAATTCGACATCATGCGTCCCCTGAAATCCACGTTGGCGTTCGGGCAGGGCTCGCACATTTGTCTGGGCATGCATGTGGCCCGCGGTGAGATGACCGCCGGGATCAACGCGCTGCTCGACCGGCTGCCCGGCCTCAGGCTCGACCCGGACGCCGAGCCACCCAGCTTCGTCGGGATGTACGAACGCGGAGCCACCGCCATACCCGTGCTGTTCGATGTGAAATGAGTTAGGGATGTCCGAGACGAATTACACAGCACCCGACCTCTCCCTGAGGGGCGACGACCACATCCGGGTGTATCGGGAAACCGGGGGAGAAGTGGGCTATCTCTGGAACGGCGTACCGACGCTCTTGCTCACCGTGACAGGACGACGCTCCGGCCGCTCGCACTCGTCGGCGCTGATCTTCGCCCGCGACGGCGACGACTACCTCGTGGTGGCGTCCAAGGGAGGGGCACCCGCCCACCCTCAGTGGTACCGGAATCTGCTTGCCAATCCAGAGGCAGAGGTGCAGGTCAAAGCCGAGAAGCTCGCGGTACGTGGGAATACCGCCGGGCCGGAGGAGAGGACGCGACTGTGGAAGATCTTGACTGAGCTCTGGCCCAACTACGACGTCTACCAATCGCGGACGGAGAGGCAGATTCCAGTCGTCGTGCTCTCACCGACATGACACCAACTAGACTCGAGCACCATGTCTTGGGCTGAGGAACGAGCCGCGGAACGGTCACCGGCGGTACGGCGCTCCCGCAACCGCATCGCGGATCAGGTGCGTTCGATTCTCGATGCGGCACAACGGCTCATCGAGATCAAGGGCGATGCGTTCACAACCCAGGAGCTCACCAAGGAAGCCGGCCTCGCGCTGCAGACTTTCTACCGATACTTCGCGAGCAAGGACGAGTTGTTGCTCGCCGTGCTGGGCGACGCGATGGAGACCGCCTGCCTGCGGTGGACAGCGGCAGCTTCCGACCTCGATGATCCGCTGCAGCGGCTTCATTTCTACATCACATCCATTCTGGGCGGGCTGGGGCAGGAGCCTCGCCGCGACGCACTCGCCCAGTTCATCGTCACCACCCACTGGCGACTGCACCGCGTCTTTCCGGAAGAACTCGCCAAAGCCGAGCAGCCGTTCGTCGACCTCTTGCACACGGAGATCAGGGCGGCCGTCGACCGAGGACAGTTGAAAACCGCCAACACAGCGGGGGACGCGTGGTTCGTCTCCGAGCTGGTGCGGTCGGTCTACCACTATTGGGCTTACGCACCCGGTGACGCCGAGGATGTTCAAGACCGACTGTGGGAGTTCGTTCTCAGGGCGCTCGGCGGAGTAGCAAATCCGTAGCCCGTTGCAAGAACGAATGTTTCGACACTTTTGCTGACATATTCGCTCTTGTCCTCAATATGCGATTCTGCATATGGTGTAGATCACAGCAGGTAGGCATCAGCGGAACCTGTTCGCTCCCAAAACCTTTTATCAACTCGGGCTCGTAGTGTTCGGGCATCGGCTACGACGCTGAGCGGGAGCACTATCCGCCACCATTCACATCCACGGAGAGGTCCACATGATCCGCCGTACACGTACCCCAAAGCTCCTAGCCGCGGCCCTTGCCACGGCAGCGATGGTACTGCTCACCGCCTGTGGAAGCGGAGGTGTCACCACGAGCGGCGGCGCACCCGACAATGAGGGTGATCCGGTCGCCGGTGGAACTGCGCGCATCCTGCAGCTCGCCGAGCCCCGCTCTCTCGATCCGGCAAGCCTGTCGAACACGTGGGCGCACATGGCATCGCTCGGCAACGCCTTGTACGGGACCTTGATGACCAATGACATCAAAACCTTCCACACCGAGTTCAAGATGGCCTCCGACTTCTCGACGTCGGACGGAGGCGCGACATTCGATCTGACGCTGCGGCCGGGGCTGACCTTCACCGATGGCACACCCCTGGATGCGGCGGCGGTCAAATTCAATTGGGACAGGCTGAAGGACCCGCAGCTGGGGTCGACCTCGATCCGTCAGGCGGTGCAGGTGGCGAACTCGGAGGTGGTCGACCCGGCCACGCTGAAAGTCACCTTGACTGCACCGAATCCGCAGTTTGCGGAGTCGCTGGTGGCCGGGGCGATGAACTGGATCGCCTCGCCGACCGCACTGCAGCGAGGGTCGGACTCGTTCAACGAGAAGCCTGCGGGTGCGGGCCCGTTCACGTTGGTCAGCTGGACTCGGCAAGGTGCGATCGAGCTCGAGAAGAACCCCGACTACTGGGACGCGCCGAAGCCGTACCTGGACCGGATCACGATCACTACCGTCCACGATGCGAACCAGCGCCTGAACGCAGTGGCCACCGGCGGTGCCGACCTGGCGTCAGAATCGACCATGGCAAGTATCGCGAAGGCGGATGCCCAAGGTCTGCACTACGAGATCGTCCCCACCGGTGGCGGGCAGATCATCGCCATGAACCATCGCCGGGCACCGTTCGACGATGTGCGGGCACGTCGTGCTGTTCAGTTGGCGTTGGATACCGGCAGTCTGAACACCACCGTCTATAACGGCGAAGGGGAGGTTCCCCAGACCTTGTTCACCGAGGATTCACCTTTCCACGCCGACGTACAGCTCCAGGAATCGGACCCGGAGGAAGCTCAGAGACTGTTCAACGAACTGGCGGCAGAGGGCAGGCCGGTCTCGTTCACTTTCATGGCCTATCCCACGAGTGAATCGAAGATGCTGGCCGAGGCAGTTCAGGCGCAGTTGAGCGGATACGAGAACGTCGACGTGCAGGTCGACGTGCGTGACATCTCGCGTGCGACAGCAGCGGCGGCGAGTCGGGACTTCGACATGACGATCTCCTCCTCGATCATCCAGGATCCCGACTTTCCACTGTGGACAGCTTTCCACTCCAAGTCACCCGGCAACTGGGTTGGAATAAATGATCCGGAGCTCGATGCAGCGCTCGACAAAGGGCGGGTCTCCGAGTCAGAAGCCGAGCGTATCGAGGCGTACGACACCGCGCAGAAACGCATCAAAGAGGTGATCCCCGGGGTGTGGTACATCCGGGCGGTCCCAGCGGTCGTCTACGGCAACAAGTTACGGGGAGTTGAGATGTACACGCTGGGTTCACCACTGCCCGAGGAGCTCTGGGTGAGCTGAGGGCCGCAGGGGCCGGCTGCCCCCGCCAGCTGCGAATATGTTATTCTCGCTTTACAAGAATGCCAATATCGAAATGGAGAACAGCGCATGGTCGACCTCGAGCTGGAACAGGAGTTGGCGGTCATCACCATCGATCGACCACATGCTCGCAACGCCATCGCGCCGGAGACCATGGATCAGTTGGAGAAGGCGCTCGATGCGGCGGCCGGGGCCAAGGCGCTGGTGATCAGGGGCGCCGGTGACCGGGCCTTCGTGTCGGGCGGAGATCTCAAAGAGCTGAGCAAACTCAGAACCGAGGAGCAGGCGGCAGACATGGCGCGCCGGATGCGGACGGTCTGCGACCAGATCGCGAACTTCCCGGCGCCGGTCGTCGCCGCGCTGAACGGCCACGCTCTCGGCGGTGGGGCAGAGGTGGCCGTGGCCGCCGACATCCGGGTAGCTGCCGACGACATCAAGATTGGCTTCAACCAAGTCGCACTGGCGATCATGCCTGCATGGGGTGGCGCCGAGCGACTCGCCGCGCTCGTCGGCCCGGGCAAGGCCCTGATGCTGGCCGGCTCGGGTGCCGTACTCGACGCAGCAGAAGCCGAACGTCTCGGATTGGTGGACCTGGTCCTGCCCAGGACGTCCTTCGAGGATGGTTGGCGATCGCTGGCCCTGTCGCTGGCCAACAGCTCGGCTGGTGAGATCAAGCGTGTCATGGCGGGCGCCTCCGCAGCCGAGGCGGTCACGGCGTTCGCGCGGCTCTGGGTTGCCGACGAACATTGGCAGGCTGCAGACCGAGTGATGAGCCGTAGCAGGTGAACCCATGACATTCGTGATCACGCAACCTTGCTGCAGCGACGCGAGCTGCATTCCGGTGTGTCCCGTCGACTGCATCCGCCCTCGTCCGGGAGATCCGCAATACAGCACTACCGAAATGCTGTACATCGACCCGGACACCTGTATCGACTGCGGTGAATGCGTCAGCGCGTGCCCGGTGGGTGCGATCTTCTCCGAGTTCGACCTCGCCGCCACGATGACCCGGTACACCGACGTCAATCGGGGCTACTTCGAAAGGCACCCACTCGATACGGACACCGCCCCCTTGTCGGGCAGAAAGAAGCGTCCGTCGAAAGAGGTTGGCACACCGCGCGTTGCGATCGTCGGCACCGGGCCTTCGGCGTGCTACACGGCTGAAGCGCTGCTGCGGCGCGGCGAGGTCGAGATCGATATGTTCGACCGGCTGCCCACGCCATGGGGTCTGGTACGCGGGGGCGTCGCACCCGATCATCCCAAAACCAAAGGCGTTGCGGACATGTTCGCGTCGGAATTCAGGTCCGACTCTCTGCAGTTCTTTCTCAATGTCGACGTGGGCGAGCATGTTTCCCTCGCCGATCTGCGCGAGCACTATCACGCCGTGGTGTATGCGGTCGGTGCATCCGGAGACCGGCGTCTCGGGATACCCGGGGAGGATCTGCCCGGCAGCCACTCTGCGACGGAGTTCGTAGCGTGGTACAACGGTCACCCCGATTATGCCGACCGGACATTCGATCTATCGGGGGAGCGGGCGGTAATCGTCGGTAATGGCAACGTCGCCCTCGACGTCGCGCGCATTCTCACCCTCGATCCGGGCGAGCTGGCCAAGACCGATATCGCCGATCACGCTCTGCAAGCATTGCGTAGCAGTAACATTCGAGAGGTCGTCATACTCGGGCGCCGTGGGCCCATGCAAGCGGCGTACTCGATGCCGGAGTTTTTGGCTCTGGGTTACCTGCCCGGGGTCGATGTCGTCATCGACGACGCCGAGTTGGCGCTCGACCCGGTCAGCCAGGCGATATATGACGATCCGGATATCGAGCCATCGCGCAAACTCGCACTGGACCTCGCTCGCGAATACGCACACAGCACCCGCACGACCGGTAACAAACGCATCGTTTTCCGGTACCTTGTGTCCCCGCGTCAAATTCGCGGCGGCGACCGTGTGAAATCGGTCGAACTTGTCCACAACATTCTCGACGGCGACCTCAACGCGGTGGGCACGGAGTCCACCACGAGTGTGGACACGTCCCTTGTTCTGAGGTCGGTCGGCTACCGCGGCGAGCCTGTCGCCGACGTGCCGTTCGACGAGCAGCGCGGTGTCATTCCCCACGACCGTGGCCGCGTGACCGGAACGGTCGGTGTCTACACCGCCGGGTGGATCAAACGTGGACCGCGGGGCATCATCGGCACCAATCGGGGAGATGCCGAGGAGACCGTCGCGATGCTGCTCGAAGACTTCGAGGCCGGCATCCTTCCCGCGCCGAAAGCGGATCGCGCCGCGTTGGCAGAGTTGGTGACGCGGCGACGGCCACAGATGATCGACAAGGGGCGTTGGCGGGAGATCGACGCCGCGGAGAAGGCCGCAGGAAGACTTGCAGGCCGGCCCCGCGTCAAACTTCCCGTCATCGACGTCGCTCTGGCGGACGACTGACGGGTGGCAACGCGCAAGCGAGCAAAAATCTATGCTCGCGGTCGCAGATTCATTTCATTCATCTGTTAACATCGTGGGGTTCCTTGAGAAGAAGGGAGCCACTTGTGGTGTTGGATGTCATGCCCCGGTCGCGTCGCGGGGTGTATGGAATAGCGGTCACATCGGAGTTGACCGGAATCGGGCCGCAAACACTGCGGTTGTACGAACGGCGTGGATTGCTGACGCCCGCGCGGACCAGCGGCGGAACCCGTCGTTACAGCGAGGAAGATCTGGTTCGCCTCGGACGCATCGCCGAGCTCATCGAAGCCGGCATCAACCTGCCGGGCATACAGCGGATTCTCGACCTCGAAGCGGAGAACGCTGATCTTCTGGGTCGTCTGCACTCGGCCGAACATGGTTGCGACCGCCTGAAGGTCGAACGTGAAGAGGCAACCGCCTGAAACGGCGGTACGCGATCGATCGAACCGACAACCAGTAATCGTCACTGGACGGTTCTGCGGGCGCGTTCTTCCGAGCGTCCAGCGGCCTTTTCGTTATGCGTGACACTGCAGATCACAAAAACATCTCGAATGCTGAGATGTATGGGGTTGGCTATTTTGCCTGGTCATCAGTGTTTTCGGAGTCGACTCCAGCCGGGCGTCGCGCTGGGTTTGCGTCGCGGGGTTGAACTTCTGTCATTAACCGATACGATAAAATCTATACCCGCCGGAGCAGATAAATTACTGAGCGACACTGCGTCGGCGGCGCAACAGCGACACGCTGGCCGTGCAGAAGGCCGCGGCCGGCGTCGCACCGGAAACGCCAGTTCCGGTGTGTCAGCCCGAAGACCTCTGGCCCAGACTCGACGCAAGACGGGACCTGAACCATGACTCTCGCCGCACATGACGTTTTCCGCCCTCATACTCCCCGGCACGCAAAGACTGCCCACGGAACGCCCGACCGGCGCTTCTCCGTGGGAACCGCGTTGACCGCAGGCCTCATTGCAGCCGTACCCGCGGCGACTGTGACTGGTTCGGTGGTACTTGCCGCCGCTACTGCCACCTCTGTACTGATTGGAGTGATTCTGGCCGCATTTCTCATCTCGAGCGTGATCTGACCGATATTCGTCCGCCACATCAGCTATCGAAGGAGAAATATATGACCAGCACCACCACCGCAACGCTGATCACTCAGTTGCGTGCCGTTCTCGACCTCACCAACACCGAAATCCAGGTAGCAGAGACCCGCATCGCCCAGGCGCGCACCGAGGCTGTTCGCCGCGAACTCACGGAGAACGCCGCAAACGGACGTCAGCGCGCTGAGGCCATCGAACGGGCAATCCGCGACCTCGGCGGTGTGCCCGAGGTTATCGGGCCCTTCCTCGGTCGGCTGGCTGCCGTGCTCAAGGCGATGGCCGAGCAGGCGCAGCCGTTCGACGAGGCACTCCTGGGCGACCTGGCCCTCGAACATCAACTCCTCGACCGCGCGCGTTACATCAAGGCGCTCGCCACCGTCGCGAAGGAGCCGGCAGTCGTCGGTCTCGCGGACCGACTGATCACAGCGCATTCCGCAACCGTGGACTGGCTTTCGACCGTTCTGGCCGAGGATGCGCTCGGCGGCCCGGCAGCGCTGCGGCGCACGCCGTTCCAGGCCGCTGCCGGAAGCACGATTCGGCTGCTCAACGTCCCGGTCACCTGGTCGGCGCGCGGAATCGATCGAGCATTGGACACGGCCCGCACCACACCGCCCCTGCTCAGTGCGTTGCTCAGCCGCGGCGCTCACGCCGGCGATGTCGCAGTCAAGACGTTGTCCGCCTCGCGTGATGCCGCCCTCGAAACTGCGGAGAGTGTGACCCGCCGGGAAGGCGCGAGCGGTGTCGCCGACGCCATCCATTCGGCTCGCGCCGCGGGTGGTGTCGTGGATCCGGGTGAGCTTCCGATCGACGACTACGACGACCTGAACGTGTCGCAGGCCGTCGCTGAGATCAGGGAACTCACCGATCCCGCCGATGTGCGCACGGTCGTCGCCTACGAGGAAGCGCACAAGAATCGGCACGGCATCGTCTCCGCCGCCCAAACCCATCTCGCGTCCATCGCGCAGGAAGTCGCCGGCATTCGCTGACGATTCTCAGAAGAATTCCGCCGGTCCCCACAGGGGGCCGGCGGAATTGTCGGTGAGGTCAGCAGGTGCCGGTTTTGGCAGCGTCGTAGGCCTTGACCATCTGATCCTTACGTTCTTGCGGGGCGTCTTTCCATTCCGGGGTGAGGGCCGACTGGTCGAAGAGGTCGCTCAGAGCCTTCGTGCGGTCGAACGGTTCGCCGCTCTGCTGCGCTCGGGCTTCGGCGCTGTTGGCGTACTGGAGCAGGCCGGCGCACAGGTCGGCGACGGCGGGAAGGTCGGCGGCCGCCGCCTCCGCCGCTTCGGTGGTTGCGCTCACCTCGGTGTCGGTGTCGGTCGATTCGGAACTGCACGCCCCCAGGAACAGGACGGCAGGGATCAGCAGCGCAACGATGGTTCGGGTCATGCGAAATACTTACCAGAGCCGCCGGCGACGCCGTATCGGCCGGTTCCCCTCGATTGGGGAACGGGCGCGGGTCTGCCGCGGAAGACCTCGTGCTCAGCTGATCTTGCGCCGGTAGATGGCGGTCGCGAAGGCGTAGGCGACAACGAGGATGCCGACCAGCCACCCGAGAGCGATCCAGATGTCAGTGCCGACGGGTTGCTGGGCGAACAGGGCTCGGATGGTGTTCACGACGTAAGTCACGGGCTGGTTCTCGGCGAACCATGCGACCGGTCCGGGCATCGAGTCGGTAGGCACGAACGCCGAGCTGATGAACGGCAGGAAGATCAGCGGGTAGCTGAACGCGCTCGCGCCGTCGATCGTCTTCGCCGACAACCCGGCAATCACGGCGATCCAGGTCAATGCGAGGGTGAACAGGACCAGGATGCCCACGACCGCGAGCCAGGCTGCCACGGATGCTCCGGTGCGGAATCCCATGATCAGCGCGACGCCGGTGACGATCGTGACCGAGACCAGGTTCGCGGCCAAGGACGTGAGCACATGCGCCCACAGCACACTCGAGCGCGCGATCGGCATGGATTGGAAGCGCTCGAATATGCCGCCCTGCATGTCGAGGAACAGCCGGTACGCGGTGTACGCGACGCCGGACGCGATCGTGATGAGCAAGATGCCGGGGAGCATGTAGGTGCCGTACGACTGGTCGGATCCGGTGTTGATCGCGCCGCCGAATACGTAGGTGAACAGCAGCATCAGCGCGATCGGGGTGACCGCGGTAGTGACGATCGTGTCGGGGCTGCGGAGGATGTGCTGCAGCGAGCGGCCGGTGAGGACGCCGGTGTCGCCGAGGACATGGGTGGTCATCGGGCTTCCTTTCCTGCCGGGACGGTGGTGTCACCGACGAGGGCGAGGAAGACGTCCTCGAGGGAGGGCTGCTTCTCGATGTACTCGACCTCGGCGGGCGGAAGGAGCTGCTTGAGCTCGGTGAGGGTGCCGTTCTGAATGATGATGCCCTGGTGCAGAATTGCGATGCGGTCGGCGAGCTGCTCGGCCTCGTCGAGGAGCTGGGTGGTCAGCAGCACGGTCGTGCCGGTCCTGGCGAGTTCCTTGACCGTCTGCCACACCTCGATCCGGGCCTGCGGGTCCAGCCCGGTGGTGGGTTCGTCGAGGAAGACGATCGGCGGGTTCCCGATCAGGCTCATTGCGATGTCGAGCCGGCGTCGCATGCCACCCGAGTACGTCGTCGCCTTGCGGTTCCCCGCTTCGGTGAGCGAGAAGCGGGCGAGCATGTCGTCGACGATCGCACCCGGATTTTTCAGGTGGCGCAGCTTGGCGACCAGCACGAGGTTCTCCCGGCCGGTGAGCACTTCATCGATCGCGGCGAATTGGCCTGTCAGGCTGATCGACTCGCGTACGTCGCCCGGTTTCGCCGCGACGTCGAAGCCGTGGATCGTGGCGGTGCCCGCGTCGGCCTTCAACAGCGTTGACAGGATTCGCACCAGCGTGGTCTTGCCTGCACCGTTCGAGCCGAGCAGCGCGAAGATGCTCCCCGCCGTCACATCGAAGTCGACTCCCCGCAGCACCTGCAAATCCTTGAACGATTTCACGATGCCCCGCACTCGGATCGCGGGTTCGAGCGCCTGATGGGTGGTCATGGCCGGTTCTCCGTTTCCGGCGCGTTCACGCCCTCGTCGGCGGCCTTGTCGAGGGCGTCCGTCAAACGCTTGCGCTCCTTGTTGATCCATTGGCCGTCCGAGTAGTTCTGGATGAATGTGTCTGCGAACTCGACTGGCTCATCCCCGACGATGTCGCGGATCGGGGTGCCGTCGGCGGCGGCGCGCTCGATCAGGTCGGCGAGGTCCTCGAGCATCTGCATGAGCACGTCGCCCTTGACGATCGATCCGGCGTACATGAAGTAGCGTTCGATCCCGTCGATCCCGGTTCGGTAGCTCGTGGGGAGCTGTTCCTTGCGGGCCTTGTACCGGCGCCAGCGCTTCTTGTCCTCGAATGAACCCGTGATCTGTTCGATCCATCGTGCGGCCATGATTACTCTCCTTCGCTTCGTGGGTGTTCGATGTGCTGGTGGAGCTGGTCGATCCGCTCCGCGAGGAAGGTCCACGTCTTCCAGAATTCTTGGAGGTACCCGCCACCGTGTGGGTTGAGCGAGTACACCTTGCGCGGCGGACCCTTCTCGGACGGGACCTTCTCCACGTCGACGAGACCTCGCTGCTCGATCCTGACCAGCAGGGCGTAGATGGTGCCCTCGGCGATCTCGGAGAAACCCTGCTCGCGAAGCCGCGCGGTGATCTCGTAGCCGTACGCCGGCCGCGCGGCCAGGATCGCCAGGACGATGCCCTCGAGTGTGCCCTTGAGCATCTCGGTCATCTGCTTGCCCATCGGACCCTCCTTCCGACTACTCAGTGTCAATGACTACCGCTAGATAGTAACGCTGAATACCGTTCGCGCAAGAGGGTTGATGCAACGAATCCGGAAGGAGGTGTGGCGCGTTGAGGCTCCGGCGGCTGCGGGCGTTGACGTTCGACGCGCAAGAGCAGCCCCGCCGTCAGCTACCTGTCGGATGGCAGGGCGAGATGTTTTTGCGAACGCGTCAGGCAGGACCCAGCGTGTAATCGATGCCCGGTCGATCACCCTTGCCCTTGAGCCAGCGTCCAGGAAGGCGGCCGGCGAGTTCCCCCAGGGGGCCGACGGCTGCGCTCAAAACCGCGACCGTGTCCTGCAGCAGATCGATGCTCGCGCTCATCCGCTCGAGATTCGGCGCCAGTGCGGTCAAGGTCTCCGACAGTGCGACGATCTGGTCGAGCGGTCCGCCCTCGGCGATCAGCCGTTCGAAGGCGCCACCCTCGGACAGCAGCGTGTCGAGGATCCCGTTCTCGGCCAGCGCGCGGTCCACGATGCCGCCCTGTGCGGTGAGTCGCTCGACGGCGCCGTCCGCGGCGGTGAGTCGTTCGAGGGGGCCTTGCTCGGCGGTGAGACGGTCGAGCAGTCCATCCTTGGCGAGTAGGCGCTCGAGCGTGCCGTCCTCGGCGAGAACGCGGTCGAGTGGGCCGTCTTTCGCGAGCACCCGGTCGAGCGGTCCGCCGGATTCGAGGAGTCGTTCGAGGGTGCCGCCTTCGGAGGTCAGCCGGTCGACCGGGCCGCCCGGAGCAAGCAGTCGATCGAGGGGTCCTCCGGGCTGGAGTGCTTGACCGAGTGGCCTGTCGTTCGCCGCCAGTGAGGACAGCTGACTGATCATCTGCAGCGGGCTGCCGGAAGCGCCCATGCCGGTGACCACTCCGGTGCCTGCTACCGCTGTGCGCACCGTTGCCAAGGTGGCCTCGGCGATTCCGAGTCCGACATCGGCCGCCGCAAGTCCGGCGCGCACCGGGAGGGCCAGCAACGAGACCACGTTCATACGGTTACTGTAACCCGCGACACACAAGCATTTCGCGGCTCGGGCGATCAGTGCAGGACTTTGAGTCCGACGACGCACGCCACGATGGCAGCGACCAGCAGAATCTTGACGAGCGATGTGTTTTCGGCGCCGGTCACCATCGCGAAGCCGACGGTAAGGGAAGCGCCGATTCCCACCCAGACTGCGTATGCCGTCCCGGTCGGCAGAGTACGCATCGCGAAGGCCAGTCCCGCCATGCTGAGGACCAGTGCAATGACGAATACGACACTGGGACTGATTTTGCTGAACCCCTCGGACCGACCGAGGGCGGTGGCCCAGACGGCCTCCAGCACGCCCGACAGCACCAGCACGATCCACGCCATGACAACTCTCCCGAGCACCGTCTTGTCGCTGGCCGGGTACGGTGCGCTCGTCCGGGTGTCGTATCGACGACCTTCACGGTACCGAAAGCCTGTGCCGTGGTCTGAACGCAGTGGTCGGCGCGTGCAGGGAAACGCCGGATAAGTCTCCCTCGTCTTGGCGGAGATTTCCTTTTGTGACACGGCGGGGAAACGCATTGTTATCGGTTCGGGTTCACGCTGGCGAATGCGCCGAATAACTCAGCGGATCGCGGCCTGTTTGTTTATTGTCGAGCACAATGCGTGAATTCCGTGCGCACTCCACCGACGATGACGAGGCATATCATGATGCTCGGACTGCTTGCCGCAATCAACAGCGCGTTCACACTCGGGGTTGCCAACACTATCGGGACGTTCGGGGGAGTGGTTCTCAACCTGAACGTGGTCAGCTGAGAAACCGGTCGACGTCGACTGCTGTCGGACCGACAGCAGGACACCTACTTTCACCACATCTGCGATCGACGGCCCCGCCGCGTCTCCTGCGGCGGGGTCGCCGTGTACCCGGGGCGCCCCAGCCCGCGGGAGACACAACTTTCCCATCCTTGCTCATTGCTCTCGAATCTCGGCTCTTTTCGCCGAAAAAGTCTCGTTGAAAAAATTTTGGAAAAATCCAATGCGAGTGTTGCCACAGATTTGGACGGTTCACCTATTGTTCTCGACAACGTGCAAGCAACGCGCGTAATCGGCTCGACACGGAAGTCCGCCCTGGCACAGGGGGAGATGATGGAGAACATGATGCTCGGATTACTCGGCGCACTCAACAGCGGTGTCACGCTCGGTCTGGCCAACACGATTCTGACGTTCGGTGGCGTAGTCCTCAACCTCAACATCGTCGTCAACTGACCAAGGGCTTCGTCGTCTGCTGACGGCGGGGCCGCACCGCCCGCCCGCTCGGTTCCCTGGGACGCTCACAGGAAGTTCCCAGGGAACCGACAG
This sequence comes from Rhodococcus sp. NPDC019647, assembly GCF_044389235.1. Classification (NCBI taxonomy): domain Bacteria; kingdom Bacillati; phylum Actinomycetota; class Actinomycetes; order Mycobacteriales; family Nocardiaceae; genus Rhodococcus; species Rhodococcus sp. NPDC019647. Next base: position 311,692 of record NZ_JBIRXS010000002.1, on the reverse strand, counting down.
CGATGATCCAGCGTTCCGCGTGATGATGGGTTCCGTGAATGCGAAACCCGTCGAAGCCCGAGTTCTCGTCGTCGACGACGAACCGAACATCCTCGAACTGCTGTCGGTCAGCCTGCGCTTTCAGGGTTTCGAGGTGGCGACCGCGTCGAGCGGCACGGCGGGTCTCGATACGGCGCGCACCTTCCGGCCCGACGCCGTAATCCTCGACGTCATGATGCCGGGGATGGACGGATTCGGGATGCTCCAGCGGCTACGCGCCGATGGTGTGCACGCGCCGGTTCTCTTCCTTACGGCGAAGGACGCGGTCGAAGACAAGATCAGCGGCCTCACACTCGGCGCCGACGACTACGTCACCAAGCCGTTCAGTCTCGAAGAAGTGGTGACACGGCTGCGAGTGATACTCCGTCGATCCGGCAAGGTGTCGGTCGAGGAGCAATCGGCGCGCATCACGTTCGCCGACATCGAACTCGACGACGACACACGTGAGGTATGGAAAGCGGGCGAGCTGGTATCGCTGTCGCCCACCGAGTTCACCCTGCTGCGGTACTTCATGGTGAACGCAGGCACGGTTCTCAGCAAGCCGCGCATCCTCGACCACGTGTGGAATTACGACTTCGGCGGTGAGGTCGGGGTGGTGGAGTCGTACGTCTCCTACCTGCGTCGCAAGGTGGACACCGGGGAGACGCCGCTGATTCATACCCTTCGGGGCGTCGGGTACGTGATGCGCGAACCGCGGCGATGACCGCCCCACCCGCACTAGAGAATTCTGTCGCGCCGGCCGGTCACGCGGGTCGGCGGTGGGTGCGGGCGATGCCGTTGCGGGTCACCTTGGTGGGTGCGGTGCTGCTGCTCGCGGCACTCGGTCTGCTGGCGTCAGGAGTCGCGGTGACGTCGGCGCTCGAAAATTCCTTGACGAGCCGGATCGATCACCAACTCCGCGAGGCAGCGCAAGGGTGGGCCAAGCCGCGGGAATCACGCCCCCTCCCGCCCCCGGACGAGCCGAACCCGGGACGACCGCCCAGCCCGTTCTATGTGCGCACCGCGTCCCCCGACGGAACGGTGCTCTTCCAGATCAACGACGAGGCCAGCGCGCCCGCAATTCCCGCCGATCCCCCTTCGGGTCCCATGACGGTCGGCTCCACCGACGGATCCGATGTCCGCTGGCGTGTGCTCACCACCACCACGGCGAGCGGCACCCAGACGACGGTGGCGGTGACACTCACCGAGAACGACGACACGGTGAACCAATTGGTGGTCCTGCAACTCGGCATCGGCGCGGTGGTGCTCATTGCGTTGGGTGTCGTCGCGTACTTCGTCGTCCGCCGCAGCTTGCGTCCGCTCGGCGAAGTCGAGGAGACCGCCGCCGCGATCGCCGCCGGTGACCTCCATCGGCGTGTCCCCGCGCGCGACGACCGCACCGAGATCGGACGGTTGTCGGTAGCCCTGAATGGGATGCTCGCCCAGATTCAGCATGCCTTCGCCGCAACCGAGGCGTCCGAGGAGTCGGCACGCCGCTCGGAGGAGAAGATGCGGCAATTCGTCGCCGACGCCAGCCACGAATTGCGTACCCCGCTGACCACGATTCGCGGTTTCGCCGAACTGTATCGGCAGGGCGCGATGACCGACACCGAGAGGTTGATGAGCCGTATCGAGGGAGAGGCCTCCCGGATGGGTCTACTCGTGGAGGACCTGCTCATGCTCGCAAGGCTCGACGCCCAGCGGCCCCTCGAGAATCGGCCGGTCGACCTGCTGTCCGTGGCGTCCGACGCCGTGCACGCTGCCCGCGCGGTGGCACCCGAACGCTCCTTCGCCCTCGAAGTGGGTTCCGGACCGGGAACCCCTGAAATCCTCGGTGACGAGGCGCGGCTGCGGCAGGTACTCGGCAACCTCCTTTCCAACGCCGCCACGCACACTCCCGCGACCGCGGACGTGACGGTTCGACTGCAGACCACGGAGAACCGGGTCGTGCTGGAGGTAGCCGACACCGGCCCGGGTCTCAGCGAAGAGGATGCTGCGCGGGTATTCGAACGGTTCTACCGAGCCGACGCGTCCCGCACCCGAGAGAGTGGGGGAAGCGGACTCGGCCTGTCGATCGTGGCGGCACTCGTGGCCGCGCACCAGGGCACCGTGACGGTCGACAGCCGGCCGGGCGAGGGCGCCACCTTCCGGGTGGAACTGCCCCGGGCGCTCTAGATCACATGTCTCATTCGGGAACGTTGTTCGCGTATCCGAGATCGCGGAGGGCGCCGCGGAGCTTCGTCATAGCGTCGTCCTGCGACTCCTGAGACGGATCCGGGTTTGCATTGCTGATGTTGAAATCACCGAGGTCGTACGCCGGGAAGACGTGCACATGCAGGTGTGGGACCTCGAGTCCGGCGATCAACAGGCCGGCGCGGGGGGCGTCGAACGCCGGGCGCACGGCCTGCCCGACGATGCGGGCCACATCCATCACCTTGGTCCACAGCTCACCGTCGACCTCCTGCCAGTGGTCCACCTCTTTCCTGGGCACGATGAGGGTGTGGCCCTGCGTGATGGGTGCGATGGTGAGGAACGCGACGACATCCTCGTCCTCCCACACGAACCTTCCGGGCAGATCTCCGTTGATGATGGCGCTGAATACAGATCCCATGGCCGCCATTATGCGACTTCGCCACCCGTGAGTACTTATTAACCATCCCCGGTGAAGAAGTACTCACAGGGGGAACACGATCTCCGGCGTCCGGCAGATGAGCAATCTCCGCACGAGGCCCGAATCGTCGAGTTGTGCCGACGTGTTGAACGAGGCCTCGAAGTCGCCGTTCCGGGTGGTTCGTCCCAGAGCCAGCTCGAGTTCGCCCACACGAGCACCGGCGAGGATCTCGTGCACCAGCACGCTCTTCTCGCGTTGTTGCAGATACCCGACCAGGCCGGCGCGATCACCGACGAACTCGGCGGCATTGCCGCCCCCAGTGGAGAACTGAACCGACATCCGGAAATCGGGGGTGATCATGTCCAGGACGCGGTCGGGATCGTCCGAATCCATGATTGCGAACCACGCGGCGAGCACGGGAGTCGGCGAAGTCGTCTCGTTCAGGTCAGTCGTGTTTCTCATGGGTCAACTCCTTTGCGAGAAGGCTGAACTCCGTATCGAACGACACCTCGTACGCATCGATGGCGCCGTCGCTGTCGAGGTGCATCGCTGCCAGGAAGTAGCCGGTTGTCTTCACACCGTTCTCGACGACGGAACCGTAAGCGAATTGGACGTCTCCGGCGTTGCTCGTGCGGAGCAGCACATGCTGTCGATCGACCGGAGGGCGTCCCCGCAGGTAGTCGAGCATGTCGGCCCGGCTGTAGCCGCGGCGTACGGTACCGGGCAGGACTATGGCGAACTCGATCGATGGGTCGAGCAGCGCCACCGCGTCGTCGATTCGGCCGCTGTCGAGGGTCGCATAGTACTGCTCGATCACGAGTGCATCGGTCATGAAATGAACTTAGTTCAGGCATCGGCGGTTTGTCGAGCGTCCTTGCCGCGACACCATCGACCAAACTAAACTGAACTCACGTCAATCTGAGGAGACTTTCATGCCGACCCACCACTTCCATCCATGGCCCGAGGCTGAACCCCCGGCGATGACGCCCGTCGCCGAGCACGACGACATCCGGGCCGTAGTTCGACAACTGCTGGACCGGCATTCGACGCTCGAAAACGGCCGTCTCGCCGCTGAGTCCGACGCCGGATATTCTCCCGAGTTGTGGTCTCTCCTCGTCAAGGAGATGAACGTCGCCGCCCTGACGGTGCCGGAGGATCGTGGCGGTGTGGGGTATAGCGTCGTCGAGCTCGGGATCGTCCTCGAGGAATGCGGGCGCGCGCTGGTCTCCGAGCCTGTCCTTCCGTCCGCGACACTGGGAGTGCATGCACTGCTCACTGCCGACAGGAGTCCGCAGGTCGACGAACTGCTGGGCCGAGTCATCCAAGGCGAACTCGTTGCAACCGTGACCGCTCTGGGTGAGCACACCGATTTCGCCGATGTCACGCGAGTCAACGGCGGGTGGTCGGTGTCGGGCCGTGCAACGAATGTTGTGCAGGGCGGTGCGGCCGACGTCGTCGTGCTACTCGGGCATGGCGAAGACGGACCTGGCCTCTACGCCGTCGATCTGCGGACCACGTCGGTGCGACGAATGGAACTTCCGGTGATCGACCCCAGCCGGCGGCAAGCCAATCTGCTGTTCGATGCGGCGGACGCGGTACGTCTCGTCGGACCCGGCGACGCACGGCGCAAGGTCGAAGAATTGCGGAGTCTCGGGGTGATCGGGCTGGCCTGTGAACATGTGGGAATGATCGACCGATTACTCGACACTACAAGGGAATACACCATGCAGCGCCGTCAATTCGGACGAGCGATCGGATCGTTCCAGGCCGTCAAGCATCGACTCGCGAACATTTTGGTCGAGCTCGAGAAGGCCCGATCGGCGGCACGGTATGCAGCGGCGGTGTTCGCGGAAGACCCCGGCGCCGCACCGCTTCCGGCCGCTGTCGCCGGTGCGGTCTGCACCGAGGCCGTGATTGCCACTGCTCTCGAGGCCGTGCAATTGCATGGGGGAGTGGGCTTCACCTGGGAACATGCGGCGCATTCCTACGTTCGCCGCGCGCTCGGAGACGAACCGCTTCTCGGTGATGCGCGGGCCCACCGCAGTCGTATCGCCGATCTCGTCGGGGTCTGACTCGACCCACCCGGACCGGCCGAGAAGAAACCACTTGCTCCGCCCCTATTGACGGACCAACTCCTACCCAGTACAACTGAAGTGAATCCAGTTCAGTTTCATTCTCCGAAAGGACACCGACATGGTGGACACCGACCACATCGTGCTCGAGAAGGACGGCGACGTCGCCCGCGTGTGGCTCAACCGCCCGCACAAGAAGAACGCGGTCACCGTCGAGCTGCTGCATCGCCTCGACGAGATCATCGTGGAGGTAGACAACGACCCCGACCTCAAGGTGCTGGTCCTGCGTGGACGTGACGGCACCTTCTGCTCGGGATTCGACCTCGACGAGCTGCGCGAGAAGTACGTCGGCTCCACCACCGCGATGGACGTCGCGGTGCTGTCGGCCCGGGTGTGCGACCGCCTGTACTCGATGAACACCCCGTCCGTCGCGGTCCTCGAAGGCTTCGTCACCGCAGGCGGTTTCGAGCTGATGATCTCCTGTGACTTCGCGATCGCCGCCGAGGACGCCCGAATCGGCGACTTCCACATCCGCCGTGCGCTGTTTGGTGGGGCGGGCCCGATCTACCGGCTGCCGCGGATGATCGGCGTTCGCAAGACGAAGGAGCTCATGCTCACCGGCAAGCTCCTCACCGGTAAGGAGGCCGAGGACTTCGACCTGATCAACGCCTCGGCGCCGGCCGAGGATCTGGACAAGCTTCTCGCCGAGTTCATCGCCCCGATCGTCGACAAGAGCCCGTTCATGATGAAGCTCACCAAGATGTGCATCGACCGCGGTCTCGACGCGGACATCCAGTCGCTCATGGTGATGGAGCACCTCGCCGTCGGCAACGCGCTGCAGTCGGAGGACGCACGGGAAGGCGTGAACGCTTTCCTCGAAAAGCGTGAGCCGAAGTGGGTCGGTCGCTGATCGAGCCCGACAACGAATTCCGAGGGAGAGGATGAGGATGGGCGAGACACACACCGCACCGGCGCTCGAAGCAAGCCGCTGCTCCCACTGCTCGACTGTCGCGTTCCCGGTCACCGGTGTGTGCTCGAGATGCGCCGGGACGGCAATGTCACCGTTCACCGTGAGTGCACGCGGAACGGTCTGGGCGTACACGGTTCAGCGTTTCGCCCCGAAATCTCCGCCGTATGTCCCGCCGCCGGAAGGGTTCTCGCCGTACGCGGTCGGATACGTCGAACTCCCCGACGGAATCAGGATTGAAGCCGTGCTCGACTGCCACGACTTCGACGAGTTGGACGACGGGGCACCGGTGACCTTGGTCGCCACGGTGCCGGTGCCCCGGTTCGCCACCGACGCCTATCTGAAGGAGACCCGCTGATGTCCACTGTGTCGATCATCGGGGCCGGACTCTCGAAATTCGGGCGTCAGCCGGACAAGACCGGGCGCGGCCTTGCCCTGGACGCGATCGCGTCCGCCCTGTCCGACGCCGGTATCGCGTGGACCGATATTCAGGTGGCATTCGGTGGCAGCGATGGTTCCGGGCTCGCCGACACCCTGGTGGCCGAGCTGGGGCTCACCGGAATCCCCTTCATCAACGTGAAGAACGGATGCGCGACCGGTGGTAGCGCCCTGGTGTCGGCGGTCAACGCGATCCGCGCGGGCGCCGCCGACATCGCACTTGCGGTCGGCTTCGACAAACACCCGCGCGGCGCCTTCGACCCGGCGCCGGAGGACTGGGGCCTGCCCGCCGGCTACGGCGAGGCAGGTCTCATGGTCACCACCCAGTTCTTCGGCATCAAGATCGCGCGGTACATGCGCGAGCACGGGATCAGCGCACCCACTCTGGCCGCCGTGGCGGAGAAGGCATATCGCAACGGCTCGCTGAACCCGAATGCCTGGCGGCGTGAACCCCTTTCCGCCGAGGCGATCGCCGCCGCCGACATGGTCAACGACCCCCTGACGCGGTACATGTTCTGCTCACCCGGCGAAGGCGGGGCGGCCGTGGTGGTGGCGAGTGAGGCTGCCGTCCGGCGCCTCGGCGGAAGGCCCGTACAACTGCGGGGCATTGCGGCAGGCACCCGCCGGTTCGGCTCCTTCGAGGTGTTCGGTCCGGCGATACAGGGCGAGGGAACCCCGCCGAGCGTGAGCACGTCCACCGCCACCACCGCGTTCGAGCAGGCCGGACTCGGCCCGTCCGACGTGGATGTGGCGCAACTCCAGGACACGGAAAGCGGCGCCGAGATCATGCACATGGCCGAATGCGGGTTCTGCGATCACGGCGAACAGGAAAAGCTGATCGCCGCGGGCGAGACGGAGATCGGCGGGCGGATCCCTATCAACACCGACGGTGGCTGCATCGCCAACGGGGAACCGATCGGCGCATCCGGCCTCCGGCAGATACACGAGATCGTCACGCAACTGCGCGGAGAGGCCGGTGCCCGGCAGGTCCCGGGAGGGCCGCGCATCGGATTCACCCATGTCTACGGTGCGCCCGGGATCAGCGCCTGTACCGTCCTGTCAGTCTGAGGAAGAGCCATGAACCAAGCAACGATGCCCGATGTGGACCAGTTCGTGGACGACGCACGAGCGTGGCTGCGGACGGTCGCCGAGCCGCGTACCCAGATCAAATGGGGAGTGGGTTCCGACTCGGTCGCCGTCTTCGAGAATTGGACCGAGGAGCAGGAGCGCGACGAGACCGACCATATCCGCGCCTACGAACAGACGAAATTCGACGCCGGGTGGGGTTCGATGAACTGGCCGGTCGAGTACGGCGGACGGGCGCTGCCGATGTCCTATGTGCTTGCATTCCGGCGGGAAGAGAACGCGTTCGACGTGCCGCGACGAACCGAAATGTTCTCGGTGACACAGCAACTGGTCGCTCCTGCCATTGCCCAGTGGGGAACGCCCGGACAGTGCGAGCGGTACGTGCGGGCGATGTTGCGTACCGATATCATTGCCTGTCAGCTGTTTTCCGAAACCGAAGCGGGATCCGACCTGGCAGCGGTCCGGACGAGGGCAGTCGAACGGGATGGCCGGTGGACGATCACCGGACACAAGGTCTGGACGTCGGGCGCCCGGGTCGCCGACGTCGGGGTCGCGGTATGCCGCACCGACCCCGACGCACCCAAACATGCGGGCCTCACCGTCTTCTTGGTCCCGATGGATGCTCCCGGTGTCACCGTCCGGCCGATCCGCCAGATGACCGGGGGCAGCTCCTTCAACGAGGTCTACCTCGACGGCGTCGAACTGTCCGACGACTACCGGCTGGGGCCGGTGGGACAGGGCTGGCCGGTCGCCTTGACCGTGCTGGCAGCCGAGCGTCTCGACGCCGGGAATCTCGGCCTTGCCAACGCGGATCAGGCTGTGGAACTCGCCCGTAACCTGGGTCGTGAACTGTCCGAGATCGAACGTGACACAGTCGCGGATCTGGTGACGCGCAGCTACGTCCAGCGGGTGACCGGAATGCGGGTAGCCGCCGCCGTGGTCGCGGACAAGGATCCCGGCCCGGAGGCCTCGGTGGGGAAGTTGCTCGCCACCGACACCATGGCGCGAACTTCGGAAGTGGTCCGGCTGTTGCTGGGCCGCGACCTGATCGCAGACTCGGGCGAGTGGGGCACGTTTGCGTGGACCGAGCACGTGCTCGGCGCGCCCGGATACCGCATCGCCGGCGGCACCGACGAGATCCAGCGCAACATCCTCGCCGAGCGCGTGCTCGGCCTGCCGAGGGAGCCCCGCCCATGAGTGCGACAATCACCCTCGACGACCGTGTGGCGCAACGGTTGCGCGAGCAGACCCCGGGCCTGGACGTAGGCCCACTCGAGCCGCTACTCGGAGGGCACTCCGGGCTGACCTACAAAGTCCGGACCGGTGACGGCGACCTCGTGGTCAAGGCCGTTCCCGAAGGCCAACGTCCCATCGGTCGACACGACATGGTGCGCCAGGCGAGAATCATGCAAACACTCGGGGCCACAGAGGTTCCCGTGCCCCGCATCGTCGCCGTCGACGAGACCGGACCGGCGTGGTTCGCGATGGAGTACGTTGCCGGGGAATCCCTCGAACCTGTACTCGATACGCCGGCGGTCGAACCGGCCGTTGCGGCCGCGCGGATGCGCCGCGCCGCGCAGGTACTGCCGCTGCTGCACGCGGTGCCCATCGACACGATCCCGGCAGCCGGAGATCCGTTGTCACCCGGCGCGGAGTTGGCGCGGTGGCAACGCACCCTGGACGCTGTTCCGCCCGAACTCGTCAGTGGGGGCGACGAGTTGCTCCGTCTGCTCGCCGACGATCTCCCTGAGGCGCTCGCACCGACGCTGGTGCACGGCGACTACCGGCTGGGCAACATCATCGCGCGTGACACGGAGCCGGCGGCGTTGATCGACTGGGAGATCTGGAGCCTGGGTGATCCACGGGTCGAATTGGGCTGGTTCCTCGTCTTCGCCGACGGGGCGAACTTTCCCGGTGTGGGGCGCGCCGTGCCCGATCTGCCGTCCGAGGATGAACTGATCGACCTCTACACCAGGGACGACCCGGCACTGCCGGACATGAACTGGTTCAACGCACTCGGCCGTCTGAAAATGGCGGCGATCATGGGCCACAACCTGCGCCGGCACCGCGAGGGCCGCCACCACGACCCCGACCAGGAACGGCTGCCCGACACCATCTCACAGCTCATTCGCAGTGGCACTGCGCTACTCGCCTGATCAGAAAAGGACGACACGTGGACTTCGGATACTCCGCACGCACCGAGCGACTGCTCGAGCAGCTGCGGATTTTCATGGAAGAGCACGTCTATCCGGCCGAGGCCGTGTACGACGAGCAGATCAGGTCGAACGACAATCCCCACGAGCAGCCGAAGGTCATGCTGGACCTACAGGAGAAGGCCCGCGAGCTCGGGTTGTGGAATCTCTTCATGACGCACGGTGAGTGGGGTGCCGGGCTCACCAACCTCGAATACGCGCCCCTTGCCGAAATGGTCGGCCGGTCGGTGATCGGCAACGAAGCCATCAACTGCTCGGCGCCCGACACCGGCAACATGGAAATCCTCGCCATGTACGGCACCCCGCAGCAGCAGGCGCGCTGGCTCCAGCCGCTCCTCGACTGCACGATCAGGTCGGCATTCGCGATGACGGAGCCGGACGTGGCGAGTTCGGATGCCACGAACATCACCTCGACCATCCGCCGCGAGGGCGACGAGTACGTCCTGAACGGCCGGAAGTGGTACACCTCGGGCATTCTCGACCCCGACTGCAAGCTTGTCATCTTCATGGGCAAGTCCGAGTCCGAGGCTCCGACGTACCGGCAGCAGAGCATGATTCTGGTGCCCGCGGATGCCCCCGGCATCGAGGTGCTCCGTGATCTGCCCATGTTCGGCTACCACGACCGGCTCGGCCACGGTGAGGTTCAGTTCACCGACGTACGGGTGCCCGCCGACCACATGCTCGGCGCCGAAGGCGACGGGTTCGCGATTGCGCAGGGGCGGCTGGGGCCGGGACGGATGCACTACGCGATGCGGGCGATCGGCATGGCGGAACGGGCCCTCGAGCTGATGTGTCGACGAGTGCTGCAGCGCACCGCATTCGGCGCACCGCTCGCCGACCGCGGTGTGGTGCGCGAGTGGATTGCCCGTAGCCGGATGGAGATCGATCAGATTCGACTGCTGGTCCTGAAGTCGTCGTGGCTGATGGACACCCGCGGCAACGCCGCTGCCCGTTCGGAAGTCGCGGCGATCAAGGTTGCCGCCATGGAGATTGCCCATCGGGTGGTCGACCGCGCCGTGCAGGCGCACGGCGCCGCAGGGGTGAGTGACGACACCGTCCTGGCCCGGCTGTATGCAATCACGAGGGCACTGCAGATCGCCGACGGCCCGAACGAAGTCCATCTGCGCACGATCGCGCGCCTCGAACTGAAGAAGTACGCATGAACACGACCGCAGAGTTGAAGGGGAAGGTCGCGCTCGTCACGGGTGCCACCCGGGGGCTCGGATACGCCATCGCCACGGGGTTGGCCGCCGCGGGCGCCACCGTGATCGTGTCGAGCCGCAAGGAGGAGGCGTGCATCTCCGCGGCCCGCGCGATCGCGAGGGAAACCGGTGGAATCGCCGAACCGCTCGCGCTGCACGTCGGAAAGTGGGATGCGATCGAACTTGCTGTCGATCACATTCTCGACCAGTTCGGAAGCCTCGACGTCGTCGTGAACAACGCCGGTATCGCGCCTCTGTCGCCGAACCTCGAGTCGGTCTCCGAGTCGCTCTTCGACAAGACGATCGAGGTCAACCTGAAGGGCCCGTTCCGGCTGATGGCGGTGGCCGGTGCCAGGATGAGTGCGGCCGGGGGCGGTTCGATCATCAATATCTCGAGTATCGGAGCGCTGCGGCCCAGCCCGCCGGAGGCGATGTATGCGGCGTCGAAGAACGGCCTCAACGCGCTGACGATGGCCTTCGCCCAGGAATACGCGCCCCAGGTGCGAGTGAACTGCATCATGCCGGGCGGATTCGCGACCGACATGGCGGCCGAATGGGACGACGAGTTCATCGGGAAGATCGTCGATCGGCTTCCGGCGGGACGGCTGGGACGTCCGGATGAAATCGCCGGCCTCGTCGTGCATCTGGCCGGTGACCGTGCCGGATACACCACGGGCGCGATCATCCCGGTCGACGGCGGGCGCACCGCCGTCTACTGACGCGGGTGCACGAACACGAGTAGGAGCCAACACATGCAGGTACCCGAGCTGTTCGAGCTGAGCGGTCGCGTCGCCGTCGTCACGGGTGCGTCGTCCGGATTGGGAATGGGATTCGCGCGGACACTGGCGTCGGCAGGCGCGACGGTCTTTGCCGCAGCCCGCCGAGTCGATCGGCTCGCCGCGCTGGCGGAGGAGGTCGACACCGTGGTCCCGGTCGAATGCGACATCACCGTCGACGCCGACCGGCGCCGGCTCGTCGACCGCGCCCGCGAACGAACCGGCCACGTCGACGTCCTCGTCAACAACGCCGGAAAGCCCGGACCGCCCAACGCGGAGGACGAAACCGCCGACGGGTTCTCGTCGATTCTCGATGTCAATCTCGCAGCGGGATTCCATCTCGCCACCTATGCCACGTCGGGGGTTCCGGACGACGCGGGGATCTCGATCATCAATATCTCCTCGGTCATCGGGTTGGTGTCCACAGCACCCATCGGCGGCGCGAGCTACGCAGCCTCGAAGGCGGGCATCCTCGGTCTGACCCGCGAGCTCGCGGGTCAGTGGGGCAGGCGGGGCGTCCGTGTCAACGCCGTCGTGCCCGGATGGTTCGATACCGAGATGACCGACGGATTGTTCAGCAACCAGCGTTCAGCCGACTGGGTGCGTCGCAACACGATGCTCGGCCGCGGTGGCCGCGCGGGCGAAGTGGACGGTGCCGTGCTGTTCCTCGCATCGGACGCGTCTTCGTATGTCACCGGACAGACCCTCGTCGTCGACGGCGGTTGGGCAGCCAGGTAGGTGAGGAAGGTGACCATCGAGACGATGAAAGCCGTGCGCTTGACCGGGTGGGGTGAACCCGCGCAGGTCCTGCCCGTCCGGGTCCCCGAACCCCAGGGAGCCGAACTGCTGCTCGAAGTCCGGGCGGCCGGGCTCTGCCGATCCGACCTGCACGTCATGGACGCACCCGCCGGTGTCTTCGACTACCCGCTGCCGCTCACACTCGGGCACGAGGTGGCCGGAACCGTTGTCGGTGTGGGCCCCGCCGCCGACAGTTCGTGGGTCGGCGAGTCCGTAGTGGTCCATGGCGTGTGGTCCTGCGGCGACTGCCGCAACTGCAGACGAGGCAGAGAGAACTACTGTCACGAACTGCGTCGGCGGGCCGACGGCCGGCTTCCCGCGATCGGCAACGGTCTCGGCTACGACGGCGGCCTGGCCGAGGCCATGATCGTTCCCACGGAACGGTTCGTGGTACGCGCCGGGGGGCTTGCTCCGGAGAGTGCCGCCCCGCTCGCCGATGCCGCCCTGACGGCCTACCACGCGATACGTACGAACAGTGATCTCGTCGACGGCAACTCCGTAGCCGTCGTGGTCGGCGTCGGGGGACTGGGCCACCTCGCCGTCCAAATTCTCCGCGCTCTCGGCGGCGGCACCGTGTTCGCCGTCGATCCGCGACCGGAATCCCGCGCGTTTGCGATGCGGTTGGGAGCCGACGCGGCATTCGCCGACACCGCTCGGATTCCGCAGTCGACCGGCGCCGACGTCGTCTTCGACTTCGTGGGCTCGGAGGCCACCACGAAGGCGGCAGTGCAGTTGCTCGGACCCGGTGCCCGCCTGGTGGTCGTGGGCAGCGGGGGAGGCCGGCTCACAGTCGGCAAGGATCTCGGACTACCCAACGGCTGGCAGGTCAGCGCCCCGTTCTGGGGAACGCGCGCGGACCTCGAGGCGGTAGTCGATCTTGCGCATCGAGGGCTGCTGAGCGTCGAGTCGACCGCATACCGCTTGGACGACGCCCTCGACACATACGACCGGCTGCGCCGCGGGGCGATCCGCGGGCGCGCCGTCCTCGTGCCGTGACCACCGACAATGTGTGTCAACACCGAAACAATTGTGATTCAGTAACCAAGAGGAGGCTGCGTGATGTGGGAGCTGGCGCGTGAATTCGTTGCTCGTGCAGAGAGTGCGCCGGACGAGGTCGCGGTCGTCGATGCGTCGGGTGGGTGGACTCGTGCCGGCATCGTTGCGGCGGCGACCGAGCTCGCCGCACTGTTGGACGCCGGCCCCGGGGGATCGCCCACCGTGCTCGTGCAGGCGGACAACAGCTGGCGGACCCTGACCGCGGCACTTGCGGTCGGGATGCGGGGCGGTGTCGTCGCCGTGTTCAGCAGGCATGCCGGCCCGTCGGAGTTCGCCGTGGCCCTGCACGACATCGCACCCGATGTGGTGATCGCCGACAAGGAGTCCCTTGCGCACTGGGGTGTACCGGACGACCGCTTCGGTGACGAGGCGAGCGCGCTGGGCGGCTGGTCGGTGCGCTGGTCGCGATCGCCGGTCAGCGATGTCGAGCGATGGAACGGCGGGATCGCGATTGCGATGACGTCCGGGTCGACCGGACATCCCAAATGCGTGGTGCAGTCGGAATCAGCGATCCGCTACGCAGGCCGGTGCACCATCGACGCGGTCGGCCTCGAACCCGGGGATCCGGTTGCCGCGTTCGTCCCGCTCTCGTCGGTGGCCGCATTCTGCTTCGGTCTCTACCTCCCCGCGATGCTCGGCGCGCCGATGGTCTGTATGGACGGCTGGAAACCTGCTGCCGCGCTTACGGTCATCCGGGAACACCAGGTTGCGTGGACGATGCTTGTCCCCACCATGGCGCTCCAGCTGGCCGTCGCGCCGGACGCTACGGGTGCGCTTACCTCGCTGAAAGCGATGACCGTCGGCGGCGGGCCGATGGACGCCGGTGCACTCGGTCGCGCCGAGCGAACTCTAGGCACGACGTTCCTGCGGGTGTTCGGTATGTCCGAGTGCCTCGGGCATACCACCCCGCTGCCCTCGGACGAGCCGGCCGTGCGCCTGGGGCGGGACGGTCGTCCCTTCCCCGGCACCGTCGTCCGAGCGGTGGACAATTCTGGCGTTCCCCTTCCGGCCGGGCGGGTGGGCGATGCACAGGTCAAGGGTCCCTCCCTGTTCGTCGGCTATGCGCGGGCAGGTGTTCCGGCACCGCCCGAACTCACCGCGGACGGATTCTTGCTCACCGGCGACCTCGTCGAAGTCGCCGAGGACGGAAGCATCCGGGTGATGGGACGGCAGAAGCAGATCATCATCCGTGGCGGCCGCAACATCGACATCAACGAGGTCGAGGCAGCCGTCGCGCGCATTCCGACCGTGTCGCAGGTGTGCGTGGTGCCGGTCCCGGACGAGCTGCTCGGTGAACGCGCCGCCGCCCTGGTGGTGAGCATGGGTGCCCCGATCACCCTCGCCGAGGTGACCGCGCACCTCGACGCCATCGGGTTTCCGAAGTTCAAGTGGCCGGAGTTCGTCTTCGCGATCGACGATTTGCCGCAGAACAGGGTGGGGAAACTGTCTCGGCCGGATGCGGTGGACCTTGCCACACGTCTGCTCGCCGGTACCGTGAGCCCCTGAATCCGGCCCGACTTGACCTCAGTTCAGGTAGTCTTACCGGTACCGACCGACAACAGATGGATGGGGATCCCGTGTCCGTAGAAGCCATGACGCTCCGCGATGGTCCGCGTTCCAAGCGCGGGCTCATCCTCACGGCCGCGATCGAACGCTTCGGCGCAGTGGGCTTCGAGCACACCAAGTGGGCGTCGATCGCCGACGAGGTCGGTATCGGCCAGACGGCGCTCTACCACTATTTCGAGTCCAAGGGTCACTGCCTGCTGACCATCATGCGTCTCGAACTGGCGGAGTCCCTCGAGCGATTCGCTGCTGCGATCGAGGGCATCGACGATCCGGTGGAGGCGTTGGGGGCCGCCGTCACGAGTGCCCTGGAAGCGACCCCCCGGGATGCCCTGCAGCGACGCATCCTGCACAGCCACATGGATCTCCTCGCCACCCCCCGTCAATCCGAGAAGGAAGAAGCGGAGCGCCAGACTTCCCGTGCACTGGTGAACTCGATCGAAGAAGAGTGGTCTTTCCTCATCGCGAAAGGGATGGGTGCCGGGGTCTTCGCCGACGCGGATCCACGTTTGATGGCCCGACTGGTCCTCGGGCTCGTCGTCAGCGTCTGGCGTTGGTATCGGCCCGACGGCGACATGAGTCTCGACCAGCTCAACCGACAAGTTCGCGACGCCACTCTGCGCATCGTCCGCGCATAACGCACGCATGAGCGGAGGGGCTTTCGCATACCGACCGCAAGTGAACTTAATTCAGGTCAGTTATGGAGTGATGATGTACAACTTGATCGTCTTGGCCGCCCGTCCGCACGACTGGAGTCATGAACAGTTCATTCAGTGGTGGCGCGGCGAACACGCCGATGTGACCTACCCGCTCCCGGGCCTGCGGCGCTGGCAGCACACCGAAGTGCTCGACGCGATGGACGACAGGTCGCGGGAATGGGACGGCGTCTCGATTCTGAGTTTCGACTCCCGTGAGGACCTCGATGCCGCGCTCGCCAGCCCGCAATGGCAAGCCGCCGTAGACAACGTCGGTCAGATGCGTGGCAAGCGCATCCTCGTCATGGGCGAGGAGAAGACGATGGTCGAAATGGGCAGCGGCACATCGTGAGGGCTCCCTGGATGGAGCCGGGCTGTTACGAGGTGGCGCCCGGTGTGCATCGAGTGCCCCTTCAGATGCCTGACGACGGTCTCGGTGCGGTGAACGTCTACGCCCTCGAGACCCCGGACGGCCTGGCGCTCGTCGACGGCGGATGGCGCGTCGACAACACCTTCGAGGAGATGGAGCACGCACTGCGCCGGATCGGCCGCACCACCGCGCAGATTCACGACATCTACGTCACCCACGTGCACCGCGATCACTACACATTCGCCGTCGAACTCCGCCGCCGCCACGGCTCACGCGTCCACCTCGGTGCTGCCGAGGCGGACGGACTGGCGGCCGTCAGTGCTCTCGGCAGCAACGTTCCGACGGATTCGCTGCACGAGCTCCGCCGCGCCGGAGCCCCCGTCCTGGCAGACACTGTCGAGATTCTGACCGCGGCGGAACCGTTCTACCTGTCGGACTGGGAAGAGCCCGACCATTGGCTCGACGCGGGTCCGCTTCGGATCGGGCAGCACGCGATCGACGTAGTACACACTCCGGGTCACACCAAGGGACACATCGTCTTTCACGATACCCAGCGCGGCCTGCTTTTCAGCGGAGACCACGTCCTACCCTCGATCACTCCGTCGATCGGATTCGAACTCGGCGAGTGGGACCTGCCCCTGGGGCGCTACCTCGACTCGCTGTCCCGAATGCTCGACCGCCCCGATGCGCAACTCCTGCCGGCGCACGGAGATCCGACACCGAGCGTGCATGTCCGAGTCGAAGAGCTACTCGCACATCATGACCGACGATTCATGGCTATGCAGAACGCGCTGGTGTCGCTGGGGCCTGCGACCGCGACGGCCGTCGCAGACGCGGTCATGTGGACCCGACGCGAGAAGCCGTTCTCCACGCTCGACCCGTTCAATAAAATGATCGCCACCTGTGAGACCCTCGCCCACCTCGATACCCTGGTCGATCGCGGCCGGCTCGCAGTTCGAAGACGAGACGACAGCGACGTCTTCTCCGTCGCCTGAGTGCGGAAGGATCCCATGCAGAGTCATGAGCTGAAACTGGCGCGCCATCCCCAGGGGAAGGTCCGCCCGTCGGACTTCCACCTCGACCTGGTGACGGTTCCCGAAGAACTGATGCCCGGCGACATTCTCGTGCGTAACTCGTGGTCGTCGATAGACCCGTCTGTCAGGATGCGTCTCGGCTCCACGGGCCCCGCGGGCTACCTCCCACCGTTCCGCATCGGGGAGACGCTGACCGGGTTGGCTGTCGGTGAGGTACTCGAGTCCCGTGACCCGGGCTTCGAGAAGGGCGACACGGTTCTGCACATCAAAGGTTTTCGCGAGTTCGCGGTGGTCCGGCAGGGCAGCGAAACCTTGGCCGGGGCCGGTGGCGTGACACGCCTCGACACGAGTGTGCACCCGCCGCAGTCCTATCTCGGAGCGCTGGGCAGTTCCGGGCTCACGGCGTACGTGGGATTGCAGTGCATCGGTGGACTCACGAGCGGAGACGTCGTATGGATCTCGTCGGCCGCGGGTGCGGTCGGCAGTCTCGCCGCGCAGATTGCGAAGCTCCGAGGTCACCACGTGGTCGGCAGCACTGGTTCCGGCGAGAAGGTCAGGTTCCTACTGGACGAACTGAAACTCGATGCCGCATTCGACTACCACAGCCCGGACCTGGCCGGAGCGCTCGCGAGCGCGGCACCCGACGGCATCGACCTATATTTCGACAACGTGGGTGGAACGCATCTCGAGGCCGCCCTGCATCACCTCCGGCCAGGCGGCCGGGTGGCCATGGCGGGCGCCGTCGCCTCCTATGACGCGGACACTGCGGCACCGAGTCCGGGCAATCTCTTTCAGATCGTTGCGAAAAACCTGACGGTGCAGGGTTTCCGGGCCGGAGCGTACGACCATCTGCTCGGCGACATGCGGGCCGAGGTCGGGAGCTACCTCCGCGACGGTCGCCTCGTTGTCGAGGAGACGGTGTTCGAAGGCCTCGGGTCGGCGCCGGACGCCATCGTCGCGATGCTGCAGGGCCGCACCGTCGGAAAGACGCTGTGCCGCCTACGCTGATGCTCCAGCGGCTACACAGAAGAACATGGCCCACGCATCACGCGGGGGCCATGTTCTTCTGCTTCGCTCAGGCCGCCGTCCACCCGCCGTCTGCGTAGATCTCCGAGCCGGTGACGAACGTGGAGTCATCGCCGGCCAGGAAGGCAACTGCGGCCGCGATTTCTTCACCGCGGCCGAGTCGACCCATCGGGGTGCCGGCCAGCATCTGGCGGTGACGCTCGCTGCCCTCCCAACGCTCGAGCAATGGGGCCGTACCGATGAACCCCGGGTGCAGCGAATTGACCCGTACTCCCGCTTTCGCCCAATGCAGGGCGGCGTTCTTGGTCATCGTGCGGACGGCGCCCTTGGCGGCTGCGTAGGCGACGCTGTTACCCACACCGCCCACGGTGCCGAGTATCGAGCACATGTTCACGATCGAACCGCCGCCGCTCCGCTCGATCAGCGGGCCGGCATGTTTCATGCCCAGCCACGTGCCGGTCTGGCCGATCCCGATCACCCGATCCCAGTGGGACCGCGTTTCGTCCTGCGCGGTGGCAACGCTGCCGATGGCCGCATTGTTGACCAGGGCGTGTAATGCGCCGAACGTCTCCTCGGTCGCCGCGATGACGGCCTCCCACTGTTCCTCGGAGGAGACGTCCAAGGCGTGCGCGGCATGACGTTCGGGCTGGGCGAGAGTGTCGAGTAAGTCCGTGCAGACCGGTTTCTCGAGATCGGTGGCCACGACGTGGGCGCCTTCCTCGGCGAGCCTGCGGACGATCTCCGCGCCGATACCACCGGTCGCTCCCGTCACCAGGACGACCTTGTTGCGAAGCCGGTCAGGGCCGACGCTCATCGTGACTCCTTGTCACTTGTTCGAATCCGGAGGAATACGGTCGCCATCAGAGGTTGCTCAGAACGTTTCGTCCGCCGACGAGCATCGCGATCACGACACCGATGCTGGTCACGGCCGTCATGAGCAGGGCCATTGCGGCCACCAGCGGGTAGGACCCGTTCTCCCACAGGTCGAACAGAAGCGTACCCATCACCTGTGTCGTGGCGGCGCGGACGAGCAGAGAGGCGGCGAACTCGTGGGTCAGCAGGATGAACATCAACGCGACGGAGCTGAGCACGGCCGGCCTCATCAGCGGCAGAATCACCCGGACGTTCGTGACTAACGGGCTCGCACCGCTTGTCGCCGACGCCTCGGCGTAGGTCTCTCCGAGCGACAGCATGGCCGTCATCTGCATTCGGGTGGCGAAGGGCACCATCAGTACGACGTAGACGAGGATGATGACCGCTTTGGTCCCGTAGAGGATCAGCGGAGGCTGGGTGTAGGTGAGCAGGAATCCGACGCCGAAGATCACCGCGGGAATACCCAGGGGGAGAGCGGTGATGACGTCACCGATGGTTCCCAGCACCCTGTGTTTGCGGCCACGCACGAGCAGCGTGGCGGTAAGGTAGCCGATCGGCACGCAGATGGCGACCGCCACCACGGAGGTGAGGAGACTCGTGTACACGGAGTCGACGATGCTGGCCGTCTGGAACAGTGCCCGGAAGTTGTCGAGTGTGAACAGATTCCAGGACAGTGTCTCCGACCAATAGGGCGACACCGCCACGATGACGAGTCCGATCAGCGGGACGACGAGTGCGAGCATCGCATAGACCGAAATGCACACGGCGGCCCAGGCCGAGCGGCCGGTGTCGGGAGCGAACGCTTTTCCGCCGTGAGTGACGAAGCGTGACTGATTGCCGAGGAGCATCTTCTGCGCCAGCACGACGACGACACCGAAGATGACGAGCGGCGAGCCAGCCGCGGCTGCGGCGGCGAAGTCCGCCGGCGACTCCGACACCCGCCGATACATCTCGGTGGTGAGCACCTTCACACCAGTGTTCTGTCCCAGTAGGAGAGGACCGGTGAACTGGCCGAGACCGAGCAGCAGCGCAATTCCGCCGCCATAGACCAGCGAGGGGCGCAGTAGCGGGAGAACTACCCGGAAGAACACCCCGAGCGTCGACGATCCGCTGATCTGGGCCGCCTCGAGGTGCTCGGAACTGATGTTCTGCATTCCCGCGCTGACGAAAAGGTAGACGAAGGAAGTGAGTCCGAAACCCGTGAGAATGATGATCCACGGTGTGCTGTAAATGTCGACGGGCCCAGAGTTCACGTGGTTCCACCAGGGAAGCTTGCGCAGTAGTGCGTTCAGGTACCCGGGCCCGGGGGAGAGGAGAAATGCCCACCCGACCACGTTGGCTACCGCGGGCATCACGATGGGCAGGATGGGAACGATTCTGAGAAAGCTCAGCCGGCGTGGCAGCCTGCTCGCCGCGAACGCGAGTACCGTTCCCAAAACCATTGCGATGGCGAGTGACGAGACCGCGAGGGCGATGGTCGTCCTGATGGTCTGGCCGATGTCGTACCGGCCGTACTGCGCTTGAAACCCGCGAGCGCCGTCCTCGAACGCCAGCGACTGCAATCGGAAGAGCGGCAGAACGACGAGATACGCCAGAACCGCCAGCAGGGCGGCGTACCCGAGCCGGCTACGCCACACCGTACCCAGAACGATCGGACGTGCCCCGGCGCGCACAGCAACCGTAGCCATCACGCCTCCGATCCGGCGACGGCCTGGGCGAGCACGGGAATGTTGGGGTCCACGTGCCTGTCCGGGTGCGGAAACACACGTAGCTTGGTGGGGGAGAAGCTGACTGCCAGGGGCGACCCCGGGGTGGCGCCGCGCAACCAGGCCCCGTGCCGTACGGCATCTGCGCGAAGGTACAACCGTTCACCTCCGGCGTTCACCATCACGTCGAAATAACGACCCCCGTACTCCGAGGTGACGAGCTCGCCGGTAAGGCCGACATCATCCGGGCGGACTTCGTCGAGTGAGCGGTGCAGCGTCAGGTCTTCGGGCCGAAGTCTTCCGAGAGCCGCATCGCCGCTGATGTATTCGCCCGAGATGCCGGCGGTGTCGAGTTCGATAGCCGTCCCGGCCCGCGTTGTCCACCCCTCGTGCCGCCGGAAGAGTTCGAGTCGGTTCGCCATCCCGATGAACGCGGCGACATAGTCGGAGGACGGGGTCTCGTACACCCGCTCCGGGGTGTCGTACTGTTCGATCTTGCCGGCCTTCATGATGGCGAGTCGGTCACCGAGTGCAAACGCCTCGGCCTGATCATGAGTGACGAAAACGGCTGTGAAGCCCAGACGTTGGTGGAGCTGGTGAATCTGAGACCGGACTTGGTCGCGCAGGCGTGCATCGAGATTGCTCAGCGGTTCGTCGAACAGCACCAGGTCGGGTTGGGCGACCAAGCCGCGGGCCACCGCCACTCGCTGTTGCTGTCCTCCGCTGAGTTGGGACGGGTACCGGTCGAGCAGGGCTCCGCAATCCACCATGCCCGCTGCGGTCTCGACCTGTCCGGCGGCGATAGCGCTCTTCATCCGCCGAACCTTCAACGGGTACCGGATATTCTCTCGCACCGTCATGTTGGGCCACAGCGCGTAGGACTGGAAGACCATGCCGATATTGCGTTTGTACGCTGGAACGTTGATCCGGGTCGACGCATCGAAGACGGTGTGGTCCTTGAAGGTGATCGACCCGTCCTCGGGTGTTTCGAGGCCGGCGATGCAGCGGAGCGTGGTCGTCTTTCCGCAACCGCTCGGTCCGAGGAGGACGAGAAACTCACCGTCCTCGATGTCGAGGTCTAGTTGATCGACGATGGTGTTCGACCCGAAGGTCTTGGTCAGGTTGGAAACCCTGAATTGCGATGTCACCTTGGCACCTGCTTGGTTGCGAGTGGTTTGTCGGAAATGGCGTCAGTTCGACGGCCTGCTTCCGAACTTGGTCCGGAAGTAAAGTGAATTCAATTCAATTGACGATAGCGCTGGTGTGACCCCGGTGCAAGACGCTGTGGGCAACTGGGCCTCACGGCGACGAACGCTTCGGGGTCCTTGCGCCCGCGGAGGTTCCGCCATCGATCATGAGATCGGAGCCGGTGATGTAACTACTGTCCTCGCACGCGAGGAATAGAATGGCCTTCGCCACCTCCAGTGGCAGTCCCCGTCGTTGCAACGGAATGGATTTCACGTAGGCCTCCATGTCATCGTCGGCGAAGTCGGAGCCGGCGGTGATTGCCGTGTCGATGCTGCCCGGGCAGACCGCGTTGACCCGGATATTCGATTCCGCGAACTCCAGCGCCGCAACGCGGGTCAGGGCGCGAACACCGAACTTCGATGCACCGTACGCACCGAGCTCGGCAGTCGCGAGAACACCACGCAGCGAAGAGAGGTTGACGACGGAGCCCCCGGTGGTCATCGCCGCGCCTGCGGCTTGCAGGCCGAGGAAGGTGCCCACGAGATTGAGGTCGATCATGCGCCGCAGGTCGGCGAGCGAAGTCTCCATGATGGAGGCTTTGGAAGCGGCGCCTGCGGAATTGACGAGGATCCGCATCGGATGCCCGCGATCTGCCATCTCGGTGGTCACGCGCTTCCACTGAGACTCCTCGGTGACGTCCAGGTGCCGGTAGTGCGCCCGCGCACCGAGTTTCGCCGCAACGCCGTTGCCGAGGTCGTCGTCGACATCGCACAGGTAGACCGTTGCCCCGTGGGCGTGGAAGAGTTTGGCGGTTGCGGCGCCTATCCCTCGTGCAGCACCGGTGACGAGAGCGCAGGTGTCGCGCAGTCGCGCGTCGTAGGTAGTCACTGGATGAATCGCTGTTCCCAGTCGGATTGGTATTCGGTGAGTGATTCGGGCGTCAGATCGGAAGGATTGGGCAGAGTGATGTCCTGGGCTCGTGCGACGCTGCCTTCGATGTTGGGGAGGGCGCTCGCGTAACCGAGTGACAATGCCTTCTGGCCGGCCGGAGTGACCATGAAATTCGCCAGCACCTGAGCCGCATTCGGGTGCGGTGCCGCGGAAAGAGCGTGCGTGAACCAAGGCGTTCCCCACGGGGGTGAGGGCAGGGCCCAGTCTACCGGTGCGCCCGATTCCTTCTCGCGCACCAAAGGTTGCACGACCGGGGTTGCGACAATCTCGCCGGAGGTCAGGGCCTGAGCAACCCCCAATGCACTCGGGTAGATCCGCGGTTCCAGCTCCGCAAGCTTCTGAAGGTAATTGGCACCGAAGTTCTTCTCGAAGAAGCGGTAGAAATCGACGTAGGAGGCGATCCCCGATGGGTTGACGATACCTATCTTGCCCTTCAACGCCGGGTCGAGGAGGTCTGCCGGCTTCCGGAGCCCGCCCGGAAGCGCCGTCGTGTTCCATCCGAGTGCGAAGACCGCCGCACTCGTCAGGAAGAACTTGTCCGAAATGATGCTCGACTGTGGTTCGTAGTCCGGCGCATCGAATGCCGGGCCGATGAGGTCGGTCGAGTAGGTGCCCGACGCGGCAGCTGTTTCGATCCACGCGGCGTCGGTCATCATGTGCACATCGGCGGTGCCGCGCTTCGTCTGATTCTCGACCTCGACCTTCGGGTTGATGTCGGCGTCGGTTCCCCGGACATACTCGAGGGAGATCTCGGGATACTCCTGCTCGAAGGCCACTTCGAGGGCTTCGAGGTTGGCGGGGAGTTGGCTCGAGTACAGCAGCACACTGCCTTCGCCTTTGGCTGCGGCAACGACGTCGTCCCAACTGCCGGACACTGGTCTATTGACACCGGAACCACCGGATCCGCAAGCGGCGGAGGCGAAAGCGGCGACCACCGCGACGGCCATCAGCTTTATCGGCACACTTCTCATGGCATGAAGGTCCTTCCGGAAGCGGTTCGCGGAACGCGAACCTGCGTGAGCACTGTGGTGGCGTCCGCTGCTGCGCGGTGGACGAGAACTAACGGCATAGTGCCCCTCGCTGAATTGAACTGATATCAGTTTGAATCTAGGGAAGTCGGCGTGTGATGTCAATCACCTGCTAAGGTGAAGTGAATCCAGTTCGCTTAGGAGGTTGGCGTGACGACGACACTACGTGCGGCGCAGCCGCTGCAACTCGGCTCGCTCCGGTTGAAGAACCGGCTGGTCGGCACGGCGCACGCATCCGGAGCAGTCGCCGGCGGTATCCCGTCACCCGGAGACGCAGACTACTGGCGCCGCCGTGCGGCCGGCGGGGCCGGAATGCTCATCGTCGGCGGCACCGTGGTGGCACCCGGCTCGACCAATCGCAACGGCAACATCACCGAGGCCTGGCGTCCCGAAGTCGTCGCCGGACTCGAGGCGCGGGCGCGGGCGATTACCGACGAGGGAGCCATAGCGGCCTGCCAGCTCGTGCACCTCGGGCGCGAAACGCTCGGCGCCGAAGTGTGGAGCCATCCCGTCGCACCCACCGACGTCCGCTCGCCTCGCGAACCGACGCGACCACGCGCCCTCTCTCGCGCCGACGTCGACGGGATCGTCGACGCCTTTCGGGTATCCGCTGTTCACGCGTGGTCCGTCGGATTTCAGGTCGTCGAACTGCACGCAGCGCACGGATATCTGCTGGCGCAATTCCTTTCACCGAACACCAACTTCGGCCCAGACGCCGAAACGGTTGCTCGGCGTGTCCACATCCTCGACCGCATCGCGTCCGCTATTCGTGACGCCTGCCCGGGTGTCGTCCTGGGTGTTCGCGTGTCTGCCGAAGGCGAAGACGAGGCCGGCCTGAGCGTGGATGGGCTCTGCGAGGTGCTGCCGTATCTCTCCGAGTTCGACTACGTCAACGCCACGGTCGGCGTTCGCACCACCTACGTCCGCGACATGGCTGTCGCCGACCCACCGCTACTCGGTGAGGTCGGACGGTTGCGGGCCGCCACCCGGCCGCCGCTGCTGGTGTCGCAGTCCTTTCGCACCGGTGTATCCATCGAAGCAGCGCTGCAGTCCGGAGCCGACCTCGTCGGTGTCGCACGACCGCTGATAGCGGACCCTGATTTCCCCAGAAAGATACTGACCGGCCAGGAAGCGTCGATCCGACCCTGTGTGTCGTGCAACGAGGACTGCAGGGCATTCGACCCTGTCCTTCTCTGCTCGGTCAATCCTGACCTTGCACCACCGGGCGAGTCCGCACGTCCCGCGCATCCGTTGACGCTGGGTCCTACGCGTCGATCGAGTATCCGGCGACGAATCGCCGTCGTCGGTGCCGGCCCCGCCGGGCTCGAGTGTGCGATGCGGCTCGCATCCGACCACGACGTCACACTCTTCGAACAGCGAGAGCGGATAGGTGGCCAGCTTGCGATAGCCGCGGACGCGCCGAACCGCAGCGGTTGGCGTCGCCTCCTCGACTACTACTCGGTCGCCATGCCGCGGGTGTCGATCCGCCTGGGCCACGCGGTATGCGCCACGGAGTTGGAGGATTTCGACGAGGTAGTCGTCGCCGTCGGTGCCGTGGAGACCTTTCCTGCGGAAGCGGTAGGGGCGCAGTCCCTGCTCTCCTCGCAGGCGCTGATCGGGGGAGGAGAGCTGCTGCGCGGCGCCTGCCACGTCGTGGTGGTCGACGACGGATTCGGGCTGTGGCCTGCGGCAAGTTCGGTCGAAGCGGCGCTCGCCGCGGGCGCCGACCGCGTGACGGTCCTGACGCCTGCCCCGGCATTCGCCTCCGGTCTTCCTCCGGAGAGTCGCGTCCAGTATCTGCGTCGGCTTTCGGGCAAACCGGTCGACGTGCAGGTGCTGTCCTCGCTGGTAGGCGTCTCCGACAGCACGGTCGAGTTCGAGAACACCCTGTCGGGGGAGAAGGCGCGTCTCGACGTCGACCGGGTAGTCGTTGCCGGTGAGCGGCGCTCGCTCGACTGGTCGCTCCTCGCGCCGGAAGGCGCACGTGTCCATGTCATCGGCGACGCACTCGTTCCGCGCAAAGTCGCCCACGCCGTCGCGGAGGGTAGTGCCGTCGCCCGTGAGTACTTCTTAACCGCCCGCTGTTAAGAAGTACTCACAGGGGGTGTACCCGGCCACCCTCACCGGTGGCATTCCGGGGCCCGTACGCTGACACCGTGCGCGTACTCGTTATCGGCTCCGGAGCCCGTGAACATGCCCTCCTCCTCGCCCTCGCTCGTGATCCGGGTGTCACTGCCCTGATGTGCGCTCCCGGGAACGCCGGGATCGCCAAGATCGCCGAGCAGCATTCTGTCGACATCGCCTCCGGGGAGGCAGTCGCCGATCTCGCGAAGAAGGTAGAAGCCGACCTGGTCGTGGTGGGCCCCGAGGTCCCGCTGGTGCTGGGTGTTGCGGACGCCGTCCGCGCTGCGGGAATCGCCTGCTTCGGCCCGTCGGCCGACGCCGCGCGCATCGAGGGGTCCAAAGCGTTCGCCAAGGACGTGATGGCCGCCGCCGGTGTGAAGACCGCGCACAGTGAGATCGTCGATTCTCCCGCCAAGCTGGACGAAGCACTCGACCGCTTCGGACCCAACTGGGTGGTCAAGGACGACGGCCTCGCGGCAGGCAAGGGCGTCGTGGTCACCACCGACCGGGACGCTGCCCGCGATCACGCCGCCGAATTGCTCGAAAACGGGCACCCGGTCCTCCTCGAATCGTTCCTCGACGGCCCCGAGGTGTCGCTGTTCTGCGTCGTCGACGGCGACACCGTGGTGCCGCTCCTCCCTGCCCAGGACCACAAGCGCGTCGGCGACGGTGACACCGGACCCAACACCGGCGGCATGGGCGCGTACACCCCGCTGCCGTGGCTGCCCGAGCAGATGGTCACGCAGATCGTCGACGACGTCGTCAAGCCGGTCGCGGCGGAGCTCGTCGCCCGGGGCAGCTCTTTCAGCGGCCTGCTGTACGCCGGTCTGGCGATCGGCAAAGATGGCCCCGCCGTGGTCGAGTTCAACTGCCGCTTCGGCGACCCCGAGACCCAGGCGGTACTCGCCCTGCTGAAGAGTCCGCTGGGTGAGCTGCTGAACGCGGCGGCCACCGGCACGCTCGATCAGGTTCCGCCGCTCGAATGGCAGGACGGTTCGGCGGTCACCGTGGTGGTAGCGGCCGAGCACTATCCGGCGACGCCCCGCACGGGTGACGTGATCAGCGGCGCCGACGGGGAGGGCGTTCTCCATGCCGGCACGAAGCTCGTCGACGGACAGGTTGTGTCGGCGGGCGGGCGTGTACTCAGCGTTGTCGGGGTCGGCGCGAACCTCAGCGAAGCACGCGAGGACGCCTACGCCAAGATCGCCGCAATCAAGCTGCCAGGCAGCCACTTCCGCAAAGACATCGGGCTGGCCGCAGTCGAGGGGCGTATCGCCATCCCGTAGGCCTGTTCCTGTTTTAGTACTGAAAGGCGTGCACCCCTGAGCATTCAGGGGTGCACGCCTTTTCCGGGCCTGTTGGTTATCGCGCCGTCCACCCGCCGTCGATGGTGTACGAGGCGCCGGTGACCATGCCGGCGTCCGCTGAGGCCAGCCATCCGACGAGGGAGGCGACCTCGGCCGGTTCCACCAGCCGTTTGATCGCGCTCTCGGTCAGCAGCACCTTCTCGACCACGTCGGCCTCACTGACGCCGTGCAGCTGTGCCTGATCGGCGATCTGCTTCTGCACCAACGGCGTCGACACGTAACCGGGGTTGACGCAGTTGCTGGTCACGCCGTGCGGGCCACCCTCGAGGGCGGTCACCTTGGACATGCCCTCGAGCGCGTGTTTGGCCGTCACGTACGCCACCTTGAATGCCGAAGCCCGAAGTCCGTGCACGGAGGACACATTCACTATCCGCCCGAATCCCTGCGCGTACATGTGGGGCAGGGCGGCACGGATGAGCAGGAACGGTGCCTCCACCATCAGTGTTTGGATCCGGCGGAAGTCCTCCACGCGGAATTCCTCGATCGGGCTGACGGTCTGGATACCGGCGTTGTTGACGAGGATGTCCGCCTCCAGGCGCAG
Source organism: Rhodococcus sp. NPDC019647 (assembly GCF_044389235.1). NCBI lineage: Bacteria > Bacillati > Actinomycetota > Actinomycetes > Mycobacteriales > Nocardiaceae > Rhodococcus > Rhodococcus sp. NPDC019647. The sequence continues at coordinate 283,989 of NZ_JBIRXS010000002.1, read as the reverse complement.
ATCGGCGAGCTGATCCGTGTCGAGAAGGTCCACGTGCCAAGCTCTTCCGTCGATCTCCTCGGCGAGCGTCTTGGCCGCGACATCGTCGAGGTCTGCGACGGTGACCTGTGCTCCACGCGCGGCCAGGTGTCGCGCGCACGCCGCACCGATTCCGCTCGCGCCACCGGTGACGAGGGCCGTGCGGCCGGAGAGGTCGCGGGCGGTCATGCCGGCGCTCCGGCCTTCTCCGCGGCCAGGGTACGGGCGTCGGCCGCGTCGATCGATTCGAGGGAGATGCCCTTGGTCTCCTTGGCGACGACGACGGCGACGACGGTGACGAGCGAGGCGATCGCGAGGTAGATCGCGATGGGGACCGAGGAGTGGTACCTGTTCAACAGGCTCGCCGCGATGATGGGGGCCAGGGAGCCGGCCACGATCGACGTCACCTGGTAGCCGAGCGAGACGCCCGAGTAGCGCATCCGGGTGGGGAACATCTCCGCCATGATCGCGGGCTGGCCCGCGTACATGAAGGCGTGGAACACCAGGCCGATGACGATAGCGCCGAGAATGACGGCGTTGTGGCCGCTGTTCATCATCGGGAAGGCGAAGAAACCCCAGGTTCCCGCGGTCAGGGCACCGATCATGTAAACAGGGCGGCGGCCGATGCTGTCGGACAACCGTCCCACCAGCGGGATCACCGCGAAGTGCACCGCATGCGCGATCAGCATCCACCACAGGATCTGCGCGGTGTCGGTGTGGACCACCACCTTGAGGTAGGTGATCGAAAAGGTGACGACGAGGTAGTACATGACGTTCTCGCCGAAGCGCAGTCCCATCGCGGTGAACACGCCGCGCGGGTAACGCTTGACCACCTCGAAGACGTTGAACGACGTCTCCTTGATCTTCTCGGCATCCTTCTGGGCCTGGAGGAAGATCGGCGCATCGGTCACCTTGGTGCGAATGTAGTAGCCGACCAGGACGATCACGGCGGAGAGCCAGAAGGCCACCCGCCAGCCCCAGCTCAGGAAGGCTGCGTCCGGGAGGGTCGTCGTCAGGATGAGCAGTACGACGGTGGCCACCAAGTTGCCGGCCGGAACGCCGGCCTGCGGCCAGGAAGCCCAGAACCCGCGCGACCGGCTGGGGCTGTGCTCGGCGACGAGGAGCACCGCGCCGCCCCATTCGCCACCGACCGCGAAGCCCTGGATGAAGCGAAGCGTGACGAGTAACGCCGGCGCCCAGTAACCGATTTGAGCGAAGGTGGGCAGGCAGCCCATGAGGAAGGTGGCGGTGCCCACGAGGACGAGGCTGAACTGCAGCAGCTGCTTGCGGCCGAACTTGTCACCGAAGTGGCCGAAGACGATGCCGCCGAGCGGACGGGCGACGAAGCCGACCGCGTAGGTGACGAAGGCCGCGATGATGGCGTCGAGTTCGTTGTCTCCGGCCGCGAAGAAGACCTTGCTGAAGACCAGGGTCGCCGCCGTGCCGTAGAGGAAGAACTCGTACCACTCGACCACGGTGCCGGCCATCGACGCGCCGACCACCTTCTTCAGCCCCGACGGCGGGGTCGCTTCCGTGCGTAGTGTCTCGTCGACGCTCATCTGCCGCTCCTTGCTGTCCTGTGACTGGGGACACATCGGGTGTTGTCTGCCGAGTATTGATGCATATTTGTGCGCACACAATGGCGCATGATGCAACCCCCGTGTGCAAATATGCAGACATGACTTCCGAAACGTCCATGCCCAGCGCAGATGACCTGCTCGTGCTGTTGGCGGTGGGACGCACCGGCCGCTTCAACACCGCGGCCGACGACCTCGGTGTAAATCACACCACCATCTCCCGGCGCATCACCAACCTCGAGAAGACACTCGGTGGTCGTGTCCTCGTGAAGGCCGCCGGCGGATGGGAACTCACCGAACTGGGACAGCAGGCCCTGACCGCGGCCGAGCGGGTGGAAGCCGCTGTGCACGGCCTCGTCGCCGAGCCAGGCGGCGGTGACGGCCTCAAGGGCGTGGTGCGGGTGTCGGCTACGGACGGGTTCAGTGCGTACATCGCAGCACCCGCGGGCGCGTTGATTCGCCGCCGGCACCCCGAGGTGTCCGTGGAGATTGTCGCGGTCACACGCCGGGCCTCACAGCACCGTTCGGGTCTCGACATCGAGGTGGTCGTGGGCAAACCGCAGGTGCACCGCGCCGAGGCCGTCTGGCTGGCCGATTACACCCTCGGTCTGTATGCGTCGCGGTCGTATCTCGAGCGGAAGGGCACTCCGCGGACCGTCGTCGAACTTGCCGACCATTCCCTGGTGTACTTCATCGACTCGATGCTGCAGGTCGACGAACTGGACCTGGCGCGCCGGCTCACCGTGTCGATGCGGGAGTCGGTGACCTCGACCAACGTGTTCGTCCATGTGGAGGCCACCCGCGCCGCCGCGGGGATCGGGCTGTTGCCGTGCTTCATGGCCGACCGGCACGACGACCTCGTTCGCGTGCTGCCCGGACAGGTGGAGGCGACACTCGCGTACTGGCTCGTCGCGCGTCCCGAATCGCTCCGCAGGCCCGAGGTGGCTGCAGTCGTGGCTGCCGTCCGCGAGACGGTCGAGTCCCAACGGGATGCGTTGGCCGGGCGTTGACGGTGTCACGCTAGCGTCGAGGGGTGCGCTCCGAATCTCAGCGATCCGACATTCAGACCTTCCACGTGATGGACGTGTGGAAGGCCGCCGCCGAGCGCGAACGGACCCACGGGGACGTGCTGACTCTCGCAGCGGGGCAGCCTTCGACCCCGGCGCCTAAGCCCGTGCTGAGCGCCACCCGGCAGGTCCTCGACGGACACCTGCTCGGTTACACCGAGACGTTCGGAATCCTGGGACTCCGCGACGCGATCGCCGAGTACCACTCCACCAAGTCCGGTATCGACGTCGACGCCGAGGACGTGGTGGTGACCACGGGTTCCTCCGGAGCGTTCACGTTGCTGTTCCTCGCCGCTTTCGATGCGGGCGACACCGTGGTCGTCGCTCGCCCGGGTTACCCGGCGTACCGCAATACCCTCGCCGCCCTCGGTTGCCAGGTCTTCGAACTCGATTGCGGTGCCGACACCCGATTCCAGCCGACGGTCGCGATGCTCGAGGCGCTCCCCGAAGCCCCGGCCGGTCTGATCGTCGCGAGTCCCGCCAACCCCACCGGAACCGTGATCGATCCCGAAGAATTGGCGGGTCTCGCTCGGTGGTGCGACGACCACGGCACCCTCCTGATATCCGACGAGATCTACCACGGCATCGGATACGGCGGGCAGACGATGACGAGCGCCTGGGAGACGTCGCGGGAATCCGTCGTCGTCGGGTCGGTGTCCAAGTACTTCTCGATGACGGGCTGGCGGCTGGGGTGGATGCTGGTACCCGCCGGGTTGAGGGGTGCCCTGCAGCGCCTGGCGTCGAACATGACGGTGTGCCCACCCGCGATTTCGCAGTACGCGGCGATCGCGGCGTTCACGCCGGAGTCGCGGGCCGAACTCGATTCGCACGTCCAGCGTTACGCCGTGAACCGCGAACTGCTTCTCACCGGACTACCGGAACTGGGTATCACCGAGCTGGCGCCCGCGGACGGTGCGTTCTACGTGTACGCCGACATCGGTCATCTCCTCGGCGGGGCCCATGGTGACACGTCGACGCAGTGGTGCTCGCGACTGCTGCAGGACACGGGTCTGGCACTGGCACCCGGCATCGACTTCGACACCGTCCACGGGAACAGGACCATTCGGCTCTCGTTCGCCGGGTCCACCGCGGAAGTGCGGGAAGCGCTGATCCGGCTGCGGCGCTGGCTCTAGCGATCGACCGAAGTCGGCCTACACTATGACCAGGATTACAGTGTTGCGGCGCACGCGGGCAAAAGGCGAAACCATGAGCGAAATCAGCAACCCAGACCCTTCCACTCCTGGTGGACTCCGCATAGGAACCCTGGAGCGGGAGCAGGCCGCAACGGCACTCGCCGCCCACTTTGCGGCCGGCCGCCTCGACACCGACGAGTTCGACACCCGGGTCCGTCAGGCGTATCTCGCCAAGACCGCAGCCGACCTCGCACCTCTGTTCGCGGATCTTCCGGGCGAACAGCGCTTCGGGACCGAAGTCGAATACGAGCCGGAGCCGAGCCGCCGGGATCCGGGACGCGAGGCCGCGGCCCTGCGCACGCTGCTGTTCGTGATCGCGGTGCTCGCCGCGGTCCTGTGGGTCCTCGTTGTCCGCGTGCCGCCCCTCGTCTTCCTTCCCATCATCTGGCTCGTCCTCGCACGGCATCACCTCGGTCGCCGTTCTTGCCGAGCCTGGTGACTTCGCCCGGCGCAAACTTCGCGGTCTGTAGTCCAATCCGCTCTGGTGCGGCACCCCCGGCTGGCAGGATGAATTGGTGTCGACAGCGGCAACTCCCAAGGGCGAACGGCGCCGACAGGCGCTTGTCGACGCTGCCGCCGACCTGCTTCTGGAGGGCGGCTTCGAAGCGGTGCGGCACCGGTCGGTGGCTGCGCGCGCGAACCTTCCGCTGGCATCGACCACCTACTATTTCGCGTCGCTCGAAGAGCTGATCGCGAAGGCCGTCGAGTGCAACGGTGAACGCGACCTCACCGTCATGCGGGCGCGGGTAGACGACGTCACCCACCGTCGTCGCGGTCGCGAGTCCACCGTCGACCTTCTCGTGGAACTACTCGTCGGGCCGGTACTGATCAGCGACGACAGTCGCGAACGCTTGATCTGCCGGTACGAGCGGCTCACCGCGTGCGCGCGTCGACCCGAACTACGCGAGGTGCAGCTGCGGTTGCGAGCACAACTCGACGACATCCTCACCGAGGCCCTGCGCCGTTCCGACCGCGACGTGCGGCAAGGACAACTGCGACGCCTGGTCGCCACCGTGGACGGCGCCGTGGTGACTGCCCTCGGCGAGCACGACCCCGACCTTCGTGGGCTCGCCCGGGCCATGCTGCTCGACGTCGTCGACCTCGTCGCGCCGGCGCTGGACCGGCCGGACCACGTTCACCTCTAGCGCCGCCGTAAACTGAAGTCTCGTGACCCGCATCCCGAACGTCCTCGCCAACCGTTACGCCAGCCCCGAACTCGTCGAGTTGTGGTCGCCCGAGCACAAGATCGTGCTCGAACGCCAGCTGTGGCTCGCGGTGCTGCGTGCCCAGGCGGAACTCGGCATCGACGTGCCGGCCGAGGCGCTCGCCGACTACGAGCGGGTCATCGATCAGGTCGACCTCGACTCCATCGCCGCCCGCGAACGGGTCACCCGGCACGACGTGAAGGCCCGCATCGAGGAATTCAACGCACTCGCCGGTCACGAGCAGGTACACAAGGGTCTCACCAGCCGCGACCTCACCGAGAACGTCGAACAGCTGCAGATCCTGCGGTCGCTCGAGCACGTGTACGCACACGGTGTCGCGGTGGCCGCACGGCTGTCCGAGCGTGCCGCCGAGTACAGCGGCCTCGTCATGGCCGGTCGTTCGCACAACGTGGCGGCGCAGGCCACCACCCTCGGCAAGCGCTTCGCCTCCGCCGCCGACGAACTGCTCGTCGCCCTCACCCGGCTGCGGGAACTGATCGACCGTTACCCGCTGCGCGGCATCAAGGGTCCGATGGGAACCGCGCAGGACATGCTCGACCTCCTCGCCGGCGACGCCGCCAAACTCGACACCCTCGAGCGGAAAATGGCGCAGCACCTCGGTTTCGCTCACGTCTTCACCAGTGTCGGGCAGGTCTACCCGCGCTCGCTCGACCACGATGTGCTGTCCACGCTGGTCCAGGTCGCCGCCGGGCCGTCCTCCTTCGCCCACACGATCCGCCTGATGGCCGGGCACGAACTGGTCACCGAGGGCTTCCAGCCCGGCCAGGTCGGGTCCTCCGCGATGCCGCACAAGATGAACACCCGCTCCTGCGAACGTGTCAACGGACTGCAGGTCGTCCTCCGCGGCTACGCGTCGATGGCCGCAGAACTCGCAGGCGCCCAATGGAACGAAGGCGACGTGTTCTGCTCCGTGGTGCGCCGGGTTGCCCTGCCGGACGCATTCTTCGCCATCGACGGACTGATCGAAACGTTCCTCACCGTGCTCGCCGAATTCGGCGCCTACCCGGCCGTCATCGAGAAGGAACTCACCCGGTACCTGCCGTTCCTCGCCACCACCAAGGTCCTCATGGCACTCGTGCGGGCCGGTGTCGGCCGCGAAACCGCGCATGAGGTCATCAAGGAACACGCCGTCGCCGTCGCACTGGCCATGCGCGAGCAGGGCAAGGAACCCGACCTCCTCGACCGGCTCGCCGCCGACGACCGGCTGCCCCTCGACCGGGCAGCCCTCGACGAGGCGCTCGCCGACAAGAAGGCGTTCATCGGCGCGGCCGAAGCTCAGGTGGCCGCAGTGGTGACCGAGGTACAGAAGCTCGTCGACGCCAACCCCGAGGCGGCTGCCTACCAGCCGTCCCCGATCCTGTAGGCGGCTTCGCCGCCCGTGCGCCTTTCTGGTAGCGGGAACTACCAAAAAGGCGCACAAGCACCGGAGGTGCCTACCCCATGAACTGCACTTTCTGCGAAATTGTCGCCGGTCGCGCCGAAGCCAGCGTCGTGTACGACAACGACGAGGTGATGGCGTTCATGGACATCCGGCCGTGGACCCCCGGACACCTGCTGGTGGTTCCCAAGCGGCACGCCACCGGACTGTCCGACCTCGACCCCGCCGATGGTGCCGCAGTGTTCACCGCGGGACAGCGGATCGCGACCACGTTGCGGCACGGGTCGTTACGCGCCCATGGAGTCAACCTCTTCCTGGCCGACGGAATCGCCGCCGGTCAGGAGGTGTTCCATGTTCACCTCCACGTCGTTCCCCGCACGAATGGTGACGGTTTCGGGCTGCGCGGAATGCCGACGTCGCCGAGCCGGATGGCGCTGGAGCAGACTGCCGGCGTCATCCGATCGTCGCTTACCTGACCTGCGCCGAGTCGAACCGGACTTCGCCGGTGGCCCCGTTCGGGTCGAAGCGGCGTTCGGTGATGTCGTAGGTGCCGTCCGAGCGGACACGGAGGACGGTCGACGCCCGGGTGCCGTACTCGCCGTAGTGAATGAACCGCGACGACAGTGCCCGTTCGAGGTCCGGCCCGACCCCGGTGTCGGGCAGCGACTCCCACGGTGCCGGCTCACTGTGGGCGAGGACGGCGAAATACGCCTCGAGGTCGGTGTCCGGCTTACCGTCGTCGGCGGCGAGGGCGGCGCCGAACGCGCGTGTGCCCTCGGTGACCTTCGGCCATGGAGTGTCGAGTTCGGCGTTGGACAACCCGTGGATGCCGGGTTCCACACGGTGCCGCCTGCCGTGTGGCCGGTTGGTAGACCACCACAGTTCCTCCCGGTCGGCGACGAGCAGGTTGAAGCTGCCATACGCACTGCCGTTTGCGGCGACGCTGTCGGCATGGAAGGCTGCCGAGTCCTCGGAGACGAGGAAATCGACGGGCAGCCGCCCGCGGGACAACGCACCGGCCGCAGGGGACCCATCGCGGACGTTGGTCACGGCCGCGAACCGTAATCCGTCACTGATTCCCATCCAGGTGCCGCCCGCGAGGAGGTCCCGGCCGGCGACGAAACCCTCGTCCCAGCGGTGCAGCGGCTCGGTGGGGCGGGCGTAGAACTCGTCGCGGTTGGCTGTCACGACCAAGGGAAGGTCGGGGTGGGAATGCCATGCGAACAGGACCAGACACATGCTTTCGACAGTAGTGCGCGCTGGACCCCGAGGTAGTTCCAGCACGTTTTGACAGCACCTGTCATCGCGAAGCGAGGCATACGACAGCGGCGACCTATGGTGTCGCGAGCGTCTTCTCGAGGGCTCGGCGCAGTTCGGACTTGCTGATCTTGCCCACAGCTGTGACCGGGAAGTGTTCGACGAACATCACCTTGTCGGGGACCTTGTACTCGGCGAGGCCGCGGCCACGCACGAACTTCTTGAGTTCTCCTTGCGTCGGTTGTTCGCCGAGGACGACGACGAAGGCGCAGGTGCGTTCGCCGAGGTAGGGATCGGGCATCGACACCACTGCGACGTCGGCGACGCGGGGATGTGCCAGGAGATGGTTTTCGACCTCCTCTGCGGCTACTTTCTCGCCACCGCGGTTGATTTGATCCTTGGCCCGGCCCTCGACGACGAGGTAGCCGTCGTCGGTGAGGCGAACGATGTCACCGGTGCGGTAGAAACCGTCCTCGGTGAACGCCGTCGAATTGTGTTCGGGTGCTCGGTAATAACCGCGAATGGTGTACGGGCCGCGGGTGAGCAGGTGACCGGAGGCGCCGGCGGGAACGGGTACGTCGTGGTCGTCGACGACGAGCACCTCGTCGTCGGGGCTGATCGGCCTGCCCTGCGTGGAGACGAGGATGCTCTCCGAGTCGTCGAGTCTCGTGTAGTTGACGAGGCCCTCCGCCATACCGAACACCTGCTGCACTGTGCATCCCAGTTCGGGCCGCACCCGCTTGGCCGCCTCGGCGCTGAACTTTGCGCCGCCGACCTGTATCACTTCGAGACTCGACAGGTCGCGTTCGGTGCGGGCGGCGGCGGCCAACCATGCCAGTGCCAGCGGTGGGACGAGCGACGCCATGGTGATGCCTTCACGCTCGATGAGGGCGAAGGCCGTGTCGGGACTGGGATCCGGTGCCAGCACTACGCGACCGCCTGCGTGCAGGACCCCGAGGATGCCGGGCGAGCTCATCGGAAAGTTGTGTGCAGCAGGCAGAACCACGAGCATGCGGGTGTGCTCGTCGACGCCACAGATGCGAGCCGATTCACGCACCGAGTACAGGTAGTCGGCGTGCGTGCGAGGGATCAGTTTCGACACCCCGGTGGTGCCACCCGACAGTTGCAGGAAGGCCACCGACTCCGCGTCGACCGGCGACTCGACGGTGATCGGCGCCGAACCCCGCAGATCGTCGAGCGCAACGAATTCCTGCGCGTCTCCGGCGACGATCACCGTCGGCGGCTGTTCCGAAGACGACACCACCTGGCGGGCCAGTGCGCGGTAATCGAAACCGGCGTGCCGGTCGGTGACGATGTATGCGGCCGCGTCGGTGAAACTGCAGAAGTAGGAGACCTCGTGCTCGCGGTGCGCGGGCAAGGCGAACACGGGCAACGCGCCGAGGCGAAAGAGCGCGAAGACCACTTCCACGTACTCGACGATGTTCGGCAACTGCACGACGACCCGATCACCGGGGTGGATGCCCGACGCGAGAAGTCCGGCCGCCAATCGACCGGCGCGTTCGGTGAGTTGGCGGTAGGTGAGGCTCGTGTCGCCTCCGGTGGCGTCCGGCCCCACCACCGCAACGGCATCCTCGAACTCCGCTGCGCGTGCGCCGAGAAACTGCTGGAACGTCTCGTCCGTCCAGTAACCCGCCTGCCGATACCGTTCGGCGAAGGCGGCGGGATATCCGGTGGTGTCGGCGAGGGGAGCGCGCAGGCTCGTGGTCATCGAAAGTCCTTTCGCAACTGGCTGTTCGGGCTCACGCACGGAGGGTGGCGCCGCCGTCGACGTACAGGGCCTGCATGGTGATGTGCCGCGCGCGATCGGAGAGCAGGAATTCGACGGAATCGGCGACGTCGGCGGCGTCCGCGATCCGGCCCAGGGGGATGCCGACCTTGAACGATGCGAGATCGCCGTCGATCGCGGTGCGGGCTCCCTCGTCGTCGGCGGGGTCGGACCACAGCGACCGCTGCATGGCGGTGTCGGTCGAACCCGGTGCCACGACGTTGGCGCGGATTCCGTACTCGGCCAATTCGAGTCCAAGGACCCGGACGATCATCGCGACTGCGGCCTTGGATGCGCCGTACGCGCCCATTCCTGTGCGCGGCACGCCGGCAGCATTGGAGCCCACCACGACAATCGAACCCTGTCTGCGCTGGCGCATTTCGATTCCGACGGCCCTCAACACGTTGACCAGTCCGGTGACGTTGACGTCGAAGACGCGTTGCCAGCTCGCGGGATCGGCGTCGAGTATCGAACCGGTTTCGAGTATTCCGGCCACGTGCGCGAGTGCGGTGACGGGGCCGTGCCGGTCCTCGATGCGTCGTACGGATTCTGTGACGGCGTCGGAGTCGCGGATGTCGACGACCTCGGTGTCGAGCGGCGACCGGTCCAGTAGGGCGCCTGTGCTGCGCAACCCGTCACCGTCGCGGTCGAGCAGCACCAGGCGATGACCTCGCCGGGACAGAGTGACGGCGGTGGCCTGTCCGATACCGTGGGCCGCGCCGACGACGAGGGTGATTCCGTCGCTCACAGCTCCACTCCCAAACCGGCCAGGATCGTCCCCAACTTCGTTGTCGTCTCGGCGAGTTCGTCGTGAGGGTCGGATGCGGCGACGATGCCACCGCCCGCGTGCGCGACGATCGTGGTGCCCCGGGCGTCGATCTCGGCGCACCGGATTCCGACCATCCATTCGCCGTCCCCGTCGGAGTCTGTCCAGCCCACCGCACCGGCGTAGAAGCCGCGGTCGCCTTCGAGTTCGGCGATCAGCCGGCGTGCGGCGTCAGTGGGAGTGCCACAGACGGCGGGTGTCGGGTGCACCGCTACGGCGAGGTCGAGGGCTGTGACCGAGCGGTCTCGCAACCGACCCGAAACGGGTGTGCCCAGGTGCCAGAGGTGAGGGGTGCGGGTGAGGGACGGACTGTCGGGGATCACGAGTTCGGTGCACAGCGGTGCGAGGCTCGCCCGGAGCGCGTCGACGACCAGCGCGTGTTCACGCAGATTCTTCTCGGACGCGGCGAGACCTTCACCTGTCCGACGATCCGACTCGGGGTCGCTGCGGCGCGGTGCAGAACCGGCCAGGGGGTGGCAGCTCACCGCGTCTCCTCGGCGCCGGATCAGCACCTCGGGACTCGAACCGACGAGGTGCTTTCCCGACCAGGCGCTTCCAGCCGCGCCCAGAGCGACGCTGAAACCGTTGCCGCCCTGGTCGTGTGCGACCAGTCGGGCGAGCAATGCATGGGGGTGCAGACGTTCATCCGCGTGCAGTGTAAGTGACCGGGCGAGGACCACCTTCTCCAGAGTGTTGTCTGCCGAACGCAATTCGCGTAGCGCGACTTCCACCCGAGCGACGTGCTCGGCCTCCGTGGGAATCGGTGATCCGATCCGGATGCGCGGGATTCCGCGGTACTCGCCGTTCCAGCTCCCGGGTTCGTGGTTCAGCGACTGCGGAGTGACGAGTGCGGCGGGGTGTTCGGGGTCGAAGGGGAGCGCGCCGACTATCGCGGTGGCACGCCCGTCGCGCAGCGCCTCAGCCGCCGCGGGGGTGGAGTCGTACTGCGCGCGGGTTCCCACGGCAACGACCGTGCCGTGGGGGCGGGAAAGGATGAACGGTGTGCTCGACGGTGAATCCGTTCCGATGGCGGCGGATTCGGCGACTGCCGTCGATTCCATGTGTGATCCCCTCTCGATAACCGGCAAACTCACGTCAGACTATATGGTTAGCCTAACCTTTGGTTCGGTGCCGATTTCGATGCTGGTCAACGTCACCCACACGCGGCGGGGAGGGCAGGCTTCTGCAACGACGGGCCCGACGCGACCGTCATTGGCCGGCCGGCGGCGCGGCACTCGGCGTAGGTGCAGCGGCGGACTTCTTCGGCATCGCCACGGCGGCGAGCACGAGAATCACGGCGGCGCCGAGGGCGGCTACGAAGACCAGGTGCAGGGCGTCGGCGAGATCGGCGCGGGCGGGGTCCTCGGTGCCGCCGAGGCGGGCGTTGACGAGGGCTCCGAAGAGGGCGACCCCGACGGCGCTGCCGATCGACCGGGCGAACATGTTGGTGGACGTGACGACACCGCGCTCCGACCAGTCGACGCTGGCCTGCGCGGCGATGAGGGTGGGGCTGGCGACGAGGCCCATCCCGCCGCCGATGACGAAGCAGCAGAGCGCCACCTGCCACACCGCCGACTCGATGGACAGGATGGTCGTGAGGGCGGTGCCCGCGACGACCAGCAGACTGCCCGCCGTCGCTGTGACCCGGAATCCGAAGCGCAGGTACACCCACCCGGACAGCGACGCGGCGATCGGCCAGCCGATGGTCAGCGTGGCCAGTGCGAACCCGGCCACCAACGCGCCCGTCCCGAGCACACCCTGGGCAAAGGTGGGCACATACGTGGTGAGGCCGAGGACGATGGCGCCGACCAGAAGCGAGACGACGCTACTCGCGGCGAGGACTCGTCGCGTCAACACCCACAGCGGGAGGATGGGTTCCGCGGCTCGCCGTTCCACCAGGACGAAGACGAACAGAAACACGCCGCCGGCGGCGAAGATTCCCAGACTGACCGGCGAACTCCACGCCCATGCCTGGCCGCCTTCGAGGAGGCCCAGTATGAGGAGCGTTGCGCCCACGGCGAGCAGTCCGGCCCCCGGGTAGTCGATCGACCGGCGGATCCGCGCCCGCTTCTCGTCGAAGTTGCGGATCAGCATCACCGCGGCCAGGAGGCAGAGCGGAATGTTCACGAAGAAGATCCAGCGCCACGACAGATACTCGGAGAACACGCCGCCCAGCGTCGGTCCGACCACCGCCGACATTCCCCACACGCTCGCGAGGTAGCCCTGCGCTTTCGCACGTTCGGCGAGCGTGTAGATGTCGCCGGCGATGGTCATACTCATGGGCTGGACCGCGCCTGCCCCGAGGCCCTGCACGGCGCGGAAGGCGATGAGTGCCGGCATGCTCCAGGCGAGCCCGCAGAGGACCGACCCGAGCGCGAAGAGGCCGATCCCCAGAAGCATGACCGGTTTCCGGCCGAAGATGTCGGCGAGTTTGCCGTAGATCGGCACGGACACGGCCTGGGTGAGTAGATAGATGGAGAACAGCCAGGGGAACTGGGTGAATCCGCCGAGATCGCCGACGATGGTGAATACCGCGGTGGAGATGATGGTGGCGTCGAGGGCGACCAGGGATGTCGTGAGCATCAGCGCCACGAGTACCGGACCGCGCTCCGACCGGAACCCCACATCGACGGGCGCTGTGTCGGTTGTCATTGCTCACCTGATTCGTACCTGGGATCACACCATGTCGTAACCCACGGTAACGACATGGCTCAGGAGAGTATTCCGAGCGGTCGGCTCAGAGTCCTGACCTCACGGTAGAGAGCAACGATCGGCCCCGGAACGCGGTGAGCGCCGCAAGGTCAGCGCCCGGTCTGTCCGGCAGGACCGATAGGCTGGCTCACCGTGCGCCCCTCACTCGATTCCTACGCCCATCTGGCCGGTGGCAAGGTCCGCGACCTCTACACGATCGACGACGAGCACCTGCTGTTGGTCGCGAGCGATCGGATCTCCGCCTACGACCACGTTCTCGGCACCACGATTCCGGACAAGGGCCGGGTACTCACCGCGATGAGTGTCTTCTTCTTCGGCGTGCTCGGGGGCAGCAACCATCTGGCAGGTGAGCCCGACGACAGTCGCATCCCCGAGGAGGTCCTCGGCCGCGCACTCGTGGTGCGCAAGCTCGAGATGGTTCCGATCGAATGTGTCGCCCGCGGTTACCTCACCGGTTCCGGCCTGATTGACTACAAGGAGACCGGTTCGGTGTGCGGGGTGGCCCTGCCCGAAGGATTGGTGGAGGCCAGCCGGCTCCCTGATCCGATCTTCACCCCGGCCAGCAAGGCGGAACTGGGGGAGCACGACGAGAACATCACTTTCGACGTCGTGGTCGACAAGGTCGGTCAAGATCTGGCGATCAAGCTGCGGGACGACACCCTGGACATCTACGGCAGAGCAGCCAACTTCGCCGCCGACCGTGGGATCATTCTCGCCGACACCAAGCTCGAGTTCGGCCTCGACAAGAAGGGCAACCTCGTGCTCGCCGACGAGGTCCTCACACCCGACTCGTCCCGCTACTGGCCCGCCGACGGGTACGAGGCCGGGAAGGTGCAGCCGAGCTTCGACAAGCAGTTCGTCCGTAACTGGCTCACCAGCCCCGAGTCGGGCTGGGACCGCGCGTCCGACACACCACCGCCGCCGCTTCCGGCGGAGATCGTGGCGGCGACGCGGCAGCGCTACATCGACGCGTACGAGCGCATTTCGGGATTGTCGTTCGCGGAGTGGGTGGGCTGAGCGATGACCACCGAGAACAAGATTCTGACCCCGCCCGTTGCCAAGAAGGTTCCCACCGAGCGGGTCCATCACGGACACACCTTCGTCGACGAGTACGAATGGTTGCGCGACAAGGAAGACGCGGAGGTGATCGCCTACCTCGAAGCCGAGAATGCGTACACCGAGCAGGAGACTGCCCACCTGGCTCCCTTGCGCGACCAGATCTTCTCGGAGATCAAATCCCGGACACAGGAAACCGACATGTCGGTGCCCACCCGGATGGGGGAGTACTGGTACTACGCCCGGACCATCGAGGGTAAGCAGTACGGCGTGCAGTGCCGGACACCGATCACGGGTCCCGACGACTGGACTCCGCCGGAGCTCACCCCGGGGGTCGAACTCCCCGGCGAACAGATCCTGCTCGACGGTAACGCGGAGGCCGAGGGTCACGACTTCTTCTCCGTCGGAGCCTTCTCCCTCAGTCACGACGGCACGCTGCTCGCGTACTCGGTGGACGTGGTCGGCGACGAGCGCTACACGCTCCGGTTCAAGAACCTCGTCACCGGCGAATTGCTGGCCGACGAGATCACCGGCACCGCACCGGGAGTTACCTGGGCGATCGACCACCGGCACGTCTTCTACCTCACGGTCGACGAGTCCTGGCGCCCCGACACCGTGTGGCGTCACCGGCTCGGCACCGCCCGCGAGGAGGACGTCGCGGTCTTCCGGGAGCCCGACGAGCGGTTCTGGGTTTCCGTCGGATCCACCCGCAGTGAGAAGTACCTGATGATCTGGGTGGGTTCCAAGATCACCAGCGAAGCCCGGGTCCTGGAATCGGCGAACCCCGAAGGGGAGTTCCGGGTAATTCTTCCGCGGCGCGAGGGCGTCGAATACGGCGTCGAACATGCAGTGGTTGCGGGCGAAGATCGTTTCCTGATCATGCACAACGACGTCGTCGACGGTGAGAAGGCCGAGAATTTCGTGCTTGCCGAGGCGCCGGTGTCGGATCCGACGTCCTTGACCACGCTGATCGCGCATCGGTCGGATGTACGACTCGAGGAGGTCGACGCCTTCGCCGACCATCTGGTGCTCAGCTACCGGCGGGAAGCGTTGACCCGCTTGGCGATCTGGCCGCTCGGCCCGGAGGGGTACGGCGAGTTCACGGAGATCGCCTTCGACGAGGAACTGTTCAGCGTGGGCCTCGGCGCCAATCCGGAATGGCAGCAGCCGACTCTGCGGATGGCGTTCACCTCGTTCATCACGCCTGGGCAAGTGTACGACTACGTGTTGTCGACGGGCGAACTGGCGCTACGGAAGTCGCAACCCGTGCTCGGGGACTTCGATGCGCGCAACTATGTGCAGCAACGTGATTGGGCCATCGCCGCCGACGGTACCCGGATTCCGCTGTCGATCGTGAGGCGTGCCGACGGTGCCCCGGACGAACCGGCGCCGACACTCCTGTACGGCTACGGCTCGTACGAGGCCAGCATGGATCCCGCGTTCTCCGTCGCACGGCTCTCGCTCCTCGATCGGGGAGTCGTGTTCGTTGTCGCACACGTGCGTGGCGGCGGTGAGATGGGCCGGCATTGGTACGAGAACGGCAAGACACTGACGAAGAAGAACACCTTCACCGATTTCGTCGACTGTGCACGTCACCTCGTGGACACCGGCCGCACCACTCCGAACCAACTCGTCGCGGACGGCGGCAGTGCCGGCGGTCTCCTGATGGGCGCAGTGGCCAACCTGGCTCCGGAACTCTTCGCGGGCATCCTCGCCAACGTTCCCTTCGTGGACCCGCTCACCTCCATCCTCGATCCGTCGCTTCCGCTGACGGTGATCGAGTGGGACGAGTGGGGTAATCCGCTCGAGAACCCCGAGGTGTACGAGTACATGCGTTCGTACAGCCCGTACGAGAACGTGGAGGCCAAGGATTATCCGGCCATCCTCGCGATCACCAGCATCAACGACACCAGGGTCCTCTACGTCGAGCCGGCGAAGTGGGTGGCCAAGCTTCGATCCACCAAGACGGGCGACTCGCCGCTGCTTCTCAAGACCGAGATGAGCGCGGGCCACGGAGGCGTGAGCGGGCGCTACGAGAAGTGGAAGGAAGTGGCGTTCGAGTTCGCCTGGGTGCTCCACATCGTCGGGAGGGCCTGACACCAGGTCCGCCCGACATGAGCGTCCTCGTTCCGGAACCATGGGCGAACTCGGGCCTGCCATTCGAGCGACAGGTTTAAGCTGATCGTCATCCTGGTTCCGACGCGACGAGGAGATGGCGCTCGTGACAGAGATGGGAATCGACACGGCGCGAGCGGTCGAGCATTTCGCGGCGATGCTCCGTGTCCCCACGGTGTCCACCCGGGGCGACGCGAATACGGACTGGACGTTCTTCGCGCGTTTCCGGAGTCTTGTCGACGAGTTGTACCCGCTGGTGCGGGAGAATCTCGACAAGGAGATCATTGCCTCGCATTCGCTCGTGTACCACTGGGATGTCGGGGTGCCCGACAAGCCGATCGTGCTGATGGCGCACCAGGACGTCGTGCCCGCGCACGACGAGGGATGGACTCATCCACCGTTCGGCGGGGTCGTGGCGGACGACGCCGTCTGGGGGCGCGGTGCCATCGACGACAAGGGCGTGCTGGTCAGCATTCTCGAGGCAGTCGAAGGGCTGCTGCGCAGTGGTGTCGTCCCGGCCCGTGATGTCTATCTGGTTTTCGGCCACAACGAGGAGGTCGGAGGAGACGGCATTCCGCAGGTGGTGCACACGTTCCGGGAGCGGGGGATCGTGCCGGGTGTGGTCATCGACGAGGGCGGTGGAGTTGCCGGCGACGCGTTCCCCGGAGTCGACGCGACGCTCGCGGTCCTCGGAACTGCCGAGAAAGGGATCCTCGACCTGCAGTTGACGGCGAAGGACCCTGGTGGTCACGCGTCGATGCCGGGGAGGAAGACCGCTACCGCCCGGCTTGCCCGCGCCATCACCCGCGTCGACCACCACAAGTTCCCGGCCCGGCTCACCGAACCCACCGTCGACCTGCTCACCAACGTAGGCGTCCATGCGAAAGGTCCGCTGGGCACGATGCTCTCCCGGACCGACACATTCGGACCACTGTTGGCGAGGGTGCTGCCGCGCGCCGGTGCCCTGATGAACGCCATGTGCCGCACCACGGCAGTCGCTACCGTCCTGGAAGGCAGTGCCGCCAACAACGTGATGGCGGAGACGGCGCGTGCAGTGCTCGATATCCGCATACTGCCGGGCGACACCGTGAACGGCACCGTGGAACGGATACGGAAGACGATCTGCGACAACGACATACAACTCGACGTCCTTGGCGCCACCGAACCGTCACCGGTGTCGAGGACGGACGACGAGGTGTTCGCCCGACTCCGGCAGGTGGTAGCCGATACCTTTCCCGGGTCGATCGTGTCACCGTTTCTCCTGGTCGGCGCCACCGACGCCCGACACATGGCCCAGATCAGTGAGTACGTCTATCGCTTCTATCCCTTCGAGCTCGACGCCCGGAGCCGGGCGCTCATTCATTCCACGGACGAACGCCTGTCGATTGCCGGGTTACGGAACGGGATCGAGTTCTTCAGCCGGCTGATCCGCGACTGGCGTTAACGTTCCGGTGCGTCGGCTCGCCGGCCGGTCGAGGTCGCGTGGGCGAGCACGTCCTCGGCCATCGCCACGAGTTCGGCGGCAACCCGGTCGAGCGCCTGCGTACTGCGTTGCGCTCTCGACAGCACGAGTGCACCTTCGATCGCGGAGATCGACATGGTGGCGACAGATTGGGCACGGGACATCCGTACGCCGTGCTGCCAGAGTGAGGCGGCGATGGTGGCCTCCCAAGAACTGAAGGCTTCACCCGCCGCATCCTTGGCAGTGGGGCATTCGCCGCCCGACAATGCGCCGGCGGCGACCGGGCACCCGGACGAGAAGTCCGTCTCCACGAGTTCCCGGCGGAACAGATCGATGATCAGGACGAGTGTCTCGACGGGGCCCTTGTTCGACAGGCTCTCGCTGATGAGCGACCCCATCAGGCCACCGGCCCGATGCGTGGCCTCCTCGGCCAGCTGACTCTTACCACCGGGAAAGTGGTGGTAGATCGACCCGCGGGGCGCGTCTGCGTGCGCGACGACGTCGGCCAGCGACGTCGCGTCGACGCCCCGCTCGCGGAAGAGGGTGACGGCACTCAGCAGCATCCGGTCCCGTGCAGTCGTTCGCCTACTCATTATGTCGACCAGCATAGCTCGTTGACCTGCTGTCCGAAGGCGTTCTCGAACTCCCTGCCGGACTTCGTGCGGAAACACGGAAACTTCCCATTGACTGTAACTAGGCGTAACGCATACTCTCGCCGCAGGAGATATGCAGCCCCGCATAACAGCGACGAGGAGTCGATTCCAGTGCCACACACCACGGCGGTTCATCCAGCCGCGCCTCGAACTACCGACAGCGGCATGAGTCGTCGAGCGCGCTACCTCGCGCTCCTCGTAATCTGCCTGGCCGAACTGCTCGTCGTTCTCGACAACACCATCGTCAACGTCGCGCTGCCCTCACTCGGCGTCGAGTTGCATACCGACATCAGCGGCCTGCAGTGGGTGGTGGACGCCTACACCCTGACCTTCGCGGGCTTGCTGCTCGCGTTCGGCCACCTCGGCGATCGGTACGGGCGGCGGCGGTTGATGATGATCGGGCTGGCCGGTGTCGCCGTCATGTCCGTGGGCGGCGCCCTCGCGACCGATCTGGGGCAGGTGATCGCCGCCCGGGCTGCCATGGGTGTGTTCGCCGCTGCGGTGTTCCCGGCGACGCTCGCGCTGATCATCAACATCTTCACCGATGTGAAGGAACGGGCGGTTGCCATCGCCGCCTGGACGGCAATGGCGGGAATCGCGATCGCGATCGGCCCGACCGCGGGTGGCTGGCTCCTTGAGCACTTCTCCTGGCATTCGGTGTTCTGGATCAATGTGCCGGTGGCAGTGGTCGTGCTGGTTCTCGCTCGGCTCCTGATTCCCGAGTCGAAGACCACCCACGTCGGCAGGCTCGATCTGTTCGGCATCGCCTTCTCGCTGCTCAGCGTGACCACGTTGGTGTGGACCATCATCGAAGCGCCGCACCAAGGATGGGTTTCGGCGATCAGCCTGTCCGGCTACGCGATGTCGGTCGTGTTCTTCGCGGCTTTCGTGTGGTGGGAGTTGCGCACCGACTCTCCGGTCCTCAACATGCAGCTCTTCCGCATCCGGCGTTTCTCGTTGCCGGCGCTGGCGATCGCGGTTGCCTACTTCAGCATGTTCGGATTCCTCTTCATGATCACCCAGTACTTCCAGGGCGTGATGGAACTGACGCCGCTGCAGTTCGGGATCCACTCGTTGCCCTTCGCCGCGGCGATCGCCGTCGGCGCGCCGCTGGCTACGCTGATCGCGCAACGGATCGGCACCACCGCAGTCATCGTGTTCGGTCTCGTCGTCATGAGTGTCGGAATGTTCATCGCCGGGCAGGTGAAGGTCGAAACCCCCTACCTGGGTGCGGTGGTCGTCTCGATGGTGTTGATGGGGCTGGGCCTGGCCATCGTGCAGGGGCCGGCCACCGAATCGATCATGTCCTCGGTGCCGCTCGAGGAGGCCGGAGCCGGTTCCGCTGTCAACGACACCACCCGTGAGGCGGGCGGCACCCTCGGTGTCGCAGTACTGGGGTCGATCGTCGCTTCGGTGTATACCACCAAGGTCGGACCGCGCATCGATGCCATCCCCGACTTCCTGATGACGCCCTACGAGAAGAGCTTTGCGCGAGAAACGGTGATCAGTGTGCTCGAAATCGTGAAGCGACCGACCGTTCCCGCGTTCGCGCAGCAGAAGGCCGATCTCGTCTACGCCATGAAGGCGGCGTCGCTGGAGGGCTTCCAACTGGCCTCCTACGTCACCGTGTCGGTCTCGCTGCTCGTCGCTGTCGCGGTGGCCGTCTTCCTGCCGTGGAAGCCGGCCGCCGAATCCGTCCTGCTGGCCTGGAAAGAACCGTCCGCGAAGTAGTCGGCCTCGAACAGAAGGAACCTCGTATGAACAACGACTCCACCGGAAAGAACATGAGCGCCGACCTGATCGACCCACTGGAGCTTCCCTGTGGTCAGCACTTGCCCAACCGGCTGATGAAGGCGGCACTCAGTGAGGGACTCGCGAACAAGGACCACGGTCCCGACCCGCGCCTCGAACGCCTGTACACCCGCTGGGGCAGTGGCGGCTACGGACTGGTCGTCACCGGAAACGTCATGGTCGATCGCAGCCACCTGGGCGAACCGGGCAATGTGGTCCTCGACGACGACCGAGACCTCGACGGGCTCCAACGATGGGCCAAGGCAACCCAGGACGGCGGCGCACCCATCTGGATGCAGCTGAATCATCCCGGACGACAGGCAAATCCACTCGTCACTCGCACTCGCCCCGTCGCTCCCTCGGCGGTGGCGTCGAACATCCCGGGAATGACCACACCACGCGCACTGACCGAATCGGAGATCGAGAACATCATCGATCGTTTCGCCGCGGCCGCGGGCATAGCGGAGACGGCGGGATTCAACGGTGTCGAGATACACGGTGCGCATGGATACCTGGTCTCGCAGTTCCTCTCACCGCTCTCCAATCAGCGCACCGACCGCTGGGGCGGCGACTCCGAACGAAGAATGCGGTTCGTTCTCGAAATAGTCCGCCGGATCCGCTCCGTCGTGGCACCGAGCTTCGCTGTCGGCATCAAACTGAACTCGGCAGATTTCCAGCGCGGCGGATTCACCGAAGCGGAGTCACGCTCGGTGGTCGAGCAACTGTCCGTGGAGAGCATCGACCTGATCGAAATCAGCGGCGGCAGCTACGAATCCCCGGCTATGATGGGCCGAAACGCGAGCGTATCCACCAGTACGAGGCAGCGGGAGGCGTATTTCCTCGATTACGCCGCGTCGGTGCGCGAGGCGGCGGGTGACGTACCGCTTGCGGTCACCGGCGGATTCCGGTCGCGCTCCGCGATGGCCCGGGCCGTCGATTCCGGAGTGTGCGACGTGATCGGTCTCGGCCGTCCGACGGTGACCACCCCCGACGCGGGATCTGCGCTTCTCGTGGCGGGCGGTGACCGAGTCGACGCGATCCCGGTCTCTTT
The DNA here is from genome assembly GCF_044389235.1 of Rhodococcus sp. NPDC019647. Taxonomy (NCBI): domain Bacteria; kingdom Bacillati; phylum Actinomycetota; class Actinomycetes; order Mycobacteriales; family Nocardiaceae; genus Rhodococcus; species Rhodococcus sp. NPDC019647. The sequence continues at coordinate 262,821 of NZ_JBIRXS010000002.1, read as the reverse complement.
CGGTCTGCGCGGCGGACTGTCCCGGATCGCGAACCTCCGGGCACTGGACGGCGCCCTGGATCTGCAATGGCACACCGACCAGCTGGAGCGGCTGGGCGCCGGCATGGACCCCGACCTCGATCGGCCGTGGTGGAAGACCGCGGCGTCGATGATCAACCGGAACGGCGTCGGCGCTCTCCGCAGCAAGCGGGGTGGCTGACGGAGGATTCCCGATACGGGTTTCCTCAGCGCAACGCGTACCGAATCTGCGGTCGTCCCGCCCGGCCGTACTCCGTGTGCCGCGCGAGGACGCCGTCGTCGGCCAGTCGTTCGAGGTACCGCCACGCGGTCACCCGGGACACACCGATCGCGGCGGCCACCTCGGCGGCAGTCAGGGGTCCTGCTGCGTCCCGGATGCACGCGGAGACGTGGTCGAGGGTCTGCGGAGCCACACCTTTCGGCGCACTCGCGCGTTCATCCGAGGTGCGCAGGGCAGACATTGCCCGGTCGATGTCCTGCTGGCTCAACGCGTTACTGCCGGCCGGAAGCGCGTCCCGGAACTCGCGGTACCGTTCGAGCTTGTCGCGGAACGCGGCGAAGGTGAACGGCTTCAGCAGATACAACGCGATCCCGCGGGCCACCGCGGTGCGCACCAACTCGAGGTCGCGGGCCGAGGTGACAGCGATGACGTCGGGGCTGGGCCGGATCCCGCTCAGCGCGGCCGCAACATCGAGACCACTCGAATCCGGCAAACCGAAGTCCAGCAGGACGAGGTCGATCGGATCCTCGGTGCTGCCGGCTTCCGCCACGGCGCGCATCGCACTGCTGCCGTCATGGACGACGGTATGCACGGAGAACCCGGGCACCCGCTCGACATACGCACGATGAGCCTCGGCGATCAGCGGCTCGTCCTCGACGATCATCACTCGAATCACGAAGCCGCTCCGGCGATCGGTATCTCGGCGACGATCATCGAGCCCAGTGACGGTTCCGTGCGGATCGTTCCTCCGTGGCGTGTCACGACCTGCACGACGAGGGCGAGTCCCAGCCCGCGCTGGCCGGATTTCGTGGAATAGCCACGGGTGACGGCCTTGTCGAACTCCTCCGCGGGAATGCCCGGACCACTATCCGCGACACGCACGACCATCGACGAATCCTCCTCGCATACAGTGACTTCCACCCAGGGTCCGTCGGTCGTCTGCTCCGCAGATCCGCGCGCGGCGTCGATGGCATTGTCCACGAGGTTACCCACCAGGGTGACCAGTTCCCGCGCAGTGAGCGGCGTGACGGGACCCAATGCGGTGTCCTCGGTGACGATCAAGTCGACGCCCCGTTCCGCCGCAACACCCACCTTGCCGAGCAACAGCGCTGCCAGTGCCGGTTCGTGTACCGCCGTCATCAGCCGGTCGATCAGCTCCTGGGACAGACGCAGATCATCCGTGGCGAACGCGATCGCGTCGTCGTAGCGACCAAGTTCCACCATCGTGATGATGGTGTGTAGCCGGTTGGCCGACTCGTGGGCCTGTGAACGCAAGGACTCGGCGAACCCGCGCACCGAGTCGAGTTCACCCATCACGCTTTGCATTTCGGTGCGGTCGCGCAAGGTCAGTACCGTGCCGATGCGCTGTCCCTCCCATTCGACGGGTTCGCGGCTGACGAGGAGAACGCGGTCGGTTGTCAGATGTATCTCGTCGCGCGGCTCGCCGGTGTCCGACGGGGCGGGGGCGGTGGCCGTACGCAGCGATGGTGGCAGGGCGGAAACGGGCACCGGGCCGTCGGGTAGGTCGAGTAGTCGGCGGGCCTCGTCGTTCACCACCTCGGCGGTCGCGTCGTCGCCGTCGGTTCGACCGAGAACCACCAGGCCCTCGCCGATCGAATGCAGAACGGCAGCGTGGTGCTCGTACATGCGGCGCAGCTCGTCCGGCGCCATTCCGAGTGTCTGCCGTCGTAGACGCCTGCTGAGCAGGAACGAGCCGGCCGCGGACACGCCCAGCCCGATAGCGGCGACGGCGAAGATGGTGGGCAGGCTCTTCGCCACCTGGCCGCCGATCTTCTCGCGGGTGACACCCACCGAGACGAGACCGACGATGCGGCCGCCGTCGTAGATGGGGGCCACCGCCCGGATGGACGGACCGAGCGAACCGGCGTAGGTCTCGGTGAACGTTTCCCCGGCGAGGGCACGCTCGATGTTTCCGGAGAACGTGCCACCGATGAGCTCCGGGCTGGTGTGCGTGAAGCGCGTGCGGTTCGGGGCCATCACCACGATGAAGTCGGTTCCGGTGGCCGTGCGGATCCGTTCGGTCTGCGGTTGGAGAATCGCGCTGGGGTCGGGAGTGCGCAGGGCTGCGACGGTGCCGTCGGACAGGGCCAGAGCCGTGGCCACCGCCGTCACCGCACGCCGGGTGCTGTCGTCGCTGTCGCGTCGCTGATCGAGGACGGCAAGCAGAGTTCCCGCAGCAATCACCAGCGTCAAGACCACCAATTGCAGGAGGAAGAGCTGACGCGCCACGCTCATGGGCCGTCTCGGCAGTCGTCGTCGCACCGCAGCTCTCCTGAACGTAATGAACACAAACTTCTCCAACCGAGCGATCGCTTACAAGATTCTCTACAAGACGTGATCGCGGTCACTACCCGGCTTATCGATCAGCTTGCCATTCGAACTGGAGGACCACCCCATGAGTACTGCGACAGGGAAAACGAAGAAGCGCGACCGTACCCACTGGTTGTACATGGGGGTCATCGTCGCCGTGGTCGCGGGCGTACTCGTCGGATGGCTCGCGCCGGGGGCAGGCAAATCGCTCGGTGTCCTGGGCACGATGTTCGTCGACCTGATCAAGATGATGATCAGCCCGGTGATCTTCTGCACCATCGTGCTGGGAATCGGGTCGGTGAAAGCAGCGGCCAAGGTCGGGAAGGTCGGCGGGCTCGCTCTCACCTACTTCATCGGCATGTCGACCGTCGCCCTCGGCATCGGCCTCGTGGTGGGCAACCTCCTCGACCCGGGCAGCGGCCTGAACGTCAGCCCCGACACCGCCGGAACCGGTGCCCAGCTGGCCGAGAAGGCGCACGGCGCAGGCGGCACCGTCGAGTTCATCGGGTCGATCATTCCCACGTCGCTGCTGTCCGCGCTCACCGAGGGCAACGTCCTGCAGACCCTGTTCGTGGCCCTGCTCGTCGGCTTCGGTCTGCAGGCGCTGGGTAAGCAGGGTGAGCCGATCCTGCGCGGAGTCGGTTACGTGCAGAAGCTCGTGTTCAAGATCCTGTCGATGATCCTGTGGCTGGCCCCGATCGGTGCTTTCGGCGCCATCGCCAACGTCGTCGGACAGACCGGACTCGGCGCAGTCGTTCAGCTCGCGACCCTGATGCTGGGCTTCTACCTGACCTGCCTGATCTTCGTCTTCGGTGTTCTCGGATCGATCCTGCGCGTCGTCGCCGGAGTGTCCATCTTCAAGCTCGTCCGCTACCTGGCCCGCGAGTACCTGCTGATCTTCGCCACGTCCTCGTCCGAGTCGGCCCTGCCCCGCCTCATCGCGAAGATGGAGCACATCGGCGTCGAGCGCACCACCGTCGGCGTCGTGGTCCCGACCGGATACTCGTTCAACCTCGACGGCACCGCGATCTACCTGACCATGGCATCGATCTTCATCGCCGACGCGATGGGCCAGCCGCTGTCGCTTCCCGAGCAGCTGTCGCTACTGCTGTTCATGATCATTGCGTCCAAGGGCGCCGCCGGGGTGAGCGGTGCAGGTCTCGCTACCCTCGCCGGTGGGCTGCAGAGCCACCGCCCCGAACTGCTCGACGGCGTCGGACTGATCGTCGGCATCGACCGGTTCATGTCCGAGGCGCGCGCCGTCACCAACTTCTCCGGCAATGCCGTCGCGACGCTGCTCGTCGGTTCGTGGACGGACACCGTCGACAACGACCGCGTCCGCAAGGTCCTCGACGGGAAGCTGCCCTTCGACGAGGAGACCATGGTCGACGACGGTCACGGTGAAGTCGTCGAGCAGGAGAAGGCAACCCCTGCCCGCGAAGACGACTCCCGCGTGCTGCTCACCCACTGACACCACGAACGAACACGGAAGCGCTGTGCGCCCGGGCGGATCTCCGCTTGGGCGCACAGCGCTTGTTGTCGCTACGTTGGGTGTCATGACGACTCCTGTGCAGAACATTGCCATCAACACCCTGGGCGGCGTGCCCACCTCGCTCGGCGAATACGACGGGCGCGCAGTTCTCGTGGTGAACGTGGCCTCCAAGTGTGGGCTCACCCCCCAGTACAAGACCCTCGAAAAGCTGGCGACCGATTACGCCGACCGCGGTCTCACCGTCATCGGGATTCCGTGTAACCAGTTCATGGGACAGGAGCCCGGGACTGCCGAGGAGATCGAGACGTTCTGCTCCACCACCTACGGCGTCACCTTCCCCCTGCTCGAGAAGATCGAGGTGAACGGCGACAATCGTCATCCGCTGTACGAGGAGCTGACCGAGGCTGCCGACGCCGACGGGGAGGCGGGGGACGTGCAATGGAACTTCGAGAAGTTCCTCGTCGCACCCGACGGCACCGTCGTGAACCGGTTCCGTCCGCGCACCGAACCCGACGCCCCCGAGGTCGTCGCCGCGATCGAGGCTGTCCTGCCGAAGTAGGCCCTTCGGGCTCGTGCGCCTTTCTGGTGGCCCAGGCGACCAGAAAGGCGCACGACCTTTGCCTGGCGTTCACCTTGGGCTGTCACCCTGGAAGCCATGACCGGACAGTTGCTCGTGTCGGTGTCAGGGCTTCGACAGGAAACGCGCGACTTCGCCGCCGCGTTCGCCGAGGAGATGGACGCGCGGGGTGTGCCGCTGTCGCTGCTGGTCGCTCCGCGCCTGAAAGACAAATACCGCCTGGTCAACGACCCTGCGACGCAGGACTGGCTGCGTCTGCGCCGTTCCCGGGGCGACGCCGTTGTCCTGCACGGCTACGACCAAGCCGCAACCAAACGTCGTCGCGCAGAGTTCGCGGCACTCCCCGAACACGAAGCCCGACTGCGGTTGATCGCCGCCGACCGCGTGATGGAGCAGACCGGCCTGCGCACCCGGGTGTTCGCACCGCCGCGCTGGCTGGCGTCGCAGGGTGCCGTCGCGGCCCTGCCTTCCGCGGGGTTCCGCCTCCTCGCGAACATGACCGCTATCCACGACCTCGAACGGGGGTCGTCCGTACGGTCGCGCGTGCTGGGCATCGGCGAGGGGTTCCGGGCGGAACCGTGGTGGTGTCGGGCGCTCGTCCACGGCTCGGGGCGCGCGGCGAAGCGCGGGGGAGTGGTCCGCCTCGCGGTCACAGCCAAACAGTTGGGTACCCCCGGCCCGCGGCAGGCGATGCTCGACGCCGTCGACCTGGCCCTTCAGTACGGCGCGGAGCCGACGGTCTACCGGTGGCAGCCGCGACATCCCCGGGTGGGCGCCGCCTGACCCGTGAGTACTTCTTAACAGTGGGCGGTTGAGAAGTACTCACAGGGGCGTCAGGCCACCTCGACGCTCGACTCGCTGGGAAGGGTGCGGAATTCGGTTCCTGCCGGTGCCATGTCGGTGTAACGACCGTAGAAGATGCCGGTGGCCTGGTCGGCGATGATCGCCTGATGAATGGGTACGGCGACCCGCGGCGCAACGGCGCGTAGGTAGTCGATCGCCTCGGATATCTTCAACCACGGCGCCGCGGCGGGCAGAGCCAGCACGTCCACCTTCTGTTCCGGGACGAACAGCGAGTCGCCCGGATGCAGGAGCTGTGCCGGATCGCCGGAGTCGCCGAGCAGGTAAGCGGTGTTGTCGATCATCGGGATGTCGGGGTGGATCACGGCGTGCGTACCGCCGGTGCCGGTGACATGGACGTCGCCGATGTCGAACTCGTCGCCGGCATGCACCCCCGTCCATCTACCGCCGAGCTGCGCCGCCGTCTGCGGATCCGAGTACAGCGCTGCGTCGGGGTTCGCCTCGACGAGAGCCGGCAATCGCTGCTGGTCGACATGGTCGGGGTGCTGATGCGTGACCAGGATCGCGTCGAGCCCGGTGAGGCCCTCGAATCCGTGCGAGAAGTTGCCCGGATCGAACAGGATCGTGGAACCGTTCAACTCGACGAGGACGCAGCTGTGGCCGAAGTGAGTCAGTCGCATGGATTCGAGTATGCGCGCCCTCCGTCCGATGCGGGCTGCACACCGGTGGCCCGGTAAACTCCCTAGTGCCCGGTGTTCCACTCTGGGCTCGCGCACTACTAACGAGGAGCAGCACGTGGCCCGTGTCGTCGTCGAAGTCATGCCCAAGGCCGAGATTCTCGACCCCCAGGGGCAGGCCATTGCCGGGGCCCTGCCGCGGCTCGGGTTCGCTGGAATCTCGGATGTCCGCCAGGGGAAGCGTTTCGAGCTCGAGGTCGACGGCAGCGTCGACGACGCGCAGCTCGAGAAGATCGCCGAGGCCCTGCTGGCCAACACGGTGATCGAGGACTGGACCGTGAGGCGCGTCGAAGCATGAGTGCACGCGTCGGAGTCATCACTTTCCCCGGCACCCTCGACGACGTCGACGCCGTCCGTGCGGTGAAACTCGCCGGCGGCGAGGCCGTGAACCTCTGGCACGGAGACGCCGACCTCAAGGGCGTCGACGCGGTCATCGTCCCGGGTGGCTTCTCGTACGGTGACTATTTGCGAGCAGGCGCGATCGCGCGCTTCGCCCCCGTCATGGGCAAGGTCGTTCAGGCAGCTCAGGGGGGCATGCCCGTCCTCGGTATCTGCAACGGTTTCCAGGTGCTGTGCGAGGCCGGTCTGCTGCCGGGCGCACTCACCCGCAACGAGGGCCTGCATTTCATCTGCCGTGACGAGTGGCTCAGGGTGGAATCCACATCGACGGCGTGGACGTCGCGTTACGAGTCGGGTGCCGAGATTCTCATTCCGCTGAAGTCGGGTGAGGGCCGTTACCAGGCTCCCAAGAAAGTACTGGACGAGCTCGAGGGTGAAGGCCGGGTCGTCTTCCGGTTCGCGGGCGACAACCCCAACGGGTCTCAGGGCGCAATCGCCGGCATCTCCTCAGCCAACGGACGTGTCGTCGGCCTGATGCCACACCCGGAGCACGCCACCGAAGCTCTCACCGGTCCCAGCGACGATGGGCTCGGCATGTTCTATTCCGTCCTCGACAGCGTCATTTCCGCCTGACCTGGACGTTTCGCCCTACGCCGATGCCTTGTCGCTCTCGATGAGCGACTCGGCGTCGGCTTCGGCTTCGGTGTGCAGGACCGTTAACGGCGTCAGTGCACCGATCTCATCGATGATGCGTTCGGGAGCGTCGTGCACGCTGATGCACGGAATGCCTTCTCTGCGGACTCGCTGCAACATGGTGGCCTCGGAAGGAAGACAGAGGCCATCGAGAACGTCTTCGGTGGCGACCGCACACACCACCGGCCCGCCGGCGAATGTCCTGGTGGTTTCCAGCCCGTGGCCGGTCGCCCACACCCGCATCGCGGCCCAATGAATCACCTCGATGAACTGGGTGGGGTTGCCGATGAACAACAACCGCCGCACAGGATGCTTCACTCTCGACGTCACACGCCCCTCCGTTGTCAGTTGCGGCCCTCTGTCAGTTGCGGTTCTCGGGCGCTTCGTCGTGCGCGAACATCGCTTCTATACGCGATTTGATCTCTTCGGTACTCATCGACGACCTGCGTTTCTCCGGGGTCGCCGTTGCGGGCGCGGTGTGCGTCTTCGGTCCGGTCATTGTTGGTATCGGCTCTCTCAACTTGCGTGTCGGTTGGCGAGCATGGGTGCCCAGGTCTCGTCCAGGGCGGCCGTCTCGGCCCCGTGGAGTCGACTGGCCTCTGCTACTGCGCGAGAATCCTTTGCCGCCAGATCGATGAGACGTTCCGCGGCGCGGCGAACATCGACGTGGTGCCTGCGCGCCACATCCATCAGTTCGTCGAACGCTGCGTCGCCGCTGTATCCGCGGCACTCGATCAGGATGTGCTCCGCCGTGGCCAGTACGTCACGTTCGGTGCGCTGCTGTCGTAGGGGCTGTGATCGTAGATCGACTACGTTGTGGGACATCGGTTCTCTCTTCAAGATTGGTTGCAATCGAGCGCCGATCGAGGAATTGCCTCGACTCGATGCCGAATCATCGTGTGATAGCAGTATTCCCACTGAATGTCCGGTCGAATCCGGACGGAGACAAGTGCATCGAGCAGCGAATAGCGGTGTGAGGATCCGACCGGACATTCCGGCCGATTCGCTGCAGGCGTCGTCGAGGTTGTGAGGGCAACATCGTCCACCGCGACACCCATAGTGTGGTCCTACCTTGCCTCGGGAAGGAAGGCGCGAAAATCGCTGAAACCGAGTGGGGTTGAGTCTTGAAATTCCCGCGCGGCGACGAATCCCGGCGTCGGCTGCGTGCTCAACCTTCGCTCAGGATAGCGTGCCGCGCATGTTTCGGCAATGAAAACTGCCGAGTAACGAGTGGAAATGTGTTGTCACTCAGCAACCGGCATGCCGGTTGCTGCCGACTACTTCGCGGCTCGAAACACGACGATCTGCTCGCGGGACTGCCCGGGCTCTATGAGACCGCGCTCCTCGAGCATCTTCCGCCGTCCCTCGAGAACCGGCCCGAAGGGAATTTCTGCCGTGGCTGCTAACTCGACCCTCAAATTCTGCTCTTCGAGCATCGTCTGGGTCTTCTCGATCCCACTGAGCGCGGACTGGGCGAGGAGGAGTACCCCACCGGGAGCCAGCACGTCCGGTGATTGAGCGCAGATCCTGTCGAGCAGGGCGCGACCGTTCTTGCCCGCGTCCCACGCCCGGGCAACACCTCGCGCGGGAAGGGCGTCGTCGTGTGCGGGAACGTACGGCGGGTTGGACACGATGAGATCGAATCGCTCGGACCGAATCGACTCGGTGAGGTCACCGCGGAGAACGCGAATCGGGAGTCGCCTCGTCAGCGCGTTGAGCCGGATACTGAGCACTGCCCGGAGCGACACGTCCACCGCGGTGACCGATCCGGCACCGGCCTCAGCTGCCCGGACGCTCAGGGCGCCGGTGCCTGCACAGAGGTCGAGAACGCGTGAGGAAGGCCCTAGCTCCTCGGCTGCGATCACGTCAGCCAGCATCTCCGTATCGTCCTGTGGGCGATAGACTCCAGGAAGACGTAGCAGCATCTGGGCTCCTTGGTCGGTGAGAGTGCGAGGCGAGTCCGAACTCTGTCACCGGGCACTCTCGGCAATGTCGAGTCGAACGGCAGTGTCGATTGGGGTCCAATTACCCGGGACGCGCCCGGATCAATCAGTTCCGTGTCCACGGCGCGCGCACGCACCGTCGACCTGGCACGATCGACAAGGTGAGCTACAGCCAGCAGTTGCGGAATCTAGCGGCCCGGCACGGCGTGGCGACGTCGTACGAGGGATGGGACGAGCAACGTCACGAGGTCGGGGACGAGACACTGCGCACCGTCCTCGCGGCGATGGATGTCCCGGCCGACACCGACGTCGAGGTCGAGGATGCGCTCGCAGAGTGCGAACTGGCTCCTTGGCGACGGGCACTGCCACCGGTCGTCGTCGGAGTGCAGGGCACCGAGGCACGCTTCGTCGTCCACGTGCCGCACGGTGACCCCGTCACCGTCACGATCGTCACCGAATTCGGCGACGAGGTCGCGGCGCGGCAGCTCGACGTGTGGGTCGATCCGCGAGAGGTCGATGGCGCCCTGATCGGCCGCGCGACTTTCGCCGTCCCCGCCGACCTACCCTCGGGGTGGCACGAGATCCGCGCGTCGACGTGGAGAAACGGGACGGAGCCGTCCGACGCTACGCCCGAGTCGTGCACGCTCGTCGTCACGCCGGCCCGGTTGTCGACATCGAATTCTCTCAGCGACCGGCAACGGTGGGGAGTCCTTGCCCAGCTGTACTCCGTGCGTTCCCGTCGTTCGTGGGGTCTCGGCGACTTCGGGGACCTGGGGGACTTGGCCACGATCTTCGGTTCCGTGCACGGCGCCGACTACGTTCTGGTGAATCCGCTGCATGCGGCGCAACCGAAACCCCCGGTCGAGGCGTCTCCCTATCTGCCGACCACGCGCAGGTTCGTCAATCCGCTGTACATCCGCGTTGAGAACATCCGGGAGGCCGCGTACCTGCCCCGTCCGCACTACGCCCGTATGCGTGAGGCGGCGGCCCGTTTCGAGCGGGCCAACGGCAAGGCCGATCGGATCGACAGGGACAGGTCCTACCGCGCCAAACTCCGGACACTCGAGCGGGTCTTCCGAGTCGAGCGCAGCGCGAGTCGTCAGCAGGCGTTCGACGAATTCCGCCGCACCGAAGGGGACGGGCTCCGCGACTTCGCGACCTGGTGCGCCCTCGCCGAGAAATTGTCTCCGCGGGACCCGCGATGGCAGACGAAGGCTGCCTCGCCCGACACCGAATGGGTGCGAGCGCAACGCGACAAGCTCTCCGATCGCATCGAATTCCATTCTTGGTTGCAGTGGATATGCGACGAACAACTCGCCGAGGCTCAGCACGCTGCCCGCGCGGCAGGCATGGACATCGGTGTCGTGCACGACCTGGCGGTCGGTGTCCAGCATGGCGGAGCGGACGCCTGGTCGCTCGGTTCCGCTCTCGCGGAGGGTATTACGGTCGGCGCTCCACCTGACGACTTCAACCAGCAGGGCCAGTCCTGGGATCAGCCGCCATGGCGGCCCGATCGGCTCGCCGAATTGGGCTATGCCCCCTATCGCGACATGCTGCGCACCGTGCTCAAGCACGCAGGTGGACTGCGCGTCGACCATATCCTCGGCCTGTTCCGACTGTGGTGGATACCGAACGGTGCGGCGTCACCGGCGGAAGGGACCTACGTCACCTACGACCACGAAGCCCTCATCGGGATTCTGGTTCTCGAGGCGGAACGCGCGGGGGCCGTCGTCATCGGCGAAGACCTGGGTGTCTTCGAGCCGATGGTGCAGGAGTATCTCGCCGAACGCGGCGTGTTGGGGACGTCGATTCTGTGGTTCGAGCGCGACGACGACGGCCCCATTCCGCCCGAGAAATACCGTTCCCTGTGTCTGACTTCCGTGACGACGCACGATCTTCCACCGACCGCCGGGTATCTCGCGGGCGAGCACATCGAATTGCGTTCGCGGTTGGGCCTTCTCGAACGGGACCTCGAATCCGAGAAAGAACACGACTTGAGTCAGCGCGAGTCCGTTCTGCAGATGGCCCGGGACCGCGGGCTGTCGGAGGACGGCGCGTCGATCGAGGACACCGTGAAGGCGTTGTACGCGTTGATCGGCCGGAGTCCCTCCATGTTGCTGGGAGTTGCACTCGTCGACCTCGTCGGCGAGCACCGCATCCAGAATCAACCGGGCACGGGCGATGCCCAGTACCCGAACTGGAAGATTCCTCTGGCCGACGCCTCAGGTAAGGCGGTTCCTCTCGAGGACCTGGCGCGGGCCGACTACAGCTACGTCGAATGCGAGGCGGTCACAGCGCAAGGGCACTCCTGACTTTGGCCTGCGTCAACATGTGCATTCCTTGACGGGGGCGGCGGTGATGCCTGAACGGGGGCCGCCTCGGCGGCTGTCGGGATGGTGAGAGCGACGGTCTGTGGTGACGCGTGTCCGGTGTGGACCGGTCATGAGTGCCCCCCGGGGTTGGGTACGCATCCATGGGCGCAAAACTCGTGAAAAATCGGCGACCCTGCGATTGCGGCGGTGATTCGATTACCGGTGCCGGGGTACTCGGATTCTGTCACCGGTCGGTCAGGAAGTGCGCCGACGCCGAATGAGAGGCGTTGGGTGCGAGTGCCGCCCCACGCCTCACCGCGGAGGAAGGGGTGCGGCCGTGCTGATAGACGTCCCGCGGCTCGTCGTGGGGGTGCGACGATGAGCTTGCGACCACTCGACAGCGCACGATCGGATGTACCCGGTTCCAGCCGCGGTCCGTCGGTCGGAGTGGAGGAAGAGTTCTTCCTCGTCGACGCGTCGACGAACCGAATGCTCGAGTGCAATCGGGAGGTCGTCGACAGTGCCCGAAGCCTGGGCGGCACGCTCGATCTGGAGCTGAAGAAGAGCCAGGTGGAGACCAACACCCCGGTGTGCCGCGGAATGCGCCAGTTGTACGAGCAGATCGCGGGGGCTCGCTCGGTTGCGGCGGCGGCAGCGACCCAGCACGGGGCGGCCCTGTTGTCCACGGGGGTGCCGCCGGTGTGCGGCGAGTTCTCGACGGTCACCGATGTACCCCGTTACCAGCGGATGGCGGAGCGGTACGGGTCTCTCGTGTCCGAGCACGAGGTGTGTGGTTGCCACGTGCACGTGGCGATCAGTGACCGCGAGACCGCGGTGCAGGTATGCAATTATCTGCGGCTCTGGCTGCCGACTCTCCTCGCGCTGACCGCGAACTCTCCGATCCATCGAGGCCGCGACACCGGGTTCGCGAGCTGGCGGGCGGTGCTCGGAGGCCGGTGGGCGTGCTCGTGGGCACCCCCGTACTTCACATCGGCCGATCATTACGACTCGGTGGTCGGCGTGATGATCGAATCCGGCGGGATTCTCGACGAGGCGATGGTGTACTGGGACGTCCGCCCCTCCGCGCACCTTCCCACCGTCGAGGTCCGGGTCAGTGACGTGCCCGGCACCGTCGACGAAACGGTGGCCGTGGCCACGCTGATTCGTGCCCTGGTCGCAGCAGCGGAGCGTTCGGTACATGCCGGACGGCTAGCGCTTCCGGTGGCGCCCGAGGTGCTGCGGGCCGCATATCTGCGTGCCGCGCGCGAAGGCGTCAGCGGGCAGTTGCTCGACGTCACCTCTTCGCGGTTGATCACACCTGCGCGCCAGCTGACCTCGCTGATCCGTCACGTGCAGACGGAACTCGACGAGTTCGGTGAGCGCAGCAGGGTGGAGAAGATGGTGAAGAAGATCCTGGCTCAGGGCAACGGCGCTACGCGGCAGCGGGAGGCGTTCTCCCGGCGACAGGACGCGGCGGACGTGGTGTCGGTTGCGGCTCGCCACACGCTCGCGGGTTCGTGGCCCGCTGCGATCCGCGAGCGCGACACCGTTCATTGAAGGCCGACACCGCACGATGACATCGGGGAAGGAAATCGACGTGGCCGAACGTAAAGCTTCCGTCTTCGAGGTGGAGCACGAAATCGATGCCGACACGATCCGGAAGGCGCAGCGGGCGGTCGCGTCGCGTTCGCGCGATGCTCACGATTGCAAGGATCTGTTGTCGATCCTCGGGATCCTGCACATCACACCGGCTCCCGAGTGACACCGCGGCCCGCGCAGGAGCCGAAAACGTGTCGGTGAGCGGGGATAGGGTGCGCCCATGGCACTCGAACTCGGCATGATCACCTTCGACAGCACAGATCCCGGACCGCTGGCCACCTGGTGGGCGGAGCAGACTGCGGGCACGGTCGAGCAGGAGAACGACGGATGGTTCTATGTCGTCGCGCTTCCGAACTCGCCGTACAAGCTCGCCTTCCAAAAGGTGGACGACCCCACGCCGGGGAAGAACCGCATTCACCTCGACCTGACGTCCGAGAATCTCGACGGCGAGGTGGGCAGACTGACCGTCGGGGGCGCGACGGAGGTGGCGCAACGCGAGATGGACGGATTCCGCTGGGTCACCCTCGCCGATCCCGACGGCAATCAGTTCTGCGTCTCGGGTCCACACAGCTAGCACCGCGTCCTGCATGATTGGCTCCATGCATTCCACTACGTGGGCCGACGCCCAGGGCCTGTGCACCTTCGTCGATGCGTCACCGTCGCCGTTCCATGTGTGCGCGACGGTGTCGATGTTGCTGTTCGGCAACGGATTTACCGAGCTGCACGAGACGGACTCGTGGCCCGGCGAACCTGGCCGCTACTTCCTGGTTCGCGGCGGATCACTCATCGCCTGGAGCACCGAGCGGGTCGGGCGGACGGCGCCGTTCCGCATCGTCGGCGGGCACACCGACAGCCCGAACCTGCGCGTCAAGCAGCATCCCGATCTGTGGTCGGCCGGGTGGCAGATGGTGGGTCTCGAGCCGTACGGGGGTGCGTGGCTCAATTCGTGGCTCGACCGCGACCTGGGTATCTCGGGACGCCTGAGCGTGCGGGTCGGCAACGTGGTGGAACAGAAACTCGTTCGCATCGACCAACCGATCCTGCGGGTCCCGCAGCTCGCAATTCACCTGTCGGAGGATCGCAAGGGAGTGCACCTCGACCCGCAACGACACCTCAACGCGGTCTGGGGTGTCGGTTCGGGACGTCGATCCTTCATCGACTTCGTCGCGGACCGGGCCGAGGTGCCCGCGGATTCGGTGCTCGGCTGGGAACTGATGACCCACGACCTCGCGCCCAGTGCGGTGGTCGGGACGGAGGAGGATCTCGTCAGCGCGCCGCGGCTCGACAACCAGGGCACCTGCTACGCCGGAACCCAGGCACTGCTCGCCGCCGCCGAGTACCCGGCAGGTGATCACGTGCCCGTGCTCGCGCTCTTCGATCACGAGGAGGTCGGGAGTATGTCGGATCGCGGGGCGTTCTCGGACCTGCTCAACACCGTTCTCGAGCGCATCGTGCTCGGCCGGGGTGGCGGGCGCGAAGAATTCCTGCAGGCCATGGCCGGCTCGGTGTGTGCGTCGGGCGACATGGCGCACGCCACGCACCCCAACTATCCGGACCGCCACGAACCCGCACACCAGATCGCCGTCAACGCCGGGCCGGTACTCAAGGTCAATCAGAATCTGCGCTACGCCACCGACGCGGCGGGCGCAGGAGCGTTCGCGCTGGCGTGCGATCAGGCCGGCGTGCCGTTGCAGAGGTATGTGCACCGCGCCGACCTGCCGTGCGGGTCGACCATCGGCCCGATCACCGCCTCACGAACCGGTCTGAGCACCGTCGACGTCGGTGCCGCTCAGCTGGGCATGCACTCGTCCCGGGAACTGATGGGTGCCCGCGACGTGCGGGCATACTCCGACGCCCTTGCGGCGTTCCTCACACCGACAACCTGATGCCGGGCAGGCCGGTGAGCGCCAGGTCGATGGCGGAAGAAGGTGCCGGATAGACTGACGTACGGCTCGTCGCCACCCGGCTCACCGGCCGGCCCTGACTCCGGCGTGCCGCTCTTGACTCCCGTAGGGAAGGGACCACACCTCCAGTGTCAGCACACCCGGTCGATACCGTCACCGCCGCCGCCGCGAACCCCGAAGTCGCGCAGCCTTACAAGGAGCTCGGCCTCAAGGACGACGAGTACGCCCGTATCAAGGAGATTCTGGGCCGGCGCCCCACCGAGGCCGAGCTGGCGATGTACTCGGTGATGTGGAGTGAGCACTGCTCGTACAAGTCTTCCAAGGTGCACCTGAAGTACTTCGGTGAGACCACCACCGACGAGATGCGCTCCTCGATGCTCGCCGGTATCGGGGAGAACGCCGGAGTGGTCGACATCGGTGACGGCTGGGCCGTCACGTTCAAGGTCGAAAGCCACAACCATCCGTCCTACGTCGAGCCCTACCAGGGTGCGGCCACCGGTGTCGGCGGCATCGTCCGCGACATCATGGCCATGGGCGCGCGTCCCATCGCCGTCATGGACCAGCTGCGTTTCGGTGCGGCGGATGCCCCCGACACCCGACGCGTGGTCGACGGTGTGGTGCGCGGTGTGGGTGGCTACGGCAACTCGCTCGGGCTGCCCAATGTGGGCGGCGAAACCGTGTTCGACGAGTCGTACGCCGGAAACCCTCTGGTCAACGCGCTGTGCGCTGGTGCCATGCGCGTCGAGGATCTGCATCTCGCCTTCGCCTCGGGCGCCGGTAACAAGATCATTCTGTTCGGTGCCCGGACCGGACTCGACGGCATCGGCGGCGTGTCCGTGCTTGCGTCGGAGACGTTCGACGGCGACGAATCGGGTACCGGCCGGAAGAAGCTCCCGGCTGTGCAGGTGGGCGATCCGTTCACCGAGAAGGTGCTCATCGAGTGCTGTCTCGAGCTGTATGCCGCCAAGCTCGTGGTCGGTATCCAGGACCTCGGCGGTGCCGGACTGTCCTGCGCCACGTCCGAGTTGGCCGCGGCCGGCGACGGCGGCATGCACATCGACCTCGAACAGGTCCCGATGCGCGCGACGGGCATGACGGCGGCGGAGGTGCTGTCCAGCGAGTCGCAGGAACGTATGTGTGCCGTCGTGACGCCCGAGAACGTGGATGCGTTCATGGCCGTGTGCAAGAAGTGGGACGTTCTCGCCACGGTGATCGGTGAGGTCACCGACGGTGACCGTCTCACCATTTCCTGGCACGGCGAAACCGTCGTCGACGTGCCGCCGCGCACCGTCGCCCACGAGGGCCCTGTGTACGAGCGTCCCGTGCAGCGGCCCGCGAGCCAGGATGCGCTGGTCGCGAACACCACGGCGGCGCTGAAGCGGCCCGAGTCCGCCGAGGAGCTGAAGGCGACGCTGCTGAAGATGATCGCGTCGCCGGCGCTGTGCAGCCGGAAGTGGATCACCGAGCAGTACGACCGTTACGTCCGCGGCAACACGGTACTGGCCGAAAATGCCGATTCGGGTGTCATCCGCATCGACGAGGAGACGGGCCGCGGTATCGCCCTGGCCACCGACGCGTCCGGCCGCTACACCGCACTCGACCCGTACACCGGAGCGCAGCTGGCACTCGCCGAGGCGTTCCGCAACGTTGCCGTCACCGGAGCCACCCCGAAGGCCGTCAGCAACTGCCTCAATTTCGGATCCCCGGAAGACCCGGGCGTGATGTGGCAGTTCCAGCAGGC
This sequence comes from Rhodococcus sp. NPDC019647, assembly GCF_044389235.1. Lineage (NCBI taxonomy): Bacteria > Bacillati > Actinomycetota > Actinomycetes > Mycobacteriales > Nocardiaceae > Rhodococcus > Rhodococcus sp. NPDC019647. Next base: position 246,114 of record NZ_JBIRXS010000002.1, on the reverse strand, counting down.
CGTGCGCGGTCTGGCCGATGGTTGCGCCAAGCTGGGCATTCCCGTCACCGGTGGCAACGTGAGCTTCTACAACCAGACCGGTTCCACGCCGATCCTGCCCACCCCGGTGGTCGCAGTGCTCGGCGTCATCGACGACGTGCACCGGCGCATCCCCACGGGCCTCGGTCTCGAACCGGGTGAAACGCTGATTCTGCTCGGCGAGACGCGTGACGAATTCGACGGTTCGATCTGGTCGCAGGTCGAGCACGGACATCTCGGCGGCGTCCCCCCGCAGGTCGATCTCGAACGCGAGCAGCTTCTCGCCGACATCCTCCTGGCGTCTTCGCGTGACGGCCTGGTGTCTGCCGCACACGACCTGTCGGAGGGTGGCCTCGCGCAGGCTGTCGTCGAGGCCGCGCTCGTCGGTGAAACCGGTTGCCGCATCCTGCTTCCCGACGACGCCGATCCGTTCGTCACCTTGTTCTCCGAGTCGTCGGGTCGTGTGCTCGTCGCCGTCCCGCGTACGGAAGAAACTCGCTTTACCGGAATGTGCACGGCACGTAACCTCCCGTGGGTGCGCATCGGTGTGGTGGACGAAGGCTCCGACTCCGTGGAGATCCAGGGACAGTTCTCGATCACCCTTGCCGAACTGCGCGCGACGTCAGAAGCGACCCTGCCGGCGTTGTTCGGGTGATGCGTGGTCGAATCGGGGGCGCTGGACAGGATTGACACCGAGCCGCGGGAACGCCCGCGGCTCGGTGGATCGATCCGTCTCCGCGACTCCCGGCTCGAAAGATTGTGGCGTCTCCTGCGTCTCGACGTCACCGGCATCGCCTGTGCGACGCTGTTCTTCTGCTGGTCGCTCACGCCGTCGTTGCTGCCTCGTGACTGGTTGTTCCAGGGTCTGATCGGGGGGATCAACGCCGCGATCGGCTATGCGTTCGGTACGGCGCTGGGTTGGGCCGTGCGCCGTTACTTTTTGCGACGCAAGGCGTGGTGGCCGCTGCCGGAATCACGGTCCACCACGATCACGGTATTCGTCACGGTCACCTCCGTGGTGGTGAGCCTGGTGATGCTCGGGTACTCGGCGGCGTGGCAGCGGGAGATCGCCGGCCTCATGGGCGCCGAGGGCACCACGACCACGGGATACATCCGCACCGGTGGGCTCAGCTTGCTGGTCGGTGGGGCCATCGTCTCGGGGTGGCGGCTGCTGCGCGAGTTGGTGCGATGGATAGCGGGCCGTCTGATCCGGCGCTGGCACCTCGCCATTCCCACCGCAACGACAGCGGGTATCCTCATCGTCACGGTGTTGTTTCTCCTCCTCGTCGACGGGGTTCTGGTACGCGGCATCTATGCCGTCGCCAATCTAGGGTTCAGCCTGCAGAATTCGTCCACCCGGGACGGTGTCGTCCAGCCGGTCGACCCCGAAAAGTCGGGCAGCCCGGCGTCGTTCGCGCCGTGGGACACCCTCGGGTACGAGGGCCGCAACTTCGTCTCCCGGGGGCTGGACGCAGCCGGTCTCACTTCAGCGAACGGCACACCGGCCGTAAACCCGATCCGTGTCTATGCCGGCCTCGAGACGGCCGAGGACGCGGAGGCCCGCATGGACATCGTCATCGACGAACTCGAGCGGACCGGGGCATTCCAGCGCGAGGTGCTCGTGGTCATCCCGACCACGGGAACGGGATGGGTGAATCCCACTGCAGCGCAGGCTATCGAGCTCGTCCACAACGGAAACACCGCGTTGGTGGCCAGTCAGTATTCCTTTCTGCCGAGTTGGGTGTCCTTCCTCGCCGACCGAGACAAGGCCGCCGAGGCGGGACGGCAACTCATCGGCCGGGTGCACGAACGTTGGCTCCAGGAGCCCGAGGCAACCCGTCCCAAATTGCTGGTCTACGGCGAGAGTCTCGGGACCCAGGCGGGGGAGGGTGCCTTCGACACGCTGACCGACATCCGGCAGACCGTCGACGGTGTGCTCTGGGTCGGCCCGCCCAATGCAAACCGCTTGTGGGGGCAGTTGATCGAGCGTCGTGACCCCGGCACCTCTGAGGTGGATCCGGAGTACTCCGCGGGTCTGGTGGTGCGATTCGCCGACGACGCCGCTGACATGGTCGACAACACCGGGGAGTGGCTTTCTCCCCGGATCCTGTACGTGCAACACGCATCCGATCCGGTGGTGTGGTGGTCGCCGGACCTCGCGTTCACCAGACCGGACTGGTTGAAGGAACCGCCGGGCGACGACCGCTCACCGTCGATGAAATGGTTTCCCTTCGTGACGTTCTGGCAGGTGTCGGCCGATCTCACCAACGCGGCCGGCGTTCCGGACGGGCACGGCCACAATTACGGGACGCTGGTGCTCGACGGGTGGGTCACCGTTGCTCAGCCCGAGGGGTGGACACCGCTCGACACCATGCGGGTCCGGACGGCCCTCGACATGCTTGCCGGCAGCGAGGGTCCCGAGAAGTGAGCAGATCGTCGTCCGTGTTGGTGGCAGTGGCGGTCGTGGTGTGGAACAACGGGATACTTCCGCGGTGCGGGTGGGGGCCGTACGGGCGCGCGGTCGCCGGCGCCGCAACGGCGCTGACAGCGGTGGGAGTGGTGCGCGCCGCCGGGTACAGCCGGAACGAACTAGGGCTGTCCCCAGCCACAGTGCCTGCGGGACTGAGATCCGGCGCGGCGGCCGCGCTGATCCCGGTGGTCGCAGGTGCCACGGCCGTAGTGGCGCAGCCGTGGCGAAGTGGGGTACGGCGCGCAGCGCATTCCGCGGACTTCTACGGCTGGGTCGGGTTTCGGATCCCCGTGGGCACGGTGGTCGCCGAGGAACTGCTGTTCCGCAGCGTCCTGAGCGCCGTCCTGCAACGGGAGTGGTCACCGCGGACCGCGCGTGCGTTGCATGCGGTGACGTTCGGACTCTGGCACCTTCGGGCAGCCCGACTCGCGCACGACAGTGTCCTCGGCACGGTGATCGTCACCGCCGCATCGGGAGTGTTGTTCGAAGAGCTGAGGCGCCGGAGCGGCAGCGTCGTAGCGCCCGCACTGCTGCACCTTTCGGTCAACGTCGCCGGCGCGGTGGCCGCCCGGGCCGCGGAACCCGGACCAGTAGATTGAAGGCATGCCGCGTCGAGCCGTGAACCCAGCCGAGATGAGGGCGGCCGTCCTGGAAATCGGCCCGTGGTTACGCGGGGACACCGTCGAGAAGCCGTCCCGAACCGTCCTCGCTGCGGCGGTCCGGCTCAGCGCCCGAACTCTCGAGCAGGTGGCCCCCGGATCGAGCGTCGAGGTGAGGGTTCCCCCGTTCGTGGCGGTGCAGTGCATCGAGGGCCCGCGCCACACGAGGGGCACACCACCCAACGTGGTGGAAACCGACCCGCGGACCTGGTTGCTCCTCGTGACGGGCCTGATCGACTTCGATGAGGCGACTCAGGGCGGCGGGGTCACCGTGTCCGGGGCCCGCGCCGGCGAGATCGCCCACTGGTTGCCGCTGCTGCGGGCGTAGTCAGCCCAGCCACAACGAACGGGTGCGCGGCAGCCCACTCGACCCGTCGTCGGACGGACGAACGGCGAGCACCTGTGGCCGACGCGCCCACGTGTTCCGACATACCAATGCCGGAGATGCGGCCTCGGAGCCGTCCCAGCATCGGACGCGCACGGGAAGTGGTAATCCGATGACGCCCTCGAAGGCGTCGAGGAGGCGTGTGGCCGCGGTCGGAGCCGTTGTGCGGAGAGTCAACCGAAGACCCCCACTCTGTCGATCCGAGCTTTCGATCGGTATCGAAACCAACCGATGTGGGCCCGTCCATCCCGGATCTGCACACACGCATGGGGCACCGTGGCCGAGCCGACCGCCGACGGCACGTAGACTGTGGGTGCCCCTCACACGCCCATCCCCAGGGAGCACCCCGGTGACCAGAGCCGATCTGTCGGTCAACAGTCCTAATCTCCTCTCTTCGAACCCGTCCGACGAGGACGAGAACGAACCCCGCGAAGAATGCGGCGTCTTCGGCGTCTGGGCGCCGGGAGAGGATGTGGCGAAACTCACGTACTACGGGCTTTATGCTCTGCAGCACCGTGGACAGGAAGCGGCAGGCATTGCCGTCGCGGACGGCTCCCAGGTGCTGGTGTTCAAAGACCTCGGTCTGGTCAGTCAGGTGTTCGACGAGCAGACGCTGGCCGCCATGCCCGGGCACGTCGCCGTAGGGCACTGCCGGTACTCGACCACGGGATCGACCACGTGGGAGAACGCCCAGCCGATCTTCCGGACCACCGCCGCGGGCAGCGGTATCGCTCTCGGACACAACGGCAACCTGGTGAACACGGCGGAGTTGGCCGGACGGGCGCGGGAAGCCGGGCTGGTCAACGACAAGCGCCCGGGCGGCGCCACCTCCGATTCGGATGTCGTCGGCGCCCTCCTCGCGCATGCCGCCACGGACAGCACCATCGAGCAGGCGGCCATGAAGTTGCTGCCGACGCTCCGCGGCGCGTTCTGTCTCACCTTCATGGACGAGCACACTCTCTATGCGGCGCGAGACCCGCACGGCATCCGCCCACTCTGTCTCGGCCGCCTGGACCGCGGCTGGGTGGTCGCCAGCGAGACCGCCGCCCTCGACATCGTCGGTGCATCCTTCGTCCGCGACATCGAGCCCGGTGAACTCCTCGCCATCGACGCCGACGGAGTCCGCTCCTCCCGTTTCGCGAACCCCGAGCCCAAGGGCTGTGTGTTCGAGTACGTGTACCTGGCGCGCCCGGACAGCGTCATCGCCGGTCGTTCGGTGCACTCCACCCGCGTCGAGATCGGCCGTCGACTCGCCACCGAGCATCCGGCCGACGGCGACCTCGTCATTCCGGTTCCGGAGTCGGGCACCCCCGCCGCGGTCGGGTACGCGCAGGGGTCGGGAATTCCGTACGGCCAGGGGTTGATGAAGAACGCCTACGTTGGCCGTACCTTCATCCAGCCGTCCCAGACCATTCGTCAGCTCGGTATCCGGCTCAAGCTCAACCCGCTCAAGGAAGTCATCCGAGGTAAACGTCTCGTCGTGGTGGACGACTCCATCGTCCGCGGCAACACGCAGCGCGCACTCATCCGGATGCTGCGGGAGGCGGGTGCTCTCGAAATCCACGTCCGGATCGCCTCACCGCCGGTCAAATGGCCCTGCTTCTACGGCATCGACTTCGCCTCGCCTGCCGAGCTGATCGCCAACGGCGCCGGTGGTGGAGCCGAGCCCGGAAGCTTCGACGAGATGCTCGAAGGCGTCCGCCGATCCATCGGCGCCGACACCCTCGGCTACATCTCCACCGACGGGATGATCGCGGCCACCGAGCAGCCCGCCACGCGGCTGTGCACGGCGTGCTTCACCGGCACCTATCCCATCGCACTTCCGACGGAATCGTCGATCGGCAAGAACGTCCTCGAGGGAATGCTCGAGAGCGCGGCCGGCGGTCCCGCCACCCGGGACAACGACAACGCGCACGCGCTCAGCCGACCCTAGGCCAGTACATCGGGTCGGCCGTCGAATGTGCTCCGGTACCGTAAGGGCGCAATCACAGCACTCGATTGCCCGACCGACACCACATTGACGAGCAACAGAAGGCTGGAGTAACAACCACATGACCGAGGATCCGACAAGTCGCCCTGGAGCGTCCTACGCCGCCGCGGGAGTCGACATCGCCGCAGGCGATCGGGCGGTGGAACTCTTCGCGCCCCTGGCCAAGAAGGCCAGCCGTCCCGAGGTTCTCGGTGGTCTGGGTGGATTCGCGGGTCTGTTCGCGCTCAAGGGTGATTACAAGGAGCCGCTGCTCGCGGCCTCCACGGACGGTGTCGGCACCAAGCTCGCCGTCGCCCAGGCGCTCGACAAGCACGACACGGTCGGACTCGACCTGGTCGCGATGGTCGTCGACGATCTCGTGGTGTGCGGCGCCGAGCCGCTGTTCCTCCAGGACTACATCGCTGTCGGACGGGTCGTCCCCGAGCGGGTCGCCGAGCTGGTCAGCGGCATCGCCGAGGGTTGCATCCAGGCCGGCTGCGCGCTGCTGGGCGGTGAGACGGCAGAGCACCCCGGCGTGATGGCCGACGGCGACTACGACCTGTCGGCGACCGGCATCGGCGTGGTCGAGGCCGACCAGCTTCTCGGTCCGGACCGGGTCCGGCCCGGCGACGTCGTGATCGCCATGGGCTCCTCCGGGCTGCATTCCAATGGTTACTCGCTGGCCCGCAAGGTGCTGCTCGAGATCGACCACATGAGCTTGACGGCACACGTCGACGAGTTCGGACGCACGCTGGGCGAAGAAATGCTCGAGCCCACCAAGATCTACGCGAAGGACTGCCTGGCCCTCGCCGCCGAGACTGATGTGCGCACGTTCTGCCACGTCACCGGCGGGGGACTGGCCAACAACCTGGCCCGGGTCATGCCCAAGGGGCTCGTCGCCGAACTCGACCGCGGAACCTGGAGCCCCGCTCCCATCTTCGCGATGATCGCGCAGCGCGGTCGCGTCGAGCGCAGTGAGATGGAGCAGACGTTCAACATGGGTGTCGGCATGGTCGCCATCGTGGCTCCCGAGGACGTCGATCGTGCGCTGGCCGTCCTGACGGCACGGCACATCGACTGCTGGACGTTGGGCAGCATCAAGAAGTCGCACGACGCCTCGGAGCTGCGGGCGCAGCTCGCCGGGGACCACCCGCGATTCTGAGGATCTGACAAAGCCGGACGGGGCGAGCTAGCGGCCCTGTCCGGCTGAAGATGTGGAAATGAGGGGGAGCCGGACTCGGCTCCCCCTCATTTCGTTGTCGCTACTATCAGCGCCGCCAGTCGTCATCGTCCTCCAAGGAGTACCCCTCCCTGTCGGCACGCTGGTCAGCAAAGACCTCGTCCCGATGCGAGTTGGACGACCCACCTGAGAGCTCTCGTTGCAGGCTGTCAAAATCCGTGGTCGGTACGCTGTACTTCAACTCGCGTGCAACCTTGGTCTGCTTTGCCTTAGCCCGGCCGCGGCCCATGGCTGACCCCCTCGCGCTTTCGCGGGGCGGCCTGGGGAATTTGGCGGCCCCGTTTGAGTGTGTAAGTTCCTGCCCACACTCTAGCGTGGAAAAGTCGCTCGCGCTTCCATCCACCGCCTGTCGTGGTGTCTGTTGTGTCTCACCCAGTGCGCGAGCAGCCAGAATGCCGAAATTATTCGGCTCAGAACGCTCCGGGAATCGCCCGGACCGTTCCCACCCGGACGCCGCCACCGAGCACGGGCTGCGAGGCGAGGGCGGCGAGGTCCTCCGTCCACTCCGCGCCCATCCGGTGCAGCAGGGCTGACGCCAGCGGCAGGCGGGCCCGTTCGTGGCCGTCCTCGATCTTGAGCGCGAACGCCGAACCGTCCGGCAGTGCTCCGGCGTAGACGCCTTCGGCGCCGGCCTTCGACACCAGGCCGGGCACCACCGGCATCAGCCGGGCGTCGTCCTTTCCGGTGCCCGAGATCAGATAGGGGTGCTCCCGAATGGCGTCGGCGACGGCGCGCTCCGGTGAATCGGGCTCGGCCGTGACGAGCCGCGCGAAGGCCCGCGCCAGATGCGTCAACGACAGCGGGACGATCGGGAGGCCGCAACCGTCGATACCCAACTCCGCGTCGACCTCACCGCTGATCGACCCGAGGGTCTCGACGACCGCGAGTTGCAACGGGTGCGTCGGCTCGAGGTAGCTGTCCAGCGGCCAGTCGTTGGCCAGACAGGTGGCGAGCATCGCGGCATGCTTGCCCGAGCAGTTCATGTAGACCGGCCGGGGGAGTTCGCCGGCCGCCAGCAGTTCGGCGCGGGCGAGTTCGTTGGACGGGAGGTCCGCGGGACAGCGGAGCTGATCCTCGTCGAGTCCGTGGCGGAGAAGTAGTTCCTCGACCAGCTCGACGTGGTCCGATTCCCCTTCGTGCGAGGCGGTCGCGATCGCGAGTTCCTCCGCACTCGTCGGCGCGAAGCCGTTCCTGAGGAGCGTCACCGCTTGCCAGGGTTTGTTGGACGAGCGCGGGTAGATCGGCGTGTGCACCTCACCGACCGCGACGGCAATATCGCCGTCCGGACCCAGGATCACCGCGGATCCTCGATGGACGCACTCGCGGAACCCTGATCGAACCACCTCGACGAGTTCGATGCTCACGTCGTCACCTTGTCCTCCGGCTCGGCCATGCCCGCTCGCTCGACGACGCGCCGGGCCATTTGGGCGGCGGCCGGCGAGAGATCCTCCTGCTGCGCGAGCAGAGCGGCGCAGCGCTCGGCGTCGCGGCCGGTGAAGAGATCACGCACGGTGACACCGTGCGCGGGTATGTGGTGGCGGTGCACGGTGTCGCCGGCACTGATCGACCCTTCCGTCACCACCCGCAGGTAGGCCCCCGTGTCCCCGCGCCGAGTGAAGCGCTTGACCCAGTGCTCCTCGCCTGCCCACAGCGCAAAGGTGCGGCAGGGCGTCCGGGGGCTGTCGACTTCCAGCTCGGTGGTGCCGATCCGCCAACGTTCCCCGATCACCGCGTCGCTCGTCGGGACGTCGCGTACCCGCAGATTCTCGCCGAACCAGCCCGGTGGTAACTCGCGGCCGAGCTCCGCCTCCCACCGCCGCGCCTCGTCTTCCTGATACGCGTACACGGCTTTGAACGGGCCGCCGTGGTATTTGGTGTCGCAGACGTAGTCGCCTGCCAGCCCGGTGGCCGTCACCCGTATCGGACCGTCCACGGGACGCTTGTCGATAGCCGTGCGCTCCACGCGTCGGACACCACTGTCCCGGTCGGTGTGCAGGACGCAGACGGCCAGCACCTCGCCGGCCGCCCCGGCGCCTGCGCTCACCGTCCGCGCAGCCGCTCGACGGCGGCCCGGCCGGCCTGCACGGTCTCCTCGGTGGGAACGGAGTCGGGATCGATGGAGGCGGCGCACGGTCCCGTGACCAACTCGGTGTCGACGGGAATGGAGCGTTTGATCAGGGCGAGGGCGATGGGACCGAACTCGTGGTGGTCGATCACCGTGCCCACACGGCCCACTGTGCGGCCGCCTGCGGTGACAGGGTCACCGGTTTCGGGGCGACCTTCGGCGCTCCCGTCGAGGTGCAGCAGCACGAGGTGCCGGGGCGGCTTGCCGAGATTGTGAACACGGGCCACCGTCTCCTGCCCGCGGTAGCAGCCCTTCTCCAGGTGGACGGCCCCGTGCTCGGCAGGACCGCCGATCCACCGGACCTCGTGCGGGATGGTGCGTTCGTCGGTGTCGAGTCCGAGTCGGGGCCGCAGGGCCGCGACCCGGAGCGCCTCGAAGGCCCACGTTCCGGCTGGTGCGGCTCCCGCCGCGGTGAGCCGGGCCCACCAGTCGGTCAGCTGCTCGCGCGGCACCAGCAGGTCGAACGAGGAGTCGGTAGGCCATGGCATGCGGCGAACGAATCCGCCGCCCGCCAGTGCGACGGCGGCGTACGGCTCGGTGGGTGCGGCGGCTCCGGCTCCCTCGAGTGCGGCGGGAGCGTCCGGTCCGATCACGGAGAGGACCGCCAGCTCGTTCCCGTCGCGGGGTTCGGCCTTGGCCCAGAACACCATCTTGGTGAGGAACGACAGGAGGTCGGGTCCGCGATCGGTCTCGGTGTCGATCCAGGTGACGCCGGCGAGGTCGGTCTGCACGAAGTGGTGTTCGACGCGGCCGTTGACGTCGAGGCTGAGGTTCTCCGCGCCCTCACCGTCGGCGAGGGCGGCGATGTGCTGGCTGGAGATGGTGTGTAGCCAGGTCAGTCGTTCGGCACCCGCGACAGCGAGGACGAAACGGTGGGACCGATCGGTGACCACGACGGAACGCTCGGCGCTGCGCTGTTCCCCGAGGGGGTCGCCGTGGTGCCATGCGACCCCGGCGTCCGGCGAGTCGTCGGGCGCGCGGACAGCGCCCGGGGCCGTGAGAAGTGGACTGGGTGAAACGGGCAGTTTGTCGACCACGAACCCAGTCTAGGGACCACGGAGGGGGTGGGGCGGCAGGCAGGGTGGATAGGCTGGCTCCATGTCTGATGCAGTGCTGGTGACGCTGGACCACGAGGTACGCGATGCGAACGCCCCGCTCCTGTACGCGGACGATCTGGCGGTGGTGCGCGGCGACGGTGTCTTCGAGACGCTGCTCGTGCGCGGCGGCCGGGCGCTCAAGGTGGAACCGCATCTGTCCCGGCTCGTGACGTCCGCCCGGGCGCTCGCCCTGCCGATGCTGGATCTCGACGAGTGGCGCCTCGCCATCGAACTTGCCGTGGAACAGTGGGGCTCAGAACGCGAGGGTGCGATGCGTCTGGTGCTCAGCCGGGGGAGGGAATCCGGGGGTGACCCGACGGCGTTCGTCTCGATCGGTGCGGTGTCCGATCGCATTCTCGACGCTCGTCGCGACGGCGTGTCGGTTCTCACACTGGCACGTGGGTACTCCGTGGACCTGTCGGCGAGTGCGCCGTGGCAGCTGCTCGGGGCCAAGACCTTGTCTTATGCGACCAACATGGCGGCTCTGCGCTACGCGGCGACGTTGGGCGCCGACGATGTGATCTTCGTCAGTAGTGAAGGCAATGTGTTGGAAGGGCCACGTTCCACCGTCGTCATCGCCCGGGAGAAAACGCTCCTCACGCCGCCGCCGGAGCACGGCATCCTGCCGGGGACCACGCAGCAGGCGTTGTACGACGTGGCGTCCAAGAAAGGCTTCCGCTGTGAGTATGCCGCGCTGCGTCCCGCGGATCTCATTACTGCAGAAGGTGTTTGGCTGATCTCCAGCGTCACCATGGCAGCGCGGGTGCGCAAGATCGACGGACTGGTGCTTCCGGAGCCCCCTCTCGCTGACGAGATCGTGAAGCTGGTGGACCTTGCGGTCGAGACCGCGGGCTCGGAGTCTGCCGAGGCTTGACAGGCCTACTACATTCGGTAGTAGCTAGGTCCCGTCGGGGAAGTCGTGCGAGACAAGAGTCTCGCGAAAAAAAGACAGCCTCGACAGGATCACGCGCACAGGGATCGAGCGGATGCCCACGCCTCGACCCCGAAGCCTGTCCTAGGGCCCAGTTTCGGAGTAGCCATGGATACCCTGGATGTCTCCCGGTGGCAGTTCGGCATCACCACCGTTTATCACTTCATTCTCGTCCCGCTGACGATCGGGCTCGCGCCTCTGATCGCTGCAATGCAGACGATGTGGGTGGTCACCGGTAAGGCCCACTGGTATCGGCTCACCAAATTCTTCGGCAAGCTCTTTCTGATCAACTTCGCACTCGGGGTCGCGACCGGCATTGTGCAGGAATTCCAGTTCGGCATGAACTGGAGCGAGTACTCGCGCTTCGTGGGAGACGTGTTCGGCGCCCCGCTGGCGCTCGAGGGGCTCGTCGCATTCTTCCTCGAGTCGACCTTCCTCGGGCTGTGGATCTTCGGCTGGGGCCGGCTGCCGAAGCTCGTCCACCTAGCGACGATCTGGCTGGTCGCGGTCGGGGTGAATGCTTCCGCGTATTTCATCATCGCGGCCAACTCGTTCATGCAGCATCCGGTTGGCGCCACCTACAACCCCGACACCGGCCGCGCCGAACTCACCAGCATCTGGGCGCTGCTCACCAACAACACGGCGATGGCAGCCTTCCCGCATGCGGTGGCAGGGGCGTTCCTGACCGCCGGAACGTTCGTCGCAGGTATCTCCGGATGGTGGATGGTGCGCAACATGCGACGGGCGCGAACGGCCACAGCACCCGAGGCGGCGAAGCTCGAAGGTGACGCACGGACCATGTTCCGTCCGGCCGCGCGCCTGTCGCTTCTCGTGGTGATTGCCGCCGGTGTCGGACTCGTCTACACCGGCGACGTGCAGGGCAAGCTGATGTTCGAGCAGCAGCCCATGAAGATGGCGTCGGCAGAATCGTTGTGTCACAACGCGACCGACCCCGACTTCTCCATTCTCACGGTCGGCACCCACAACAACTGCGACGGTGTGACGCACGTGCTCGAGGTGCCCTTCGTCCTGTCGTATCTCGCCGAGGGTGAGTTCACCGGGGTGACGTTGCAGGGCGTCGAGGATTTGCAGGCCCAGTACGAGGAGCAGTTCGGTCCGGGCAACTATCGCCCCAACCTGTTCGTCACCTACTGGTCGTTCCGCGCGATGATCGGTCTGGCCGCCGGGTCCGCTCTGCTTGCCGTGGCCGGGTTGTGGCTCACCCGCGGCAACCGTGTCCCCGACCAGAAGTGGTTCTCGTGGCTCAGCATCGCCGCGATTCCGACACCCTTCCTCGCCAACAGTGCCGGCTGGATCTTCACCGAGATGGGCCGCCAACCCTGGGTGGTCGCGCCCAATCCCACCGGGGTGGACATGATCCGGCTGACGGTCGACCAAGGCGTGTCGCATCACTCGGTGTGGACGGTGTGGTTCTCGCTGATCACCTTCACGCTCCTGTACGGCGCACTGGGTGTGGTGTGGTTCATGCTGATTCGTCGCTACGCCGTCGAGGGGCCACTCGAGCACGATGCCCATCCGCCGGGTGACGACGACGAGGAACCCGAAGAACCGGGCACGCCGAAGCAACTCTCGTTCGCCTACTAGGAGAGACGGTCATGGGACTGGTAGAAGTGTGGTTCATCCTGATCGCGGTGCTCTTCACCGGCTACTTCGTGCTGGAGGGGTTCGACTTCGGTGTCGGGATGCTGATGCCGGTGCTCGGCAGGCGCAAGGATGCCGACGGCGACACTCGCCGGCGAGTCGTCCTCAACACCATCGGTCCTGTGTGGGACGGCAACGAGGTGTGGCTCATCACGGCGGGCGGTGCCTTGTTCGCAGCGTTCCCCGAGTGGTACGCCACGTTGTTCTCCGGTTTCTACCTGCCGCTCCTGCTCATTCTGGTGGCCCTCATCGTGCGGATCTGTGCCATCGAGTACCGCGGCAAGATCGACGACGACACCTGGCGCCGCCGTTGCGACTGGGGCATCGTCTTCGGGTCGTGGGTCCCCGCGGTGCTGTGGGGTGTGGCCTTCGCGAACATCGTGCGGGGAGTGGACATCAATGCCGAGAAGGTGGTCACCTCCAGTCTTCTCGATCTGCTCAATCCCTACGCGCTGCTCGGTGGTCTGACCACGGCGCTCCTGTTCGCATTGCACGGTGCCGTCTTCCTGGCGCTGAAAACCGCCGACGAGGTCAGGGTCGACGCCGTCGAACTCGCAGCGAAGCTGGCACTGCCCACAGTTCCGGTGGCCGGGGCGTTCGTCTTGTGGACACAGTTGGCGCACGGCAAGGGGTGGACCTGGATCCTGGTGGCCGCGGCAGCCGCTGCTCTCGCCGGGGTGGTCGCCCTCACCCGGGCCGGACGTGAGGGCTGGGCATTCGCACTGACGTCGATCGCCATCATCGCGAGCGTGGTGCTGCTGTTCGGTTCGCTGTTCCCCGACGTCATGCCGTCCACCCTCGACGCTGCGTACAGCCTGACTGTCGACAACGCGTCCTCGAGTCCGTACACGCTGACAGTGATGACCTGGGCGGCTGCCTTCCTCACTCCCGTGGTCCTCCTCTACCAGGGCTGGACGTACTGGGTGTTCCGGCAACGTATTTCGACCAAGCAGATCCCGCCGTCGATCGGTCTCCCACTCGGGCGCAGATGAGCGTCGAGACAGGAAGCGAACTTCGTCTTCCCGGTGAGCGTCCCACCGGGAAGGCCGGTTCACGGCCGCCGATCGACCCCCGGCTGTGGCGCTACTCCGCCGCGGCTCGCGGCTATCTCGTCCTGACCGTCGGCCTGTCCGTCGTCAACGTCGCGATGGTCGTCATCTCGGCCCTGGCCCTCGGGCGGATACTCGCGGGAATCATCGTCGACGACGTCACCGACGTTCGCCGATGGACCACCGAACTGTCGGTTCTCCTGTTGGCGATGGGAGTTCGGGTCCTCGGCACCTGGCTGCAATCGAGGTTCGCCCATCGCGCGGCCAGTCGGGTGGTGGCCGAACTGAAGGGTGAAGTACTCGGAGTCGCCGCCCGGATTCGGCCCCGCGACCTCGACGTGCGTCGGGACGAGATCGCAACGGTACTGACGCGCGGGATCGACGGTCTGCTGCCCTATCTCACGGGGTATCTCCCCGCTTTGGTTCTGGCCGCCACGCTCACCCCGGCGACCCTGGCGGTCATCGCCTTTCAGGATCTGACGTCCGCGGCGATCATCTTCGTCACCTTGCCGTTGATCCCGATCTTCATGATCCTCATCGGGCTGCTGACCCGAGGCAAGGCTGCGAAGACGCTGACCGCGATGACGACACTGTCGTCGCAGCTGCTCGACCTACTCGCCGGTCTGCCGACGCTCCGCGCGCTGGGGCGTGAGCACGGACCCGCCGCACGTGTGCGCGAACTCGGTGACGCACATCGCCGCACCGCGATGTCCGCCCTGCGGGTGGCGTTCCTCTCGTCCATGGTGCTCGAACTGCTTGCGACACTGTGCGTCGCGTTGGTCGCCGTCAGTATCGGTCTGCGTCTGGTATACGGCGAGATGAGCCTGGAGGCAGGAATTGTGGCGCTCATCCTCGCGCCCGAGGTGTATCTCCCACTGAGGATGGTCGGAACACGCTTTCATGCCGCGGAAGACGGAATGGCTGCCGCAGAAAGGGCATTCGCGGTGATCGATACCGATCTGCCCGGCGACGGCGGCGGCATCGGCCGTATCGACGCACGAGGAGCGAGCATCGAGTTAGACGGCGTCAGTGTGCAGTCGCGCCGCGGGATGGCGCCACATGCCCTGTCGGGAGTGCTCGAGCCCGCTCGCGTCACCGCGCTGACCGGACCGAACGGCTCCGGCAAGTCGACGGCCGTGCAGCTACTTCTGGCCCTCACGGACCCGGATGCAGGTGAGGTGCGGGTGGCCGGAACGCCTGTCCGGCAACTCGACCGGACCGCGTGGTGGGCGCAGGTGGCCTGGTTGCCGCAGCGTCCCGTCCTGGTACCCGGCACCCTCGAGGAGAACCTTCGGCTGATCGGCGACGTGGTGGATATCGAGGCTGCCTGCGCGGCAACCGGTTTCGATGCGGTTCTTGCCGAGCTTCCGGACGGGTGGGCCACCCGTGTCGGGGCAGGCGGAACCGGCTTGTCGCTGGGCCAGCGACAGCGGCTCGCGCTGACCCGTGTGCTCGCCACCCGCCGTCCCATCCTGATCCTCGACGAACCGACAGCGCATCTCGACGACAGGTCGGAAGACACCGTGCTCCACTCGCTGCGCAGACTCGCGGCGGCGGGAAAGACCGTCGTCGTCATCGCGCACCGGGCCAGTGTGCTCGCCGCCGCCGATTCCGTGATCGAGGTGCGCGCCGATGTCGAATGACCCGCTCCTGCGAGCTCTCCCGCTCCTCGAACTCGAGCCGAAAAGAGTGCTGCGGGCCGTCGCCGCCGGCGTGGCCACCCTGGGAAGCGCGTTGGCACTCGCCGCGCTCTCGGCGTGGCTGATCACCAGAGCCTGGCAGATGCCGCCCGTCCTCGATCTGAGTGTCGCCGTGGTGGCGGTCCGTGCCCTGGGAATCTCCCGCGGCGTGTTCCGTTACCTCGAGCGGCTGGCCACCCACGACACCGCCCTGAGGGGAACGACGTCCGCCCGGAGTCGGCTGTACCAGCGGCTGGCCGCCGGCAATCCCGCAGCTGCGGCAGGATTGCGCCGCGGCGACCTCCTCACTCGCACCGGGGCCGACGTGGACACTCTCGGCGATGTCGTCGTGCGTGCGCTGGTGCCGATCGCAGTCGCGGTCGTCCTCTCGGTGGCCGCCGTGGGCATCCTCGCTGTCATCTCGCCCGTCGCGGCGCTGATCCTGGCGGTCTCGCTCGCCGTGTCCGGGATCGCGGCGCCGGTGCTGTCCGCCCGCGCCGCGCTGATGTCCGAAAAGGACAGCGCAGCAGCGCGGGCACGCTTCAGTGAAGAGGCCGTCACGGCGCTCGATCACGCCGCTGAACTGACAGTGGCCGGTCGACTCGACCGCACCGTCGACGGTGCGATCGCTGCCGAGCGGGCCGCCGTCGCAGCGACCGACCGGGCCGCTGTGCCCGGCGCCTTCGCCGACGCCGCGACCCCGCTCGCGGTCGGGGCCAGCGTGATCGGGGCACTGCTGATCGGCATGAACCTGTACTCGTCGGGGACCATGAGCCCGATGGCCCTCGGCATCCTCGTCCTCGTGCCGCTGTCGGCGTTCGAGGCGACCAGCGCTCTTCCCGCGGCCGCTGTCGCGCTGACCCGGGCCAGGATCGCGTCACGTCGGATCCTCGCGCTGTTCGATGCCGCCACTCCGGACCCACATCCCGGGAATCGGGAACTGGACGGCCCCGTGCACCTGCGCACGACCGGTCTACGATGCGGATGGCCCGGCGGCAGGACAACAGCGCCGATCGACCTGGACCTCCCGCCTAGCGCCCGGGTCGCGATCGTGGGCGGCAGCGGCTCCGGTAAGACCACGGCGCTGATGACACTGGCCGGACTGCTTCCTCCGGTGTCGGGGGCAATCGACGTCAACGGTGCCGCGCCGGCCGACATCCGGCCCGACTCCCTGCGGCGTCGGATCGGATTCTTCGCCGAGGACGCGCACCTCTTCGACACATCCGTCCTCGAGAATCTGCGCGTCGCACGCGGCGATCTCCAGGAGGATGAGGCGCTCGACGTCCTGGAATCCGTGGGGCTCGGTGACTGGGTTTCGCAGTTGCCGCAGGGCCTGGCCACCACGCTCGCCGGCGGCGCCCGGGCGGTGTCGGGCGGGCAGCGTCGCAGGCTGCTGCTCGCCCGCGCACTCCTCTCACCCGCCGACGTGCTGTTGCTCGACGAACCCACCGAACATCTCGACGCGGACAGCGGAGCGCAGCTGCTGCGGGATCTCCTCGCGCGGGACGCAAAGCTGGTGTCGGGGGAGCGCACCGTCGTCGTGATCACTCATCAGCTGCCGGAGGATACCAGCGCTGACGTGGTGATTCACGTCGAGAATGCCGAGAGCGAAAATACGTTGCCGACGCTGTGAGGGCGGCGTACTTTCTTGAGTACACGAGGAAGGAGGTGGTCTGAAGTTGAATGACAAACGGACACGTGAGGTGGCTGCCAGCTAGCCGCTACCGCTGACGGAATTCACTGACCGCGCGAGCGGCGAGCGAATCCCAGGCAGCTACCCGGCCCCCGAGCCCCCGGTCTGGTCCAGATCGGGACCGGTGCACCCGCACCGGAAGGCTCGGGGGCCGTTCTGCGCTCCGCGCCTGTGAGTACTTATTAACAATGGATTGTTAATAAGTACTCACAGGCGGTTATCCACAACCTCACATCCATCCACAGGCCAATTGCGATCGTCGGCTTTCGCCCGTGGGTCTGTCGGTGACGCTGCGCACCGTTCGGACCATGACGACCGCGACATCCGACTGCACACCCGAATTTCAGCGCGTTCTCGACTACCAGCACGGGATCATCACAGCCAAGCAATTGCACGACTTGGGTCTTTCGACCCGCCAGATCCAGCATCGCGTCGAGTCGGGGCAGTGGCCGGCCGTGCTCCACGGCGTGTACGCGGTGACCAACGGACCACTCGACCGCTCCATGACTCTGTGGGCGGCCCTGCTGTTCGGTGGTCCGAGGGCTGTCCTCAGCCATCGCACGGCGGCCGAGGAGTGGGCGCTCGAATCCGTCGACGCCTCTGCGCCCGTCCATGTGACCGTGCCCTACGGACTGTCGGCGGAGTCGCAGGCGCCCACGTATCGGCAGGCCGGTAGCCGGTCCGAACGGCTCGTCCCGAGAGAGGGCGATCTACTCCATCCCGGTGTCGTCGTGCATCGCTCCCGAGCACACACCCACATCACCGTGCCGACAGTGCCACCGCGGACGTCGCGAGCGGACACCATCCTCGACCTCGCCGTTTCCGAACCATCTGCAGCAACTGGTGCCCGGGTAATGGTGGCAGCAGCGACGACTGGCGGTGTTCCGGTGCACGATCTGCTCCGACGGATCGAGGAGCGGCCACCGCGCAGATATCGTCGGGCTTTGACCGCAGCACTCGTGTCGGTGTCGGATGGCGGTGTTCAATCGCTCCTCGAGCACCGCTACGCCGCAGACGTGGAGAAGGCGCACGGGCTACCGGCAGCGCGTCGACAGTCACCCATTCTCGTCGACGACCGCACCCTGTACGAAGACGTGGACTACTCGGACACCGGTACTCCGCTGATCGTGAGACTCGATGGATTGCGGTACCACTCGTCACGCGTGGTTGCTTTGCGCGACCGGCGCCGCGGCAACGCAGCGGAAATCGCAGGAAAACCGACGCTGGTGTACGGCTGGGAAGAAGTGACTCGGCGCCCGTGCGTCGTCGCCGCGGAGGTTCGAACGGTGCTCGGACGCGGTGGCTGGAGTGCCCCCAACCCGTGCCCGCACTGTGCGCACTTATCAACCGCGGAGTGTTAACAAGTACTCACGGGTGGGGTCAGCCGATATAGCGGGTAAGGCGCGCCGAAAGGCGGGGAAGAAGTTCTCCGTCGGCGATGATGCGTTCCTCGACGTACGCCAGGTCGCCGCCTTCGACGATGCCGTACAGACGCTTGGCGCCGCCGACGAGGGCACCGGAAGTGCTGCGGATGACGACATCGGTGGCGAGTTCCCACGACGACTGCGTGAGGGCGCGACCGTAGAACAATTCGACGATGCCGGAGCTGTGGGTGAGAAGCAGCTCGACGACTTCTTCGTTGGTGCTGCCGGGTATGCCGTCGCCGCTGATGCGCCAGAAACCGGATTCGCGGAGATCGGGACGGACGTATTCACCTTCGCTGTCGAGCACCCAGGACTGGGACTCCCAGCTCAGGTAGTTGCCGCCGTTGTGAGAGACGATGATCTGCTGCCCGAATCGGTAGTCACCGGTTTCGGGGTCGTGGCCTTCGCCTTCACCGCGCCACACACCCACGAGGGGCAGTACTGCGAGGAGTTCGTTGTTGAGGTCCGGCCCGAGCCGCAGGTTCGCGGTGTCCTCGGGCAGCGGAAGGTCCGGAAGCAGGGGAATGTTGCGTGACGCCGTCGACTTGGAGCGCTCGATGGCGGCCGCGACTGCTGCGTCTCCACTTCCGCGACGAACGGTCGCGGAATCGCCGGCCTGCTCGTCGGAAGCTGGCCGGTCGGGAGACGGATCTGCGCCTGCGTCCGGGGAAGAACTCACGACTCGTCGGTGACCAGGCGGTAGATCGTGTACAGCGAGAACCACGTGATCAACACGGCGGCAAGGACAAGAAGTACCTCGAAGAAGATAACCACGCTGCCATCTTAAACCGACGCATTCGAACGGTCGAAACGGGAGCGGCGTTCGCGGACGGCTAGTACCGTTCTCGCGTCGCCGGCCTTCGGGGCCGGGATTCTCCTTTCTCTATCCGGCCAGGTCGTTCCGCGATATTCATGGAGGTTTCATGCTGCGCCCATGCCCTGATCTACTGATGAAAGGTGTGATCATCGCCACAGCAACTCTTCTCGCGTCGGCGATGCCGGTGGTCGCGGTGGCGGCGCCGGTTACCGGAAGTGTCGGCTCGGGGAGTGCCGACACGGACCGGGTGGATCCGAACAACTACGCCACCGAGTGTCCGGACGTCCTGATCGTTGCCGTGTCGGGCGCCACCGATTCGACGGAGGACCGCAACCCGCTCACGGACGAGGAGCGACAGCTCTGGTCGAATTGGGTGGGCAACGTGACGGTTCCGACGGGGGCGCGCAACGCCGACGCGCCGGGAAAGGTGGGATGGATGTACGTCCCCTATCCCTCCACCTACGGTGTCGGGCTCCTCGAACCCGTTCCCACGTACCAGGATTCGATGGCGGCGGGTGTTGCCTCGACCAATCGGATCCTCGACGAGAACAAGAAGAAGTGTGGTGACGCCACCGAGTACGTTCTGGTCGGGTACAGCGTCGGCGCCGAGGTGGTGGAAAGGGTGGCCCGCGAACTCGGTCACCGCGACTCCACCGCGCTGGTGACCGCGGACGACATCGCCGGCGTGGCCTTGATCGGCGACCCGTACCGGCCCGCGGGAACTCCGTCGCTCGGTGATACCGGCCCGGCGGGTGGGGGATTCATGGCGTCCGAGCCCGCCGACTACGGCGCGCTGGACGGCAAGATCACCTACGCCTGCAGGCCGTACGACATCGCGTGCGACGCGCCTCAGGACATCGCGGTTCTCGAGCTCGCGTTGGGAGTGCTCGGTCAGATGCACTTCACGGTGCTGAACCCGGGCCAGACGTTCTCCGACTTCGCGACCGCGGTGTCGGGCATGGCTGCGCGCTCCATCGTGCACATCATCACCCATGAGGACTGGTTCGCTTCGGGGGAATCATTTCTCGATGTGCTACGGAAGGTGGCCGACCTCAGCTATGACCCCGACGGGCCCGACCGCGACATTCAGCTGACCGACGAGCAGGTTGTCGAGGCGCTGAACTGGGCGACGGGGCCCGGCGCAGACGTGGTGCAGGCCAAGCTGGCCGACGAGGGCGCCGGATTCCTCGAGGACAACAAGGACATCGTCGACCTGGTGGTCAAGCCGTACATATTCCTGGCGTTCATCCAGCACTTGCTCTACTGGAACAACAATCCGAACGACCCCTGGTACTGGGAGAGCGAGAAACTGGTCGATTGGATCACCGACCTGGCCCACGCCGAAAAAGGCAGCGATACAGCGGCGCAGCCGGACGCTGCAACCCCGGGCAGCTAGACCCTCGCAGCCGAGAAAGGCCCCGCTCCGTATACGGAGCGGGGCCTTCGTGGTGCGGTGAAACTATTCGCCGACGGTGACGTCGACGTTGTGAACGCCTGCGCCGCTCGGGCTCACCGTGGCGGTGCCGTTGCCGGAGCTGGACAGTGCACGCACGGTCCAGTCGCCGGGAGCGGCGAAGAAGCGGAAGTCGCCGGTGCCCGAGGCAACGACCTCGGCGGTGAACTCGCCGCTGCCGTCGAGGAGGCGCACGAACGCTCCACCGATCGGCTGTCCGTCAGTGGCGAGGACACGGCCGGTGATGACCGTTTCCTTCTCCACGTCCACGCCTGCGGGCAGGGTCTGGGTCTGTACGGGTGCTCCACACATGATCAGTGAACCTCCAACTCGATCGGGGCGCCGACGAGTGAGCCGTATTCGACCCAGCTGCCGTCGTAGTTCTTGACATCGGACTTGCCGAGGATTTCCTTGAGCACGAACCAGGTGTGGCTGGAGCGCTCACCGATGCGGCAGTACGCGATGGTGGGCTTGGACTCGTCGTAGCCCTTCTCCGAGTACAGCTTCTCGAGGTCGTCGTCCGACTTGAAGGTGCCGTCCTCGTTGGCGGTGGTGCTCCACGGGATGTTCAGGGCGCCGGGGACGTGTCCACGCTGCTGCGCCTGCTCCTGCGGGAGGTGCGCCGGGGCGAGGATCTTGCCGGAGAACTCGTCGGGGGAACGGACGTCGATCAGGTTCTTGTTGCCGATCGAGTCGATGACCTCGTCACGGAACGCGCGGATCGACAGGTCGGGGGCCTCGGCCTTGTACTGGGTGGCCGGGCGGGTGACGGTCTCCTTGGACAGGGGGCGTCCGTCGAGTTCCCACTTCTTGCGTCCGCCGTCGATCAGCTTGACGTCCTGGTGGCCGTACAGCTTGAAGTACCAGTACGCGTAGGCGGCGAACCAGTTGTTGTTGCCGCCGTACAGGACGACGGTGTCGTCGTTGGCGACGCCCTTGGCGGACAGGAGGTCGGAGAACTGCTGCTGGTTCAGGAAGTCACGACGGACGCCGTCCTGCAGGTCCTTCCGCCAGTCGAGGCGGATGGCACCCTCGATGTGGCCGCCGTCGTATGCGCTGGTGTCCTCATCCACCTCGACGAAAACGGTCTTGGGGGCATTGAGGTTCTGCTCAGCCCAGTCGGCGGAGACTAGGACATCGGAGCGAGCCATGGTGTTCCTTTCGATGTGTACTTACTCGGTTCGGGTGGATGGTGCAGTGGTGTGTGGCGGTCAGGCGCTGGCGCGCACTCGTGCGACCAGCGGATAGATCTGGCAGCCCAGACAGAAGCCGAACGCCGCGTTGAGGAACGCGGCGAACAGGGCGAAACCGGTGGCCACGCCGCCGACGATGCCGGAACCGGCCAGGAAGCCGATGGTTCCGACTGCTGCGAAGACGAAACCGACGAGCTGGGCGAATCGAAGCGGTGCGACGGGTTCCTTCTCGGTCACCGGGGCGAGCCGGGGAGCAACGAGTGCGCCGAAGATGCGGCCGTAAGGGCTGCGGCGCGGCCCGGTGGCGGCACCGACTGCGAAGACGACGGCCTGCAGGGCGAGCAGGACGCCCGCGGCGAGCAGCGAGAACGCAGAGAGAACGAACACGGCGACCAGGACGGCGGTGGTGACCCAGGCGGCGAACCGGGGGCCACGAACGTCGACCTGCTCGACTTCGAGGGTTGTGGACATGAGAAGTGCTCCTGCGGTGAGTGCTGAATGCTTGCCTGGCTCCGACGGGCGACGAACATCGTCGTCATCGGTTTCGATCACGTGAGCGGAGTCCGCGGTGTCAGCAGAAAGTGACAGCCCTGGTGATCAGCAGCAGGTACAGCAACAAGCCCCGAGGCGGCACAGGTCAACCGTGCGGCGTCGGGTGAGCATGAGCTCGTGGCTGGATTGCACGTCGGTGAGTTTACCCGGTTCTTCAGGAATTTGAAGCGGGGGGCCGGGAGAGGGGCTCCAAGGCGGCGCGCAGGTCGGCTGCGGCAGGCACACCGGACACCCGAAAGCGTTCGCGCAGGTCGCTGTCCAGAATGAACGTCGTCGGCAGGGACAGAACGCCCAGTTCCTTGGCGAGAGCGGGGTATTCGTCGATGTCGAGTTCCACTTCCGCCGGTGGGTGCGGCTCGTCGGCGAGGTCCTGGACGACCTGTCCCACCACCCTGCGCACGGCGGCGCACGGGCCGCACCAGTCTGCGGAGAAATGCAGCACGGTCGCCGAATGGTGAGACGCTGCCGCTTCGGAGCCCACACCGGCGGCCGCGAGGAGCCGTCGCCGTTCGTCGGTCACGAGAGAATCAGGCGACCCGCTCGTGGTGCGAACCCTGCCTTGCCTCCGTTGCCACCAAAGCCCGAACGCGACGGCGACGAGCAGTGTGACGATCAACAATGTGATTCCGGTCATCTGTTCTGCAGTTCGTCGAGGTCGATCGTCACGTCGTTGCCCACACCTTCGATGACTATCTGCGAACCCTCGGCGTATACCTCTGTGGGCTGGACCCCGAAGGGCAGTTCTCTGGGGTCGATCGTCCGGGTGAAGAGTCCGAGGATGGCGGGAGCCAGGGGATCGGGGATGCTGAAGTCGGCGTGACCTTCCGGTCCGAAGTAGAAGTCGCTGGCCACGATCTTCACCTGGCCCCCCTCGAGAACGAGGTCGGCCTGCACGCTGACCGTCGTCTCGATCGGCCCGACCGGAACCGTGCCCGTGAGGACGACGCCCCCCGCCGTGGGCATGCCCGAGCCACCCGATCCGCCGGTGCCGTCCGATTTGCTCGCCGGTGGTGCCGACACCTGCAGGTCAGGTATGCCGAGGAATCTGCCAAGGTCGGTGGCGTCGATCAGCATCCGGCCTGTCAGGTGATCGACGGGAAGCGTCTGGACCGAGCCGTCCACCAGATCGGACAGCGGGGCCGAGACGCCCTGGAGAGTGGACTCGATCGTCACCTCGCCCACCACATCACTCTGTACCCCCTGTGCCCGGATTTCGATGTTGTCGTACTCGCCCTCCCAGGCCTGGGTGAGGAACGGGAACCCGTGAACGGTGACCTCCGGATCCGCCGTGAGCGAGGCACCCGCCCGCAGCTCCCTCGACACCCGGTACTCCGCGTAGGCCGCCGCCCCGAAGTCGACGACGAGACCGAGGGCGACGAGGAAGACGATTCCCATGATGAGTTTCCGCACGGCCCCATTGTGACCGACACGGTGACCGTGGGCGCCGGTGCAACCATCGGCGCCGGGCCTCGAGGGTTCGGTGCAACGAACAGCTCTGGTGGCGCGCTACTCTGTCACCGACAAAAGTGTCGATACCTTCAGGGTCGATCTACCTGCACCGGCTGTCTCACCAGTCGGCCGGTCGGGTACGACGGTGACGAGATGGGAGGCTGTGTGGAGCTACTGCTTCTTACCTCCGACCCCAACCCGGAGGCGGTCCTACCGGCCCTCTCCCTGTTGGCGCATTCGGTGCGGCCTGCTCCGACGGAGGTGTCTTCGCTTCTGGAAGCGAGCTCCGCTGATATCGCCCTGGTGGACGCGCGGACTGATCTTGCGGCCGCCCGTGGCCTGTGCAGGCTGCTGGGAAGTACCGGTTCTGCCGTACCGGTGGTGGCCGTGCTGACCGAGGGTGGCCTGGTGGCCGTCAATTCCGACTGGGGATTGGACGATATCCTTCTGCCCGGCACCGGACCTGCCGAGGTCGACGCACGTTTGCGTCTTCTCGTCGGGCGCAGCGGTGGAGTTGCCAGCCCGGAGGCCTCGGGCAAGATCACGCTGGGCGAACTCGTCATCGACGAGGGCACCTACACGGCCCGGCTTCGCGGCCGTCCCCTCGACCTCACCTACAAGGAATTCGAGCTCCTCAAGTACCTGGCGCAGCACGCGGGACGCGTCTTCACCCGCGCGCAGTTGCTGCAGGAAGTGTGGGGTTACGACTTCTTCGGCGGCACCCGCACCGTCGACGTCCACGTGCGGCGCCTCCGGGCGAAGCTGGGCAGCGAGTACGAATCCTTGATCGGTACAGTCCGCAACGTGGGATACAAGGCTGTTCGACCCGCCAGGACCAAGTCGGGTACACCGGTTGTGCCCGTCGACGACATGGATGCCGACGACATCGACTTCGAGTCGGCCGAGGGGCCGGCGATCTGATGAGTGCTTCGGTGCAGTCCTGGCAGGATCGACTCGACGCGGCTCAGGCCGTCGAAGTGTCCGCGCTGTTGGAGCGGGCAGCGGAGACGGATGGGACCGCCGCGGTGTCGGAGCAGGGTATCCACGCGCTGGCCGGCGTCGGCGAGGCGCGACATCTCGTGTGGACCGACGAACATCGCGTGGTCGGGTACGCGCAGTTGCAGCCGGGTCACGGCGAGCACCCTGCAATGGCGGAACTCGCGGTCGACCCGCAGGCCCGTGGCCGCGGAATCGGTGGCCGCCTGGTCGCCGAGGCGCTGGACGAGGGTGGCCCTGACTCGCGAGTCTGGGCGCACGGCAATCTGCCGGCCGCGCAGGCGGTAGCGCGGCGTCTCGAACTGACCGGTGCACGTGAATTGTTGCAGTTGAGGCGCCCGCTCGAGGGTGCCGATCTGCCAGAACTCGTTGCGCCGCAGGGGGTTACGCTGCGCGCCTACCGTGGAGTCGAGGACGACTCCGAGGTGTTGCGGGTCAACGCCGCCGCATTCGCCTGGCATCCCGAGCAGGGTTCGTGGACCGCCCGCGAGATCGCGGAGCGTCGCGCCGAGGACTGGTTCGATCCCGCGGGGCTGTTCATGGCCTTCGAGGCGTCGGACGAGCGCACCTTGCTCGGATTCCACTGGACGAAGGTGCATCCCGCGCAGGGTGAGAATCCGGCGATCGGTGAGGTCTACGTCGTGGCGATCGACCCGTCGGCGCAGGGGCGTGGACTCGGCCGATTCCTTACGCTCGCCGGACTGCATTATCTGCGCGACCGGGGAATCGGTGCAGTACTGCTCTATGTGGAAGGCGACAACGCTGCCGCGCTCCATACCTATGAGCGTCTGGGCTTCGCGCCGTTCCACGTCGACGTGGCCTACGCGCGCCGCTGACGGTCTCCACTACGTTCCGGTCGGCCGTACGTCCGGGAAATCTGGACGAATGCGTGGTCTGTTCACTTTCCGTTCACCGATCATGGTCCTACTGGACATTCACTACCCCTAGGTTTCTCCATGGGCAGCGCCGTGTTGCCTGGTGCAGGATTCAACCAGCGATCCGCGCCTCATGTCGCCGCCCGATCGTGGGCGAGACGATATTTCCGGAGGACTAGGTGAATTTCAAGCGCAATGGTGCCCTGCTCGGTGCAGTGGCCCTGGGTGCCATGACCTTGGCCGCGTGTGGCAGTGACAACAACGCCGCAACGAGCGGAGTCGACGTGTCGGCGTCCAACGCCACGTGCGAGGGCAAGGCCAACCTCTCTGCCGCTGGTTCCTCGGCGCAGAAGAACGCGATGGACCAGTTCGTGTCCACCTACATCTCCGTCTGCCAGGAAAAGGGCAAGACCGTCAACCTCGCGTACAACCCCAGCGGATCCGGTGACGGCCGTACGCAGTTCATCGCCGGCCAGATCGACTTCGCCGGTTCCGACTCGGCAATCAAGGCCGAGCAGGCCGAGCAGGCGAAGGCCCGCTGTGTCGGCGGCGAGGCCTGGAACCTTCCGCTCGTCTTCGGGCCCGTCGCCGTCGCGTACAACCTGGACGGCGTCGAGGACCTCGTGCTGAACGGCGAGGTGACGGCCAAGATCTTCAACGGCACCATCAAGAAGTGGAACGACCCGGCCATCGCCGCGCTCAACGAGGGCGCCACCCTGCCGGATCAGGACATCACCGCGATCATCCGCTCGGATTCGTCGGGCACCACCGACAACTTCCAGCAGTACCTCACCGCCGCCTCGAACGGCGCCTGGACCACCGGTGCCGGCTCCGACTTCACCGGTGGTATCGGTGAGGGTGCCAAGGGTTCGGCCGGTGTCGCGCAGGCAGTGGCCTCCGCCCCTGGTTCGATCACCTACGTCGAGAAGTCCTTCGCCGACCAGAACAAGCTGTCGGCCGCGCAGATCGACAACGGCTCCGGCCCCGTCACGCTGTCCGACGAGTCCGCGGCGAAGGCGATCGAGGGTGCGCAGTTCAAGGGTGAGGGCACGGGCGACCTGACCCTCGACCTCGCTTCGATCTTCGGTACCCAGGAGTCCGGCGCGTACCCGTTGGTGCTCGCCACCTACGAGATCGTGTGCTCCAAGGGATACGACGCCGACACCTCCGCTGCGATCAAGTCGTTCCTGACCAGTGCCGCGAACGAGGGTCAGGCCGACCTGGCCGAGCAGGGCTACGTGCCGCTGCCCGACACGTTCAAGGAGAAGCTGAACGCGTCGATCGCCGCCATCGGCTGATAGCACGCAGTTCGTTCGGACCGCTCATGTCTCTATATCCTGACGAGAAAGAATGCGAGCGCAGATGAGTGAAGCGCCCACCGAATCAGCACCTCGCACCTCCGGCTCCGCTTCAGGCGGGGCCGGGGTGGGCGGTCCGAACGGCACCCCGGAGGCCGAGTTGAGTTCTACCCAGGCCGAGACCCCGACCCCGACTTCGGCGGGAGGGACCCCCGGCAAGGCGGTCACCAGGCCCGGAGACCGGGTCTTCCGCTCGCTCGCGACCAGTTCGGCGATTTTTGTCTCCGTTCTCATCGGGGCGATCGGCATCTTCCTCGTGTGGCGCGCGGTTCCTGCTCTGAGCCGGAACGAGGTGAACTTCCTCACCAGCCGTGAGTGGGTCACCGTCGACATCAATGCGATGGCGTTCGGTGTGCTCGACCTCTTCCAGGTGACCCTGCTGGTGTCGGTGTTCGCGCTGGTGCTCGCAATGCCTGTGGCTCTAGGAATCGCGATCTTCCTCACGGCCTACTCACCGAGTTGGCTCAAGCGCCCGCTGGCATACGTCATCGACCTGCTCGCCGCGGTGCCGTCGATCGTGTACGGGTTGTGGGGTCTCCTCGTCTTCGCCCCGGCAATCAAGCCGTTCGCCATCTGGCTGAACGAAAATCTCGGCTGGTTTCCGCTGTTCGCGACCGGCAGCGGTTCCATCCTCGGCGGCGGCACCATCTTCACCGCGGGCATCGTTCTCGGTGTGATGATCTTGCCGGTAATCACCGCGGTCACCCGGGAAGTCTTCGTTCAGACGCCCACCGCGCACATCGAGGCGGCGCTCGCGCTCGGCGCCACCCGGTGGGAGGTCGTCCGGACCACGGTCATCCCGTTCGGCAAGTCCGGTTACATCAGTGGTTCCATGCTCGGCCTCGGCCGCGCTCTCGGTGAGACCATGGCGCTGTACCTGATCTTGCGGACCACCTCGCAGTCGTTCTCCTGGTCCTTGTTCGACGGCGGCGCCACCATCGCCTCCAAGATCGCTCTCGGCTACGCGGAGTTCAACAACGACATCCAGGCCGGCGCCTACATCGCCGCCGGTCTCGTGCTCTTCGTGCTCACCTTCGTCGTGAACGCCGCTGCCCGCGCCGTGATCGCAGGAAAGAAGGACTGATCCCATGACCGCGACCCTCGACAAGCCGGTCAAGGCGCCCACCTTCCGGGGTGTCGGTACCCGGCGCCGTATCACGGACGTCACCGCTACCGTGCTCGTCACGCTGGCCGTACTCATAGCGTTGATTCCGCTGGTGTGGGTGCTGTTCACCGCGATCGCCAAGGGAATTCCCGCCCTGACCTCGGCCACCTGGTTCACCCACTCGCTCAGTGGCCTGACGTCCTCGGCGGCCGGCGGTGGCGTTTACCACGCGCTGATCGGCACGATCCTGCAAGGACTCGTCTGCGCGCTGCTGTCCATCCCGCTCGGCCTCTTCGTGGCGATCTACCTCGTCGAGTACGCCGACCGGCAGTCGCGGCTGGCCAAGCTCACCACCTTCATGGTCGACATCCTGAGCGGTGTCCCGTCGATCGTGGCGGCCCTGTTCATTTATGCACTGTGGATCGCGACCTTCGGCTTCCCGAAGTCGGGATTCGCGGTGTCGCTCGCGCTGGTGTTGCTGATGGTTCCCGTCGTCATCCGCAGTACCGAGGAAATGCTCCGCATCGTCCCCCAGGACCTGCGGGAAGCGTCCTACGCACTCGGTGTTCCCAAGTGGAAGACGATCGCCAGGATCGTGCTTCCCACTGCGCTTCCCGGCATCATCACGGGTGTCATGCTGGCTCTCGCCCGCGTGATGGGAGAAACGGCTCCGCTGCTGATCCTCGTCGGCTACGCACCGTTCATCAACTTCGATCTGTTCGGTGGTGAGATGGGGACGCTGCCCGGCGTCATGGTGTCCGAGATGAACAACCCCACCGATGCGGGCACCAACCGCATCTGGGGCGCGGCGCTGACGCTGATCCTGCTCATCGCCATCCTCAACGTTCTGGCCAAGGTCATCGGCCACTTCTCACAGGTTCGTAGCAAGTGACACATACACATACATCAGTAGGGAGCCGGTAATGGCCAAGCGTCTGGATCTCAAGGACGTCAACATCTACTACGGCAAGTTTCATGCCGTCGCCGATGTCGGGCTGTCGGTTCCCCCGCGGAACGTGACTGCCTTCATCGGACCGTCCGGCTGCGGCAAGTCGACCGTCCTGCGCACCCTCAACCGGATGCACGAGGTGACTCCCGGTGCGCGCGTTGAGGGTTCGATCCTCCTCGACGGTGAGGACATCTACGGTTCGGGCACCGACCCGGTCGGTGTCCGCAAGACCATCGGCATGGTGTTCCAGCGTCCCAACCCGTTCCCGACGATGTCCATCAAGGACAACGTGGTGGCCGGTCTCAAACTGCAGGGCGAGCGCAACAAGAAGCGGCTCGACGAGGTGGCGGAGCGCTCGCTGCGCGGCGCAAACCTGTGGAACGAGGTGAAGGACCGTCTCGACAAGCCCGGTGGCGGCCTCTCCGGTGGCCAGCAACAGCGTCTGTGCATTGCCCGTGCCATCGCGGTATCGCCCGACGTGCTGTTGATGGACGAGCCGTGCTCCGCTCTCGACCCCATCTCGACGCTCGCGATCGAAGACCTCATCACCGAGTTGAAGAAGGACTTCACCATCGTCATCGTCACCCACAACATGCAGCAGGCAGCGCGGGTGAGTGACCAGACGGCGTTCTTCAACCTCGAAGCGACCGGCAAGCCGGGCCGTCTCGTGGAGATCGACGACACCGAGAAGATCTTCTCGAACCCGACGCAGAAGGCCACCGAGGATTACATCTCCGGCCGCTTCGGATAGCGCCCGACGACGAACGCCCCGACCGCAATTCGGTCGGGGCGTTCGTGTTGGAAAGGCTCTTACAGATCGGGGTAGGTGGTCAGGTTGTCGGCATCGGCCACAGGGCCGGTCTCGTCGGGCAGCTTGCCGGTGACCAGGAAGATGACGCGGCGGCCCACCTCGACGGCATGGTCGGCGAAACGCTCGTAGAAACGGCCCAGCAGCGTGACATCGACGGCCGCGGCTACGCCGTGCTTCCATTCACGATCCATCAGGACGGTGAACAGGTGGCGGTGCAGGTCGTCCATCGCCTCGTCCTCCTCGCGGAGGCGTGCGGCCCGCTCGGGGTCCCGGGTCTCGAGAACCTCACGGGCGGCTGCACCGATGGAGACCGCGATGCGCCCCATCTCGGCGAAGTAGCCGTTGACCTCTTCGGGCAGAACGTGATTGGGATGTCGGCGGCGCGCGATCTTGGCGACATGGAGGGCGAGGGCCCCCATGCGGTCGATATCGGCGACGATCTGGATTCCGCTGACGACGGAGCGGAGGTCGCCGGCAACAGGTGCCTGAAGGGCGAGGAGGGCGAACGCACGCTCCTCGCAGATGGTGCTGAGATCGGTGATCTTGTCGTGCTCTCCGATCACCTGCTCGGCAAGGGAGAGGTCGGCCTGGAGCAGTGACTGGGTGGCCCGCTCCATGGCGGCCCCCGCAAGCCCCGCCATCTCACCGAGCAGGTCGGCAAGCTCGGTCATTTGTTCGTTGTAAGCCACGCGCATGAGGTCACAGCCTACGGTGCACGGGAGTCCAAGTCACGATCGCAGGGTGAACGCGGGGTGAACGACGTGCCTGATCAGCGCTCAATCACAGGACGCGTCGCCGGCATTGACCACCGCGAGATCGGCGGGGATCTCGACGTCCTCCGGCTGGCCGACACGCACCCCGGACATGTCCAGCGGGGTGTCGATCGCGCTCGGTGCCTGCACGGTCCCGGAGAAGTTCGACCCGACCGCAACCTCGGTCACCGTTCCCAACCAGGAGGTCGACTCGAGGATCGCGCCGGGGAAAGCCGACGCGAGGGTGGCGGCTTCGGCTTCGTGCCCGGGGGAAAACCGGACGACCGTCTCGGCACTGGTGGCGGTGTAGTTGCCGACGTTGTAGATCTGAAAACCCTGCGCGGCCAGCGCGTCCGCGGTGGTCGCGGCCAGCCCCGATTCGCCGGAAGCGTTCGATACCTGCACCGACACGCTGGTCGGGTCGACCGCGAAAACGGGAAGGGGTGCGCTCGTCGTCGGAACGGGGGCCGACGCTGCAGCCTCGATCGGTTCGGCCCGCTTCTCCCCGGGAAGCGGGGCGTCGTCGATGATGGCGCGGAAGATGGCCTTGATGTCATCGGTGCGGGGAATTTCGTTCCCCCAGTCGGTGGTTCCTGCGGTCGGGACAGTCAGGAAGGTGACCGCGCCGGCGTCGACGTTCTGCAGCGAACGGCCGAGCGTGACCAGGGACTTGGTGTCGATGTTCTCCACGAACGTGTCTCGGGTGAAGGCGTTGATGAACCCGTTGAGCTTGCCGGGGTTGAGGAGAACCTGACTGGACAGTGCTCCCCTGAGAAGTGCAGACAGGAACCGCTGTTGACGGTTGATGCGGCCATAGTCACCGTTGCCCTCCGCCTCCACATGGCGGGCGCGGACGAAGTTCAGCGCTGTCTTTCCGTCGAGCACCTGAGTGCCGGCCTCGGGAAGCACGGTGCCGAGGACGAAATCCTCGAGCGGCTGTGTGGTGCAGATCTTGACGCCACCGATCTCGTTGACCATCGACTCGAAACCGGCGAAGTCCATGCCGACGAAGTGGCCGATCTTCAGGCCCGACATCTTCTGGATCACCTTCACCAGACACTTCGGCCCGCCCAGGGCGTAGGTGGCATTCAGCTTGTCGCCCTCGGCGGAGGGGAACGTTTCCTCGGTGTATGTCCCGGTGGCGTTGTCCCAGCCCTGGCAGACTGGGCGCTCGACGTCGAGGTCGCGGGGAAAGGAGACCGCCACGACGCGGCTGCGATCAGCAGGAATGTTGACGAGCATCACGGTGTCGGCGCGCGAACCCTCGGCGTCCTCGACCGTTCCGGCGCCGATCGCGCCGCTGGCACCGGCTCGGGTGTCGGTGCCAACGATGAGATAGGTCTCGTCACCGGTCTGCCCACCTGCGTCGACGATGTCCGTCGACTCGGTGTCGAGGGCGGCAATCTGATCGAACTTGCCTTCGGTGGAACGCAAGTAGCCCCACACGATTCCTGTTCCGGCGAGCGCGATCACCGCCACCAATGCGACGAACGCGCGTCCCACCGCCCGCAGGCGGCGGCGTCGACGGCTCTTGCTCAACGCCAGACGAGTCAATCCCGGATTACCGACCACCTGAGGAGTCGCGGTGGTTTCGGCGTCCGCATGCCAGCCGGTCTCTGCGTCGCCGGTGGAGAGTTGTGAGGGCGGAGGTGTGAACGTCGGCTCCGGTGGGGCGACGGCACCAGGTGGGGGATGTCGCTCGTCGACTGGCGCGATCGTCTCGGTCTTGTCCGGATCATCCGGTCGCTGTGGTTCATCTCCGGCGACCTTCTTGACGAGGTCTGCAACGGAGAGGCCTTCGGTGGGTCCGCCGGCCGCGCGCCGGCCGATGCGCCCGCTGTCCTGGCGGATGGCGTCCGTGCGCTCGATCGGGGGACGACGGTCCGACGGAGCCGGACGTTCGGGAGGCCGCTGTTCCGGAGGTGGCTGGCGTGGAGGCAGCCGACGTTGTCGTCCCGACTGCGCTTCCCGATAGCGTTGATCGGCGAGAGGGCGTTCCCAGGGGGCGCGCGATTCGGGCGTCGGGGCGTCCGAACTGTGATCATCACCCACCGATACAACCTGCCCTTTCCGCCGACCCGGACCTCCGTCGGGGCCGACGGATTCCAGTCATAGTACTTATCGAACGTCGGCGCTCCACTCGGGAAGCGATGCGACTCGCCCCCTGCTCCTAACCGCCCGAGTGCATCATGTCCGCTCCAGCCGGAACCAGGCAGTCCTCGGGATCGTCGAGCCAGCCCTCGGGGAGGGCCACGGTTCCGGGCGAGCCCTGGCGTCCCCGGGGTCCCTCGGCGTCCTTGGGGAAGGGGATCGACGGATCGAGCTGGGCGAGGAGCCCGTCGAGTTCGGTGAGGGTGCTGACGAGGGCCATGGCCACGCGCAGATCGGAGCCGGCCGGGAATCCGCGCAGATACCAGGAGACGTGCTTGCGCAGTTCCCGGAGGCCTTTGTCTTCGCCGTGGTGAGCGGCGAGGAGTTCGGCGTGCCTACGGATGATGGTCGCGACTTCACCGAGGGTGGGCGGCGTCGGCAGTGGTAGTCCGTTCAATGCGGCGCTCAGCTCGGCGAACAACCACGGCCTGCCGAGGCATCCGCGGCCGACGACGACGCCGTCACACCCGGTCTGGTCCATCATGCGGGCCGCGTCCCCGGCGTCGAAGATGTCACCGTTTCCGAGCACCGGAACGTCCGTGACGTGTTCCTTGAGCCGCGCGATCTCGTTCCAGTCGGCCGTACCCGAGTACCGCTGGGACGCGGTGCGCGCGTGCAAGGCGACAGCGGCGGCGCCCTCGGCCGCGGCGATGCGGCCGGCGTCGAGATGCGTGTGGTGCTCTGCGTCGATGCCGACACGGAATTTGACCGTCACCGGGATGTCGGTGCCCTCGGTGGCCTTGACGGCGGCCGCGACGATCCGGCCGAACAGGTTGCGCTTGTACGGCAAGGCCGCGCCGCCACCCTTGCGGGTCACCTTGGGCACCGGGCAGCCGAAGTTCATGTCGATGTGGTCGGCCATGTTCTCGTCCACGATCATCTTGGCCGCCGCGTATGTCGTGTCGGGATCGACCGTGTACAGCTGCAGCGACCTCGGCGTCTCCGTCGGCCCGAACGTGGTCATGTGGAGAGTTGCGGGTTGCCGTTCGACGAGTGCCCGGGCGGTCACCATCTCGCAGACGTAGAGGCCGGACGTGCTCCCCGCCCGCTCCGTCTCGAGTTCCCGGCACAGCGTGCGGAACGCGACGTTGGTGATGCCTGCCATGGGAGCGAGCACCACCGGGCTGCGCAGTTCGAGCGAACCGATACGAAGGGTAGACATTGACGACCTCTGGGAAAGTTATGACAAAAAGCGTGCCCGGCACCGAATCCGGTACCGGGCACAGGATAGCTGTTTCGGCTACGAAGCCTTCTGCTCACGCTTCTTGGCCTCGCGAGCAAGCATGCGGTCGCGCTGCTCCTCGAACTTGGTGGCCTGGCCCTCGAGGTTCTCGAGGAAGGCGCCGAGCGACTCGCGGATTTCTTCGCCGCGGGCCGTGAAGTCGGAGCGCTCGAAGATGTTCCACTTGCGCAGGACCGGCATGACGACCTCTTCGAGGTGCTGCCGGAGGTCGTAGATGCCGTGCTTGGCCATGAGCACGCCGTTGCGGCGGAAGTTCGGCATTCCCGCGCCCGGCATCTGGAAGTTCTGGACGATCATGTTGATGGCCTCGAGTGCCTGGTCGGGCGCGAGATCGAGGGCTGCACCGCACATGTTGCGGTAGAAGATCATGTGCAGGTTCTCGTCGGCCGCGATGCGCTGCAGCATCTTGTCGGCGACAGGGTCCTTGCAGGCTTTACCGGTGTTGCGGTGGCTCACCCGGGTGGCCAGCTCCTGGAAGGTGACATATGCCACCGAGTGAAGGAAGCCGGCATCGACGTCGGCGGGGGAGGCGAAGCCGTTCGTCATGTGCTCCATGCGGAAGCGCTCGAGCTGGACGGGGTCGACGGCGCGGGTCACGACGAGGTAGTCACGCATCACGATGCCGTGACGGTTCTCCTCGGCGGTCCAGCGGCCGACCCACGTTCCCCACGCGCCGTCCTGGGAGAAGTTCTCGGCGATCTCACGGTGATACGAGGGAAGGTTGTCCTCGGTGAGCAGGTTGGTGATCATGGCGGCCTTGGCGACCTCGTCGAGCTGTGACTGCTCCGGATCCCAGTCGATCCCGCCCATCGCAGCGAAGTTGCGGCCTTCGTCCCACGGAACGTAGTCGTGCGGATGCCATTCCTTGGCCATGGAGATGTGGCGGTTGACGTTCTCTTCTGCGACCGGCAGCAGCTCCTGCAGCAGCTCGAGTTGGGTCAGATCCCTCGCCATGTGTTTAGCCTCCATATAGCTCACTGTGACTGTCGTTCAGCCTACGGCACCGTAAGTACGTCGGTAAACGCCTTCGGTGCGCCGGAGACCGAGGAAGTTACCGATCCGTAATCGAATCTCCGGGGTCTGTCGCCGCGATACGGCCGACCGTTACAGACAGTGTACTGGGAGACTCCGATGGGCAGTGACCTGCGCGGTTATGCGGGAAAGATCATCACGTCGGCTGGCCGGGCACTGTGGGCGGTCACAGATTGCGGCGTTTGCCGAGGTCGTCGTTACGTGCCCGAGTCGTAGGCCGTGCACTCGTTGACCGTTCCGTGTCCGATTTCTTCGGTGTGTCGTGCCGTGATGTGAGTCCCGACACGCCGTGACGCTTCTCCACGAAAAACCGGCTTCTTCACGACGGCAGTGCACGTGGTTGCGCTGGGCCCCGGCACAGCCAACAATCGGGTCATGGCAACTGTGCCGACGCAGGGGGACGAACGATGACGGCAGACATCAGCGGTTCCACCACACCAGCGAAGCCGGGCTTGCCCGCCTGGGCGAAGAAGGCTATTGCTGTCGCTGCGGTCCTGGTAGTCCTGGTCATCGCCTATTTCATTCTGGCGGCCTACCTTCCGCGGGCGTGGGCGCAGAACGTCGGTGGGCTGGCCGACGGCAGCTTCGGTGCCGGGATTCTCTGGGGCTTGTTGTTCGGCTTCCTGTGCACTCTCATTCCACTCCTGCTGTTCCGCGGAGCGTGGCGATTGTTCCGCCGGCGCCGATTCAAGCCGATGCAGGTCATCATGCTGGTTGTCGCCGTGATCGTCGCGCTGCCCACTCTCCTGACTCTCAGCGTGGTGCTCGGCGGAAACAGTGCGGCACATGCGGGCGAACGGATCATGGATGTGGACGCGCCCGGGTTCCGGGGGGCGTCTCTGGCCGGCGCGATCATCGGCGTCGTCGTCTTCCTCGGCGTCATCGGCCTCACCTACACCTATCGCAAGCGCGGCGAGGATCTGGCCGAGCTCCGTGCCGATGCCGATTCGAAGGGCTCGGCGACTGGACCCGGCGAGGCGCCGTCCGCACCCTGAGGGTTGCCGATCACCACACCAGCACCGGTTTGACGACGCTGCCGGAGATCTGATCGGCCACGGCACGATCGATGTCTGTGAACGGGTATCGGGTGACGAGCCGGTCGACCGGGAACTTTCCGTCCGCGTGCAGGGCGAGGAGCCGCGGAATGAAGGACTGCACCGACGAGTCGCCCTCGATGCAGCCTCGTAGCGTCTTGCCCTTGCGCATCAGGTCCTGGATGTTCACTGTGACGTCCGGTGCGCCGAGTCCCACCACGACGGCCGTGCCCCTTTCCCGCAGTACCGAGACGGCCTGGCCGATCACCGCCGGAATTCCCGTCGTATCGAGCGTATGGGTGGCGCCGCCGCCGGTCAGTTCCCGAATCTCGGCGACGACGTCCTGGGTGGCCGGATCGAGGGCCACGGCACCGAAATCCTCCGCGAGGGCGCGTCGCGCAGGAACGGTATCGACCGCGCACAGCGTCGCAACCCCGCTCGCGCGGGCAGCGAGAAGGGCTGCGAATCCGACGCTTCCGGCGCCGAAGACCACCACGGTCGAATCGTCCTCCGGAGCAAGTACATTCAGAACTGCGCCCGCCCCCGTCTGGAAACCGCATCCGAAGGGCGCCGCAAGGGCGAGATCCACGGACTTGTCCACCACGACCACGTTGTCCGCCGTCGCCACCACGTACTCGGCGAAGCTGGACTGGCCGAAGAAAGCGGCCCGCACGTCTCCACCGTTCTGGGTGATCGTCGTCGATCCGTCCGGTCGGCGTCCCGAACTGTTGAGCTGTTGAGCGCGTTCGCAATAGGCGGGATGCCCGCCGCGGCACTGCCGGCAGGCGCCGCAGTGCCGATAGCTGAGCACCACGTGGTCACCCGGTGAAATATCCATTACCAGTGCGCCCACCTTCTCGACGACTCCGGCGCCCTCGTGCCCGAAGACGGCCGGCCCCATCGCGGCGGGAAGCGTCGACTTGGCGAAGAGGTCGGTGTGGCACAGGCCGGTGGCAACGATGCGCACGACCACCTCGTCGGGACGCGGACGATCGAGCTCGACCGTTTCGAGCGAGAAGGACGACTGCGGGCCACGGGAGAGTGCGGCCTTCATCTGCATGGGGGTGTCCTCGGTGTCGAGGGTGCGATTCGTCGATTCGTCACCGGGTCAGTCTCTTTCGAGAACGAAGTAGTAATGCCGGCCACCATCGAGGACGAGTGCGGACTTGCCGTTCATGATGCCCATCAAGGTCGTGTCGTCGACCCGTTTGAAGTGATCGAAGATGGGCGCGCCGTCGTAGACCATGGTTGCGGTAACCTCACCCCGGAACTCGATGTTCCACAGGCTTGCCTCCCCGTTTCCGCTCGCGATGTCGGAGAAGAGGTTTCCGTCCGCGTCGCGGCAGATCAAAGGTTTGGCGTCTTCGAGCGAAGTGAACGTCTTTCCGTGCCAACGGCTCGCGGCGAGTTTCTCGTGCAGGCGATGTCCGGTGGCGAAGTCGTCACCCTTCCACTGCCCGAGGATCCCTTCGGCGGGCACCGGGTCGAGCGCTGCCCACACTGCGTCGAGGTCGTCGGGGGATACGCCGCTCTCGAGCCGGCGGAGTGTGCTGAAGGTGCTGCGTGCCTCATCGATGTCCATGGAGAGTCCTCCGGAGAGAGCGCGTGGAGTCTGCGCTCGGCGTGATGTTCGCGAACCAGTTGGTTCGCCGAGATGGAACCCTACGCCGAACCAAATGGTTCGGCAACGGTCAACTTAGGATGTTCCGTATGCGTTCAGCCGGTGAAGCCACGAGGGAACGGATTCTCGCTGCGGCGAAGGAGGAGTTCGCTCGCCACGGAGTGGCCGGGGCCCGGATCAATCGCATCGCGGCGGCAGCCCGTGCGAGCAAGGATCGGTTGTACGCCTACTTCGACAGCAAGGAAGCGCTCTTCGACGCGGTCTCGCACCAATGGATTGTCGAAACGACCGAAGAGACCGCGCTGCGCGGAGACGACCTGCCCGGATACGTCGGCCGACTGTTCGACAACTATCTGGCTCATCCCGAGAACGCGAGACTGCAGGAATGGGCCGATCTGGAGATGGGCGAGCTGGACGACGAGAACGACATGCGGATCCGCGCACTGCGGCCCAAGATCGCCGAGATTCGTCGCGGCCAGGAGGCGGGGTTCATCGACCCGTCGTGGAACCCCGCTGAGTTGCTACTGGTCATCACAGACATCGCGCGCACGCTCGCGGCGACACGTTTCGCGTTTCACGGCGGAAGATCGTGCCAGCGCGGCGCTGCAGACCGAAGGCAGACGGCTGTCGAGGCCGTGCGGCGACTGATCGCGGTGCAGGGCGCCGAGCCCTGAACGGGCCGCTGACCCTTACCCGGCGAAGGCGCCGAGTAAGGGGAGTGGTGGTGCCCCCAGTAGGGCTCGAACCTACGACCTGCGGATTACAAGACCTTTACTAGCTCTTTACCTATAACCTCGCGTACACCGTTAGCGCCTGTAACGAAACCTCCGTGCCCTCCCGATAACAGACCGGAGGACATGTTAAGACGTAGCTTGTCCAGCATTTCCCCTGTTATGTCTAACACTGGATCGTGAGGTTCCCCCGTGACCACCGCCGCATCCCAATACTTCGGTAAAGACCGCGTCAAGTCACTCGACCCCGAGACAGACCACCTGTGGTCGCTGCACATGAAAGCCCGTTCACTCTCCCAGAACACCGTCGACGAACGCCTCCGCGTCATCGCCCAGCTCAGCCAGGACGTCGGCCGGCCCGCGCGCGAGCTCGGCGCGGACGACGTCGCCGGCTGGCTTGCCGCCGGCCCCTGGTCCGCCAGCACCCGCGCCACCTATCACGGATATCTCCGCGCGTTCTTCCAGTGGCTACAGGCCCAGGAACTCCGCGTGGACAATCCCATGGTGAAGATCCCCGCCCCGCGGGCCGTGAAGCGCACCCCGCGCCCGCCGGCGGATCCGCACGTCGCCCGACTCTTCCGGATCCGACTCCGCCGCAACACCCGCGCCATGGTCCTACTCGCCGCATTGGCCGGCCTCCGCGTCCACGAAATAGCGAAGATCCGCGGACAGGACGTCGACCGGATCGCCGGCACCCTCCGCGTGATCGGGAAGGGCGGCACCGACGAGACCCTGCCACTGCACCCCATGCTGGACACCGTCGCCGCCGAAATGCCGACCCGCGGATACTGGTTCCCCGCGAACAGCGGAATCGGCTGCATCCGATCGCGGTCCGTCACCGACCTGATAGCCGCCGCCATGCGCCGCGCCGGCGTGCCCGGCACCCCACACAGCCTCCGCCACTGGTACGCAACGACCCTGGTCGACTCCGGCGCCGATCTGCGCACCGTCCAGGAACTCTTGCGGCACTCGTCGATCGCCACCACGCAGATCTACACCAAAGTTTCCGACCGCCGCCGGTTCGACGCGGTCCGCCGCCTGGACCCGTTCCGCGCCGACCTCGAGCCGGACCCGGCCGCATGATGATTAAAAACCGCAGTTCGCGTCTACGATCACAATGTGACTCAGACGCGGAGCCGAGAGAGCTACAACGCCTACATGCGCGACTACATGAAGCGCCGCTACCACCGACGCCGGGACCAGTTCGCGGAGTCCCGCGGGAACGCGTGCGAGCAATGCGGAGC
Organism: Rhodococcus sp. NPDC019647; assembly: GCF_044389235.1. Taxonomy (NCBI): domain Bacteria; kingdom Bacillati; phylum Actinomycetota; class Actinomycetes; order Mycobacteriales; family Nocardiaceae; genus Rhodococcus; species Rhodococcus sp. NPDC019647. The sequence goes on along the minus strand of NZ_JBIRXS010000002.1, from coordinate 206,347 downwards.
CGGCGGGCCCTTCGATGTGGACCACCGCGACCCACTCACGAAATCGTTCAGCGTCGCGAAAGCGTTCGCGTCCATGAGTACCGCCCGACTAGCCGCCGAGCTGGAAAAATGCCAGCTCCTATGCCTGGACTGCCACCGGCGGAAGAACCGACACGACATACCGGCAGCCAGAGCCGCGCGGCGCGCCGCGCGGGAATTGTGCCCCCGGTCGGTCTCGAACCGACGACCCGCGACTTAAAAGGACGCTGCTCTGCCAACTGAGCTACGAGGGCAGTCACAACGTACACCATCCCAACCCGAAGGACACCACCACTTGCCGATCACCACCAGTGTTACCACCGTCGCAATGCTCGTCACCGTGTTTCTGTTCGCCGGCTCGAAAGCCGCCGGCCGCAACACGTCGGATATGTACCCGCCGCCCGGCAGCGTCGCCGACGAACACGGGCCCCGCGCGCACTACCGCGCCCAGATCGAAGACGCGACCGGAATCACCGTCGACGCGGCCAGCCTGGACGAGCTGGCCCGGCGAGTATGCGACGCTGTGGACGCGCACGCCGGCGGCCCGGATCCGGTCGCCGACGCCGCAGCCGAGATGAAACGCAGCATCGGCGCACCACCGAAAGGAACCATGCGCGACGCGTTCCACATCATCGTCGCCGAAGAATGCCCGCAACCACGCTGAAGGGACCACCCCATGTTCAGAATTGCCGCAGTCTCCGCCGCCGCCGTCGCCCTGGTCGCCCTGGTCGCGTGCGCCGGCCCGCCGCAACCCGTCACCCCGACCGCGGATCCCGTCGTCATCAGCTCCGCAGTCGAGGCGCCACCGAAGCACGTTCCGGCCGACGTTCTCGGTTGCGTGTCCAACGTGGCGGCCGGCCCGCGGCCCACCGGTCCCGCGTCCCAGGACGCGACCGCGACGTATCTCCGCCGCCTCCAATGCATCAACGGTGGGCATGCCGTGCCGGCCGTCGAGGGTATCGCCGTCGCCGACCACGTGTGTACGGAAGTACTTCCGAACAGTCCCGGCGACGTGGACACCGCAACGGCCCGGATGGACGCCGTCGCGAACGGTCCGGCGCCGGCCGGTTTCAGCCGCGCGACCGTATTGGCGGCCGGCGCGTTCCGGTGCCCGCACCTGCTGTAACAGCCGCATAACGATTGGGAATCGGGCCCACTTTCGGGCCCGTTTTCCCAGCTCAAACCGTTGTAGCGCGCTACAATAGAATGGTACCGCCGCCCCGAAGGAGTCCCGAAGATGTTCACCACCGCGAAGATCAACAGCAACCCGAAGGTTCACTACTGCTACACCGACGAGACCGGGATCACCGGCACCGCGTGCAAGTCCCGCGGCGCCTACCGGATCTATCAGGAGACCACCGAGGCCGCCACGTGCGCCCGTTGCGTCAAGATCGCAGGCTGAGACCATGGCCGGACTATTCGACCTGGACACCACTGCGCCCGACCACCCCGCCGTCCACATTGCGGACCGCGCCGCCGCAGACGCGAAAGAGTCCGCAGACACCGCCGAGCACGTCGCCCGCAACGGTTGCCCACAAATGGCAATGGCCGGCACGCTCCGCCACCTCGAGGACGCGAAGCGCCACCACTTCACCGCCGAGGACGCCGCCGAGCGCGTCGGCACCAGCGACGCGCGCCGGTTCGCCGACGCCGCGCACGGCCACGTGGTCCGCGCCGCCGCCGCCTACCGGCACGCATGCGAAGCCGCCGGCCGGCAGGAATTCAACCGGGAAGCGCCGGCCACCGAGACGCGCACGTGGGACGAGCTCGACACCCTCGAGCAGAGCCAGTGGATCGTGTTCGCTTACGCGAGCACCCCGAAGTGGATCCGATGACCGGGCCCGCGATCGACCAAGACGGATTCCAGTACGCCGGCGACCTAGTCACGCTGGCCCAGAATGAAGGGATGGACGACGAACCCGACCCCACCGCCGCGCACCGCGGCGCCCTTAACCGCGTGCGATCGTTCCGGACCGAGCTCGAGCTACACCGGCGCCGCGCCGAACAGCTCGAGGACGAACGCGACGACGCCGTACGCGACGCCCTCGAAGCCGGCGTGTCCGTGATCCAAGCCGCGGACGCCGCCGGACTCACCAAGTGGCGTGTCTACCAGATCAGAGACAGGAGACGTTGACCCCATGTACCCACTCACCGACTACCCCGACAGCCTGATCCAGTTCGGCGCGTTCGCCGAGCTCCGCGAGCACGTCGAGAACCTGCCCGAAGACCTGAACCAGATTCTTTCGTGGGACTTCAGCGGAGACGACGCAGGGCCGGCCGACTGGTTCGCCCTACTCATTCACAGCCCGCGGAAGAACAAGGCTCACCAGCTCGATACCCCGTTCGATCACGTCGAGGACCGGGCGAGGATCGACGCGTGGATCCGCGACTACGTAAAGCCCCGGACCGATCGCTGGTACGGCTGGAGGAAGGAGGACCACAGCGCCATTTCGCCGTCGAACTTCACGACGTGGCCCGGGATCAGTTTCCGGCCGCTCGACGTGACCGAAGCCCCCGCGCCGACGCGATCGCCGGCCGACGTGATCGCCGACCAGCAGACTTACCATATGGCCGAATTGCAGATGTACCGCCGCGCGCGCCGACTCGACGAACGGATACTAGAAGCGCTCGACGAAGCCGGATGGGCAATCGTGCCCAAACATGAAGGGAAGCACTGATGGAACTACCACCGAACCCACGCGCCGACGTCGCCGACGACCAGGCCCACGTCCAGATCACCGTCCTACTTCCGGACGGCACCCGAGAAACCCTCAGCCGCCGAACGACGGAACCGGATAACCCAATGATGCTCCGCCGGCTACTCCGCGGCGCCGCCGCCGAGCTGGATCAGCGGATCGCCGGTATGACAACGAACCCCAACGCCTAGAGACGCGGAACGGCCCGGGAACTATGCAGAGTTCCCGGGCCGCCGTCCCGATCGCCAACTACCCATCCCAAGGAGCCGCACCGACAGAATAACCAGCCGCCGGCCGCCGGCGCGACACCCTAGAGCGGGACCGCCGTCAGATACGACCCCGTCGTGATCGTGTTGTTAGCGTCGATCGTGGATCCTGTGTCGTCGACCTGGACGGTAACGACGTCCCCGGTGTTCACCGACACGTCGAACGTCCGCGCCGCACTGTCGTTGTTCATGGTGAAGGACGACGTGACCGGTGTCCCGTTCACGCACAGCCGGCACGGGACCATGCTCAGGTTGCTCGACGTCGAACGTGTGAAGTCGAACGTGAGCCGGACCATCCCCGTCCCACCCATGACGAGCCCGTTGTTCTGGATCACCGTGTCCGGGAACCCGGAGCGGACAGCCCAGTTCGGGACGGTAGGCCAGTCCTGCCCCTCGAAATAGAATTCGCCGACCTTGTCCATCCCGACCGGTTTCAGCACGTCACCGCTGAAGACTTCCGCCCACGCGGACCCGGTCCACATGTACGCCTTACCAATCTCGGTGAAACCGCCGTCAGCCTTCCCGAGATACATTTTCCCGATCTCGGTTTTCGACGCGCCGAAGTATGAAGGCATCAGCTCACGCTTTCGCGATCAGGTACAGGACGCCGGCCGTCCCGGTGGCCGGCAGCGACGCGACGAGCTGGTGGGCCGGAGCCTTCCCCGCCAACGCCCCATCGAGCCCGGTCACTTGCGCCGTGGTGTGCGTATGCACGGCCGGCGCCGCCCCGACGTCCGCGGCGCCGAGGTTGACCGCCCCGGTTTGGTTGTTCACCGAGGACACCGCGTCGGCCGGCGCCACCATCAGCGCCCACGACGCGAAGTTGTTCGCCGGCCCGGATCCGAGAATGTACGACCCACGGTCCGCGCCGGACGTGATGATTCCGACGTCGCCCTCTTGCGCGGTCAGCGCGAGCAGCGCCGGCCGGTCCGCGACCACGGTCCGCGACGAGATAGCGACCGCCGGGAGCTGGGAGGTCACGATCTGCCCGCCGACCAGGTCCGCTTTACCGGCCAGCGCCGTATCGAGCCCGGTCACTTGCGCCGTGGTGTGCGTATGTGCCGGCACCGACTGAAGCGCCGTGTCCGCCTTGTCGAGCGACGCGTTCACCGACGCGGACAGCTCCGCTTCGGTCCAGCCGCCGGCCGGCGCCCCGACTTCCGCCGCGTCGGCCGCCGCTTGCGCCCGGTTCGCTTCCGTCTGTGCCCGGTTCGCTTCCGTGCCGGCGGTTGCCGCCGACCCGGCCGCCGCCGTTGCGGATCCGGCCGCGGCAGTCGCGGAGTCCGCCGCAGCGTCAGCCGACAGTGCCGCCGCGTCCGCGGATCCGTCCGCCGCCGTCGCCGAGCTCGACGCCGCCGACGCAGACCCGGCCGCCGCCGCTTCCGAAGTATCCGCCGCCGCCGCCGAGGACGCCGCAGCACCCGCAGAGCCGGCCGCAGCAGTCGCCGAACCCGCCGCCGCGTCGGCCGCCGCCTGGACCGTGACCAGCGTCGCCGCAGCAGCTCCCGCGGACCCGGCCGACGCATTCGCCGACGACGCCGCAGCATCCGCCGACGCATCCGCCAGCCCGGCCGCCGTCTCCGCCTCAGTCTTCGCCGCTTCCGCGTCTTGAACCAGCGCCGCGACTTGCGACACGATCGGTTCCGGGTACTCGATAGTCCCGTTCACCACGTCCGCAAGGTTCACTGTCCGCGACCCGTCGCCGGCCGGCACCGGTGGCCCGAAGATCACCGGATCCGCGCGGACCGCGTCGCCCTTCATCCCGAGCCCGGGATCCTCGAACAGCTCCGGCGTCGCCGTCCACACGATCGGGACACCGCCGGCCACCGCCGGCAACATCACACCGTCGCGCGCTTCCCGATCCTGAAGCCGGCCGGCGACGACCGGGAACACCATCGGCCGCACCGACAACGCGAAGGACTCCGCGTCACCGTCCTCCGGTACCCGAATCGTCGCGAACCGGTCCCGTTCGTCCCACTTCGCCGAGAACGTCACCCGCCCCTTCAGCGTGTTGGTTTCCGGGATCGCGTCGACGTCGTCCCGCGAGTCATAATCCGTGATCCGCCACTCACCGACGACGTGTTGGTATTCGATTGCTGCCATGGTTCCCGTCCGTCCCTTCCGCTTACGGTGCCGGCGAATCGGGCACGGTGCCCGGCGCTTGCGGATATGTGTCGTTGTCCCACTTGTTGATCGAGAACGTCGAGTACAACGTCCCGCCCATGAACCGGCGCCACCGCCCGGCCCGGCCGACCGCGAACACCTTGTAACCCATCGCCGGGACCACGAAGGAGTGCGGCCCGCCGATCGTCATGTGGACGCCTTCCGGACAGTCGACCGTGAACCGCTTCACTTCATAGATCGAGTTAGTTGGTGTGAGTACCTGTATTTCGAGGTCCGCCCAGTTGTTGCCGGTAAACGGCGTGTCCCATACTTGCGTGAACACGTCGACACGCCACAGGCCGGCCGAGAGCAGTTGAAACCCGTTGCCCATGTCGTTGCCGGCGCCGATCGTGACCAGGTTCACGCCCTTACGCGGCCCGACCTGTTGCGAATAGGGCATCCACCGCCCCGGATGACCGGCGCCCTCGATAACCCACTGGTTCTTATCCATCGACAGGTTGCCGTAGGCCACGACCCCTTCCAGCAGGTCCGTCCGGCCCTCGAGCCCGTCCAACCGGCCGTCGTGTTCCACGACCCCGTCCCACGCCGAACCGGCCGTGTTGTATGCGTCGCCGGCCGTCGTGCCGAACCGCGCGAGCTCCGCCCACGTCGCTTCAGCGTCCGGCCGTTGCGGAGTAGGCAGATACAGCGGAGTGTCCGGCATATCAGGCCACCCCGACCAGCTTCAGCCGCATTTGCCCGTTCGTGGCCCGCACACCCCACGACGACGTCGAGCCGGCCACCTTCACCGCGGACAGGTACACCGTCGCTTCAGTGTTCGCCGCGATCACGTCTTGGTTACTGCCCGGAATGATCGCCGCCGCGGAGTGTGACCGCAACGGCACGTGCCGCCAGCCGGCGAACGCGTCCGTCCCGACCCCGATCCCGACCAGCGTGCCGGTCACCGCGTCCCCGACGCGTGCCTCTAGGTTCACTTGGTGGCCGACCGCGGACGTCACGTCGCACCCGCCGGCGAGCTCGAGCCGGTACGGGTACGGCTTCGCCGGCAGTGTGACCGACGTCAGAATCTGCCGGACGTCGCCCGAATTCTTTGTGACAGTCGGGAACATCGACGCCGGCAGGACGTACAGCTCCGCCGCATCCATCGCCGGCGGAGCCCACACCAGCTTCCCCAACGCTTCGTCGTGAACCAGCGTGTCCCCGTCGTCCGGCTCCCCGACGACGTCCACCGACGTATAGATGGGACCGGCCGGCCCCGGCGGGCCCGGGTCACCCGCCGGCATTTCCGGGAGCTCGAGCTCAATCGCGTACGGTCCACCGGCGGGCCCGGAGACCTCGACACCGGCCGGCGAGTCCTGGACGACACCACCAATCGTCACCGTCCCACCCTGAAGGACCGGCGCCGGCCCCGGCGGGCCCGCGGTCCCGTACGCGTCCGCGTAGACCGTGAACGCGTCACCGGTCCACACCCACTGCGAATCATCGTCGACGTTCCGGTACGTGTAGTTCAGCTCAGCCGGCCCGAGGACCATCGCGAGCCCGTCGAGCTCCGCCGTCGTCCGGTCGCCCTTGTGCAGCATGCCGGCCGGGCCCGTTTCGCCCGGATCGCCCTTGTAGACCGGCAACCCGAGGACGCCCGACGCGGATCCGTTCTGACGCCGGCGGACGTGAAGGTACGTTTCCGTCATCGGAGGCATATCCGGAGATTGCGGGATCCCGAAAATTTCCAGGTCCACCGACAACCGTTCTACCGGGTCATTCGGAGTCGCCATTACTTGCCGCCCTTCGCGCGTTCAGCCCGTACCTTCTGTTTCAGCGTCGCCCAGGCTGCCGGCCGGTCCAGCTCGAGCGCGATAATTCCCGTCTCACGATGCCGCAGTTTCACCGCTTCGTCGTCACCCAATATCGTGACCTCGACGTCCCCAAACTCCGGCGTGTAGTCCAGCTCCGCCCGCGTGATCCATTCCCCGCCCTCGAAAACCGCGTTCTGAAGCCAGTTCAGCGCCGCTTGCGCCAACAGCTCCGATTGGCCGGCCGGCACCGTCGCGACGCCGCCGTTCGACAGGGGAGCGGAGCGCAGGAACTTCCCGAGCTCCACCACGGTTTCATCCTCGAGCGTGAAGTACACCGCCGCTTGGTCGCCCTTAGCCACGTTCCATTACCTCTCTCGCTAACCCGGTGGGCTCCGGAAGCCGGAGCCCGAGCTCCACCGGTACGTGTGTCTCGAAATACCAACAGACTTCGCGGACATACCGCGCCAGGGCCCGCGATTCCCGCCGCGACACCCCGTGTTCCTCTTTCTCCCGGCGGAGTTCCGCCTCGAGTCCGTCGATCCGCGCGTTCAGCCGCCCGTTCTCCGCCGCTTGCTCACGGAACCGCAGCTCGACCCATTGCCGAACGTCGTCGTCTTTCTCCGATCGGCGCGCCAGTAGGTGACCGAGGCCGCCCACCAGCGCCGCGACGATAACCCCGAGCACCGAAATTACCGCCGCCGTGATGGTTGTACCCACGGAACCAGTTCCTCTCGAATTCCGGCGACGACCACCACCAACGCCGCGATAATCAGGTAGACACAAGCCGTCACCCAGCCGCGAGGAACATCCAGCAGCAGCCAACCGGCGAGATAGGACAGGCCCCAGAACACATGCAGCGCCGACGCGAACCCGAACGCCGCACGGTGCGCGCGCCGCCAGAACACCGCCACCACACACAGCACCCCGACCGTGATCCACACCCACGCGAACGCGTCCACCGACTCCAGCGAGTCCATAAGTGTTGCTTTGCGTATCGGCCGGCTTTCCTTCAGCTCCGGAGCGGACGACAGGACCACGGCGCCGCCGGCGAGGCAGGACACCGCCGTAATGGCGAGTCCTGCCCGCTTCAGCCGCCGGTGATGGATCACGGCGCCACGTCCGGCCTACGGTGCCGGCCGCCGAGCTCCGGCGCCGGCGTCGAGCCGGCCGCTTTCGTCACGCCGAGGACCAGGCCGGCATAGGTGAGCACCGCCGCCCACTGTGACGCCGTCCCGATCGAGTACGCCAGCCCCAACGGCGCCGCCGTCGCGAGGAACGCATACAGCGCCGACCGGGCCGGCGACGTCGAATGAAGCACCGCGAAGAACAGCACCACCGACGCGCCTACGACCGCCGCCCACAATGAAGCGACGTCGTCCGCGATCAGCCCGACGCCGGCGAGCAGCACCACCAGGCCGCCAGTCACCGTGTAGACCTTGTCCCGCGCCGACGCCGGCACCAACCCGCGGAGTGTGTCCAGTACAGCCATGATTACGCCTTTCCCTCGTCGAGCATCCCCACCACTCCGGAGGGATGCCAATACATATCGCCATGCTCGAATCGCTGGACCTTGCCGCCGTCGAAGTCGCTTTCGTTCGACACCGGCCAGCCGTACGGACCGTTCTCGAATCCCGTCCCGGCCCAACGCTTCAGAATCTCCCCGCGGACAAAGTGGCCGGCCGGCGCCGGCTCCCCGTCACGCCCATAACGCCGGTACAGCGTGCCGCCCTCGAAGGACTGGACGTCGCCGCCCGGCAGCACCTTGTGATAGTCCACCGGGTAGCCGAGCGGGCCCGTCTCCCACTTCAGTTCCGCGTACGTCTCAAATAGATGGTTCGGGATAGGCCGGGCCCCGTACTCATGCGTCCAATAGATGTAGCCGGCCTCATATCGGGCCCACTTCCCGCGCCCGTCCGGCGTGCTCTTCTCGAGCTCTTTCGTCAGCTTCTGCCCCAGCCATGGCGCCCGATCCCGCATCTCCGCGATACGGTTCACCACCGGAGCCGGCGCCGGCGTCGGCGCGTTCGGCATAGCCGGCGCCGGCCCGTAGATCCCCAGATGACCCGCGTCGAGCTTCGCCGCGAACGCGCGGACCCGCGGATCCCCTTCGCGCCACCCAATTTGATAGTGCATCTCGTCGGCCCGGGACCAGTCAGCGCCCCAGAAAACGGAGCCCTCGAACAGCCGCAGCCCTTCGCGAATCTTCGCGATACGCGCGGCCGGCATAACTCGAGCGCCCCACGGGTACTTCGGCGCGTTGAAGTCCAACGCCGTCCCGGACAAGTGGTTAGACGACGCAACGTCATTCGTCGCGGACCAACCCCACACCGGCGACGTCAACGGTTCGACGTTCCGGTGGTACCAGATCGTCCACGCATTGAGAATCGTCGCCGCGTCGCCGGCCCGCACCGGCGCCGTGTTGGTGAACGGGACGACGTTCGCCACTACGCATTCGTCCCGGTTGCACATGCGCCAACCGTTTTCGCTGTAGCTCAGCCCGTAAATACTCCGAAACGACATGCCGTTACCTTCCCTATCCGCCGAGCGCGACGCGAGTCAGCGTCGACGCCAATTTCCGGAACTTCCCGAGCGCGATCGCGCCCGGCTCTTGCTCCGCCTGCCCCGAACCGATCTGAAGGACGAACTTCCCGCGCCCACCCGTCGACGACCCTTCGGAGTAACGGATCTCACGCAAGTGCTCGACTTCCACCGTGCCGTCCGGCAGCTCATACGCGATCGGATCGCCCTTGTTGACGTCCCGCCCGACGTAGTACGGATTCCCGTTCGTGACCTCGATCGCCGTCGACTGGTAGCCGCGCACCGCCCACAGGGACGACCACATAGCCGCCCACGTGTTCAGCGACAGGCCGGTACCTTCCGACGCGACGAACGTCTCTTTGAACCGCCACGGGCCGGCCTCATTCGCCAACCGCAGATCCTCCACCGAGTGAAAGGCGAACAGGGTATCTTTCACGCGGTCCGTGATGATCCCCAGCGACAGCCCGGGAATGCCGATCGCCATACCCAGCCAACCGATTACAAAGTTCCCGGCGTTCACGACAATGTCGTTCACCCACGCCGGAGATTTGCCGCCACCGGTGGCCCTGGTCGCCATGGGAATATGCGTCATCTGCTCGACGCGGCCCGTCGTGGCGTACTTCCCCGTCCGGTACAGCGCGAACGGCCGGCCCGGCAGCGTCCCGGCCGCCTTCTGCAAGTAGTCATCCCACGACTCACCGAGAATCGGGTACGAAATCCACTTGATAGCGTCGTCCGCCATTTCGAGGACGGTCCGAATCAGCCCGTCGACCACAGTGCCCGTGAAGCTGAAGTGCGGCCCGAGCTCGACGAACGAAATAATCAGCGTGTTGCGGTCCAGGTGCGCGAATTCCGGGAACGGTTGCGGATCCTCCCCGTAGATGAACAGGTCCGCCCGAATCGAAATGTTGTTGAGCTCCGCGACCTCTTGCGCGACGTCCATGTATTTGTCCATCCGCGCCGCCACCGCAGCCCATTTGGACGTGTCGAATATCCCGGTACCCCGCGGGTTGACGATGATCGGCCACAAGGCATTCCGCAGCAGGTTCCAGGTGCCGAGCTCGAACAGGTTCCCGGTAGGGATGGAGAACAACGGAGCCTGAAGGCGGATCAGGTTCCCGAACAGCAGCCCAGCGAGCACCGTCTTAGCGCCGCCAATGCCGATCGCGTGTTTGCTTGGCTGGAACTCCGGCGGGAAATACCAGTCAGGCCAGATACGGACCCAGTTCAGATGCTCGAGCGCGTGGACGCCCTCGACCTGGATCCACCGTTTCCGCCCTTCGCGGATCCGCCCGAACGACGTCACGAACCAGAGCGTCCGGTACCCGGGAAGGTCGATCACCAGCGGCCGAACCGCGTACTTGCTTTGCCCGTAGAAGTATTCCGCCCAATGGTCGCTATCGGGCACCTTCAGCGAGAACCCGCCGGCCGCGTTCTCTTTGTCCGTGAATTCCAGATCCTCGAAGTCCCCGCACGGCCCCCATACGTCCATCATCTTTGTCATAAACCGCAGGTGGGCCCGAGGATTCGCATACTTCAGTTCGTCCGCGTGGACGTCGCCGGCGAACTGTGCGTATAGCTCCCGGCTCATACCAGCCCCTCTTGCCAGCGCGGGACCATGGCCCAGAGCTTCGTCGAGCTCGACGCCCCCGTGATCTGGAACGAAACCTTCGTGACTTTCTTCGCCGGCACCGGCTCCGCGAACTGTTGGCCCTTCATCAGCGGCCACAGGTTCCGGCCGGGCCCGCCGTCGAGCCGGCGTGTCCGGAGCGTCTGCGCCCCGAACGTCGTATCAATCCGCAGCACTTCGCCAGCCAGGACCGCCGGCAACTTCACGTCATTGCCGGCGTACTTCAGCGACAACGCCCCGGGCCCGGTCAGGATGAACGTCGGCCACCCGTCAATCTCCCGCCCCGGGTACAGGTTCAGCGACCCGCTAGCCGTCGACTTCCCGGTAACGTTCCGCCACTCCGGCGGCACGTGATCCGCAGCCCGCGACAACGGGTTAGGCGCCAGAAACAGCACGTCGAACACGGCCGAGTTAGTGCCGGCCGGATCCCGGTTCAGCGCCGGCTTGAGACTGCCGCGGAGCGTCGGGATCCACCGCCACCCGAGCGCGTTCGTGTACGCACACAGGTACCCGAACCGGTCCCGCGGGATCAGCTCCCGCAACCAGTCCCGCCGCCGGTTGTACTCGTCGACCGAGCTCCCACTGACCTTGATAGGTAGATCAATCTCCGCGTGGCTGTAATCGTCGCCCACGTGCCGTTCCCCGAGCCCACGCGCCGACTTCTCGAATACGTGTTCCACGTCCACGTGCCCGTGCCCGTCCGCGCCGGCGCCGAGCTCGAAACCTTGCGTCCCCGCCAGCCGGCCGCCGGCCAGGTACAACACCACCCCGTCCGGCGACACGTACTGAAGGATTGTGGACCCACCCGGAATGAACCCGTCCGCGACCCGCGACATACTCACCACCCGCCCGTCAAAGCATCCGAGCGCACCAGCCGGCGCGCTTCCCGACCGATCGCGTTCGCCGCTTCATTCACGTTGTCGACGATCAGTTGTTCGATGACCACCAGCGGCCCACCGGCACCCGGGCCGGCCCCACCCGCCGGCGGCTCACTGTCCGCACCCGCCAGCGGCTCCGGAGCCGGCACCGACGACCCACCGGCCACCGGCTCCGCCAAGCTGAAAGCAGCGTCGACCACCTCACCGAGCCCGAAGAACGACGCCGTATCCTTCGCCGTCTCCTCGAATATCTGCATCGGAAGTTGCGTCATAAACCCGGCGAATTCCGCGGACCCGGGAATCTGGCTAAACCCGCCGGCCAACGCGTCCAGTGCGACACCGGCGCCCGGAAGCGCCGCGTTCGCCGCGCCCTGGACCAAAGGCTGGTCCGCGATCCCACCGGCCAGGCTCACCAGCCACGGCACCAGTTGCTCGAACGCCGACGTTTGCCGCGGGTCCAGGACACGTTCCGGGTCCAGGACGTTCTTCAGCATCAGGCCGCGACCGGACGCAAGCCCGCCCTGGTCGTACCACCCGTTCTGCTCCCAGAACCGCTTCGCCGCCAGCGGATCCCCGTACCGGTCCCGGATATACCGCGCGCCGGCCGCACCCTGGATCCCCGGATTCGGATTCTCGTCCGGGAGGTATTGATCCTTCGTCGACCCGAGGAACTGAAACAGGCCGAACGCACCCGAGGACGGGTTACGCGCGGTCGGATTCCACGACGACTCTTTCCCGACAATCCAATCCACCGCATCCCACTGCGCGCCCTGGTCCCACCCGTAGGCCGCGAACGCCTGCCGCACTTGGTCCGCGACCGGGCCCGACCCCGGGATACCAGGAGCCCCACCGGCGCCGGCCTTGTCCTTCTCGTCAGCCTTCCCCAGCAACCATTCGCGGACCTTCCCCGTCACCAGGTCGAACGCCTTCCGCGGCACCGACCCAATCAGGGATCCACCAAAGTCAGGGATAGACGCCCCGATCGGACTTATCACCGAATCGAACGCCTCCGCCACCCGCCGGCGCATGAAGTCCGACACCGCACCGGTCACCGACGACCAGACCCGCCCGAAGATGGATCCGCCGCCGTTCGGATCGCCGAGCTCGTGATCCGCCGCGACGTGAACGTGGTCCCGGTGCTGCGAGTTGGTCGGTTCCCCGAAGTCGAACGGGTTACCGTTGTCGATGTTCTGCCACCCGGCCAACGGGTAATGGATCAGCTCCAGCAGTTCGCCGGCGTAGTTGTCGAAGAAGAACCGCGCCGCCTCCTGCATCCCCGGAGTCGTGTCGGACCCGTCGCTGAAGTCGACCGCGAGCCCTTGCCCGTGATAGTCCGCCGTGTCCCGTTGCGTCGACGTGATCGACATACCCGGGAAGTACTTCTGGACCAGGCCCACAATCGACCCGACGACACCGCCGCCGGCGTACCCGCCGAGGTATTCGCGGACCGCACCGGTACCACCGGACGCCGCCGCCTTGTTCACCCCGTCGACCCACCCGGGCCCGACCGCCCGCGCGACCTCCGGCCGGAGGATCGACTCCCCGCCGGAAAGGTCGATCGCCGCGGACCCGTCCGTCGAGACGAAACGCATGTTGTCCCGGCCCGGCGAGTACCCGGGAAGCGTGCCACCGGACGCGTAGGCGCCCAACCATTCCGGCTTGTATTCCTCGAGCGGATTCAGCCCCAGCCAGCCGGCGACCTTATTCCACGCTTCGCGGATACCGTTGTTGTAGACGGAGTCGATCACGAATTTGATCGGCCGCGCCGCGACCGCCTTCACGCCGTCCCACACTCGACCGATGAAGCCCACCGCGGACTCGAAAGCGGTCCCGACCAGGCCGACACCGGTTTTCATGGACTCGAAGACCGGCGAGACGACGTTATTCCACACCCAGGACACGACCGCGCCGATACCGTCGAACGCTGGCTGTATAGCGTTCTGCCACAGCCACATTCCGGCATCGCCGAGCCCATGAAAAACGCCGATCGCGCCGTTAATGATCGGCGACGCTATGTTGTTCCACCAGAACGACACGACCGCGCCGATACCGTCGAACGCTGGCAGGATTGCGTTCTGCCACAGCCACGTCGCGCCGGCGCCGATCGCCTGGAGCCCGGACACGAAAAACCCGAAGATCGGTTGTAGCACGTTCTCCCAGGCCCAGGACGCCGCCGCCTGGATCCCTTCCCACGCGCCCATCACGATTTCGCGGAAGGTCGAACTATTTTGCCACGCTAAGTAAATGGCCCCGGCAAGCGCCGCCAGCCCGGCTATCAGCAGACCGATCGGGTTAGCGTTCAGCGCCACGTTCAGCAACCATTGCGCCGCCGTCATCGCCCCAGTGGCGACCGTCGTCGCGACCATCGCCGCCCGGGACGCCACGAACGACGCCGCGACACGCGTGTTCGACACCACCCACGCCGCCGCGGTCCGCGTCGCGTTCGCCGTCGCCGAAGCGGACATAGCCACGAACGCACCGACCGCCCGAGCCTGTGCCACGACCCAGCCGCCGGCCGTCTTCAGTTGCGCGCCAGTCCAGGCCGCCGCCGTCTTCGTCGCCTCCACCGTCGCCGTCGCGGACGTCTTCACGAACGACGCCGCCGCCGACGCTTGCGCCTTCACCCAGCCGGCCCCGGACTGGACCGCCGACCAGGCTTGTGTCGCCTGGTCCTTCGCGTCCAGGAACCCATCGCGGAGCCCCAGAACACCGTCCTTGACGGAGTCGAACGTCCCCTTCGCCGTCTCGAAACCGGCGACGACACCGCCCATCCCGGTCATGCCCGCGATCGCCGCGAGGGCGGACCCTTCGTTTTCCTCGAGCGCCCCCGTGAAATCGCCGAGCAACGGGAGGACGTCGTCGCCGACCAGGTCCACAAAGGTGTCCTGGAACCCGCGTTTCATCAGCTCGAGCTTGTTACCGAGCCCGCCGTACATCACCGCGCCGGCATCGTCCGTCGCCCCGGCAATGTCGCCGATCGCATCATCCGCGCCAGCGAGCCCCTGAAGGAACGCGGGAATCTGGTCCACCGAAAGATCCTCGAGCGGAGTACCGAACAGCGCGATCGCCGTGTTAGCCCGCTTGAGCGGATCCTCAATCTTCAGCAGGCCGGCCGCCGTTTGCTGAAGCGCCTCCTGAGCCCCGTCTCCACCGGACGCAACCGCCCGTGACATAGCCTCCGCGTCGAGCCCGATCGCCTTGTACGCCTCTTGTGAGGACTCCGACATATCGGAGCCGAGCAACGTAAATTCTTTGAGAGCGTCCCCGGTTTTATCCAGGGCGAATTTGCCCTGTTGCGAGGCGGAAACAAGCAGATTGAAGGCTTCTTTTCCGTCGAAGCCGAGCCCGCGGAAGTTCGTCGAGTACTCCTGAAGAATCTCCGGCAGCTCCCCACGCATGGAGACCGAGACCTCTTGCATACCGCGGGTCAGCAGGTCGAACGCTTCATCCGCGTTACCCGCGAACCCGTTCACCACCAGCGACGACGCCGTTTCCGCCGCCTCCGCCACGTCCATATCGAAGACGTCCGCGAGTGTCTGCGCTTTGTTCGACAGCGCCCCCAACCGGGCGGACCCCATCGTGTCCAGGGAACCGAACACGCCGGCCGTCGCCTGGACCGCCGCCTGGACGTCCTGAAGGGAACCGCCGAGCCCGCCGGCGTACAGTTCGCCGGCTAGATCCCCGTACCGCTTCGCCTCTTCCGCGGACTCACCGAACGACGCCGCGACCTTCCGGCCGACGCCCTCCCGCTCGATCGCCGCCCCGACCGTCGACATAGCGCCGCCGATACCGGCCGCCGCGATCGCGAAGCCCTTCAGATCCCCGATCGCCCCCGACACGGATCCGCCGAACCCGTGGAACCGCCGGCCCTGGACCTCCACAGCGTCGCCGGCCTCTTGCGCCGCCCGAGCTGCCGCCGCGTTCGCGTCCGCGACAGCACGTGCAGCCGTTTCCTGGTTGCGTTGCGCGGCAACGACGCCACGCGACGCCCGTTCGACCGCCTCTTGCGCCGCCGTGAGCTGTGAAGCGGACGCCCGCCCAGACTGCTCGAGCTCGTTCAGCTTCGCTTGCGCAACGCTCCGCCGGCCCGTCGCGTCGGCGACTTTGTCCTGTGCCGCCGACAGTTTGTCCGTCGCCTTCCGGACGGACGCCTCCGCCCGCTCGAGACCTCCGGCGAACGCGGCGCCGGCGTCCTGCCCGGCCCGCGTCGCCGCGGCCCGTGTCTCCGTCCCGAGCTGGGAAGCGAACCCGCGAAGGGACGGAAGGACCGGCACCCACAACACATCTTCGTCAGCCAACGCCGGATCCTTCCGTAGCCCCCCGAACCTGTTCGATCACCCGCGGTCACTTCCGCTTCGGTGGCGCAATGCTTTCCAGGTAGGCCAACACCTGTTCGGTAGTCGCGTCGCCGCGGTTGCCGAGCTGGACGTCCGACCGCGACCACGGGAACTCCGAGAACTTCGGCCACTTGGCCCGCTTCCCCCGGTGCCACACCAAACGCTGGTCCAGAACCCGGAGGTAATAGACCGCCTGCCAGAGCAGCGCGTCCGTGACCGTCCATTGCCGGCCTTCGTGGTAAGCCCGGGCCCGCGCCGAGTTGGCCGGCAGTCCCTCGACGAGCACGCGTAACCGGCGGGCCGAGATTTCGCCCCGCCAGTACGCGCCCACGACGTCGAACCCGTATTCAGCATCTAGCGCCGCTTCTGTCGCCTCTGGGTACGATTGGAGAACCGACGCCCCTGTGTAGGATTTCCCGCGTCATCCAACGACTGTTGCCGCTCGAGGTACGCGTTCAGCGCTTGCGACCACAGCGACGACGACCCGCCGGCCGCCTTGAACTCCGCCCACTGTTCTTCGCCGAGGTAATGCGCCGTCACGTCACCCGGGACCGTGTCCGGATCCTCCGAAATGGCCCGGAGCTCCGCCGTCCAATCGTCGTCAGCGAGCGTGGGATCCATCGACCACCAGACGCGGCCGGCGAACCCGAACGGGAACTGGTCCCGGGATCCCACCGCCTCTTCACGCTTCGCGAGCATCGCGTCCAGGTCGATAGCACCGACCGGCAACGGCTCCGCAGCAGTGGCCGGCTTCTTCGTGGCTTCAGCCATGTTTCGAGTACTCCCAATGGTGGCGACGCGGTCCGGTGGTTTCACGGCGTGACGGCCGGCGCCGCGAAGCCACCGACACACCGCCGACCGTCACGTATCACAGTTTGCACCAGGACCACGACGTGATCGAACCGCACACCGTGACAGACACACGAAAGCGCCGGCCCCGATCCGAAGATCAGAGCCGGCGCCGGCCGCACATAGTGAGCAATTCTGGGCGGGGGTCAGCTCTCGTCTAGCTAGTCGTTGACCACGTAGCCCAGTGCGTAGGTGCCAAGCGACTGACTGGCCGCTGGTGCGGCAAGAAGCCCAATGTTAAACCCGGTCGCCGTTACATCTTTCACGAACGGGCCAGTGCCGTTCTGGGCCTGGACCGAAGGTGCGACGAACGGTGCCACGGGATACGGTCGTCCGAACGTGACAGAAACCAACACGCCCGCAGCCGGCGAGGTACCCGTTCCGATCTGGATAGTGCCACGACGATCGTTACTCCCAGCGACCAGTGTTGCGGCCGGAGCACCCGCCCCGGCGTTGGCACCTGTCACCAGAGTCGGTGTGCCAACAAGGGACTTCGTGGAATCTCGGCTCAGGACAGACCAAGTGCCCACCGACGAGGACCGGCCACTCACCAACACCTGTTCCCCCGGTGTCAGCGCCAACGACGCGACACCATCAATGGCAGGTGCCGACCCCGAACTGGGTGCTGTGAGGGTTAGAATCGCGGTACCCGCGTTCTTAATCCACATGAAGCTAGTCGAAGAGGCCGGCAGGGTGAGCGTAATCGCGGATGATGCCGTCGAGACGACAACAATGTCGGCGGTTGTCAGCCCGCCCGTGGCGGTGACGGTCCGGTTGATGAGCCGTAGCCCGCCCGCAGCAACGAGGGCACCCGAAGCAGTCATGCCGCCTGTGCCGTCATCGAGTACGTTGCGTGTGGCCCCAGCGGATGTGAGGGTCGTGACCGTGCCGCCGGTGACGCCTGTTGTCCCGGTGCCGCCGATCGACTTGTTTGCCTGCGGTACCACGTACCCTGTGCGGGCATCCGTCAGCCAAGTGGAAGTTGTACCGTCTAAGGACGAGGTGGGGTCGATCTTCACCTTCGCCCCGTAGGATGATTCAACCTTCACGGCAGATGTCACAAATCTGCCAGCCCGCACCCCGACCAGCGCGAAGTCATCCCCGGACACCAGGTGCACGAGGTGAGTGGTGGCGTCAGTCTCATCACCGAGCAGCGCGCCTCCGACGATGAACACGCCCTCTTTAAGGCGTGTGGTCATGGTTCCGCCGCTGGCGTGTTCGATCAGGTAGCCGGGGCCGCCGTAGATGAACGGGTTGACGAGAACCAGGTGCCGGACGTTCCCGATGCGGATCAACGGGTCTACATTGGAGACGCCGCCGTTGTCGTTGGCTGATTCCACATGCAGGTTCGAGATACGCACGAACTCGGCGTAGAACCCATCCGTCTTGGTTCCGCCGTATGCGATGTCGAGTGCGACGTTCTGGCTTCGTTCGATGCTGAGACCGTGGATGTCAAGGGTGTTCGTCTCGTTGCCCTCCGCGGTGGTGGGCGACTTGATGATGACCGCCGCCGCCGTGGATGATCCGCAGTTGTCTACGAAGACGTCGTACCACTTGGTGTTGTTGGCGCGCTTCACGGTGAACGCTGTCCCGGACACCGAAATCATCCGCACATTGCGGAGTGTCGACTCGAATCCGTTCTCAACATGCAGGAGGGGTGCCGTGCTGAAGTTTCCCTGCATCTCAATGTTTTCGAGCACCACGCCACCACCATTGATGATGACCATCGGGAGCACGCTCGACGTTTGATGCTTGAAGATGACAAGCGGCTTGGTGACACCCCCCGAACTGAAGCGTGTCGTACCACCACCGAGGCTGATCAGTCGGGTGAGCGGCCCGAGCGTGAGGCTGTTGATCCGGTACACGCCTGGCGGGAATGACACGGCTGCACCTACAGTTGCGGCGCTATCCACCAACGCTTGCAGGGCGGTGGTTGAGTCGGTCGCTCCGGTCGGGTCGATCCCCGGGCCTTTGGCGATGAGGGTCGACACATAAGTGGCATTCAGGTCCGCTTCCGACAGCCGGCCGTCCAGCGTTTCGTGCGCCTCCGCTATCCCATCCTCGATCCAGTCCAACGCCTCCGCCGCGATCGGAGTCGACACGTCCGGCGAGTCTTTCCAAGCCTCATGAAATTTGTCGTACGGCATCGAAAAACGCCCTTCCGTGTCGTCGCCGCGAAGTGAAACACCAACCAGCCAGGCTCACGCCCCTCACCGTGTCCCCGCCTCAGCCCCGAGGGAAGGTGTCGCCGCCGGGTAGCGTGTTGCTACCCGGCAGCAGGGGCCCTAAGGGGTGGGAAGCGTCCAGCCCTCTTTGAATTCACGCTTCACCGACCAGCCGTCCGGCCCCGGGTACGCCGTGACCGTGACCGGGTAACCGATCAGCTGGTCCTTCCGGTAGGTCAGGCCGCCGCGTTCGGTGACCTCACCGTTCGGGATCGACACCCGGCGCGCATACACGCCGTCGATAACGTCGATACCCCACGCGCGAAGGTCGCGGTCCTTCTTGTCACCGTCGACGAACGACACCACGGCCGTGTCGACGGTACCGACCTCCATATCCGCTTCTTTCACCTTGAAGTAAACGGACACCGTGTCGAACGATGTGGTCCACAACACGGTTTCCCACGTGATGATTTCCGACGTGGTTTCGACGCGGATAGGAGCGTTCGTCTGCCAGGGGGTGAAGGGAGTCGAGTCCGCTTCCCGGTTCTCCGTGATCCCTTCGTCCGAGATGTAACCGAGGTCCACGAACGGCGCCGTCCACGCGCCCATCTCGACAGGGAACGTCGAGCCCTTCGGCGCGACGCGGAGCGCGCCGGTAACGCCCAGCCTCACCAGTGCTTCGTCGTAGTTCGTCATGCTGTGCCCCTTACCTAGTCACCAGCGAAAGCACCGCGCCCCGCCGCCTTACGTTGTCGTTCCAATCAGGCCGGCGCGAGAACGCCGGCGCCCCCAGCACCCCGACCGATGGATGACTGAAGGTGTCCAGTCGCGAACGGACCAGCGCCGCCGAGTCCGCGACCGACTCCGGATCCGTGTCGTACACGTCCACGTCGACGTCCGCCCGGTTCAGCAGGCCCGGCCCGTTCCACGCCCGCGCGGTTTCCCGCGCCGGTAGCGCAATGAACCGGACCGCCGGCAGCCCCTTACCCTCGAAGCCCGGCGGCAGTTCCCCGCCGTAGACCTTGAAGCCCGGCAGCACGCCGGCCGCGTACTGCACTAGGACCACCTCGACGTCGAGCGACGTGTCCGACACGGCCAGTTACTCCGCCGGAGCGTCGGCAGTAGGCGCCGCGCGCCGCACACGCCGGCCGCCGGCGGCAGCCGCGTCGGTAGACGGATCGCCGGCCACCGCAGCAGCCGCGCGAGCCGACTCCACAGCCGGCCCGTCCGCCCGCTTCGCCTGCCCGGCCGCGATCAGCCGCTCCCCGTACTCGTCCGAAACCTCTTCCACCGCGCCGACCTTCGCCGACTCACGATGAATGCTGTATTTCACCAACATGTTCAAACCTCCCGTATCGCCCGGCCCAGTGCCCGCCGGCGCCGTTTCCGTTCCGTCCCGAGCTCTTCACCCGGGTTGTCCGACGTCAGGTTGACGTAGGACCGGCCACCGGGACGGATCCCAGCCTCCAGCCCGATCGTCGCCTCGCCACCCTCTTCGTCCGTGATCTGTTGCGCCCGCACCATCGCCCGCCGCGCGACCGACTGGAGTTGCTGCCGCACCGTCCGGTTACGCATCAGCGCCCGATATTGCTTGTCGGAAAGCTGGCTTCGCACCATCAGCCCTTCACCCTCTCGAGGACCGCCTCGACGTGATGGACCGCGTTCGGCCGGACAGGGTGCGGCCACTTCGCGACGTCCCCGACGACGGACAGCACTTTGTCGCCGTGCCGCACCCGGTCCGTGTCCCTCAGGTCCAGGTCCATGCCGGCCGGCGTGACCAGCATCCACCCGGACACCACCGAAAACCGGTTGTCGCCTTGCTCCCGCGAGCTGGTCGGTTGCAGCGACACCAGCCGTTCGACCGGGATCACTTGCGGGTCCGAGTAGTCCAGCGTCGACGTCCCCGGCGTGTACCGGGAAGGCACGTCCCGCGGCCGGAGTATGTCAATCTTCGCCGTGAACGCCATAGCTACCCACTCCCCGTGATCCGGTGGTTATCCAGAATCTCGAAGTCCGACGCGAAGAACCCGAACCCGCCGACCGTGGTCGCCCACCGCTCGTCAATCTGCCCGACCCGTAACCCGATCTGCCCGCCCGGCGCCGTCATCGCGCGGACCGCGGTCTGAAGAACGACGCCCTCGACGTCCGGCGCCGCGTCGCGCCCGTGATCCACGGTCGCGACGATGCCCTGGAATTCCGACGTCCAGCACCCGACCCGCTTCCGCAGCATCCCCGCCCGAGACCACGTGAACGACGTCGGATCCAGCTCGACGCCGTCCTCCGCGACGGCCACCACGTTGACGACCCGCAGCGACGGAAGCTGAAGCGTCCGCCGCCCAGTGCCGTCGACGACCAGCTCCACACCCTCGAGCACCGGCGCAATATGCCAACCGCAATAGGACCGGACCGCTTCCCAGACCCGATCCAGCACGCGGCCGGCTTCCACCACGTCGTCGAACCGGCCCTGTCCGGCCGTGACTACGTCAGCCCCGGTCAGCGTCACCGGTGCCCCGCTTCCGCCTGGACGTCGTCGAGCTTGTGCCCAACGGCTTAGCCGGCCGGCCCGACTCCGGCGAATCCGCCGGCGCCGGACCGTCGACCGCCTGATGAGACGGACGCGCGGCCCCGCTACCGGCCGGCGCATCTTCCGGCCGGTAGCGGATCCCGTTAACCGTGACCATCTTGTGTTCAGGCATGTTTCACAGCTCCGATCAGGCAGCGGCCGGCTTGATGACGACGAGACGGTTCGGCTTCCAGATGACCTGTGCGGCCCGGAGCTCCGCGCGAACATAGGTCCTGTTTCGCTGTGCGTAGTCCTTGTGCTGGTTGAACGCCATAACCGAAAGGCCCTCACGGTCCAACAGCGCAACCTGTTTGAAGTCGCCGAGGATCGCGTTCGTGTCGACCAACCGCTCAGACGTGACACGCGGACGACCCCACAGGGTTGTCGGGCCGGCGTTGAACGGGCCCTGTCCGAAGAATCGTTCGTTCGCGTCCTGGAGCAAGTCGATCGCTTCGTCCATCTCCGGAGAGAGGACGATCGCGTCGACGGTGCCACCGGGAAGGCGAGTCACCTTCGTGATAGCGCGCCGAGCAGCCTTGACGAACGCCATAGCAGCAGCGTCGTCGATACCGGCCGCCGCCGTGTAGGTCTGTTCCTGGACGCCGGTAGTGCTCAGGATGCCCTTCGGCTCACCCGAGACGCCGGTACCGTTCAGGAGCTTGTCCTCCACAACGTTGTCCAGGCTGTAAGCGAGCTCCTGGTTCATGTACGTAGCGAAGGCCGGCGCGTCAGCGAGAAGCTGGTTCGTCACGTCGTAACCGTCCGCGTACGTGTAAACCTTCGCGTCCGCCACATCGGTTTGCATATCCGACAGAGGCTTGAGACCGGTCGCCGGCGTAGTACCGGTGTCGTCGACAGACTCCGCGACGATCGCCGCGTTCCGGGTAACGCCCGTGATCTGGACGTACTCGAAGTTTCCGGCAGTCCGGCCACGCGACACCAGGTCCAGGAACGTCAACCGGTTACGGTCGACCAGGTCCACGGTAGGCATACGAATCGGCTGGATATTGGCAATATCCGTCGTCAGCCCCGCCTTACGGCCTGCGTACCAGTCCGCCATGCTGCCGACCTTGACGCGCCCAATGTCGATGGGGGAGCCGTTGCCGGGCCCGGACGGGAACGCCTTCTGGAACGCCTTGTACCGCTCCGACTCGATGAACTTCTGACCGAACGCCGTCACGACTGCGCCCTCGAAGCGTGGGCGAGTCTGCGCGCCACCGGACTTCCGACCCGGCTCGTCGCCGCCCTGGTCGCCGTCGTCGTCGGCCGGCTCGTCCGCGATCGCCTTCAGCGCCGCCTCCGCCGCGTCGAGACGTTCAATATCCGCGCGGAGCGACTTCACTTCCGCGTCGAGCGTGCCAATCTCCGCGACCTCTTCCGGCGTGAACGTGTAACCGTCCTCCGCCGCCTTTTTCTTCAGCTCCGCGACACGCTTCAGCTTCGCCGCCAGCTCTTTACGAGGGTCCATTCCCGTTTCCTCCCGTTGCGCCCGAGACGCGTCAGTGTTCGATCAACAGCAGACGCGCCCGAGCCTGCGCCACGTCGCCGTCCACCGCTTCAGAATCCCCAGCGGACTTGACAGGATCAACACCCATCCGATCCGCCTTCCCGCTTTCGTCTTCGCCGGCCGAGTCCAGGACGGACCCGATCGCCTCATGTGCGCCCTT
The DNA here is from genome assembly GCF_044389235.1 of Rhodococcus sp. NPDC019647. Taxonomy (NCBI): domain Bacteria; kingdom Bacillati; phylum Actinomycetota; class Actinomycetes; order Mycobacteriales; family Nocardiaceae; genus Rhodococcus; species Rhodococcus sp. NPDC019647. The sequence continues at coordinate 182,823 of NZ_JBIRXS010000002.1, read as the reverse complement.
CAGCGTGTCGAAGTTCTTCGCCGACAACACCCGGCCCGCTTTGAGATTCGGCCGCTCAGTCCCGCCGGCCTTGTCGCCGAGCTGCCGCGACTTCGCCGCCAGGAGCTCCGTCTCCCGGTTCGCGCCTATCAGCGTCGGCCCGACCTCGAGCAACCCGAGCCTCCGGAGCTCATAAACCTCATACTTGCCGCCGTCCTCCGCTTCGCGTTCGACCCACTCCGCGTCGAGCACGTCGTACGCGAACGATGCTTGTGTGACCCGCCGCTCTTTCAGCAGTTGGTACACCTTCCGCGAGAACTCGTTTTCCGGTTCGTCGCCGGCGACGTCGAGCGTTGCCAGCGCGTCCAGGCCGGCGTCCGTCTCTTTCGCGTCGTCGACGACCCCGATGTGAGCGAACGGATTCGACCACTGGTGAGACCAGATGAACGGAATAGGATCGCCCTTCGCGGACCACTCCGCCAGGGACTCAGTGAAGGCGCCCGGCATCACGACGTCCCCGTAACTGTCGACGTTCCCGAACACCGAGACCAGCATCCGGACTTGGCCGGCCTTCAGCCCGTCCGATTCGCCGGCCGCCTTGACCTGGACCCGAAAGTCCTTCACCCGCGTGTTGTTGCCCATGGTTACTCTTCCCCTTCGCCGGCCGGACGGCCCTCTACGTCAGTTGGTGAAGCCTGCCCGCCGATCGCGACGTTCAGTGGCGTGACCAGTTCGTCCCCGCCCTCGATCTCCGGGAGGTTCTGGCGGGCCCGAGCTTCGTTCGTCGTCATAAACGGCCGGCCCGTCGCGGTCTGGTAAATCTTCGCTTGCGTCTCGAACGACCCGCGGAGTTTCGCCTCGACGTTGAACTCCGCGTACAGGTCACGGCCGCCGGCGAAGTCCGCCGTCATTTGCGTGTTGAACACACCCTCGAGCTCCGTGAACCAGGGGCCGAGCGTGTCACCGTAGAGCATTTCCCGGAACGCCTGGACGTTCGAGTACGTACCCTCACGCGCGCCGACCAGCTCCGGCGGCACGAAATAGGACGACGCCACTTCCACGTCCGTCAGCCGCCGGCCCTCGAGGTCCAGCGTGTCTTTAGGCCGGAACGCCGGCGCCTCTTTCAACGACATATCGTCTTCCAGCAGCAGCCACGCCCCTTCCGCGCCGCCGCCCTTCCGGTAATTCTCCAAGCCCTGTTGGAATTTCGCCCGCGCCTCACCCGACCACTTCGGCGCCGTCGACGGACGTTCGACGACTTGCGGCACCCGGGCCCCGTTCTTCCACACACCCCGCCGGTACGCGACCGCCTCCCGGCTCTCGTCGAGAATGTCCCGCAACGTCACCATTGGGGAGAGCCCGTTAGACCCTTCGCCCGGCGAGTAGCCGGCCGACAGGACGCACGACTCCGGCGGCAGCTCGACGATCCGACCGTTCGGCGCCGACACCTTCACGCGGATAACGTTCCCGAGCCCGTCGCCGTCGAAGACGGTTCGCCGGGCCGGGATCCGGGTCAGCGTCAACCGGTCCGCGTTCTTTTTGTCGTACCCCCAGACCAGGCAGAACCGGTCATGGATAAGCCGGTCCATCATCACGTCGTGCCAAAATTGTTGGCCCGGCAGCCGCTTCCGCGGCTCCTTCAGCACCGACGCCAAAGGGTGATCCGTGACACGCTTCCGGTCCGTGTCCGAAATCCGTTCGTACAGATGGAACGGCACCGACGCCACGTGACGCGCAATGAACCCGGTCACCTTCCGGACCGAAGGCTGATTACGCAGCACCGCCGCTTCGTCGACCGCCAGGGAACCGAGGTCAGTGAGCGGAACACCGGCGTCCGGGAACGTCACCACCGCGCCGGCCGCCTCGATATGGCTCGACAGTTCGCCGAGAGTCTGAAACGCGACCATCACGGCACCTGCACATGTTGCACGTCGCCGCCGGCCACCAACACTTCGCCGTCCATTGGCGCCCACCGCGGTTCGCGTGCCTTCTCGTCGATCACCGACGCATCCGACAACACCAGCCCGTCCCGCTCCCGCCGAACGAACTTCCCTCGATACGCGACGCCGTCGCGGACCTGGACGATAACCGTCCGCCCCCGCAGCCGGCGGTTCGACAAGAATCGACGCACCAGAACACCTCCCGCAATCATGCGAACACCACTTCGCCGTCCTCATACGCCGAAACCAGCTCTTCTTCCTTAGGTTGCATGGCCCGCCACAGGGCAGCAACACCCGACACCACCGGCGCGACGTCGCCGGCCGCGTTCGCCCGCTCGAAGATCCACGAGTCGCCGGACTTTTTCGACTTCACCAACACGGCCGCCGTCGACAGCCGCGGTTGCCCCCGGTGGCGCAACCGGCCTTGCTCGACGACGTCGAAGAATTGCCCCGACGCGATCGCCAGATCAGGCCCGCCCCACTCGATTACCTCGAGCTGCCGGACCGCGTTCCCTTCACTGTCGTACTCCGCGACTTCCCGGAGCTCCGGAATCAGGGATGAAGCCGGCGCGCCGCGCGCCTGGACAACAACCTCCGGGAACTTTGCCAACCGTTCGCGAAACCAGCCCGCGACCCACGCCGTCCCGGCCCGCGACGCCACCAGCTCGATATGCCAGCGCCCGTCTTCCCGTTGCGCCGCGACAGTCAGGTGGGCCCACTTCCGATCCCACGACACGTCAAGCGCGATCGACACCGGCGCGCCCGGCCGGCGCCGTGACGCCGGATCCCGCAACGCCTCCCACGTCTCCGGCGTAAACACGCCCGGTTCGATCGTGTCAACCCACTGACACAGGTACTCCGTCCGGAATTCCGATTCCGGCATACCCGTTTCCAGGTAGCCGCGGAGCTTTTCCTCCGTGATCCCGTAGCCGAGCGACGGATTCGCGTACGGCCAGAACGTCGGATCCGTATGCGGCACGTCGTCCGGGACGGACCACTCGAATAGGCCCACCTTCGTTTCGGCCGTTTCGCCGAGCTCGATTCGCCGTTTCGCGGAGTCCCGCACGGCCCGAAGGACTATCGACTTCTTATCGCCGGCATTGGACACCGCTACAACCTGAGACCGAGCGACCGCCGTCGTTGTCGGGACGATCGCCGACCACGCTTCCCACGACTGATGTTCGCGGAGCTCGTCCAGGATCGCGAGGTCCGCCGACATAGACCGGCCACCGCGCCGCGTCGCGGTCTGCGCCTTCCACCGACGCCGGCCCGTCAGCGTGATCTTCCGTTTCCCGTTCGTCTGGAGATACTTCACCAGCTCCGGACCTAGCTCCGGGTCACCCTCGATATACGCGGCCCCTTCGTCCAGGAGCTCTTCCGCCTTGTCCAAGTCCTGAGCCGTCGAGATGACCAGGACCGCCATATCCACGAACAGCCGCCACAGCACCAAGCCCAGCAGCCACCGCGTCTTCCCGTTCTGCCGCGCGATCAGGACCAGAATCGTGTCGTACCGGAAGCCCTTCCCGGACGCGTCGAGCTCGAGCGCATGGATATACAACCAACGTTGCCACGGCCGCAACTCCCACCCGAGGACGTCCGTCAGGAACGTGCAGCACTCGAAGCCGAGCGACGTCGCCGGCGTCAGCTCCCGCAGCTCCGGAGTGAACAGCCGCGGAGTCGTATGTCCCTTAGGCGCCGCGGTTCGCACGTAGCCCCGCCAGCTTCCCCGGCCCGCCCGGCTTAGCCGCCGGCCCGCCAGCCAACGCCACCCGACCAGCCGGCGTGCAACCCAACTCCGCGAGAGCCTTCAGCAAATGCGGGCCCAGATACAACGCTTTCGTCGCATCCGGCCCGCCCCGAGCTAACCCAGCTTCAATCTGAAGGGCGTAGCGCATCGCCAAATCGACCGCCGCCTGGTCCGCGTCCGTGACCGTCTTCGCCTTCCGCGCCTCCGCCACCGCCCGCGCCACCGACGCCGGCAACGACTCGTCACGCTCACTCGTCGTCATCGTCGTCGACCTCCGAGACAAGCTGAAGCACCGTCGCCCCGGCAGTCGCCGCATCCCGGATCCGTGCCAGCTTCTCCGCCGGCGACAACACTTCCGGCACGTCGTCGAGCGCCGCGCCGTCCTCCGGGACCAGGTCGCGGCCCGCCGGCTCCGCCGCGTCGAGCTCCGACAGCAGTTCCCCGCGCCGCGCGAGAATCTTCAGTGAGAGGTCGATCGACTTCGGATCGCCCTTCGTCCCGGACCGGTACGCCGGCACCAGCAACGCGTCGAGCCGCGCCAAGTCGAGCCGGACCTCAACCTCATGCGCCACCGCGGGGGAGTCCAGTAGCCGGTCCGCGACCATGGCCGAGACCAGGTTTACCGGCATGTTGTGCCGGTCCGCGATCGAGTCCCAACTGGCACCCTTCAGCCGCAGCGCCAGCACCTTATCCGCCAGCGTGTCCAGACCTTCGCCGCCGTCGTCGCCCTGGTCCACGGCCACCACCCCTTCCAATCACGTCGTGACCCATTCTCACACCATGCGCGAGGCACCGGCGAGAACCGTCACAGCGCCGGCGCCGCGACCGTCGAGTTATGGCGCCCCCGGAACGTCTTCAGGCAAACCAGCAGCCCGTAATCGTGACGCCACCAAGGCCAGACGTAATAGATCGGGTCACCACAGTTCGCACACACGGCCGTCTGGACAGTCACGACGTCACCGGCTCCGGACACCCCGGATCCGCGCACACCGGCGCCGAGCAAAGGTGAAGGCCCACCGACCCGCCCACCGCATACGCCGCCGCGATCCTGTGATGCCCATTACGCACACGACTCGAGTCCCGCCACACCGCGACCGGCTTCAGCTCCGCGCCGGCCGCCGTCCACTTCGTGAGCCGCAGCATCCGGAACGGGTCACGCGACCACAACGCCCGGAATACCGCATCCCACTCCGTCCCATCCGGGAAGTCCGCCAACCCCGGCCGCACCGCCTCCACCAGAACGAGCGCCGGCACCCACGCGCGAGTCACCACGGCAGCGACTCCCACAGCACCACGTCCGCCCGGATCCCACGCGTCCGGACCGTCCACGACGCTTCCGTGGTGAACTCCACCGCCCCACGCCGGGAGCCGAGCCGAGCGAACACGATCCGCTCAGAGCCGCCCGCCCGCTGGATCCGCTCGACGTCATCGCGCCCGGCCGCAAACTCCGACCCGTCCAGCAGATCCAACGCGCGCCGCATCGACACCGGCACGTCCCGACACACGATCACCACCCGGTCGCCGAGCGCCGCCGCAGACAAACCAGCCCGCACCGTCGACGCGTCCGGATCCCAACACGTCGCCGCCAACGCCGCCCGCAGCTCCGCCCGGTTCATTCCCGACCCTCCGGCCCGTAGTGGCGCCGCGACCGATACGTAGTCACCGCCGGCACATGCCGAAACGTCCAACCGGCCGCCTCGAGCTGGTCCCGGTCCGTCGCCTGCCCGACCTCGACGGACATATCCACCGTGTTGTCACCCGACAGGATTTCGTGAGCCGGCTCATGCCGCACCAGCTCCGCACCCACGTCCACCGCCGGCCGCGACGTCGACAGAATCGTGACCGCCGTCATCCATAACCCCGACTCGTCCGGGCCGATCACCTTCACTTCGTCCAGCAGCAACCCCGGGACACGAACCCCGTCCACGCCCACACCGGCCGCCGTGACCTCCACCAGCGCATCCACATCGTCATATGCCGTCATTTACAAGCCCTTTCTTGGTGTATTTACGCGCGCACACGCGCACGCGCGCGCGGGATGGGCCCCATTCAGCCGGGGGGAGAGGACCACCCCGACCCCGATCCGGGCCGGCGCACCGGTGCCTGGTTCCGGGAAAGCCCTTCCCCCTACGTGGGTCATTGCTGGCCCTCAGTGCGACGCCGCCGCTTCCGTTTGAGGTTGCGTGTCAATTGACGCACCAGCTCGACGACCATCCACACAAGCACGCCTGTCGACGCGCATAGGGCAGCGAGGATTACCAGCCCGTAAGCCGCGCCGAGTGTTGCCATGGCCGCAGTCTCGAATGTGTTCACTGTCCGCCCCGCTTCGCTATTGCTGCCGCTTGCAGTTGCTCGAGTCGCCTATCGAACGCGTGCAGTAGGGCAGCGGATCCGGGCCCACGTGGGTACGCCAACAGGCAGGCTATGGACAGACGTACGGCCTTGATGGTGTCCAGCTCTTCGTCGACGTCGCGCGGCTTACTGCCCGCGGGATGCCTTGTCATTGCTGCGTCGATCGCCTTCCCTGTGCTCAGCGTCCAGTCGGGCGTGCCGTCGCCCCATTGCTCAGGCAGGGCCCACCCGCCAGCGCCGAGGTATGGACCGGCGTCAGGGAATTGGGACTCCCATTCATCGACCGGGCGTGGCTTCGCTGGTTCGTCGCAGAGCTCGACGTCGAGAGCGCCGGCCTTGTCGCATGGCGCAGGTAGGCCGGCCTTGCGTCGTAGGACGTCGTCGTATAGGTGGCCGACGTCGCCACCGGTGCGCGCGGCGAGTGTTGCCGCTTCTGTCGCACAGTTGCCGCATACTCCACTGTTTGCGCCGTGTCGTTCGATCGCGCGCCGTACGTGTGTGCGTTCGCAGTGCCCGCACATATCGCCGTCGAACAGGAACACACCGCAGTCCGAGCACCCCGAGGGCTCACGGAATAGGTCACCGGCGACCAGGTCCGCCCCAGTGATCGGCTTCCGCATCGCGTCCACAGTGGCCGACTCGAGTAGCCGATTGAGTGCCGGGTTATCCCACAGTGGCGCCGTCCTCAGTTCGTCGTATTCAGTCACGGTTCGCCGCCCGACTGTCGATCACAGCCTGTCGGACCATGCAGTCCTTTGCCTCGACGAGCTTCCGCAGGCCGGCGGACAGCTCCGGCCCGTCAGTGAGCCGGTTCACCATGTCGTTAGCCAGCACCGAGAAGGATGCCGACACGTTCTGTAGGTGCAACGGAAGATGCTTGTACTCAAACAGTGAGAGCAAGTGATGGGTACCGGGATGCCTGTCGTTCATTTCGCGCCTTTCGTCAGTCGGATTGTCAGTTCATTACGGCCGAGCGCGAAGCACAGGACGACGCTCCCCGTGTCGAGCCGGCCGAGGACGGCACCGAACGCCCACAGTTCCATTCGGTCCCACTTGGTTCGCTTCATTTGTCGCCCCTTGCCAGCGCGTAGTCCCGTTGTTCGCGTTGCTTGTTGTCGGGCCGGCATTCGTCGGCGAACGCCTCGACGATTCGCACGAACGCGACCACCGCGACGTCGAACACGTTGCGCGGCCCCGGCCGGAGTACTGGAGGACGCTTCACCACGACCCCCGGATCCCGTGCGCCATGGCGCCGAGCTTGGCCCGGGCCCGCCGTTGCCGGCCGTCGTCGCGGACTGGTTCGCCGGCCGTGCCGTTGCGCTCGAGCTCGACGCGGATCGCTTCGGTTACGTCGGCCGCGTTGCCGTGGAATACAGCGTGTTCGATATGGAACGTCGGGACCGCCGGCTCTTTCTCGACGCCGGCGGTTTCCTCGAGGCAGTCCGCGAGGAAGTGCATAAACCCGGCGACCAGTTTCGTTGCTTCCCGCGCGGGAGCGTGTAGCGCGCTCACTGGACGAACTCCCATTCGACGTAGTCGTGACAGAACGTCGTCTCGATAGGGCCGGACATTCCGGCCGTGTATCCGCAGTCGGACAAGCTGTCACTCATTGGGCTTGTGCAGTCGTTCTCGAACCATGGAGTCATCCAGCATTCGGCTTGCGGGACGGGCCGATGTTCGTGGTCGTAGTCCCACGATTCGCATTCGCAATCCGGGTAGTTTCGGCAGTCCGCGTCGGGCCCGGCGTTGCACGTGAATTCGATCCGCAGTTCGTCCGTGATTCGGACCGTATGGACGGCTGGCGCGCTCACTTGTCGTCGCCCTTCGTGGGACGGGAGAACGGCCGAATCGTGGCGTCCGGAGCGCCTACCGCGCCGGGAGTGCCTAGCCCGGCCTGTTGCGCCTTCCGAACAATGTCCATCGCTTCGGCCGGCGTCATCTTCTCCAGCCCCGGCGGCATATCGGCATGCGCGCCCGGCATTGGCGCCGACGCTTCAGCAGCGCCGGGCCCACCGAACGGGACCGCGACCGCTTCGCGTGGCTTGCGCTTGATACCGAACACCTTCGCGACCAACTCGACGAGCACCCGGATAACGACGATCACCGCCGCCAGGACGACGACGACGGACGCGACGCAGAGCACGACGAACGCCAACCAGGCGCCCATCGTCGCGTTGTAGCTCATCAAGGTTTCACGATTCATCTTCAGACCCTTTCGAGGGATGGGAATTGCGCGCCTCATTTCCGGTCGCAAAACCGGACACGGCGCAGGTCAGAGAGGCAGAGCGTTTGTCAGTTGCGCGAGTCGTTGCGTGTAGGTCACGTCACGGCCCGGGACGCGTTCGGTCGCGTAGCACGTGTGCCGGCCGTCGATCGCGTAGCCGCGTGCGAACGCGAGGGCGCCGGCCCAGTCGCGCCACCGCTCGAGGGACCACCACGGTTGCATCTGCCCGGCCGTGATCTTCTCGACGACGTCGCCGAACCATTCGAGCCGTTGCGATTGCGTGGACACGCCCATGGTCGCGGTGAGGTCAGCGATTGAGCGGAGGGGATTACCACCGGGAAGGCTGGAGATTGGGTCACCTTGAGCGGACAGCGACCACACCGGGAAATGCGTGTCGTCGACGCGCCAGCCGCCGCGGATCCCGTAACCCTCCGGCTTCACCGCCATGCCCTCGAACTGGTTCGGATCACGGCCGGGATCCGCGAGCATCCCGACGCCCCGACAGTTCGGGTTGATCGACTCGAGCCGGAGGTACATAGCCGCCGCCCGGACGACGTCGCACCCTTGCGAGTAGCCCCACATCACGAACGGCGCCCCGTCGAGCAGCCGGATCCGCTCCAGTAGCGCATTGAGCCCGCGCCGAACAGATTCGTTGTAGGGCATCGACGTCCCGTAGACCGCCGGGTACGGCACCCACTCACCCCGAAACCGTGTCGAGTCGAGCAGCCGCGCCGCGTTCGACAGCATGAACGCCGGCACGGTCCGCTCGTCGCCCTCGAATGTTTCGCTGGTCCCACCGAGGCAGAACACCGCGATCTGGTCGCCCATGGTCACCACCCCGCCAACGAACCAGCAGCAGCCGGCGACGTCGACACCGCGAAACCGACCGCGACCGCGAGGACCAGGACCACGACCGCGAGCCCACCACCGCGCCGGCGCCTACCGCCGCCCAAAGGTGAAGGGCGGAGCCTCCACCACACCCACAAGCACACACCGGCCGCCGCGAGGACGCCCAGCAGAATCAGCCACCAATCCATTTCGTCACCAATCTTCCGAAGGTTCACCGAGCGCGAGGGGAGCCTCCCCGTTGCCGCGCGCGATATTGCAAGCCCGATGCGAGGCCCGGAAGTTCCCCGGATCCTCACGTAGTTCGGGATGGGTAGACCACGGGTAGAAGTGGTCCAGGTTGAAAGCGTCCGGCTCGTCATCTGCCGCCGCGTAGTGGATTTCCTGCCCGCACATCCAGCACGGCGCCATGGACTCGAGGCAGGCCGCCCGGAACTCCCGCTTCAGCGCTTTGTACCGGCGTGACTCGACGCGTGTCTGGCTCACGGCGCGAACCGATCGCCCCACGCTTTGATCGCCGCTTGCGCCTTCCGTTCGATCGCGAATGCGGGATGCTCGACCGCGTTCCCGCGTTCGTCGTTGACTACGGCGCCTTCCCGGTCGATCCGCCGCGCCGCGTCACGGGCCCGCGCCACGGTCACACAGTAGGCATCGAATTCCGGGCCCATGATTTCTTCCGGCGCCCCGTGCCGTTTCACGATTTCCAGCCAGACCGCGCCGGCAGTCTCCGAGAGATGTTCCGGCGGTTTGTATTCAGACATCGACCCGTCCCCGATCCATTACCCGACCACGGTCCACACGGCCGGCGTGTTGCGCCGCCGCGACCCCGTTCACTTCCACGTTCGATTTAGGTTTGAAGTCGCCGAGCGCTTCGGTCTGGAATATGCCGTCGATCACTTCCCGGTGCCATTCGGCCAACTCCCGGTCGTGGGTCACGTCCACATGCTCGAAACGCGTGTTCTGGTTCAGGTTCATGGACGTGCGGATCACTATGTCCCACTGGTCATTCCGCAGGAGCAGGAATTTAGCGTGGGCCCGTAGGGTGCGGATCCGTTCGTCCCCGTAGATCCGCCGGAACTGTTCGCAGTAGCCCGGTTGCCTGGACTGGAATCCCTGGTCGACGACCCACCGAATATTCCGGATCCGGCCTTGTTCCATCAGCTCGTCGACGCGGACCATATCGGCGACCCCGACCGTCCACGTGCAGACGTCGAGGTCCACCGGGCCCGTGTGGTTGTCGATCAGTGCCACCACCACGTCGATCAGCGAGAATTGGCCGTACGTGTAGCACGTCGTTTCGAGTCCGGGCCCGAAGTCCGCTAGCGCCGTCTTAGCGTTCGCGACTTCCCAGAGCCTCGTCGGCCGCCGTCGTGGCGCCTTGTGCGTGTAACTCACCGCGTCGGGCACGACTCAGGCCCTCACGGATTCGAGCGCCGCGAGTACCTGCCGCCCAATGTGCTCCGTGTAAACCGGCGGGATCGACTCCCGCAGCCCGTCCCGGTTCATCCAGTCAATTCCGCCCATCGCTTCCCGTGCCTCCCGCACGCCCGAGAAATTCCCGACGACGTGCATAAACTCGCCAGCGACAGGCGGACGCCCCATTTTCGTCGTACGCGCCACATGCTCCGGATGCTCCGGGACGTCCAGCTCGAGACTCGACTCAAACAACCGGTGCCGGTACGTGCGAAGTCCGAACATGGCCCCACACAGCTCGATCGGATCCCGCAACGGTGCCCCGGGGACGTTCTCGATCACGTACGGGATCCCCTCTGGGATCAGCGAACGTGTCGCGTCGACGTAGTCCGGATGATCGTTCCCGCGGATCTTCTGCGCGTTCGTAAACGCTTGGCAAGGCGGAGACGCGTGGATCGCGTCGAATTCGTGACCATGCTCGAGTAGGTACGCGAGCGCGTCGCCCTGATGGAACTCGAACGGGTACCGCGGTTGTGGGTCAATGTCGACGCCGACGACGTCGAACCCGGCCCGGTGGTAACCCATCGCCGCGCCGCCTTGGCAGCAGTACAGGTCAAGAATTCTCACTGTCGCGTTCTCCTGATTTGGTTCGGTTCCGGGATGGAAGGCGCCGACCGGATCGGGGGGGACAGCTCCGGCCGGCGCCTACGACGAACTATCGCACCCGCCGCCCAGAATCACAACGTGATCGGATCCGCCGGCGTGTCGCGGACGTCACCGACGACCGTCTCAGCGCGCTTGTGAGCGATTGGCACACCCACGCCCGGCCACTCACCCGCGAGGGGCCCCAATCGGCCGCCCTGGTCCGCGAGAGCTACCCGCGCGGCCCGTCGCGCGATCAGCACCGAGCCGAGCCGCAGCGGACCGAGCAGGAACACCAACCGCCGCGCCGCGTCGACGTCGTCGCGGAGCCGGCCGACGATGTGCTGGTTACACCACCCGCAGACCAGGCCCCGAACGCACTTCCCGCAGGCCGGGAGCTCCGGACAGCACGCGTGATCGTGGTCGACCGCGAGCCGCTTCGCCTTCCCCGTCGCGGTTTGGCAGATGAAGCAACGGCCGCCTTGAGCTTCCAGAATCTCCGCGTACTCGCCAGGCTGGAGCCCGAACAGCCGGCACACCCGCCGGTCGTGGGCCCGGTCCTTCGCCGCCTTCACCGCGTCCCGGTTGTGTGACGCGCACCGTGGGCCCGGGAACGGTGCCGGCCGCCGTCCCGCGATCTTCCGGCCCGTCTCGGTGCCCTCGAGCTCGACGGGAATCTCCGCCAGGCAGTCGACGCACGGCCGCCCCTGTCGCCGCGTCATTCGCCGACCACCCGCAGCGCCGGCCGATGGTTGCACCGGACGTTCGTCGCCGACCGGTCGGTGTCGAACGCCCAGCCGTAATCGTCGCACCAGCCGCACGCCATGACCGCGTTACGCCGCTCGAGCGCCTGGAGCCGCAGCCGCTCGACGTGATCCGCTTCCCAGGCTTCCCAAGCGCGCCGCGCGTCAGCGCAGGCGCCGCACGCCGGGACGTTCGTCGCGTCGTGGTGGATAGTGCATCGCTTTGAGGGAGGGACGTCAGGAACGGCGCCCACGTAACGTTCCCTACTTACGTAACCCCTAGATTCTTTTACGGGATACGGGACGGGAGACACCCTAGGTGTCCCGTCGATAGGCCCAATATGTCCCGTCGACACGTGTCCAGTTTCGTTATCCCCAGAGTTATCAACAGAATCCACAGGACACTTAGGTGTCCCGTCGTTCCCGTCGACTCCGAAGTTATCCACAGGTTCCACGGGACACGTAGGTGTCCCGTCGTTTCCGTTATCCACAGCCCCGAAATCCTCTCCGTCGACGTCGTCGCGAGCCCCGTCCGGCCCGAAACGAACGATCCGATACGTGTTCGACACACCGCCGGCGACACCCTTGTTTCCCTTCGCCACCAACTCGACGACGCCGGCCGACACCAAGTCCGACACCGCCCGCGACGCGGTCCGCTCAGACGCGCCCAGGACGGCCGCCAGACGCACCCGGGACACCCGGCCCACCCGGTTGTCCCGACACGCCTCCGCGATCGTCAGCAACGCCAGGAACCCGCGCGGAGTCACACCCCCCGCGCGGAGCTCCACCGCGTTGTCCATCACTTCACCCACTAGCCGGCCGGACATAGCTAAGCGATCCGCCCGACCCGCCGAGCAGCGCGGCCACCGGTCCGCAGCACCGGAGCGCCCGTCCGGATCGCCGTCTCACGCGCGAAGTACTGCACCGCCGCAGCCGGATCCGCCGGCCGCCGGCCGCCACTGGTCCCCGGAAGCGCATAGATCGGGCCCGCTTTCGCCCGCAGCTCCGGCCACGACAGCGACGCCAACGGGAAGTCGCACAGCCAGCGGCCCGTCGAGAGATCCTGAAGCCAGGCCCGCCCGTCGACGTCCCACACCAACGCGTGATAGCCGGGCCCCTCGAGCTCCGGCCCCCGTACATCATTCAGAACGTTCTTCGTCATCACTTGCCCCTTGGGATAGGCAACGCCGGCCGCAGACGACCGGCGTCACTCGAGTTACACCGCAGACCCAGCACCAGCGCGCCGCCGGCGGATCCGCGAATAGATCCAGTTGTTCAGTCACGACGCGGCCGGCGGCCCCGGTTTCTGTTTGCGCCGATACCGCCACCGCCGCACTTCGCCGGCCACGACGCCGTCGATAGTCAGGCCCACCCGGTCGACGTCCGCCAGCCATGCCCGGCACGCGTCGCGGACGGGACAGATCCCGCAGAGCCGCGCCGCCTTTTCCTGCCGGACACGCTTCGCCCGCCACCCTTCGCCGTCCGCGTCGCCTTCCCACAACGTGATCCGGTCCGCTTTGGTGGGACGGAATTCCGCGCGCCGGCAGATCGCCGAGGACTCCGGCGTGTCGCCGCCGGCCCGGTCCATCGCCCGCTCAAACGGGACGAACGCCGGCCCGGTGTCAGACGTGCCGACGAACCCGCCCGGCACTTCGCGCACAGTCACTTCGCGGACTCCGCCGCGTTCTCGTCGAGCAACACCACGACGTCGGCGAGCTCCGCCGTCGTCACGTCGTCCCAGCTATTGACCGCCCGCCCGAGCTGGCCCGTCAGGAACGCGCCGCGTTGCTCGTCCGTCGCGTAGCCGGCATCTTCCATTCGCCGAAGGGCAGCATGAAGGAGGTCAGCCCGTTTCCCCGTGTCCGGCTCCGCGGCCGGCTTGCTCGTCTCCGCCTCCGCAGCAGGCCCCGAATCCTCCGAAGGTGAAGGGGCCGGGTCCGCCGCCTGGTCGATCGCCGCCGCTTCCGCCGCTTTCCTCGCGAGCATCCGCTCCCGAAGCCCGGCAGCACCGCGCCGCGACTCGACCCGCGTCCGCGTCTCAACCAGGGCCCCGTGTTCGTCGATCACCTGGACGGCATCCTCGAGGACCATTCCAGAGAAATCGCTGGGATACGCCAGCCGCCACGCCGCAGCCTCCGCGCACTTCGCGAGCTGGTTCGCCGGCATCTTCCGCCACATACTGTTCGGCCGGACGTTGTCACCGGATCCGCTCGTCTGGACATACTCCGAATAGAGCGCCGTCGCGACGTATTTCATGCCGTTGACGACGATGCACACTTTCGCCGCGGCCGGCGGCCCGTTACCCAACCAGACGTCGTCCCACCCGGTATCACGACCGCGCCACAGGGGCGCCATAACCTCGAGTTCGTCGCCGCGGGCCCGCGCCGTCCGGTGCCCGAGCACCCGGTACCCGTCGATTCCGGTCTGGATTGTGTAGACCGTCACCCAGTTGTCGACCCATTTACGCGACGCGTCGTCAAACTTCTTCTGGTTCGTCCGCCGGCCAATCATGTAAATCTGTTTCGCGAACGGGTCGAGCCCGGTTCGCTTCGCCTGATGGAAGAACAGGTCGATATCGCCGGCCGGCGCGTTCTCGACGCCGAGCTGCCGCAGCACCGAGAGCTGAGCCTCCGTAAACGACGCCTGGTCCGGTGTGATCGTGAGCTCCGTCGAACGCGCGTCGACCAGCTCGACGTCCGTCGACGTTGCTTCGTTCTCGCTCATACCAAAGCCTCCATAGCCTTTTCAGAAATCGGATTCAAAGACACCGCGCCGCCCCGGCCCGGTTTCCGGTACGCCACCCGCTCGAGTACCGGCCCGTCCGCGCCTTCACCGGTCACAATGTCCGCGTGTTTCGCGTCGCCCATCGCGTCGAGTACGCGCGTCTTCAGCCCGCGGAGCCGCTTCTCGACGTCCCGGAACTCGAGGACCGCGTCCAGGTACTCCAGCCCCAGGTCCGTGTCGAGGGTTACGCGCCGCGTGTCGTCAATATCGGGATGCATCGCCCGGATGCATTCATAGGTAGCCACGTGATCGTCGAGCTCCGGCGCCGCGTCCGGATCCTTCAGCCGCCGATAGAACTTCCCGAGCTCGTCGGCAATGTCCGTCGCCACGTCCGCGTCGAACGCGATCCGGTACGTGTGATGCTTGAAGTAGGGGCCCATCACCGTCAGGTCCGCCGGCTCTTTCGTCCAGCCCGTGACCAGTTGTTGCACCCATACCTGGACGACGTAATCCATAGGGGCCCCGGCCTCCGTGAAATCGTCGCCCCACTCCTCGAGCTTCCGCGCCGTCTTCTTCTCGACGACCTTCCGGGCCCGCCCTTTCGACGCGCGCCCATCGACCGTCGCCACCAGTGGGAACCCGAACCGGTCGCCGGCGTTCACCTGGACTTCGCCGTGGGAGAGCCGCCAGCCCGGGTTGTCGAGCTTCCACAGCTCCCGAATCGTCGGTTCGTACGCGTGCCCGACCGCGAATATGTCTTTCGGATCCTCCGGCGGCAGCTCCCCGCGCATCCGGTGCCACAGGGACCGCGCGGACTCCCAACGTGAAACCCCGTACACGGCCGCCGCTTTGGACGGACTCATGTACCGCAGCCACTCCGCCGAGCCCGGCCGGATCAGTGTCGAATTACCCATGGTTCACGTCCGAAAGAATCGTGGCCGGCGCGCACTTGTGGCAGGCGAGCCGAGTCCGCCCGGTATGCCACCCGCGGACGCGGAGCTCCGCCCAGAGAACCTCGAGCGCCGCCTCCGGATCCTTCGCGACCGCGCGGACCTCTTCCGTACGCCCGCAGGCCCAGCACCGCCCGCGGACCGTGATCCCCGGCAGGCCCGCCGGCCGCGTCCGTTTGCCGAACCGCCGCCACAACGCGACGAGCCCGCGCCCGATCAGCACACCGGTATATCCGCCGGCCACGCCGATGACCGCCAGCCACACACCGGCGCCCGTCAGGACCAACGCAGCTTCCAACGTCACTTCTCCGCCTTCCGTGTCGGCTCACATGACGCGGAGTGCTTCAGGTACAGCGGCCGGCCGGCCGCGCGCATCGCCGCCGCTTGCGACGGCTTCACCGGCGCCCCGAACAGTCGCCCCGACACCGGGTAGACGGTGTGCGTTCCGTACCTGGACGGGATCGCCTCGAGTGCCACGGACTTATCCGGGACCGTGGTCCCGCACCAGACGATCAGCGTTGAGCACGCCGAGCACGGTTCCGCGGGCCCGATCTGACCGGGAGCCCGGTCGACGCCGCTCACTGGACGACCAGCCGGACCGCGTCGACGAACGCCCGCGTCGCTTGGATCGCCATAGCCGCCGGCGTGCCCGGGCCCGGCCCGAGCCCGGCCGCTTCGTCGCGGTCTGCCCGCTCGACCGCGTCGAGGGCCCGCCCGATCGCCGGCAGCATCAGCGGCAAAGGCCACGGATCCCCGGCCGCGTTCGCAAGCCCATACCCGTTCACGATCGGCCCGGACGCCGGCGCCTGGTCCGTGTCGACCGCGGCCCGTACCCCGAACCAGTTCACCAGCGGCCCGAACGCTTCCGAAGCGTCGACGTCATGCTCCGCGACTTCGTCGAGAACGAAACCCGCCGCCTCGAATCCGCCCACGACGCCTTCCAGGACGATGAACGGGTAATGATCCGACACCGGCCCGCCTGGATCCTTCATGCCGTGCCGGCGCATCAGCTCGAGCAGCCCGGCGCCGGCCTGGTCGACCCATTCCGCCGCATCTTTCGCGAACGCGTCCCATCGTTGATTCGTCATCGTTCAGCCTTTCGGTTCAAGTTCGGTCACTGGCCCGTGATAGGCGAGCAGTTCCGCCCATTCGAGGGCCGGCAGACGCCGGCTCACGCTCCCCGCTACGACCTGCCAGGAACCGCTATCGTCGAGCTCCCACGTCCGCCCGAACCGGTCCCGCACCCAGGCGCCCGGATCCGGTTGTGGCGAACCGACGTCGAGGTAAATCTCCGCGTCCACGACGTCGTCGCCGTCGTCGAGCTCCCGCGCGTAGAGCAGTCCTTCCAGCGGCAGCGGCACCCACACCCGCGCCAGCTCTTTACCGTCGTCCAAGCGGACGTCGTCGAGGACCAGATAGCCCGGCTCTTGCACCGTCGACGCGATACCGGTTCCCGTCATGGATCCGGACGGCAGGGAGTAGCTGAAGGTAAGCCGAGACTTTCCCGCGGACCGCATCACAGCACCCCGTCCCGCGCGTCGCGTGCCGCGTCGAGCGCCGCGTCCGGGTCCACCGTGTCCGCTTCGTGGAAGCCGGCGACGTCGACACCCAACAGCAACCCGTCGCACGCGTCGCCCAGGATCTGTTCGACGTCGTCCGCGGACACCCGGGCCCCGACCACGTCGAGCGCTTCCACTACTTCCCGGCCGGCCCGCGCGAACGTGCCCGCCAGCAGCTCCGCAAGCCGGGCCCGCCGGACGCTTTCGTGCCGCGCCGTCACAGCGAACCGCCGACGACCAGGCCGGACAGGAACCGGATTAGCTGGACGACGACGCACGCGCCGCCGAGGAACAGCACCATGGGAATCAGGATCACGGCCGCCGCGTCGCCCGACTCGCACGGTTCGATCGTGAGCCCGTGATCGTCGTCCGGCGTCACGTGTTGCGGAATGGTCGCGAAGTGTTCGGCGAGCGGGTCCGCGAAGGTGGGATGGATATGTGGCATGATGTGCCCTCTCGTTCAGATAGCGAGACGATCCCCAAAATTCTTGGTGGGTTCGGTTGGTTCGGGCCGGCGCGACCTAACGGAGCGCCGGCCGCGGATCAGGTAGCGGCAGAACGCTTCTCGCGCTTCGCCTTCAGTTGCTCGACGTCCCGCCGATGGAACATGCGCGCCCCGCGGGAGCCGGGAGCCTTGAACGCTTCCCGCAGATCACCGCGTGCGACGAGGCGCCAGACGCCGGACGGTGTCATGCCGAGCGTTTCCGCCACTTGGCGAGTTGGGATTAAGTCGAGTTGGTTCGTCACAATGTGATTCTTACACGCGTTTCGACGAGAATCACAACGTGACGCGCCGGCGTGTCTTGTGAGGGTCACTAGGTTGTGACAGACTGACCAGGAAAGACGACCCAAAGTCCCAGGTAAACGGAAGGTAAAACAATGACGCATCCCAGCATCCCCGCGTTGCACGTCCCCAAGTTCGACCAGGCCGACCGCATGCGGAAGGCACTGCGCGACGTCGGTATGACGGTGACCGAAATGGCCGAGTACTTGGGCATCACCCGCGAGACCGCCGGCCGCTACATGAACGGCAGCGCGAAGGTTCCCCTTCAGACGTTGCGGTTGTGGTCGCTCCGGACCGGTGTCCCGATGGAATGGATCACGGACGGAGTCGTGCCGGCCGATCTGGACAAGGCCACCGATCCGCCGGCGAAAAAGCGCGCGTCGACGCGTGCGAAAAAGTCACGGTCTTTGGATTAAAAGTCCGTAGCTCTACCAACTGAGCTATAGGGGCGCGGAGCCAGAGTCTAGTGCGCGGACGGCCGGGATGAGAACTGGACCCCCCGACACGCCGTCACCTGTCTCGAACCGACGGGTGGGCTCGGGTGCGCACCCCCTGCAGCGCACCCGAGCCGAACTCAAATATACCACTCGGTGTGTTTTTGGCAGGGGTCTGTTTACCGCCCCATAAAAATCCTGAAGTCTGATCGAGCGCTGTTTTTCATAGCGGACAGACTGTTGTGTCGGTTTTTTCGAAACGGGCATACTGTTATGTGAGACTTCGCGTCCTGGACGTCGGAGCCCGGAACAGCCGGAGAGGGACCTACCGCCATGCCACGTCAACAGGAGCGTGCGCGACGTACTCGCGCTGCACTGGTGGAGTCAGCCGCGATCGAATTCGCCAAGCGCGGTTACGCCGCTGCGTCGGTGAACACGATTCTCGAGGGCTCGAACGCCACCAAGGGGGCGATGTACTTCCACTTCCAGTCCAAGGAAGAACTCGCCCGAGCTGTTCTGCAGGCTGGGGTCGAGCAGTTCACCGCCCTGACGGAACGCTGGACGCGTCGCAACGACCTGGACCCCTTCGAGGCGCTGCACTGCCTCGTCGTCGATCTGGCCGAGCTGTTCCGCACCAATGTGATCGTGCAGGCCGAATTCCGGCTCATCATCGAGCCCGAGTTCTACGCGGACGTGCAATCCGGTGGTTCGCAGGTGTGGGGCGCCACCGCTCGCCAGTTCGCCCTGCGCGCGCAGAAAGAAGGGCTGCTGCGGGAAGGTGTCGACACGGAGAAGTTCACCCGGGTGCTGGCGGCCTCGTTGGCCGGTCAGAGGTACATGGCGGATCTGACGGAGCTGAGGGGCGATCTGGCCGACCTCTTCGAGGAATCGCTCGAGGTGGTCCTCGCTGCGATGGCATCCGAGCAATGGCTCGAGAAGTTTGCGGGGCAGGGGTGGCCCGAATGTCGGTCAGATCTGCCCGAATCATAGTTTGACCTGGCGATTTGGGATTTTCTCGATCTGTGTCCTAAGCTATCCAAGCTCCCAACGGAACGCCGTTGAGGTACTGGTTCGGAGAAATCCGACGGGCCCCCTTCGTCTAGCGGCCTAGGACGCCGCCCTTTCAAGGCGGTAGCGCGGGTTCGAATCCCGTAGGGGGTACGTTTGACCGGTGTCGAGCATGCGGTATGGTTCGACAGCAGTAAAAGCGGGACAGCAGTAAAAGTGACATGCAGTATCGCTTCACTTGTGAAGCACAGCAGCACAAGCAAGGCCCTGTGGCGCAGTTGGTTAGCGCGCCGCCCTGTCACGGCGGAGGTCGCGGGTTCGAGTCCCGTCAGGGTCGCAGATGCGTATCCGATACCCGGTATCGGATACGCAATGCGATAGGCATTCGGTTCGGGTGCCGTCCGGCCAGGTAGCTCAGTTGGTACGAGCGTCCGCCTGAAAAGCGGAAGGTCGCCGGTTCGATCCCGGCCCTGGCCACCAAGCACACTCCGTTGTCGGATCGTCGACAGCGGAGTTTTTTCATTCCGCGCCCCACGACGACGCCACTTTCGACTATCTGCGGGACCGGTGGCTCTGTACGCCCCGGCGAGGAAGTCTTCCCGTGCTGTCCGGGTTGCCGGGCAACCGCCACCGGGGGAGGCCACGGCTGACTCGCTAGGCTGACCCCATGAGCACTGCTGAAGAGCCGTTGACCGCGGGCCGCGACGGGCTGTTGTCGTTGCTGCGTCACGGACAACTCCCCTCACGGGCAGCGAAGGCACCGCAGCGGGAGCGTTATCAGCGCATCGTCGCGGCGGCCATGGAACTCGCGTCCGAGGGTGGTTACGACGCCGTGCAGATGCGGGCGATCGCAGATCGGGCCGGCGTCGCACTCGGCACCGTGTATCGGTATTTTCCCTCGAAGAATCACATGCTCGTCATGGGACTCCTCATGGTGTTCGAGGGAATGCGCGCCCGCTTCGAGAACGTCGTGATTCCCGGGGACACGCCCTCCGAGCGGATTCTGTTCGTTCTCCGCAAGAACACGGAAGTGCTGGAAAAGGACCGACCGCGATACGAGGCGCTGGTTCGGGCGTTCATGTTCGCCGACGCGTCGGCGTCGGCCGAACTCGATGCCTTCGGCGCGCTGATGACCGAGATGTTCGCCAAAACCATCGGGGTCGAGAAGATCTCCGACGACCAGTTGAACGCAATACGCGTGATCGGTGACGTCTGGATGTCGAGCCTGGTGTCGTGGGTGGCCGGCCGCATCTCGGTGGACGAGGTCATGTCGCACCTCACTCTTGCTGTCCGCCTAGTGTTCCGGCGACTGGGCGGCTGAAGGTCGGGCTACTCCCGACAACGACTGTCGCTGACGGATGTGCACGTCGGCGACGCCCTGCAGGCACCGCTGCACACGGGCGAAGCTCGACATCAAGCCAGTGACGCCAGGACCGGCGTACCACCATCGCAGCACAGTCTGTGGCACGAAACCGCACGTGGACCGCCCTCGACGGATCAACTCCACTCAGATCAGCCACGGTTCCGCCCCGCCGGCAGATGGTTCGGCGCCAATCGTCCTTCGCTACCCACCTGCCCAGGAGGAGCTGGACCGTACCCCGTTCACCGGATTGGAAGCTGACGCGCAGGCGAGGGCACCTCCCTGCACGAAGGCTTGGGCGAATGTCCCACTAATACGGATCCGGGCGGCGAAAAAGTACCGGGCTGAACAATCATTCGTTGCACGGATTCGATTAGAAACCGGATCTGGCTGGCAATCGTACAGCTCGACTGTGGACTCGTCGTCTGAGCCAGATACTCGCCCTGCACGAGGCACCCGCCGAGCGGTGGAAGCCGAACGTCTGCGGCTACGCATCTTCTCGGTCGCAGGCCGGATCGTCCGACACGCCCGCCGCACCCCGCTGACGCCCGAACACCCCGGGCAGAGGCGATCACCACCGGACTGAATGGCCTCAACTCACTGCCAGCTCCGACTCGGCCAGCACAGATCCAACCATCCGAGACAAAAGAACACCTACCTTCAGGCCCGTGGAACCCGGCGGCCACCCGACCGTGTCGGGCAACTGCCGTTGCCGACCACCGGATCCACGGCCGAAACAATCTGAACCACCTCCACTTGAACTTGACGCCAGATTCGACTATACAAAAAGCGACGCGAGTCACAATGCACGGCGAAGGAGAGGAAGCCTCGTGAAGGTTGCACGGAGGGTCGCCATCGTGACCGGCGGTGGGAACGGGATCGGCGGAGCGATCGCCGAACGTCTCGCCGAACGGGGTGCGCGGGTACTTGTGGCCGATCTCGACCCGAAAGCAGCCACCGCGGTTGCGGACCGCATCAATGAACGGCACGCCGGATCGGCTCTCGCGGAAGGTGCGGATATCGCAGATTCCGAGCAGATTCGGCGCGTCATCGAGCGGGCAGAGACCGAATTGGGTCCGGTCGACCTCTATTTTGCCAACGCCGGGATCGGGGGAGCGCCGGGCCTCGACGCCGACGACGCTGCCTGGGATCGAGCTTTCGATGTCAACGTCCGCGCCCACATCCGCGCCGCCCAGCAGTTGGTACCCACGTGGATCGAGCGCGGCGAGGGCTACTTCGTCACGACGGCGTCTGCAGCAGGCTTACTCACTCAGATCGGCTCCGCCACCTATGCAGTCACCAAGCACGCGTCTGTCGCGTTCGCCGAATGGCTGTCGGTGACATACGGAGACCGAGGAATCCGGGTGAGCTGCCTCTGCCCGATGGGAGTGGAGACGAAGTTGATGCGCTCGGGTGAAGACTCGGGGGACCCGCTCGGCGTTGCGGCCACCCGGGCCGTGATCTCTGCGGGGGACGTGCTGCAGCCGGCGGAGGTCGCCGACATTGTGCTCGACGCCGTCGATCGCGAAACGTTCCTGATCTTGCCCCACGAGAGCGTCCTCACCATGTACCGGCAGAAGAGTTCCGACTACGACCGCTGGCTGCGCGGGATGCGCCGCTACCAGAGCTCGCTGCTGGAACACGCATGACGGGTGCGCAGCAGGATTTCGTGCTCGCCGAGCGCCGCGGACCTGTGCTGGTTCTGACGTTCAACCGGCCGTCGAAACTCAACGCCTGGACGAACGAACTCGAGGACCGTTATTTCGATCTGCTCGATGCAGCCGAAGACGACCCGGACGTGCGTGCTGTCGTCGTGACGGGTGCCGGCCGCGGGTTCTGTGCCGGTGCCGACCTGACGGACCTGCAGGCGGTGGGTGATGTCGCCGAGCTGCTGGATCGTCGGCCGCGTGACGTCCCGCTGCAGTTGCGCAAGCCGCTCATCGGTGCGGTCAACGGCGTCGCGGCAGGGCTCGGCATGGTCGAGGCGCTCTATTGTGATGTCCGGTTCGCCTCGCCGGCTGCGCGTTTCACCACCGCCTTCGCTCAGCGTGGGCTGATCGCCGAATACGGCATCTCGTGGATGCTGCCACGGTTGGTCGGACGAAGCCGCGCCGCGGATCTGCTGTTGTCGAGTCGGATCGTCGACGCAGAGGAAGCGTTGCGTATCGGACTGATCGATCACCTGATCGTCGACGGAAACGTGCTCGCCGCGGCGGTGTCGTACGCCCAGCAGCTGGCCACGCAGTGCTCACCGACCTCGATGGCCGTGATCAAACAACAACTACAGACCGACGCGGACGGCACCTACGCCGACTCCGTGTCCCGCGCGGAAGGTCTGATGTTCGACGCCTTCCGAGGTGAAGACCTCGTCGAGGGCGTGCAGAGCCACCTCGACAAGCGCACACCCACCTTTCCGTCCCTACCTACAAGGAGTTCCCGTGTCCCTGTTCGACATCTCTGACCGCGCGAAGAAGTACCAGACCGATCTGCTGGAGTTCATGGACTCCCATGTGTATCCCGCGGAGGCGGTGTACGAAGAGCAGATGCGCGAATCGGGCGATCCACACTTCCAGCCGCCGATCCTCGAAGAGCTGAAGGTCGAAGCCCGTAGTCGCGGGTTGTGGAACCTCTTCCACCCCCATCCCGACTCTGGTCCGGGGCTGACGAACCTCGAGTACGCGCCGCTGGCGGAGATCATGGGCCGCAGCCACATCGCCTCGGAGGCGTGTAACTGCAATGCACCCGACACCGGGAACATGGAAGTGCTCGAACTCTTCGGCACCGAAGAGCACAAGGAGAAGTATCTCGAGCCGCTGCTCGACGGGACGATGGCCTCGGCATTCGCGATGACCGAGCCGGCGGTGGCGAGTTCCGATGCTACCAATGTCGAGCTGTCGATGGTTCGCGACGGCGACGAGTATGTGCTCAACGGTCGGAAGTGGTTCGCGTCCAATGCGTTGCATCGCAACTGCAAGGTGCTGATCGTGATGGGTAAGACCGATCCGTCGGCGGCGCCGCACCGGCAGCAGTCGATGATGGTCGTCCCCATAGATGCGTCCGGTGTCACGGTGATGCGGGGCCTGCCGGTGTTCGGATATCAGGACCGAGAAGGGCACGCGGAGATCGACTTCGCCGACGTTCGGGTTCCGGCCAAGGATGTGCTCAAGGGTGAGGGCGAGGGATTCGCGATCTCCCAGGCGCGCCTGGGCCCGGGACGCATTCACCACTGTATGCGGGCGATCGGGATGGCCGAGCGGGCGCTCGAGCTGATGTGCCGGCGGGCGTCGTCGCGGGTGACGTTCGGGAAACCGGTCAGCGAGAACGCGAACATCCAAGACTGGATCGCCGAGGCCCGGATCGAGATCGAGATGATCCGGTTGCTCACGCTGAAGGCGGCCTACCTGATGGACACCGTCGGGAACAAGGAGGCGCGCACGGAGATCGCGGCGATCAAGGTGGCGGCGCCCAACATTGCGCTGAAGATCGTAGATCGGGCGATTCAAGTGCACGGCGGTGCCGGGGTGACCGACGACTTCCCGCTTGCCATGGCCTGGGCGCACCTGCGCACACTGCGTCTCGCGGACGGCCCCGACGAAGTACACAAGCGGTCCATCGCCACCCAGGAACTACGGCGGTACCGGGATGGCGCGCCCGCGCCCTCGACCAACGGACACAAGGTTGCGGTGAGCTGAGATGACCGGACTCGACCTCACCGGGCGCACCGCCATCGTCACCGGCGCGTCCCGCGGGATCGGCCTCGCGGTGGTTGAGGCCATCGCGGCCGCCGGCGGCAACGTGGTGCTCACCTCTCGATCGCAGGACTCGGCGGACGCCGCTGCAGCAACGGTCGGAGGAACCGCGATCGGCGTCGCTGCCCATGCCGTCGACGAAGACGCCGCCCGGCGGTGTATCGATCTGACGCTCGAGCGATTCGGCAGCGTGGACATCCTCGTCAACAACGCGGGCACCAACCCGGCATTCGGGCCGGTGATCGATCAGGACCATGCCCGCTTCGCGAAAACCTTCGACGTCAATCTGTGGGCGCCGGTGCTCTGGACGGGGCTGGCCACGAAGGCATGGATGGGTGAGCACGGCGGCGCCGTCGTCAACACCGCCTCCGTCGGCGGGATGGCGTTCGAGGCGAATATCGGCGTGTACAACGCGTCGAAGGCGGCGCTCATTCACCTCACGAAGCAACTGGCTCTGGAACTTTCACCGAAGGTGCGGGTCAATGCCGTCGCTCCCGGTGTGGTGCGGACCAAGCTCGCCGAAGCGTTGTGGAAGGAACACGAGCAGGCGGTGTCCGCGTCCACAGCCCTCGGACGCATCGGTGAACCCGAAGACGTCGCCTCGGCGGTCGCGTTCCTCGTCTCCGACGCCGCCAGTTGGATCACAGGCGAAACTCTGGTCATCGACGGCGGGCAGGTGCTCGGTGACGTTCTTCCCTTCCGGCAGGGGGTCCAGCTCGGTGTCTAGCGTGGGTATCGTCGGAATCGACACCGTCGCCGTGGCCCGATGGTTGCACACCATCGGTGTCGATTGCACGGGCACACTGACCTTCGACCGGATCGGTCTCGGACAGTCGAACCTCACCTACCTCGTTCGCGACAGCGTCGGTGGACGGTGGGTGCTGCGGCGCCCACCGTTGGGGCACCTCCTCGCGTCGGCACACGACGTGGCTCGTGAGGCCCGAATACTCTCCGCGCTGGAGGAGACCGCGGTGCCGACCCCGCGGGTGTTCGGCTTCACCGAAGACCCGGCGGTCACCGACGTGCCGCTGCTGCTCATGGAGTTCGTCGAGGGGCAGGTGGTCGACCGGATGTCGGTGGCGCAGGCGCTGGCACCCGAGCGACGGCGGGCGATCGGCCTGTCCCTGCCTCGCACGCTCGCGAAGATTCATGCGGTCGACCTCGAGCAGACCGGATTGATCGATCTGGCCAGCCACAAGTCGTATGCGCAGCGTCAACTCAAACGGTGGGCGGGACAATGGGAACAATCGAAGACCCGCGAGTTGCCCGCCCTCGACGATCTGACGCGTCGGCTCGTCGAGTCGGTGCCCGAACCACACGAGCTGACATTGGTGCACGGGGACTTTCATCTCCGCAACGTCATCACGTCCACTGACACCGGCGACGTCACCGCGGCACTTGACTGGGAATTGTGCACCCTGGGCGAACCACTCGCCGATCTCGGCAGTCTGCTCGCCTACTGGCCGGAGCCCGGCGAGACGTTCGGTGGTGAATTCCCGGCTTCGACCCTCGACGGCTTTCCCGACCGAGCCGAGATCGCCCAGGTGTATTTCGAAGAGACGGGGCGCGACCCGGAGGCGCTCGGATTCTGGCATGTTCTAGGTCTGTGGAAGGTCGCGGTCATCGCCGAGGGTGTCATGCGCCGGGCGCGAGATGAACCGCAGAACAAAGCAGAAGCAGGAACGCCGACGGTGGAGCGTATCGACGCGCTCGCGGAAAAGGCATGCGACATCGCCTCCCGAGCCGGAATCTGACTCGAGTTCTGGGCCGGCGAGTGATGACTACCAAGACCACGCCGTTGGTCAGCGGCGTTCTCGGACAAGCACGGTTTCACCTCAACAGGTTTGAGACAAAACTCGGATGCTAGCCGTCGAGGTTGAGCGGGAGACCGATCCAGGCGGACGCCACCGCCGGGCTGCTCTCCGGCGCAGGTTTCGCCAGCTTCGGTGACAGCCGTTCTCGAATCCTCCAGTCCAGCAACACGCGTCAAGAAGGCTTGTCGAGGGGTTGGCGGTCGGCACACCCGACCATTCGGAGGGCAAGTTCGACGTAGCGAGCCGCGATAATGCGTGGGTCGGAGTAGGTATGAGAGGGGAACCACCTGCTGACATCGACGCCGAGGGACGTGATTGCCAGCGCGGCGGCCTCGATGTCGAAGGGGTGGAAGTCGCCTGCCGTTGTGCCGGCTTCGATGATCCGCTTGAACACCTTCGTGGTGGACCGGCGGATGTCCGCAATGATTGCGAAGTGCACAGGCGAGAGCGAACGTAATTCGTACTGCGCGACCCGGGCGCTCGCGCGGTTGTCGGCGTGCCAGATCACGTAGGCCGTCACGGTCGACGTCAGCCGGTCGGGCGCCGCGACATCGGGACTATCAGCGGCGGTGATGGCCGCCAGTACCGAATGGTGGCCCTCGAGGCTGATGGCGTAGAGAAGGGATTCCTTCGTCTTGTAGTGCGGGTATACGGCTCCTGGGCTCATGTCGAGGCTGGCGGCGATCTCCCGGGTAGTGGCGGCGCCGTACCCCTTGGCGGCGAACACCTCGATGGCCGCGGCGCGTATCCGCGCAGCGGCTTTCGAGGTACCCAGTTCGCTGACCGCTCCGGTCAGTGGTGGTGCGTCCGTCACACTGTTGCCTCTCGGTTGGCGGGGGTTGACAGGTCTCCTCCGACACCGCCAGTATATGCAAACGCATAGCAAATATGCGGTTGCATATTTTTGGCTAAATAGCTTCCCCATCACCGTCGCCAGACGACCCGCACCCAGGAGTTCCGCATGCCCGAGGCTGTAATCGTTTCCATCGCCCGTTCCCCGATCGGTCGCGCCATGAAGGGATCGCTCAAGGGCATGCGCCCGGACGACCTGGCCGCGCAGATGGTGCAGGCGGCACTGGACAAGGTGCCCGCCCTCGATCCCACCGACATCAACGACCTGATCCTGGGTTGCGGACTGCCCGGCGGTGAGCAGGGCTTCAACATGGGCCGCAACGTCGCCGTGCAGTTGGGCTACGACTTCATTCCCGGCACCACCATCACCCGCTACTGCTCCTCGTCGCTGCAGACCACCCGCATGGCGCTGCACGCGATCAAGGCCGGTGAGGGCGAGGTGTTCATCTCCGCCGGCGTCGAGACCGTGTCCCGGTTCACCGCGGGCAGCTCCGACTCGCTGCCCGACACCCAGAACCCGCTCTACGCCGACGCCCAGGCCCGCACCGAGAAGCTCGCCCAGGGCGGGCAGCGGTGGGTCGATCCCCGCGAGGAGGGCCTGGTCCCGGACACCTACATCGCGATGGGCCAGACCGCGGAGAACGTCGCCCAGATCACCGGCATCACCCGCGAGGAGCAGGACCGGTGGGCGGTGCGCTCGCAGAACCGGGCGGAGGCGGCCATCAACAGTGGTTTCTTCGAGCGGGAGATCACCCCGGTGACGCTGCCCGATGGCACCGTGGTGTCGAAGGACGACGGCCCCCGCGCCGGCACCACCTACGAGGCGGTCAGCCAGCTGAGACCGGTGTTCCGGCCGGACGGCACCGTCACCGCCGGCAACGCCTGCCCGCTCAACGACGGCGCCGCCGCCCTGGTGATCATGTCCGACACCAAGGCCAAGGAACTGGGGTTGACCCCGCTGGCCCGGATCGTGTCCACCGGGGTGTCCGGTTTGTCGGCGGAGATCATGGGGTTGGGTCCGATCGAGGCCACCAAGCGGGCCCTGGCCATCGCCGGGATGGGTATCTCCGATATCGACCTGTTCGAGATCAACGAGGCGTTCGCGGTGCAGGTCCTCGGGTCGGCGCGGGAACTCGGCATCGACGAGGACAAGCTGAACGTCTCCGGCGGTGCGATCGCCCTCGGTCACCCGTTCGGCATGACCGGTGCCCGGATCACCGCGACCCTGCTCAACAACCTGCAGTCCAGCGACAAGCAGTTCGGCGTCGAAACCATGTGCGTCGGCGGTGGCCAGGGCATGGCCATGGTCCTCGAACGCCTCAGCTGAGAAGAAGGACAGGAAACACGATGGGCAACATCACGTACGACTTCACCGGCAAATCGGTCATCGTCACCGGCGCCGCCCGCGGCATCGGCCAGGCCCTGGCCCGCCACTTCGCCGAGGCCAAGGCGAGAGTGTTCATGGTGGACTTCGACAAGGACGAACTCGACAAGGCCGCCCGCGAAATCGGCGCCATCGGCATCCCGGCCGACGTCAGCGACACCGGTGACGTCGAGAACGTTGTCTCTACCGTGATCGCCGAGACCGGGCGGGTGGACATTCTGATCAACAATGCCGGGATCCTGCGCGACAAGGTGCTGTGGAAGCTGACCGACGAGGACTGGGACCAGGTCCTGAATGTCCACGCGGGCGGCACGTTTCGGTTCACCCGCGCCTGTGTTCCGCATTTCCGGAGCCAGGAATTCGGGCGGGTCGTCAACATCACCTCCTACACCGGGCTGCACGGCAACCGCGGGCAGGCCAACTACGCCACCGCGAAGGCCGGGATCATCGGGTTCACCAAGACCGCCGCGAAAGAGCTCGCCGCTTTCGGGGTCACCGTGAATGCGATCTCCCCGAACGCTGCGACCCGGATGACCGCCTCCATTCCGAAGGAGAAGATCGCCGAGGTCACCGGTCCGATCTCGCGGTTCGCCGACCCCGCCGAGATGGCCGACGCCATCTGCTTCCTCGCGTCCGAGGAAGCAGGCTACGTCACCGGCGTCGTCCTCCCGGTCGACGGCGGCATCTCCATCTGAGCGAGCCCACCTTTGAACGGATCTGATTCTCATGACTGATGTACTTTCTCGCCGCGATCTCGATTTCCTGCTGTACGAGTGGCTCGACGTGGTCGCGCTGACCTCGCGTAAACGCTTCGCCGAACATTCGAAGGACACCTTCGACGCGGTGCTCGACCTCAGTGCGGACCTTGCGCACAAGCATTTCGCCACGCACAACAAGAAGGCCGACGCGCACGAGCCGACCATGCGTCCGGACGGCACCGTCGAGATGATTCCGGAGGTCAAGACGGCGCTCGACGCTTACGCGGCGTCGGGTTTGATCGCCGGGGCATTCGACGAGAGCGTCGGCGGGATGCAGCTGCCCACCACGGTGGCGCGGGCGGCGATGGCCTGGTTTCAGGGGGCTAACGCCAGCACTTCGTCCTATCCGTTCCTGACGATCGCCAACGCAAATCTGCTTGCCACGTACGGCACCGAGCAGCAGATCGACGACTACGTCCGTCCGATGCTCGAGGGCCGCTGGTTCGGCACCATGTGCCTGTCCGAGCCGCAGGCCGGATCCTCGCTGGCGGACATCACCACCCGGGCGGTACCGCAGGAAGACGGCAGCTACCGGGTCACCGGAACCAAGATGTGGATCTCCGGAGGCGACCACGAACTCACCGAGAACATTGTGCACCTGGTGCTGGCGAAGACACCGGGTGGCGGCCCGGGTGTCAAGGGCATCTCGCTGTTCATCGTCCCGAAAAACCTTCCCGGCGCCGACGGTGCCGCCGGCGAACGCAACGACGTCACCTTGGTGGGCCTCAACCACAAGATGGGCAACCGCGGCACCACCAACACCCTGCTCGCTTTCGGCGACGGCACCCACACCCCCGGTGGGAAATCGGGTGCTGTCGGTTTCCTGGTCGGCGAGGAACACCGCGGCCTGTCCTACATGTTCCACATGATGAACGAGGCCCGGATCGGTGTCGGGTTCCTCGCGATCGCCCTCGGCTACGTGGGATACCGCAAGTCGCTCGAATACGCGACGGTGCGGACCCAGGGCCGCCCTCTCGGAGCCAAGGATCCCTCCTCGCCGCCGGTGCCGATCATCGAACACGCCGATGTCCGCCGCATGCTGCTGGCCCAAAAGTCCTACGTCGAGGGCGCGCTCGCGCTCGGCCTCTACTGCTCGCGGTTGGTGGACGAACACGACACGGCCGACGATGCGGCCACCGGCGACGAGGCGACGTTGCTCCTCGACGTGTTGACTCCGATCGCGAAGAGCTGGCCATCGCAGTGGTGCCTCGAGGCGAACAGCCTCGCGATCCAGGTGCACGGCGGTTACGGCTACACCCGCGACTACGACGTCGAACAGTACTACCGCGACAACCGATTGAATCCGATCCACGAGGGCACGCACGGGATCCAGGGGCTGGATCTGCTGGGCCGCAAGGTCATCATGCAAGACGGTGCCGGGCTGCGGTTACTCGGATCGAAGATCGGCGCCACCGTCGCGCGGGCTCGGTCTCTCGGTGGCGACGCCACCGGTTACGCCGACGCCCTCGACACCGTCTGGAACCGCGTCGTCGACATCACCGCCGCCTTGTGGGCGGCCGGTGACGCGGCGGCCGCGCTGGCGAACTCGTCGGTCTATTTGGAAGCCTTCGGGCACACGGTCATCGCGTGGATGTGGCTCGAACAGCTCATCGCCACCGAGGGTAAGAGTGGTGACTTCTACGACGGAAAGCGCATGGCAGCCCGTTACTTCTACACCCACGAGCTACCCAAGGTCGGCCCGCAACTCGATCTGTTGGCCAGCGGAGATCGGACCACTCTCGACATGAACCCCAGCTGGTTCTGACCCAGGAGGCATCACATGAGTGTGCTCGACAAATTCCGTCTCGACGGCCGCACCGCCATTGTCACCGGCGCCTCGTCCGGCCTCGGTGTGGCCTTCGCTCAGGCCCTCGCCGAGGCCGGCGCGGACGTCGTCCTCGCGGCCCGGCGCGTCGACAAGCTAGACGACACAGCCGCACTTGTCCGTGCCACCGGCCGGCGGGCACTGCCCGTGGCCACCGACATCGCTGATCCGGATCAGTGCGCCGCTCTGGTCGACGCGGCAATGACCGAGTTCGGCCGCGTCGACGTTCTCGTCAACAACGCCGGCGTCGCCACCGCCCATCCCGCCACCCGCGAAACCCCCGACCAGTTCCGCTCGGTGCTAGACATCAACCTGTCCGGCTCGTACTGGACCGCCCAGGCGTGTGGGAAGGTCATGCAACCCGGCAGTTCCATCGTCAACATTTCCAGCGTCCTCGGGCTCACCACCGCCGGCCTGCCCCAGGCCGCCTACAGTGCCAGCAAGGCCGGCATCGTGGGTTTGACCCGGGATCTCGCCCAACAGTGGGGCCTCCGCAAGGGAATTCGCGTCAACGCGCTCGCCCCGGGCTTCTTTGCCTCCGAGATGACCGACCAATATCACGACGGCTACCTCGACAGCCTCGCGTCACGGATGGTGCTCGGGCGCACCGGCGATGCTGCCGAACTCGCCGCCACCCTTGTCTGGCTCGCCTCCGACGCCGCCGGGTACGTCACCGGACAGACTCTGGCGGTCGATGGCGGCATGACCATAACCTGACCGAACGGCGCGCTCCCGACATGCACACCACCCGCTGATCTCTTCACTCTCCGAGAGAAGGTAGCCATGCCCACCACAATCGACGACGTCGACGCCCTCCACGGCCTACTCGGACAGCAACTCGAAAGTAGCGACTGGTTCGACATCACCCAAGACCGGGTGAATACCTTCGCCGACGCCACCGACGACCACCAATGGATCCACGTGGATGTCGAGCGCGCCAATAGCGAAAGCGCCTATGGCGGGCCCATCGCCCACGGTTACCTCACGCTGTCGTTACTCAGTGCCATGTTCTCGCAGGTCCTGGAGGTTCGGCAAGCGTCGATGGCGGTCAATTACGGTCTGAACAAAGTCCGATTCCCCGCTCCGGTTCCGGTCGGGTCCAAGGTCCGACTGAGCGCGGAGCTGATTACCGTCGAAGACATCGCCGGCGGCATCCAGATCATCCTCCGAGCAACAGTGCACTGCAGCGCAGTGGACAAGCCAGTGTGTGTGGCCGAACCGGTATTCCGGTTCTATCGCTGAGTCGCTCGAGGCCCACAAACTCGAACCGACATACTCACGGCGAATATCGGGATACTGGTTGAGCTGCTGGGACTGTCAACGCTGGAATCTTTGGTGGATCCGAATCTGGCAAGGTACACCGGCCGCACGGTCTCCCATTACACATGGCGGCCTGTTACGCCGTGTATCCACCGTCGACGTCGAGTTTCTGTCCGGTGATGAACCCCGCACGGTCACTCGCCAGGAAACACACGGCCTCGGCGATGTCGGTGGCCGTGCCGAAACGGCGCAGCGGGATGCGGCTCATGGCCACGTCGAGTGCGCGCTGGTCGAGATCGGCTGAAGAGATGAGGCGCTGCGCCATTCCGTCGGTGAGCATGCCAGGGCCGACGGAGTTGAAGCGGACCCCGAAGCGGCCCTCCTCGGCCGCGAACCCCTTGACCAGTTGCTCGACAGCACCTTTGGTGCCTGCCGAGAGGCCGTCGCGTACGGGGTAGCGGCTGGTGGCGGCGGTCGTGACCGCGACCACGGAACCTGCGGATTTCCGCAGTGCCGGGAGGGCGGCGCGGACGACGGTGAAAAACGCGACAGCCTCCTGTTCGAGATGGACGGCGTAATCCTTCGGCGTGATCTGCGAGAGGTGGACCATCGGAATGTGCGGTCCCGCTGCGTGAATCAGGATGTCGAGCCCGCCGAAGTGCTCAACCGTCTGCCGAACGACCTCGGCGACGCGAAGTTCGTCGACGAGATCAGTGGAGAAGGCGGCGCAGGTGACACCGGTCTGCTCGAGTTCGGTCACCAGGTCGGCCGCGACATCGGCGTGGGATCGGTAGGTGATGGCCACGTGGTGCCCGAGGTCCGCGAGTTGCCGCGCCACGGCGGAACCGATGCCGCCCGTGCCGCCGGTGACCAGAGCGGACAGTCGCCGCGGGGGAGCGCTGTTGCCGGGTGCCGCCATAGGGACTCCAATGATCGGGGACGAGCCACAACAACCTAGCAACTGCTTGCGCGCTGGGAACCGATCGACAGCGCTGCGAACCGAGCGACAGCGCTGCGAACCGAGCGACAGCGCAGCCTTGCCTCGCTATCGGGCAACACCATGCGGGCCTAGCCTGAACCCATGTCCGCAGAACGCGCTGAGTCCTCGCATGCCGCCGTGGAACCGCACGGCCCCACCCTGGCCGGTCGCCTCAACTGGTTGCGTGCCGGGGTTCTCGGAGCGAACGACGGCATCGTGTCCACCGCCGGTCTGGTGGTCGGTGTCGCGGCGGCCACCACCGAGCGATCGGCGATCTTCACCGCAGGTTTCGCCGGTCTGGCGGCCGGCGCCGTGTCCATGGCTCTCGGCGAGTACGTGTCGGTGAGCACGCAGCGCGACACGGAACGGGCGTTGCTGTCGAAGGAACAACAGGAACTTTCCGAAACCCCGACTGCCGAATTCGAAGAGCTCGTGGCGATTTACGAGCGAAAAGGGTTGCGCGAGGACACTGCCCGCACGGTGGCCCGCGAACTCACCGAACACGATGCCTTTGCCGCGCACGTCGACGCCGAGTTGGGTCTCGATCCGGACGAACTGACCAATCCGTGGCAGGCGGCCGGGTCTTCGGCGCTGTCCTTCACTCTCGGTGCTGCCATTCCCTTACTGGCGATTCTTCTCACGCCGGTGCACCTTCGCGTCCCTGTGACTTTTCTGGCCGTACTGTTCGCACTGGCCCTGACCGGGTCGGTGAGTGCCACTCTCGGCGGCGCTCGGCGGACCCGCGCCGTCCTGCGGGTGGCGCTCGGCGGCGCACTCGCCATGGGGGTGACCTATGGCATCGGTCAGTGGGTGGGGACCGGCATCACGTAGCGCCGGAGGAGTCTCAGCTTCGACAGATCATGACTGGAGTGGTGGCGTGGTGGAGCAGGTTCTGGCTCGTCGATCCCATCAGCGCGCCGAGCAGCGGTCCACGGCCATGGCTGCCCACGACGATCAACTGGGCGTCGGCGGCGTGCTGGAGAATGACGTCCGCGGCGGCGCCCTGCTGAGCCACCTTCGTGACGGCGACGTCCGGGTATCGCTCCGCCTCGCCGGCCAAGCCCTCCGACAGGACGGCGGCTTCCTCCTGTTTCACGGCCTCCCAGTCGACGAGCATGCCGGTGCCGCCCGCTCCGAATGTCGGCGAGCCCTGCCAGGTGTGGACCGCAACCAGGGGCGCGCCGAAGAAGGAGGCGAACTCGAATGCGTGCGACACCGCGTCGCGACTGAGTTCGCTTCCGTCGACTCCGACCACGACGGGACGACCGTCCGGCGCACTCGCCTCGCCGCGCAGCACGACGACCGGGCACTCCGCACGGTTGGCCACGTGCAGCGCGGTCGATCCGAGAAGGACCGACCGGAACGCCCCTGCTCCGGTCGAACCCAGCACGATGAGCCGGGCCCAGTCGGCGGCTTCGAGCAGCGCCGTGCCCGCCGGTCCGGGACTGATCGTCGTCTCGATCGTGAGATCCGGGTATTGCTGTCCCAGTAGCTTCTTCGCGGTGTCGACGATGGCCTCGCCGTCCTCTCTCAATTGGCTGAGAAACTGCGATTCCAGCATGATCGACGCCGGGCTGTACAGCGGGCCGTCCTGCGGCAGCGCGTGGACGAGTGACAGTGTGGCGCGCCATTTCGCTGCTACTGCGGCGCCCCACGTGGCGGCGGCCGTGGACGCGTCGGATCCGTCGAGGCCGACGACGACGGAATGGCTTGAAGAGGTGCTCACGTCTGGTTCCCTTCGTCGGGCTGTACTCGTCCGGTGTCCACAGTGCCTTATGCGCGTACTTTGCGGACCCACCTCCGGCATGTAACGGACTCGTCACGACACGGCCACGGATCGGCGTCGAAAATCCGGAATTCCGAAGATTCACCTGTCACAACACAATAGTCGTACACCTGTACTTTACTTCTGCCTCAGAGGTATCGGGAGGAGGTCACGAAGGGGAGAAGCCGACCATGTCCGCGAGCGCGGAGAGGAAGGACTCAGCATGACCACATGCCACATCGAGAGGCGCACCCTGGGGTGGATTGCCACGATCGGCGCAGCCGTGACGGTTCCACTGGGCCTGAGCGCCGGTGTTGCGTCTGCCGCACCGCACAACTGGGACGCCGTCGCCGAATGCGAAAGCGGCGGCGACTGGACGATCGATACCGGAAACGGTTACTACGGGGGCCTGCAATTTCTGCCCGAGACCTGGAAATCCCATGGCGGAAAGGGAGACCCGTCGGAAGCGAGTCGAGCGGAACAGATCCGTATCGCCGAAAAGGTGCTCCAGAGCCAGGGGGTCGGCGCGTGGCCGGACTGCGGCCAGTACCTGACAGACCCCGTCGAGGTGCCGGAAACGAACGAGCCGCCGGAAACGCCGGATGTGGGCGAGGTGCCGGAAGTGGCTCCGACGCCCCCTGTGCCCGAAGTGGCTCCGTCGTCGCCCGTGCCCGAAGTGGCTCCGTCGTCGCCCGGGGATCTCACTCCGGCCGAGAAAGCGGCCGCGGTGAAGGCGGCTGCCCAGGAGGCTCTGGACAGTGCCCGCCGCCTCGCCGAGCAGAACGGCTCCGGTCAGGTTCTGGAGCAGAGGGTGGCGGCCTCGCAGGAGTAGTTCGACGTCCCTTCGCTGAGTGTCAGTGCGCCGGAGGTGTGGACGTCGGCCATGTCAGGGTCCGCTCACTGACGAACCGGCGGCGTGCACCCGACAAGGGATCGGTGAATTCCACCGAGCGTGCGAGTAGGCGCAACGGAGTCGAATAGTCGTTCCCGGCAACGTCATAGAAGTCGGGGTAGAAATTGTCACCGAAAATCGGGATGCCGAGTGAGCTCATGTGCAACCGCAGCTGGTGCGTCTTGCCGGTGTGCGGGAGCAGTCGATAGCGCGCGGCGCTACCGCGGATTTCGAGCAGTTCGATGCGACTCTCGCTGTTCGCGGGCCCCTCCGTCTCGAAAGCCTTCAAGACGCCGCGTTGCTTGACGATGCGGCTGCGGACCGTTGCCGGAAGGGTCAACTCGGGGTCGTAGCGGGCAAGCGCCTCGTACTCCTTGCGCACTTCCCGTCGATCGAACAGCGACTGGTAGTCCCGCCGGACTTCGCGTCGCACGGTGAAAATGAGAACTCCTGCGGTGAGACGATCCAGCCGGTGCACGGGCGTCAGGTCGGGAAGTCCGAGACTCCTGCGCAACCGTACGAGTGCGGACTCGACGATGTACGCGCCCCGTGGTGTGCTGGCGAGAAAATGGGGCTTGTCGACGACGAGCAGATTCTCGTCGCGATGCAGGATCTCGACCTCGAACGGCACCCGCGATTCCACCGGAGGATCCCGGTAGAGGTAGACGTCTCTCCGCGGGACGAACGCCGTCGACTCGGTGACGGGGTGCCCCCGCTCGTCGACCACCTCCCGCGCGGCCACCTTCTCGCGGAGCCGTGTTTCGTCGTGGGGAAAGCGGCCGACGAGGTACTCGAGGACGGTGGGCCACGGTCCGTCGTCGGGCGTCCTCAGCCGCGTCGGGTTGAGGCCGTCACGAACGGGAAGCGGGGCGTCGGGCACACCGTCGACGGTAATGCAGCTTGTCTGTAACTCGGCGTTGACCTGGCGCGAACCCATGGTTACTATCCGGTAAGTTTGTGACGCGGGCCACCCTGGCCGCTGAGGCGCGTCATCGGAAAGTTCACGGGGGTTCTTAGGTGATCGTGCGTCGCTGGGCGTTTCGACCAGGTGTATTGGCAGTCGCGGTAGCAATGTCCATAGGGCTCGCTGTCGCGCCCACGGCGTCCGCTGACCCGACCGGAGGACCCGCAGCCGCACAGTGGCTGGCTGCCGTCGATACACCGCCGGCCTACCCGGTCGTCGCCATCGACTGGGACGTGCCCATCACGATGAGCGACGGGACGGTGCTGAAGGCGAACGTCTACCGGCCCGCCGACGCGGCAGGCATTCCGGTCCACACGAAGACGCCCTCGGTGCTCAGTGTCACGCCTTATACCAAGTTGATCGGCAACGTCGTCGACTCCGTGCTCGCGGTCCCGGGGCTCGAAGACACCGTTGTCGACCTGGTGAATTCCTACAACCTCGCCGGGACGCCGTTCGACGGCATCACCGAGGCCGCGAAGGTTCTGTCAGGCGGCGGCATGCGTGTTTTCGGTGTCAACCGCGACCTCGTGCAGAACGGGTACACGCAGGTGGTCGTGGATGCGCGGGGCACCGGCTTCTCGCAAGGCGAATGGCAGGCACTCGGCCCGGTCGAGCAGCGCGATTCCGTCGAGGTGATCGATTGGATCAGCAAGCAGAGCTGGTCTGACGGCAGAGTCGGGATGGGCGGCGTGTCCTATTCGGGCATCAACTCCCTGCAGGCCGCGGGTCATCAGCCGCCTGCCCTGAAGGCGATCTTCCCCACTGAACCCGGAAACGATCTGCTCCGCGACATCGTCGGGACCGGCGCCGGACTGGGTGTCGGTTTCATGCCCCTCTGGCTCTCGCTGGTGAATGGTCTCAAGTTCGTTCCGGACGTGCAGGCGCTCGCGCAGGGCCGCTTCGACCAGACCTGGCTTCAGGATCGGCTTCGTGATCCCCTGACGCTGTTCCCGGCTCTCCTCGAGGCCATGACAGCGCCCACCGTGAACGACCTGGATCCCGGCACGCTGCGGGTAGCGCAGGATGGGGAGTTCTACGAGGAGCGCAAAGCCCGGGTGGACAACATCGAGGTGCCGACGATGCTCTACGGCGCGTGGCACGACATCTTCGCCAACAGCGAGCCCCGGGTCTACAACGACATCCCCCTGCCGGCGGGCGAGAAGCAGCTGATCATGAGCGACGCCTACCACATCAACTTCGGCGGTGGGTTCGGTGAGCCGGGCGCCCCGCCGCGCCTCGACGTTCTCGAACGCGCTTGGTACGACAAGTGGTTGAAAGGTGTCGACAACGGAATCGACGGCTACGGCCCGGTCACGCTGTATCAGCAGGGCAACGGATGGACCACTACCGATTCGTTCCCCCGGGCCGGCGTCGACTACCAGCGGATGTATCTGTCGAACGCGCCGAGCGGCACGGCGGGGCATGCTGCGCACGACGGCAGCCTCGTCGCGGCGCAGCCCGCCGATTCCGCGAATCTCACGGTGGCGCCGGGCCTACGGGCGCTGTGCTCGCGTGACGGCGCCCAGGGGACGGCCGGGGCGGCCGTGATCTTCGGATCTGCCTGCACCAAGGACTCCCGTTTCAACGAGGCCGAAGGCCTCACATTCACCAGCGCTCCCGTCACCCGGCCCACCGAGTTGTCGGGGCCCGTCAACCTGCATCTCGAGACGGTGCTCGACGCCACCGACGGTTTCTGGGCGGTCACACTCAACGACGTCGCCCCCGACGGTACGTCGACGACCTTGACCAATGGGGCGCTCACTGCGTCGATGCGTGCGGTGGACGATGCGCAGAGCACGAAGTCTCCCAACGGCGACTACACCGAACCGCATCACTACCTGACGGTGGCGGCGCGCCAGCCCCTCGTTCCCGGGGAGGTCACACCCGTGGACATCAACTTCGTGCCCACCGACGCCGTCCTGGCGCCCGGACACCGGTTGCGTGTCGACGTGTACGCGAGCAGCTTTCCGCGTTATCTGCCGCTCGGACCGATGCTCGCGGACAGCCAGTTGAAGCCGCAGCATGTCCGGTTGTCGCCGGACAGACCGAGTTTCGTCAACCTCCCGCTGGTCGGAGCAACGGCGTGGTGACGGGTGTTGGCCGCGTCCCGACTTCCGTAGGGTTGCTCTCATGACCAAGTGGACAGCAGCGGACATCGCGGATCAGCAGGGCCGGACGTTCGTCGTCACGGGCGCCAACAGTGGATTGGGGGAGGTGGCTGCGCGCGCACTCGCCAAGGCGGGCGCCCACGTCGTCCTCGCCTGCCGCGACACCACGAAAGGCGACGCGGTCGGGCGCACCATCGGTGACAACGCCGAGGTCCGCCGACTCGACCTCGCCGATCTGGCATCGGTGCGGGACTTCGCCGCGGGCATCGATTCGGTCGACGTGCTGGTGAACAACGCCGGAGTGATGGCGGTTCCCCGGCGTAAAACTGTCGACGGTTTCGAAATGCAGATCGGCACAAACCATCTCGGCCACTTCGCGCTCACCGGCCTGCTCCTCGCCAAGATCACCGACCGAATTGTCACGATGTCGAGCACCGCACACAAGATGGGATCCGTGGACCTCGACGATCTCAACTGGGAAAACCGCAAGTACAACCGGTGGAGCGCGTACGGACAGTCGAAACTCGCGAATCTTCTGTTCACCTACGAGCTACAGCGCAGACTCGCGGCGGCGGGGTCGTCGGTCAAGGCTGTGGCCGCGCATCCCGGTTACGCATCGACCAATCTGCAGGCCCACACCGAGTCGGTACAGGACAAGCTGATGGCCGTCGGTAACCGAATCTTCGCGCAGTCAGCGGAGATGGGTGCGCTGCCCATGCTGTACGCGGCCGCCGCTCCCGATGTGGCGGGCGGTAGTTACCTCGGGCCGGACGGGCTGTTCGAGCAGCGTGGTCACCCGAAGGTGGTCGGTTCCAATAGCAAGTCGCGGGACGAGAAGACCGCGGGTGCCTTGTGGTCGCTGTCCGAGAACCTGACGGGCGTCGAATACACGTTCGCGTGACCGACGCCCGCCGGTAGGTTCAGTCCTCGGTGACGTCGAGGGTGACCTCGACGTTTCCCCGAGTTGCGTTGGAATACGGGCAGACCTGGTGCGCCTTCTCGGTCAATTCGAGGGCCTCGTCCCGCGAGAGGTGGGGGAGTGACACCTCGAGGGTCACGGCGAGACCGAAACCGCCGCCGTTCGCCGAGCCGATTCCGACGCGCGCACCGACCGCCGAGTCGGTGACATCGGCCTTGGCCTGGCGGGCGACCATCTGCAGTGCCGAGTGGAAGCACGCGGCGTAGCCGGCGGCGAACAACTGCTCCGGGTTCGTGCCGTTGCCCGAACCGCCCATCTCGACGGGGATGGCAAGGTCGAGATCGAGTCGGCCGTCCGAGGTGCGGGCGTGGCCGTTGCGGCCTTCTCCGGTGGCGAGGGCTTCGGCGGTGTAGAGAATCTGCACGGGATTACTTCCTTTTCGGGGGATCGGTTGCGGTGTACTGGTGTAGCGATTCGGTGAGACGACTCAAGGTGTCCCGCAGGGCGACGAGCTCGTCGACGTCCATACCCGTGGAGCCGGCCAGTGCGGCCGGAATGCCCAGAGCGGAATGCCGTAGTTGGGTCCCGGCCTCGGTGAGGTGGATACCGACCCGCCGCTCGTCGGCCGAGTCGCGACGACGCTCGACCAACCCGAGTGATTCGAGTCTTTTGAGTAGCGGTGACAGGGTGCCGGTATCGAGATCCAGGGCGTCGCAGATGTCGCGCACGCCGCGGCCGTCCCGCTCCCACAGCACCAGCAGAACCAGGTACTGCGGGTACGTCACGCCCAATTTCTCGAGCAGCGACCGGTAGGTGGCCGTCATGGCCCGCGATGCCGAGTAGAGGGCAAAGCACAACTGGCGGTCGAGGGTGAGAGGGTCGGTCACCCCAGAATGGTTGCACACAACTTAATTGTGCGCAACAAAGACGGGTGCGGCTTTCTCTTTTCGCGACTGCGCTTAGACTGTCGCCAGTGACACGGGGTGCTGCCCGGCGAGAGCTGGGCGGCTGAGAACACACCCGTCGAACCTGAACTAGGTAGTGCTAGCGAAGGGATGTCGCGCCGACCGCTGATGCGTGCGGTCGTCCGGCGTTCCTCGCGGCCGGACGAAAGGTGCGCAATGCAGATCGACAAGCAGATCGTTCTCGTGACCGGGGGTGGGCGCGGCCTCGGTTCCGCCATCGTGCGCTCGTTCGCCGAGCAGGGCGCACGGGTGGTGGTGAACTACCGTCGTAGCCGAGACGCGGCCGAGGACCTCGCGGCGGAGGCGGGCGCCGGGCATGCCATCGCGCTTCAGGCCGATGTCACGGACCGCGAACAGGTCGACGCCCTGTTCGGCGCGGCGGCAGACCACTTCGGCTCACCGGTCACCACCGTGATCAACAACGCCCTCGCCGATTTCTCCTTCAACGGCGACGCCCGCGACAAGGCCGACGCCATCTCGTGGGACGCCTTCGTCGCGCAGCTGCAAGGGAGTGTCAAGGCGACTCTGAACACCACGCAAGCCGCACTACCGGGCATGCGCTCAATCGGCTTCGGCCGCATCGTCACCATCGGAACCAACTTGTTCCAGAACCCCGTGGTTCCCTACCACGATTACACGGCGGCCAAGGCTGCAGCACTGTCACTGACCCGCACGCTCGCCGCCGATCTCGGTCCCGACGGCATCACGGTGAACATGGTGTCGGGCGGGCTGCTGCGCACCACGGACGCGAGCGCCGCCACTCCGGACGAGGTGTTCGACCTCATCGCGGCGAGTACGCCCCTGCAACGCGTCACCACTCCGGAAGAATTCGCCGACGCGGTGCTGTTCTTCGCCTCTCCGTGGTCGCGTTCGGTGACCGGCCAGAATCTCGTCGTCGACGGGGGATTGGTCAAAGACTGATGGCAGCACGTAAGCAACTGCACCTCAACGCATTTCTTTTCGCCTGCGGACACCACGGCGCCGCCTGGCGGCACCCGGCGTCGCAGGTGGAACGGCTCACCGACATCGCCTATTACGAAGAGTTGGCGCAGACCGCAGAACGTGGCTGCT
Source organism: Rhodococcus sp. NPDC019647 (assembly GCF_044389235.1). Taxonomy (NCBI): domain Bacteria; kingdom Bacillati; phylum Actinomycetota; class Actinomycetes; order Mycobacteriales; family Nocardiaceae; genus Rhodococcus; species Rhodococcus sp. NPDC019647. The sequence goes on along the minus strand of NZ_JBIRXS010000002.1, from coordinate 140,813 downwards.
TCGACGCCGTCTTCTTCGCCGACGGACACTCGGTGCGAGACCCCGCCGCCGGCGGACTGTGGTTTCTCGAACCGCTGACGGCGTTGTCGGCGATGGCCCGGGCGACGGAGCGAATCGGGCTGGTCACCACCGTGTCCAGCACCTTCTACACGCCCTTCCACGCCGCCCGGATGCTTGCATCGCTCGACCACATCAGTGGCGGCCGGGCCGGGTGGAACGTCGTGACCTCCATGTTCGACGCGGAGGCCCGTAACCATGGACTCGAGGAAATGCCGCCGCACGACGAGCGGTACTCGCGCGCCGCCGAGTTCGTCGACGTGGCACTCGCGCTCTGGGATTCGTGGGATGCCGACGCGTTGGCACCCGACCGGGGCGGGATGTTCGCCGACCCGGCGAAGGTCGCCCCGATTCATCACCGCGGCAAGCATTTTCTGGTGGACGGCCCGCTGAACGTGCCGCGGTCGCCGCAGGGGCGTCCCGTCCTCTTCCAGGCCGGTGCCTCCGAGCAGGGTCGGGACCTGGCGGCCCGCTGCGCCGAGGGGATCTATGCCGTGGCCTACGACCTCGAATCCGCGCAGAGTTACTATCGAGACGTCAAGCGGCGCATCCGTACTGCGGGCCGCGACGCCGACGCCGTGACCGTGATGCCGGGTCTCGTCACCTACGTCGGATCGACCACAGAAGAGGCACGCAGGAAGAAGGCCGAACTCGACGCCCTGCTGCCGGTCGAACAGTCGATCGCGCAACTGTCCCTGTTCACGCATCAGGATTGCAGTGAGTGGGAACTGGACGCGCCCGTCCCCGATCTGCCGCCACTCTCCGAGTTCACCGGACCGCAGGGCCGCTACGACACCATCCTGCGCATCATCGAGAAGGATCGGCCCACGGTCCGCGCGTTGCTGGGAACACTGGCCGCCGGTGGTGGGCACTGCACGATGATAGGGACGCCGGAGTCGATCGCCGACGACATCGAACGGTGGTTTCACGGAGGTGGCGCCGACGGCTTCAATCTGATGCCGCCGATCTATCCGGACGCTCTCACCGACTTCGTCGACGAGGTCGTTCCCGTACTGCAGAAGCGTGGACTGTTCCGGACCGAGTACGAGACGGCGACGTTGAGGGAACATCTGTCTTCGCCACCACAATGAACACAACCTTCTCTACGTCCGTAACAGTGACTGTGAGCGCCCGCTCGATCAACACTTGCTGTTGTCGCGATCACAGTGCGACTTTTCAGGTGCGGACGAGGAGTGGCAATGCTGGTAGCACTCGGCTTTCTGATGGTGGCCGTGTTCATGTTCTTGATCATGTCCAAACGGGCCACCCCAGTGGTCGGGCTGATTGCCGTCCCGGTCGCGTTCGGTATCGCGGCCGGGGCCGGTCTGGGTATCGGCGACATGATCACCGACGGGATCAAAGCGCTGGCGCCCACTGCGGCACTGCTGTTCTTCGCGATCATCTTCTTCGGGATCATGATCGACGTCGGGCTCTTCGACCCACTGGTGAAGGTGATTCTCAAGCTCGTCCGCAACGATCCCATGCGGCTCGTCGTCGGCACGGCAGTCCTGGCCATGGTGGTGTCGCTGGACGGTGACGGGTCGACGACCTTCATCATCGTCACCTCGGCACTGCTCCCGCTCTACCTGAAATTGAAGGTGAGCCCCGTCGTCCTCACCGTCGTCGCCGGGCTTTCGAACGGTGCGATGAACATCATCCCGTGGGGTGGGCCGACCGTCCGAGCTGCTGCGGCCCTCGGGATCTCCCCGTCCGACGTCTTCGTGCCGATGATTCCTTCGCTCGTTGCCGGACTGGTCATCGTGCTGCTCTTCGCCGTGCAGCTCGGCTACTCCGAACGGCGACGCATCGGCACCCTGGTTCTCACATCCGAGCGTCTTCTCGTCGGCGCGGGATCCGGTCGGACTCGGCTTGGTTCCGGCGGCGCAGACGGTGGCAGCGGCAACGCAACCGGCGGTTCCAGAGATTCCGGGTCGGACGACGGGCTCGACGGCTTCGTCGACGGACTGGACCCCGAGCGGCCGACGCTGCGACCGAAGCTGTTGTGGTTCAACGCTGCTCTGAGCGTGGGTCTGCTTGCCGTGCTCGTGATGGACGTCCTGCCCATCCCGGTGCTCTTCATGGTGGCGGCATCGATCGCCTTGATGGCGAACTTCCCGCGCGTCAAGGAGCAGCAGGAAGCCATCACCCGGCACTCGTCGAGCATCGTCTCGGTGGTGGCGATGGTGTTCGCCGCAGCCGTGCTCACGGGAGTCTTCCAGGGCACGGGCATGGTCGAGGCAATGGCGCAGTGGTTGCTCGAGATCATCCCGGCATCGCTCGGACCGCACCTCGCCGTCATTACGGGTGTCCTGAGCTTGCCCTTCACGTTCTTCATGAGCAACGACGCCTTCTACTTCGGTGTGATGCCCGTGCTCGCCGAAACCGCGTCCACCTACGGCATCGAGCCCGTCGAGATGGCCCGCGCTTCGATCACCGGACAGACCTTCCACATGCAGAGCCCGTTGGTCCCGGCCATCCTGCTGCTCGTCACACTGGCAGGCGTGTCCCTGGCCGACCACCACAAGAAGGTGCTGTGGCGGGCCGCGCTGGTGTCGCTGACCATGCTGGTGGTCGGTGTTCTCGCCGGTCAGATCCCGATGTAGTCCTCGCGGCGTCAGTCGTCAGTGTCGGTGGCGGGCCCCTCCGGGGTCGCGCCACCTTCGCCGCTCCAGTCCGCACCCGAACCCTTGTCGTCCTCCGCGGGATCGGACATCACGTCTTTGTGGGCACCCGATTTGCCACTCTCCGTACTCGTCGTCGCCGGGCCGGGTGTGTTCTCGTGCTGCTCGGTGTCCTTGTGCGTCATGTCCGACGGTTACCCACACGGCTGCACGTTCAAAAATCGGGAGCTCGTCTGCCTCCAATTTCCGCGGCGGCCAGGCATACTGATCGAAACTCGATCCCTCCTGGTGAGGCGGTGTCTTCGTGGTGGATCCCGAGGTATTGGTGGTCGGAGCGGGTCCGGTAGGACTGACTGCGGCGATCGAACTACGTAGGCGCGGCATCTCCTGCCGCATCATCGATCCGCTCCACGAGCCGCCGCAGTACGCCAAGGCGGTGGGGATCCAACCCCGGACCCTCGAAGTGTTCGAAGGTATGGGCGTGCTCGGGCGAGTGCTCGACGCGGCGGTTCCATTTCGTGGGCAGATCCTCTACGTCGACGGAGTCGAGGTCGCGCGAATGGAATTGGCCTTGCCCGCGGATGTGCCGTTCGGGTTCATCGGACTGCCCCAGTACGAGACCGAACGCATACTCACCGAACATCTGGCTTCCCTGGGCACCAGGGTCGAACGCGGAATCGGCCTGGTCTCGTTCGAACAGGACGAGGGCGGAGTGGTCGCCACGGTGAGCGGGGACGGCGGCGGGACCATCCGGTCGCAGTACCTCGCCGGATGCGATGGCGCGCACAGTGTGGTGCGCAAGGGTCTCGGTCTCACGTTCGAGGGCGGCGCCTTCGCTGAGCAGTACATGCTCGGTGACGTCGAAGTGGACTGGTCGTTGCCGCGTGGCTACAATATTCGTTCGGTCCGTCACACGGAGGACGGACCCGACGATGTCCTCGTGTGCATTCCCTTGCCCGGTCGTCGTCGGTACCGGATGTCGATGCTGGTGCCCGCGGAACTGTCGAATACCGGCGCCTCGGCCGGCGACAACATCCGGCACGGATTCGAGTCGGGGCCCACGCCGCAACTCGGGCACATTCAGGCCGTACTCGACAGGCTGGCTCCCGAACCGGCCCGGGCATCGAACCTTCGGTGGTCCTCCGTCTTCCGCATCAGCCACCGCATCGTCGACTCCTACGGACGTGGACGCGTGTTCGTTGCCGGCGACGCCGCCCATATCCACCCGCCCACCGGGGCGCAGGGCATGAACACCGGGATCCAGGACGCCCACAACCTGGCATGGAAGCTTGCGCTCGCCGTGTCCGGAGTCGCGGCACCCGACTTGATGGACAGCTACGACCTCGAGCGGCGGCCGGTCGGCGAGGAGGTCGTGGGTCGCACCATCCGCAGCGCGCGGGAAGGGATCGGCGCGGGTGCTTCGGACCCCGAACTGGTCATGCGCCGCGAAGCGCAGCTGCTCATCGACTACTCCGACAGCCCTATCGTGTCCCGGACCGAGGGCGCGACCACGCTGCGGCCCGGTGAGCGAGCGCCCGACGCGCGCGGGTTGACCCGCGCTGGCGTCGCATTCCCGATCCGGCTGTTCGGGTTACTGGGACGCGACCGGCACACATTGCTGCTGTACGCCGACGACTCGGTCGACGCGCGGGGTCTGGCCGTGCTGGAGGCTGCTGCGGCGTCGGCCGGAACCGCGGCCCAGGGCCTGCTCGACACCTATCTGATCGCGACTCCGGGTGCCGAGGTCGGTGAAACGATTCTTCCGCTCGTGCGGGACGAGGCCGGCGAATTCGCCGCGGCCTATGGCGCCGAGGGTTGCGCGGCGTACGTCGTCCGTCCGGACGGCTATCTGGGCTTCCGGATGGCGCCCGTCTCGATCGAGGGTCTCGCCGAACACCTGAAGTCGACTTTCCGCTGACACCGCCGGGAAGAGCGGGTCGCTGTCCGGTGTTGTAGGAAGTTCCGCGCGCCGGGCAGCCGTCCCTGCATATGACGGCCATCACAATGAAACGCCCCCCGCTTCGGGAATTGATCGGAGCACTGGCACGTTAGTTGAGTGAGTAACGCTCAACTTCTTAGGAGGCTTCGGAATGCCAGCATTCTTCGGGCCGGAGGGCCCTGGTCGCATCGACATCAGCCGTCTCATGAGCCGCTCCACCCAGGAACTCATGGCAGCCGCCGCGCGGTTCGCCGCCGGTCGCGGTGACTCCGACCTCGATGCACTGCACGTTCTGCGCGTCATGGCTGAACAAGACCCGGCCAAGACGTTGATGCAGCGAGCGGGCGCCGACGTGTCAGCCGTGTCGGACGCCGTGGAACTGCGTCTTCCGCAGGGCCGGAACTCGTCCGGATTCGCCGTGCCGTCGCTGAGCGGTGCGCTCAAGACCGCGCTGCTCGAGGCGCATCAGCTCGCCCGCGCTCTCGGGTCGACGTACATCGATCCCGAGCACCTGTTCCTCGCGCTCGCCGCAGATCAGGACCATGCCGCAGGCCGCCTGCTGGCCTCGGAGGGTGTCACCCCGGAACGTCTACAGACCGCCATCCAAGGCGGGTCGGCCGAGCAGGCGCCGGACTCCGACACTCCCACCCTCGACAAGTACGGTTTCGATCTCACCGAACGTGCCCGCAGCGGCGGCGTCGACCCGGTGATCGGCCGGGCCGACGAGATCGAACAGACCATCGAGATCCTGTCGCGGCGGACCAAGAACAACCCCGTCCTCGTCGGTGAGGCCGGCGTCGGCAAGACGGCGATCGTCGAGGGCCTGGCTCAGCGGATCGTCGACGGCGACGTACCCGACCGTCTGACCGGTAAGCGCATCGTGCAACTCGACCTGTCGAGCATGGTGTCGGGAACCCGATACCGCGGCGACTTCGAGGAACGCCTCACCAAGGTGATCGACGAGATCGTCGCCCACAAGGACGAGTTGATCGTCTTCATCGACGAGGTTCACACCATTGCCGGCGCCGGTGGCGGAGCCGAGGGTGCGATGGATGCCGGAAACATCCTCAAGCCGAAGCTCGCCCGTGGTGAACTGCACATCGTCGGTGCCACCACCCTCGACGAGTACCGCAAGCACATCGAGAAGGATCCGGCGCTCGAACGCCGATTCCAGCCGGTCACGGTGGCGGAGCCGAGCATCGAGGACGCAGTGGCCATTCTGTCGGGTCTCCGCGACCGATACGAAGAGCACCACGGCGTGCGCTACACCGACGACGCCATCACCGCCGCCGTCGAGCTCTCTGCCCGGTATATCGGTGACCGCTTCCTGCCCGACAAGGCGATCGACCTGATCGACCAGGCCGGGGCCCGGTTGCGGCTGCGCATGCCGAGCGTCGACGTGGAGGCTCTGCGGAAGCATGTGGAGGAGTTGGAACAGGCCAAGAATCAGGCCGTCGCCGACGAGCAGTACGAGAAGGCGTCGGGACTGCGTGACCAGATCACGAAGCTGCAGGCCCGCATCGGTGGCAAGGCCGACGCGTCGGACATCACACCGGACGTGACCGCCGAGCAGATCGCCGAGGTCGTGTCGCGGTCGACGGGTATTCCCGCGAGCCAGATGACCCAGGAGGAGAAGGAACGCCTCCGCCGGCTCGAAGACGAACTGCACCGGCGGGTCATCGGGCAAGACGATGCCGTGCGGGCCATCGCCCGGGCGGTGCGTCGGAGCCGGACCGGTATGAACGATCCCGACCGCCCCGTCGGCAGCTTCCTGTTCCTCGGCCCGACCGGTGTCGGCAAGACCGAACTGGCGAAAGCATTAGCGGCCACCCTGTTCGGTGACGAGAACAAGATGCTGCGACTCGACATGAGCGAGTTCGGTGAACGGCACACGGTCAGTCGCCTGGTGGGTGCCCCTCCCGGCTACGTCGGCTACGGGGAGGCAGGACAGCTCACCGAGCAGGTTCGGCGCAACCCGTACTCGGTGATCCTCCTCGACGAGATCGAGAAGGCGCACCCCGACGTGTTCAACACGCTGCTGCAGGTGCTCGACGACGGGCGGTTGACCGACGGTCAGGGCCGGACGGTGGATTTCAAGAACACCGTTCTGATCATGACCAGCAACCTGGGGTCCGACATCATCTCCAGCAAGTCGGGCGGACTGGGCTTCACCACCGGTGACGCCGAGGCGTCGGAGAAGCCGCTGCGAGACCGGGTGATGGGCCGGCTGCGCGAGTCGATGCGGCCGGAATTCCTCAACCGGATCGACGAGATCGTGATCTTCCGCAAGCTGGACACCGAACAGCTGCACCGGATCACCGACCTACTGTTGGACGACAGCCGGAAGCGGCTCGAGGCCAAGGGTATCGAGATCTCGTTCAGCGACGCCGCGGTGGACTGGATTGCCGAACACGGACACCAGCCCGAGTTCGGGGCACGCCCGCTGCGCCGGTCGATCCAGCGTGCGGTCGACGACCGGATCGCGGACCTGCTGCTCGACGACATTCTGGTCGAGGGTGGCAGCGTGACGGTCGGTGTCAACGACGACGAGCTGGATCTGGTCGTCGGCTGAGCCGGTGTGAGTGGCACAGTATGCTTCGGCGTACTGTGCCACTCACGTGTGTGCTGGGAGCCCCTTACCCGCCCTCGCCGTCTTGGATCGGCACCTGGTGATGAGCTGTGCGTCGTGCGCAGTCACCTGTGCGATGTGCTGGGCTGCATTGTGATCCGGGTGTATGCCCGGGGTGCGCTGCCTACCACGCAGGAGAAGTGGCCGGATTGCCGCCGACCGCGGTGTGTGCCCGCCTCTGAAACGGTTACCTACTGCCCAGCAATATTCAGTCGAGGAGGTCGACCTCCCAGTTCGCTTGCTGCACTCGAAGATCGACTTCTCGGATCTGCCGCGCCAAATCGTCGGCAGTACGCCGCAGATCCCGGACCGGCAACGCCGCGACGAAGACGAGCTCCGAGCGTAATTGTCGGCCGTACCGGTCCTGCTCACGACCGGAGGCGGCATCCGCGGCGGCGGACACCACCCGGTGCCGGATGCGCAGCATGTCCCGGCGGGCCAGGGCGTCCGTGATGCTCTCATCGCCAAGGGGCGCAGACGTATTGGTTCGATTGATTCTTCGGACGAGGATCTCCAGGCGGTCCAGGACCTCCTCGAGTTCGTCGAGTAGCGCCGCGGCGTCCTCCGCGGGCGACTCGCCCTCTTGGTGTCGCGCATTCGTGAGGATGCGCGATTTCAGGTGCTCCACCCGACGAGTCAGATCGCCGCGTTCCGCCAGTGCCGCTGCTAGTTTCATCTCTACCTCCCCACCCTGTTCGATTGAATGTTCCCCTCGTCTGCGCGAGTGTGCGCCAACGATTTCGAGCGTCGACGGACACGCAGGGTGGAGGGGTCACGACATCGGAGGGGCGCCGATCGAAGCGTGGGGAGCGGATCTCGGTGGGCGCTCATGCGCCTTTCGTCGAGTCGCGATTCAGCATTCTCAACAACTACCACATCTCTGCGCTCGGCGCGAGCATCAATGTCCTCGGTGGGCGATGGCGACTATCGTTGAGGCATGCGAGCGGAAGACGGCGAATTGACCTCCAAGCACCAACCGTTGCTGGTCTTGAGCAAGATCACGGAGATCCTCGATGCGTTCAGCCTGTCGCGTCCGTCGATGACGCTGGGCGAGATCCAGCAGGCGACGGGTCTGCCGACCTCGACAGTCCAGCGGCTCGTCAGCAACCTGGTGGCGCAGGAATTCCTCGACCGGTCCGGCGACCAGATCCGGATCGGCGTGAAGATGGCGTTCTGGGCTGCGACGGCCACCAAGGGACTCGACGTGCTTGCTGTCGTCACGCCGGTGCTGAAGGAGATCCGCGACGCCACCGGCGAGACCGCCAGCTTCTTCCGGGTCGAGCAGGGCTACCGCGTGTGCGTGGCCATCGCGGAGACCGAGCACGCGCTGCGCCGGAACATGTACGTCGGAAAGATCGTCCCCTTGCCCGCGGGTTCGGCGGGCCGGGTGTTGCTCGCCTGGAACCCGGAACTCACCGAACAGGTCCTCGCCGGCCCCATCGAGCCGATGACCGAGGGCACCGTCACCGACACCGCGGTGCTGCGTGAACTGATCCACCAGGCCCGGGCCGACGGGTACGCCATCACCGCCGGGGAGCGGGAAGACAGCGCATCGGGATTGGCTGCGCCCGTGTTCGATTCGTCCGCCGACGTGATCGGTGCCCTCGCGATCAGCGGGCCGACGCTCCGGATGCCGCGCGAACAGTGCGAGAAGTGGGTGGATCTGCTCGTCGGCAGCGCCGAGAAGGTCACCCGCACGCTGGGTGGCCGCTACCCGTCATGAGCTGCGTCGCGATCGCGCGGCCGGCTTCGTGCATGGCCACGGCGTCGGTGGCAACCAGGACGCCGGCGAACCGGGACCGGTAGTCGCCGAGATCGTCGCCCACGGAGCCGACGACGGCGTACACCGGGGTGGTGCCCGCGCGGGCGAGGATCGCTGAGATGATCTTGCCCGCTTTCGTCTGTCCGTCGAGCCTGCCCTCGCCCACCACGATCGCCGACGCGTCCGCGGCGAGGGCGTCGAAGCCGGTCACATCGAGGATGTACTCGGCGCCGGAGCGGAGTTCGGCGTCGTACCGTGCCCACATGCCGCCGGAGAACCCGCCTGCCGCGCCGGTGCCGTCGACTTCGGACGGGTCGCGGGGCAGAGCCCGAGCCTTCGCCTCGAGTCGCCGCGTGAGCAGTTGCACAGCTTCCGCGTCGGCACCCTTCTGCGGTCCGAACACCCTGGCGGCGTCGACGTACCGGGTGGTGACGTCGGTCAGCACGGTGACGGAAGCGCCCCGGAGCCCGCCGCCTGCCTCGATGGCGGCGATGGCGCCGGTGCCCCCGTCCGTCGTGGCGGAACCACCGGCCGCGACGACGATGTGCCGGGCACCGCGCCGGGCTGCGTCGGCGACGAGCATCCCGGTGCCGTAGGTGGTGGCGGTGATCGGGTCGCGGGGACCGTCGTGCGGCGTGGTGATCCCGGAGGCTGCGGCGATCTCGATGACCGCCGTCCCGTTTTCGGACAGTCCGTACGTCGGCCGGCACGGACTGCCCCAGGGGTTGCGGGCGCGGGCGACGACCGGGCGCAGTCCGAGGGGGACCGCGAGAACGTCGAGGGTGCCCTCGCCGCCGTCGGCGACCGGCAGCCGGATCGCGGTACTTCCGGACGACTCGACCCCGCCTGCGACGGCGTCGGCGACCTCGCCTGCGGTGTAGGTGCCCTTGAAACTGTCGGGGGCGATCAGAACCGTCATGGGTTCCACGCTTCCGGGTTGACCGGATGTGGGGGGATCCGGTTCTGCGCCATGGCCACAGCGTTCTCCGCGCACAGCCTCGCCATCTCGGCGCGCACCGACACCGTCGCACTGCCGAGGTGGGGGAGCAGCACCGTGTTCGACTGTTCCGCGAGTCCCGGGGCGAGCGCGGGTTCGTCCTCGTAGACGTCCAGCCCGGCGCCGGCGATCTCCCCGGATTTCAGGGCGGCGACGAGGGCGGCTTCGTCGACGACGAGACCGCGGGCCGTGTTGATCAGGATCGCGGAGGGTTTCATCGCCGTCAGCACGCCCGCATCGACCAGGTGGCGGGTCTGCGCGTTGAGGGGCACGTGCAGCGACAGGTAGTCGCTGGTGGCGACGAGGGTGTCCCAGTCGGTGTGGGTGACGAGTCCGGCGAACTCCCCGAGTTCCTCGTCCGTCACCGGCCGGTCGCCGGGAGGCCGGGGGCAGAACTGCACCTGCATCCCGAAGGCAAGTGCCCGTTTCGCGGTCGCCCGCGCGATCCGCCCGAACCCGGCGAGACCAAGCGTGCGCCCCGAAACGTCCTGGCCGAGCAGCAGGTTCGGCTCCCATCCGGTGAACTTTCCGGCGCGGACGAACGTGTCGGCCTCCACGGCACGGCGGGCGGTGGCCATGATCAGCAGCATCGCGACGTCGGCGGTGGCGTCGGTGAGCACCCCCGGTGTGTTGCCGACGAGGATCGAGTTCGCGGTGGCCGCCCCGATATCGACGTTGTTGAACCCGACCGCGTAGTTGGAGATCCCGCGAATCTTCGCGGCGGCCAGGAGGTCGGCGTCGAAGGAGTCGCGCAGCTGGGACACCACCACGTCGTAGTCGCCCGACACGCACGCGTCCCGTAGTTGCGCGGGTTCGGGCAACGCGTCGGGGACGTGGACGCTGCCCGCGGCGCGCAGCAGCGTGAGACCGGGTTCGGGAATCGGGGTGGTGACGTAGAACCGGGCGCCGCTCATCGGCTGCTGCCGATGACCCACTCGAACGCGTTGGCGTTGGAGCGTGCGCCCTGAGCGGCCTTGGACCGGTTGGCCTCACCGAGTTCCGCGAGCGTCTTCTCGGACAGTTCCACCAGCGACCCGAAAACGTTGGGGTTCAGCCAGTCCGGGCGGGTGGCGAACAGCAGGTCCTCGCTGGCGGTGTTGCCGCTGGCCCCGGGCGCGAAGGGGCAGCCACCGAGACCGCCGAGCGCGCCGTCGACGGTCATCGCGCCGGCCGCGACCGCGGCGAGGCTGTTCGCGACCCCCAGACCCCAGGTGTCGTGGCCGTGGAAGACGATGCCACGCTGCGGGGTGTCCAGCCGGACCCGGGAGACGAGCGAGTACACCTCGGCGGGGACGGCCTGGCCGAGGGTGTCGCAGACGACGACGTCGACGGCGCCATGGGCGCGCGGGTCATTGGCGATGTCGATCACCCGCTGCTCGGGCACCCGGCCCTCGAACGGGCAGGTGAACGACGTCGCAATGCACAGTTGGATGCTGCCGCCGACCTGCTGGGCGAGTTCGATCGCCGCCGGCATCGCGGCGAGGCTGTCCTCGGTCGAACGTCCGATGTTCGCCTGGTTGTGGGAATCGGAGGCGGAGAAGCAGTACTGGAAATGGCGTGCACCGGCCGCGGCGGCCTTCTCCACGTGCCGGGGCGTCGCCACCCACACCCAGCAATGGTCCAGTTCCTCCGGGGTCAGTTCGGAGATCACCTCGACGGTATTCGCCATCGGCGGGACGAGGTCGGGACGGGCCATCGACCCGATCTCGAGCGCGGGCACGCCGAGGTCGAGGAGCCGGCGGGCGATCTCGAGCTTCCGGGCGGTGGGCAGCATCTTGCCCGTCAACTGCAACCCGTCGCGCAGGGTGACGTCGCGGAGCAGGGTGCGTGATTCGAAGGACTGCGTCATGAGAGGCCACCTACTGTGTCGTTGACGAGGGAGTCGATCTGTTCCGGGGTCTTGCCGAGCAATGTTTCCAGGACCTCCCGGGTGTGCTCGCCGAGGTCCGGTCCGACGTTGCGGATGGGCAGCGACGTGCCGCCGATCACCGGGACGATGCCGGGGAAACCGACCTGCTTCGGCTCGGCCTCACCGGTGTCGACAGTGAATTGCTGAATCATGTTGCGGGCGGCGTACTGCTCGTCGCTGCAGATATCGGCGGCGGTGTTGATCGGACCCGACGGCACCCCGGCGGTGTCGAGGATCTTCAGCGCCTCGTCGCGGGAATACTGCGCGGTCCATTCGCCGATCGCTGCGTCGAGTTCGTCGCGTCGCTCCCAGCGGCCCGCGTTGGTCTGCAGACCCGGGTCGGCGCCGAGGTCGGGTCGGCCGATCGTGTCCATGTAGCGCTGGAAGATGGCGTCACCATTGCCCGCGATGATGATGCTGTTGCCGTCGTTGCAGAGGTACGCGTTCGACGGGGCGATGCCTTCCATCCGTCCACCGACACGTTCACGTTTGACGCCGTACGCGAGGTAGTCGGGGATCAGCGACTCCATCATCGACAGGATCGACTCGTTGAGCGCGACGTCGATGATCCGATGCGGCAGGGACGGGCCCTGCGTTCCGGCGACTTTCGCAGCCTCCCGCTGGAACAGGGCCATCACCGCCCCGAACGCCGCGTAGAGGCCGGCGATCGAGTCGCCGATCGACACCCCTACCCGCACCGGTGGCCGGTCCGGGTCGCCGACGAGTTCACGGAATCCGCCCGCGGCCTCCGCGACCGCGGCGAACCCCGGCCGCTGTGACATCGGCCCGGTCTGCCCGAACGCCGAGATGCGGGTGATCACCAGGTCCGGGTTGGCCGCGTTCAACGCCTCCGGTCCGATGCCCCACTTCTCGAGGGTGCCGGGCCGGAAGTTCTCCAGCAGGATGTCGCACTTGGCGGCGAGGTCGAGGACGAGCTGCCTGCCTTCCTCGGTCCGCAGGTCCAGCACGATCGACTTCTTGTTGCGGTTGATCGTGCGGTACAGCATCGAGGTGTCGCCGGAGTAGAGGCGCCAGTTGCGCAGTTCGTCACCGGTTTTCGGACGCTCCACTTTGATGACCTCGGCCCCGAAGTCGGCGAGCATGCGTCCCGCGGTCGGGGCGGCGATGTAGTTACCCAGCTCGAGTACTCGTACGCCGTCGAGGGGGCGGATCGTGTTTTCAGACATGATGTTCCTTCAGGGGTGCGAGGGGCGGTCAGAAGAACAGGCTCATCGGAAGGATGAGCAGGATGGCGACCACCGACGCCACCGATACTCCTACGGAGCACGTCTTCAGCGTGCCACGTGTGGTCTGCCCCATGAGGGATTGCAGAAGCCAGAAGGTGTTGCTGGTGACGTGCACGGCGAACAGTGAACCGGCACCGGCCGCCAACGCGATCAGGACCGGATCGAGGCCGATGATCGGTGCGACGGGGGCGAGGACGCCGGCGGCGGTAATCGCGGAGATCGTCACCGAGCCGACCGCGATGTGCAGGGCAGCGGCCATCACCCACACCATGAGCAGCGGGGCGGCGTGGTTGGCGGCGAAATACTGACCGAGAATGTCCCCGAGTCCGACGGCCGCGATAGTGGCGGCGAGTGAGCCACCGACTCCGGTGAGAATCAGGATCTGGCCGCTTTCGCTGAAACCACTGGCGATTGCCTTCTGCACGCGATGCTGGCCGATGGTGAGTCGTCCGATGAAGCTCGTGCCGATCAGACCGATCAACAAAGCGATGAGCGGTTCGGACACGAAGTCGATAACCGGATTGCTGACTTCGGCGATATCCAGAATGGCGCCGGTCGCGATGAGTAGAAGTGACACGAGCAGCGGAGCGAGCAGGACGATGAGCCGGCCCTCGTGCCGGGTCACGACATCATTGCCCGTGGTCGGGCGCAGGCTGGTGCTGGTGCGCTCGGCCTGGGCGACGCTGCGACCGGGCACGGGCCGCGGGCTCGAGGCACCTACGCCGCCATCGGGAGTCGCGTCCTCTTCCTCGTCGTCCACCACTGTCTGATGGAAGTGCTCCTCGTCCTTCTCCGGGTTCCACCAACCGTGGGTGAACAGGAACGACATGATCGCCACCGAGATCGCCACCGTCGGGATCACCAGGATCAACCCGAAGATCAGCATCTTGCCGAGCGGCACACCGAGAAGTCCGGCGAGCGCCAGCGCGCCCACACCCGGGACCATGAACACGATCCCGCACTCGAGCCCGATCGCCAGCGCAGTGGCCATCCGCGCGGTGCCCATCCGGCCGATCTTCGGGGCGAGGTTACGTGCGAGCGGTGCGGAGATGACCAGCAGTACGTCGAGAAAGATGGACTGCAGCAACGTCGCGATGGTCAGCGACAGCGCGTAGGGCATCCGCTTGGGACCGAAGACCCGCAGCAGCGTTCCCACCAGACGTTGGATCGCACCCATTTCCCGCAGCATGGCGCCCATCAGGACGCCGAAGGAGATAAGCAACCCCACTTCGGCCATGATGTCGCCGAAACCGGTGGCGATCGTCTCCACCGTCTTCGCCGTTCCGAGCCCGGAAGTGAGGCCGAGATAGGCGGATCCCACGACCAGCGACACCACCGGGTTGAACTTGAAACGCACGATCATCAGCACCACGGCCGACACGGCGATCGCAGTGTTGATCAGGATTGCGAGGTCTGACATTGACGCGTCCTAACGAGGAGGCGGATAGTGACTACAGTCACAAGGTCACTCATATTATGAACACAAACTCACGATATAAGCAACGGGCCTCCGGCCCCGGTGCGCCTTTCTGGTCGTTCCGGCAACCAGAAAGGCGCACGAGGCCGGAGGCCCCTAGGGGTGGGTGTGGCGCCGATCGGGGGCGGCCGCTACTGTGGGCGCCATGCAGCGCGTGTATTTCTGGTTTAGCAGGCCGGCCCCGGGTGGGTCGGTCGGCGTAACCACGCGCTGATCACTTCCACCCCAGAGCCGGATTACAGACCGGCTCGCGGGATTCTTCACAGTCTTCGAGGGTCGGCCTGAGAACAGGAACCCCACCCCATGACTGTCACTCTCGACACCGCGTCCCATGCTGATCGCCTCGACGACCAGCGCACAGTGAGCATCAGCCCCCTGGTGGCCCCCTCTGTCGTGCGCCGTGAATTCGCGCCCGACGATGTCGCGGCTGCGACTGTGCGTAGCGGCCGCGCCGACACGGTGAACGTGCTGAACGGCGACGACGACCGCCTGCTCGTCGTGGTCGGCCCGTGCTCGGTGCACGATCCGGCGGCTGCGATGGACTACGCGCGCCGACTCGCTGCGAAGGCGGAGGAACTGCGGGACGATCTGCACATCGTCATGCGTGTGTACTTCGAGAAGCCGCGCACGACCCTGGGATGGAAGGGCCTGCTCAACGACCCGCATCTGGACGGCACCTTCGACATCGACACCGGTCTGCGGATGGGGCGGAAACTGCTGCTCAACGTGTCCTCGCTCGGGCTTCCCGTCGGATGCGAATTCCTCGACCCGATCATGCCCCAGTACATTGCCGACCTGGTCACCTACGGCGCAATCGGTGCGCGCACCGCCGCCAGCCAGGTGCATCGACAGCTCTGCAGCGCGCTGTCGATGCCGGTAGGTATCAAGAACTCCACGGAGGGTGACGTGCAGGTGGCGGTCGACGGGACAAGGGCCGCGGCGGCGAGTCATGTGTTCCCCGGCACGGATCTGGACGGTCAGGCCGCTCTGATCCGAACGATGGGCAACCCCGACTGCCATGTGATCTTGCGTGGCGGAACCGACGGACCCAACTACGACTCGGAGACGGTGTCCGACACACTCGCCCGGCTGCGGAAGTCGGGACTGTCCGAGCGGGTCGTGATCGATGCGAGCCACGGCAACAGCAGCAAGAATCACGAAAAGCAGGTGGAGGTGGTCGGCGACATCGCGGCGCGGCTCGAGGCGGGCGAACGCGGCGTCGTCGGCGTCATGATCGAGAGCTTCATCGAGGCCGGCCGTCAGGACCTCACCCTGGGCCGCGCCGAGGACCTCACCTACGGGCAGTCCATCACCGACGCCTGCATCGACTGGGACACCACCGCGGCGCAGCTCGACCGGTTGGCGCAGGCGGTCGCGGCCCGGCGGGGGTGAGCAATCATCGGACTCCTCGCATGCGGAACTGGACGCTGATGCGTGGACCCACCGGGCGGCTGCTCTTCGGTACGCAATGCTCCCAGGTGCGTTGGCAGGATCCACCCATCACCAGTAGGTCGCCGTGCCCGAGCGAGTACCGGATCGACTGCCCTCCACCGCGCGGCCGCAGCAACAACGGTCGCGCGGTGCCGAGGGAGAGGATGGCCACCAACGTGTCCTCGGTGCGGCTACGGCCGGTGTCGTCGCCGTGCCAGGCCACGCTGTCGGAGCCACCCCTGTAGAAGCAGAGACCCGAGGTCACGAACTTTTCTCCCAGTTCAGGCAGGTAATGCGTGCACAACGCCTCGCGCGCCGCGACCAGGAGTGGATCGGGAAGCGGTTCGTTCTCCCCGTAGAAGCGGACGAGGCGCGGAACGTCGACCACGCGGTCGTACATCTGCCTGCGCTCTGCCCGCCACGGAACGGTGTCGACGAGCTCGGTGAACAGCTCGTCGGAGCCCGTCATCCAGCCGGGGCGCACGTCGACCCAGGCGCCGGCAGTGAGGGTTCGGCGAGTGACCGTCGATCCGAGTTCGCCCAGTTCGACACCGCCCGACGCGTCGTCGAACAGCGAAGCTTGGAGCGCGTACCGCGCGTCCGCGGAAGTCATGCAGTCATACTACCTCGAGGTTCGAACGTATGTTCCCATCACTTTCGGGCGTAGTGATGACCGCGCAGCGCACCCGATTTCTGTAGCTGCACTACCTTTCGGGCCCTAAAAGAAGTGCGGCTGCGAAGAAGGGGTGCGTCTCTGTAGAAAGAGCGCGGCACCGGTCCACCGAGGCCGGACTGGACCGTGACGGCGAGGGGCGCTGGTGGGATCGTCACGACCATGATCGATTCGACGGCAATGCTCGGGGTGGCGGCGATCGCGCTCGGATTGGTACTGACGCCGGGACCCAACATGCTGTACCTGGTCTCGCGCAGCATCACTCAGGGCCGAGGAGCAGGTTTGATATCGCTGGGCGGAGTCGCGATCGGATTTCTGGTGTATCTGGCAGCGACGACGCTGGGGATTTCGGCGGTATTCTCTGCGGTTCCGCAGGCATACACGGCATTGAAACTGGCAGGTGCATGTTACCTCGGCTGGCTGGCGTGGCAGGCGCTCCGGCCGGGCTCGGGTACACCGTTCGCCCCGAGGCAGACACTGCCGCGCGATTCGCCTGCCCGCCTGTTCACGATGGGACTCACCACGAACTTGCTCAATCCCAAAATCGCGGTGATGTACCTGGCGTTGATTCCGCAGTTCGTCGATTCCGACTCCGGACCGGTGTGGTCGCAAAGTCTGATGCTGGGAAGTGTCCAGATTGTCGTCGCGGTGGTCGTCAATGCCGCAATCGTCTGCCTTGCAGGGTCTGTCGCCGGCTTGCTGCAGGGGCGGCCGCGGTGGATCCGCGCTCAGAAACTCATGATGGGCAGTGTGCTGGGCGGGCTCGCGGTACATCTTGCGTTCGATCGCGGTCGCCCCACGGTGGTCTGACGTCCGTCGTACAACTCCCGCGGCGTCGTACTCGCTTCAACCTGTCGGTACCTCGCTATACCGTCGGAACATGGGATACGAATTTCAGGTCACCGTCGATTCGGAGAACCCGCACAGCCTCGCGAAGTGGTGGGCGCAGACGCTCGGTTGGGAGGTGGAGCCGAGCAACGAGGAATTCATCCGCGGACTGGTGCAGGCCGGTCACGCGAAAGAATCCGACACCATGATCTTCGAAGGTGTTCTCGTCTGGCGGGAGGGTGCCGCCATTCGGGATCCGGCGCATTCGGAGCGGCCACGGGTGCTGTTCCAACTCGTTCCCGAGTCGAAGACGGTGAAGAACCGCCTGCATCTCGACCTGCGGGTGGGCGACGGGCGAGAAGACCTCGCCAGGGAACTGGAGGAATCCGGCGCGAAGGTGCTCCACCGGGGACGGCAGGGTCCGAACGAGTGGATCACCATGGCCGATCCGGAGGGCAACGAGTTCTGCCTCGCCTGACCGAGCAGGCCGGGGACGCAGTGGGCCGAAAACGCAGTGGGCCGAAAACGCAGTAGCCGAGGTCAGCGGTACGCGCTGGGAGTAGTGCCGGTCCACCGCTTGAAGGCGCGCCGGAATGCGCTGGGCTCGGAGAATCCCAGGCGTGCGGACAGATCGTCGACCGTCTCACCGCGTCGCAGACCCGCGACTGCGGCGTCGCGCAGAACCTCCTCGCGGAGCTGATTGAGCGAGGTGCCTTCCTGCCGGAGTAGGCGCCGTAGGTGGGGCACGCTGATCGACAGCATCTCCGCGATCTCCTCGGCGGTGGACGTGCGGCCCTTCATGCCCAATTCCAGCACCCTCCGCACCTGGGATGACGCCGTGCTGTCGTAGTCGCGCTCGGACATCAGCAACGTCGGCGATTCGCGGAGGTACTCCTCGAGCGTGTCCTCGGTCTGGATGATCGGCAGCCGCAGCACTGCATTGTCGAATTCGATTGCGGGAATTGCGCAGTCGAACGTGACGGGGACACCGAAGATGTGGTCGTAGTTTTCGGCGAGGCGTGGAAGCGGTGCGGGGTACGGCATGTCGACGGCGAGCAACCGGACGCGCTTACCCACCAACCACGCTGCGAACCGGTGCAGGAGAATGAGGAGGAAGTCGGTGGTGACGCGCGCCGCCTCGAGAGACAACTGTGCATCCTCGGCCGACTGGACCTTCGCGCCGGGACGGATATCGAGCGTCATGCGCGTTCCGCCGTGGTTGCCGGGGACGATGTGGAGAGCGGGAAGTGAGGGCAACGCCCGGAGAATGTCTGCCATCCGCTCGAGCGCGGCAGAGAGGTCGGCGGTGTGGATCAACGCCAGACACACCAGCCGAAAGGTGCCGCGCGGCACCGGAGCCGGTCCGAGACCGAACAGTTCGTCGCCCGTGATCTGCCAGACCGCTTGCGTGAACGCGGTGACCTGGGTCGGTGTGAGCCTGGCCAAGGGGTCCTGCAGCGATGCCGTCGTGATCCCTGCGACGGATAAGGCGGGGGAGAGGTCGACGCCACTGCGAGCCGACAGTTCCAGTGATCGCCGGACGAAGTCGGCGGGGATGGTGCGAGCAGTCACGAGCCAGGCTTTCCGAGAGCCCGCAATCGCCGTGCGGCCTCGGCGAGCACGTGGTCCTGTTTGCAGAAGGCGAAGCGAACCAAGGGCTTCCACTGATCGGGGTGGTCGGTGAACACGCTGACCGGCACACCGGCGACACCGATCCGCGCCGGAAGATCGCGACAGAACTCGATACCGTCGTGCTCGCCGATCCGCGTGATGTCGGCGCAGAGGTAGTACGTGCCCCCGCCGGAACGGACTTCCAGGCCGGCCGCCACGAGAGCGTCGTAAAGAACGTCCCTCTTCGCTTGCAAGCTGTCCCGTAGTTGTGTCACCCACTGCTGTTCGTGCGTCAGCGCGTGAGCCACCGCCGGCTGGAACGGGCCGCCGCCCACGAACGACATGTACTGCTTCGCGGTGCGCACGGCGTCGATCAGTTCGGCGGGTCCGCATGCCCAGCCGATCTTCCAACCGGTGACGTTGAACGTCTTGGCGGCACTCGACACGCTGACCGTGCGTTCGTACATCCCGGGGAGGGTGGCGACGGCGGTATGGGTCCGGCCGTCGAAGACCAGGTGTTCGTAGACCTCGTCACTGAGGACCAGCAGGTCGTGCTCGCAGGCCAGGCGAGCGATGGCCTCGAGTTCTTCGCGGGTGAACACCGTGCCGGTGGGATTGTGCGGTGTGTTGAGCACCAGCATCCGGGTCTTGCTCGTGACTGCATCCCGGAGTCCGTCGAGGTCGACGGCGAAGCTTTCGCCGGCGGGAACGAGGGGCACGGTGCGGCGCACCGCGCCCGCCAGTGCGACGGAGGCCGCATAGGAGTCGTAGTACGGCTCGATCAACACCACCTCCTCGCCGGGCTCCACGAGACCGAGAATTGCCGCGCTGATCGCTTCCGTCGCGCCAACGGTGATCAGCACCTCGGAGTCCGGGTCGTGGTCGAGACCGTAGCGAGCCAGCCGGTCGGCGGCCACCGCACGCCGCAACACGGGCATTCCGGGCCCGGGCGGGTACTGGTTGAGGCCGTCGGCGATGGCCGCACGCGCGGTGTCGAGCATCGATGACGGCCCATCAGTGTCGGGGAAACCCTGACCGAGGTTGATGGCGTCGTGTTCCACCGCGAGTGCGGTCATCTCGGCGAAGATGGTCGACGCGAACGGCTGCAGGCGCGAGACGGTTCGATTACGCGGCGTAGCCGACAGGCGATTGCGCGGCGTTTCGGGCATTACTGCAGCGTAGTCGGTGTGCCACCGAACCTCGCACACGGCCGTGTCACGTTCCGCGGGGCTGTCTCGTCTTCTCTGTAGACGGCGCGCGAAGGGCGCCCGGTGACGATGGAGGACACAATGCCCCGCATTCCCGCAGTGGCCCCGGCGGACGCGAGCCCGCTGGTCAAGGTTGCGTACAAATTCGCTGCCCGCAAGTTCGACGAGGTCCCGGAGCCGTTCGCCGTGCTCGCCCACCACCGCAAACTGTTCGTCGCCTCGGCCCGCCACGAGATGGCAGTGCAGAAGGCGTCGACAGTTCTTCCGGCCAGTGTCCGGGAGCTGGCGGTGTACCGCGTCGCCTGGACGATCGGCTGCTCATGGTGCGTGGACTTCGGGACGATGCTGCAACGCCTGGACGGGCTGGACACGGCGAGGCTCGAAGACATCGGCAACTACGCCGACTCCCCGGCGTACAGCGAGGACGAACGTGCGGCCATCGCCTATGCCGACGCGATGACTGCGACGCCCACGACGGTCACGGACGAACAGGTGGCCGACCTCGAACGCCGTTTCGGCAGGGACGGTGTCGTCGAACTGTCGTATCAGATCGGGATCGAAAACATGCGGGCCCGGATGTATTCGGCACTGGGCATCACCGAACAGGGTTTCAGCACCGATTCGTGTCGGGTGCCGTGGGCCTCGAACGACGCCCAGGTCACGAAGGGTGGTCCGGAAGCCTGATTCCGACGAGCTTCTCCGGATTCGCGATGTCGTAGGCGGCGTAGACGAGTCCGTTCCGGACGGTGAACCCACCCACTCGCGGAGGCGAGCTGCGGTGGGTCCCGCCGCCGGCGATCCCGGCGCTGAAGAAGCCGAGCTGACCGTTGACCAGGACAGGCTGCATGGTGGTGAAGGCGGCGGCGCCGTACTTTCGGATGAGGCCGAGATAGAAGCGAGCGAACTTGTCCGCTCCCCGGATGACGTTGACGGCGGTACTGGTCGTGCCGTTGGCGTCGCCGATGACGAGGGCGTCGGGGTGCAGTGCCGACACCACCGCATCGATGTCGCCGGAGGCGAGGGCTCCGAGAAGTCGCTGCACCGCGCGTGAATGCTCCTCGTCCGGGACCGCGGGAGTGGTTGCCGCCGCGGCCTTACGGGCGCGGGACGCGAGCTGCCGCGCCGCCGGGACCGCGATCCCCAACAGGTCTGCCACCTCGTCGAAGGGCACCCCGAACCCGTCGTGGAGCACGAAGGCGACGCGTTGCTGCGGAGTGAGCGTGTCGAGCACGATCAACGCCGCCAGCCGGTTGTCTTCCTCCTGTACGACCGCTTCGAGCGGATCCGGCTCCGCAGACGGTCCCAGCCCGGTGACGATGGGTTCCGGAAGCCACTGCCCGACATACTGTTCCCGCCGCACTGCGGCCGATCGCAGCCGATCGAGGCAGATTCTGCCGACCACGGTGGTCAGCCAGCTCCGGAGGTCCCGTATGCCGGTGGCATTCTCTTCGTCGAGTCGCAGCCACGACTCCTGGACGGCATCCTCGGCGTCGCTGACACTGCCGGTCAGCCGATAGGCCACCGACAACAGATGCCGCCGGTGGCCCTCGAATTCGTCTACCAGCGTCGCTGACGGCATGCCGACATCGTACGTCCGATCCAGACATAAAATCCGTGGTGCGCGTAACCGTTGACCCTGGTGGGGGCACCGGACGTACTGTGGGACAACCACACGACGTCAGGGAGTTCTGCCATGTTCCAGTGTTGTAGCTGTCGCAGCTGACCTGGCTTTTCTGCACCCCTTCTCTTCGCAGGCACTGCTCGATCCCGCGGGACCGTCCCGGTCTCCGGTCGAACGGTGCGCATCACCCGACCCGCCACCCTTTCCGTGTGCGGGCATCACCCTGAGGAAGATCCCGATGATTCGTCCACGTCTGGCGCGGACTCTGGCCGCCGCGGCCGCCCTGCTCACCTTCGCCGGCCTCACCGTCGCCTGCTCGAGCGACAAGACCGTCACGACCGCCGACGGTAAGACCGTCCTGCGCTACGAGGGAACCACCGGCCAGGTCTCCTTCTCGGAATTGGCGGCCGACCTGGGCTACTACCAGAAGGTCGAGCTGAACTGGATCGGCGACACCACCAGTGGGCCCCAGAGCATCCAGAACGCCGCAACGGGACAGACCGATTTCGGTGGGGCGTTCAACGGGGCGGTACTGAAGCTGGCCGCCGCGGATTCACCCGTCACCTCGGTCATCGGCTACTACGGCTCCGACAAGGAAACGTTCAACGGGTACTACGTGCTCGAGGACAGCCCGATTCGCACCGCCCGAGATCTCATCGGCAAGAAAGTCGGGATGAATACCCTCGGCGCGCACCACGAGTTCCTGGTCCGTGAATGGCTGGCGCGAGAAGGGCTCACTCCGGACGAGATCAAGCAGGTGGAGCTCACCGTCGTACCCCCGGTGAACACCGAACAGGCACTGCGACAGGGACAGATCGATGTCGGCACACTCGGGAGCGTGTTCCGCGACAAGGCCGTGGAGAAGGGCGGCATCCGCGCGCTGTTCACCGACGAGTCCATCTTCGGTTCGTTCACGTACGGCTCGCTGCTGTTCCGCAACGACTTCATCGCAAAGAACCAGGAGGCAGTGGCCGACTTCGTGCAGGGCACGGCCCGGGCGATCCGCTGGACACAGACCACGCCCCGCGATCAGGTGATCGCGAAGTACAAGGAGATCATCACCGAGCGTGGACGCAACGAGAACACCGACCTCGTCGACTACTGGAGGTCGCCCGGTGTCGCCGGTCCCGGTGGAGTGATCACCGACAAGGAAATCCAGACCTGGATCGACTGGCTCGTGCGCAATGGAGAACTCGAGGACGGCAAGCTCACGCCGGCCGATGTGTACACGAACGAGTACAACCCCTACGCCAACGGCACGTATCCGGCGGACAGCGGTCCGGACGGGCAGGCCCTGGCCACGAAATGACAGTACCGAGCAGAACTGACGGAGAAGTATCGGAAGGACAGACATGAGCACGACCGCTTCGGACCGAGGTCAGGTCACACCCCCCAAACTCCGCCTCGAACACGTCACCAAACAATTCGACGTGCGCGGAACGAAGGACAAGTTCACCGCGATCGAAGACATCGACATCGATCTCGCCGCCGGTGAGTTCCTCGTCCTCGTCGGACCCAGCGGTTGCGGAAAGTCGACGCTGCTGGACCTTCTCGGAGGTTTGAGCACACCGACCTCGGGCCGCATTCTCCTCGACGGAAAGCCGGTGACGGGGCCGGGACTCGACCGAGGCATCGTCTTCCAGCAGTACGCGCTTCTCCCATGGCGCACTGCGCGGCACAACATCGAGTTCGGGTTGGAAGCCAAGGGGCTGCCCAAGAAGGAGCGCCGAAGCCTCGCCGAGCACTACCTCGAGTTGGTGGGCTTGCACGGCTTCGGTGACCGGTATCCGCACGAACTGTCCGGTGGGATGAAGCAGCGTGTCGCAATTGCCCGCAGCCTGGCCTTCGATCCCGAAGTGCTGCTGATGGACGAGCCGTTCGCCGCGCTCGACGCGCAGACCCGCGAATCACTCCAGGACGAACTGCTGCGCATCTGGAAGGCAACGGGAAAAACCATCCTGTTCATCACCCACGGCATCGACGAGGCCATCTACCTCGGGCAGCGGGTTGCGGTGCTGACCTCGCGACCCGGGCGGGTGAAGACGTTCGTCGACATCGACATCGACCGCAGCGGTGAGGACGTCCGATCCAACGAGCAGTTCCGGCAGTACCGGCACAAGATCTGGACGTTGTTGCACGGTGAAGTGGAGCGAGCACAGGTAATCGAGAAGGAGGAGGCTCATGTCTAGCGCACTTGCCACACCGACAGACCTCGACGAGGCGCCTGTCGTCGCCGATCCACTGCAGACCCCGGCAACGTCACCCGCACCGGAGGTCGGGCCGGCGACACCAGGCGCCGCGAAGCGCGCCGGCGCGGTCGTGGGACCCGTCGCCTGGCGAATCCTCAAGCCTTCGATCGCGATCGTCGCGTTTCTCTCGCTGTGGGAGTTCGCGCCCCGAATCGGATTGGTGGACGAGGTGTTTCTGCCACCGTTCAGTACGGTGGTCGAAGCCTTTCTCGACCTGGCCGCCAGCGGTGAACTGGGGCAGCACGTGTCGGCGAGTCTTTCGCGGGCCCTGATCGGCTTCTTCGTGGCAGTCGCGATCGCGATCCCACTGGGTATCGCGATCGCCTGGTACCGCCCGGTGTCGGACTTCCTGAACCCCATTCTCGAGCTCTTCCGTAACACGGCCGCGCTGGCCCTGCTACCCGTCTTCATCCTGATCCTCGGCATCGGTGAGGAGTCGAAGATCGCGCTGGTGATCTACGCGTGCACGTTCCCCATTCTCCTCAACACGATTTCCGGTGTGCGTACCGTCGATCCGCTGTTGATCAAATCGGCTTCGTCGCTGGGATTGTCGTCGGTGCGCCTGTTCCAGAAGGTGGTGCTGCCCGCCGCTGTTCCCACCATCTTCACCGGTATCCGCATGGCGGCGGCGTCCTCCATTCTCGTCCTGATCGCCGCTGAAATGGTGGGCGCCAAGGCCGGGCTCGGCTATCTGATCACCGCCTCCCAGTTCAACTTCCAGATCCCCAACATGTACGCGGGCATCGTCGCGATCTCTGTTCTCGGGCTGTCCCTCAACGCGATTCTCGTGTTGATCGAACGCAGGTTGTCGCGCTGGCGGGTCTGAACGGCCTGCTGCTCATCTCGTAGAAAAGAAACTCGATGTCACAAGGTTCCCAGCACTTCCATCTCAATGCCTTTCTCATGGGCGTGGGTCACCACGAGGCGGCGTGGCGGCATCCACGCACGGAGGCCCACCGGGTTCTGGACGTGAAGCACTTCCAGGAACTCGGGCGGATCGCGGAACGCGGCAAACTCGACTCCGTGTTCTTCGCCGACACCCTGGCAATCGGTCCGCGGCTCGAGCACAACACGCAGGCGATCTTCGAACCCGTCACGCTGCTGTCGGCCATCGCCGTCGCCACCGAACACGTGGGACTGATCGCCACGGCGTCGACGAGTTACGGCGACCCCTACAGCCTGGCGCGGAAGTTCACCTCTCTCGACCACATCAGCGGTGGCCGGGCGGGGTGGAACATCGTGACGTCGGCCGGCGCGGACGAGGCGGCGAACTTCGGCGTCGACGGAATCCCGGCGCACAGCGGAAGATACGATCGTGCAGCGGAATTCGTCGACGTGGCACTTGCGCTGTGGGACAGCTGGGAAGACGATGCCGTGGTACTCGACCCGGACACCGGCCTGTTCGCCGACCCGGCAAAGGTCCACACGATCGACCACGATGGACCGCGCTTCCAGGTCAAGGGGCCGCTGAACTCCCCACGATCGGCGCAGGGGCGTCCACTGCTGGTACAAGCCGGTTCTTCGGAGAGCGGTAAAGAGTTCGCCGCCCGGCACGCAGAGGCGGTCTTCACTGCGCAACGCACCCTCGCGCAAGGGCAGGAGTTCTACCGGGACCTGAAGGCGCGGGTGGTGAAGTACGGCCGCAATGCCGGCGATCTGAAGGTGCTGCCCGGTATCGTCCCATTCATCGCAGACACCCAGGAGGAGGCGGAGGCGCTCGAACGGTCCTTCACCGACCTGATTTCTCCCGCGTACTCGCTGCGTCAGCTGTCCACGATGCTCGGCGTCGACCTCACCGAGCATTCGCTCGACGCCCCGCTCCCACCCTTGCCGCCGCTCAACGAGATTCAGGGGAACAAGAGTCGGTACCAGCTGGTGAAGGATCTTGCCGAAGACGGCTCGCTCACCGTGCGGCAACTGATCGGACTCCTCGGCGGCGGGCGTGGACACCGCACGTTCGCCGGAACCCCCGAGCAGGTGGCGGACGAGTTGCAGATCTGGTTCGAACAGGGTGCGGCGGACGGCTTCAACATCATGCCGCCGTACTTGCCGGGAGGTCTCGACGACTTCGTCGATCGGGTGGTTCCCATTCTCCAGGACCGCGGACTGTTTCGCACCGAGTACACCTCGACGACCTTGCGCGGTCACTATGGACTGGGCGAGGTCGGCAACCGGTTCGCACCCGGTGACGCGCTGGGCGGTGCCGTCGGCGAAGCGAGCGCATGAGCGGTCCGACCGGCCTCAAACCCTTTGTCACCACGGTCTTCGTCCCGGCCGCAATCTTCGGGATCGGCCAGGGCGCCGCGGCGCCGGTCATGGCCCTCACCGCACGCGATCTCGGTGCGTCGGTGGCGGTGTCGGGGCTGATCGTGGCGGTCGTCGGGCTCGGAGCCGTGCTCGGTGACCTGCCGGCCGGGCGGATCGTAGCCAGGTTCGGCGAGCGGCGGTCGATCATCGGGGGCAGCTCGGTCGGCGCCCTCGGCGTCCTGATCTGCTTGTTCGCGCCGACGCCGGGAGTGCTGGGTCTCGGCGCCCTGCTGACCGGGCTCGCCAACGCAGTATGGGGCCTGGCCCGGCAGAGCTACCTGGCCGAGGCCGTGCCGCTCGGGCTGAGGGCGCGTGCCATGTCGTCGTTTGCGGCGATGTGGCGGCTCGGCTTCTTCGTCGGCCCGCTTCTCGGTGCCGCCGTGATCCTCGTCGTCGGCACGCGCGGCGGGTTCGTCGTCCAGCTTGTCGGTGTCGTGTTGTCGGGGTGGCTGATGTCCCGCGTCCCCGATCCACCGAGCCGCACGGACGGCCCGGCGAAGTCGCATGCCACGCTGCCCTCCATTCTGCGGGGGCACCGAAAGCTGTTGTCCACCCTCGGCGCCGGCTCGCTGCTGATGGGTGCGGGGCGAGCATCTCGGGAAGCGGTGCTGCCGCTGTGGGCCGCCCACCTCGGACTCGACGCCGCACAGGTAAGCCTGGTGTTCGGTGCCGGAGCGGCCGTCGACCTGCTGTGTTCGTATCCGGCCGGCCACTTCATGGACCGGTACGGCCGGCGATTCATCGCCGTACCCTCCCTGCTGGTGATCGGAGTGTCGTACCTGGCGTTGCCGTTCTCACACGATCTGGTGTCGATCGGTGCGGTCGCCGTCCTCATGGGCATCGGCAACGGGCTCGGCAATGGCGTCATCATGACGCTGGGAGCCGACATCGCCCCACCCGCGATCCGCGCCGAGTTCCTCGCCGCCTGGCGACTGACCCACGACACCGGTATGTTCGCCGGGCCGTTGGGGGTGGGTGCGCTGGCCGCGGTGCTCCCGCTCGGGTTCGCCGTCGGTGCGATCGGCGGGGCTGCGCTGCTCGGTGCGGGCCTGCTGTTCCGCTTCATTCCCGTCTATTCGCCGTGGCCGCCTCGACCGAGCCTCGATCCGGGTTCCGTCGCCCTCGAGGAACAAAGGACCTAGGACTCGGCCGGGCTCGGTGAGGCGGCCCAGGGGAGCTAACCGGCCATGGCCGATACCGGCGAGATCGCCCCTGCACGCCTGGCGGGAAGCAGTGCCGCAATCACCCCGCAGACCCCGCCGATCAACACGATGGCGAAGAGCTGCACCCACGGGATTCCGCTGAGCACCACATCGTCGTAACCGAAAACAGAGGCAGTTCCGGCGCTTCCGAAGATCATACCGAACACGACGCCCATTCCGGACGCCACACCGGCCACCAGGAGAGCTTCCCAGATCAACATTGCGCGTACTCCCTTTCTCGTCAGGCCGAGTGCTCGAAGCAGTCCCGATTCACGACGACGTTCGAGGACGGACAGTGCCATCGTGTTACCGACGCCGATCAATGCGATCAGCACGGCTACCGACAGCAGACCCGCGACCACCATGAGCATGGTGTCGAGCACCGAATCGATAGCCCCGCGCATCGCGATCATGCCTTGGACTTCGCTTCCGGGCGCCAGCTCACGGGCAAGCTCCGTCACCTGGTCGGTCGCGGCCAGCGACTGCTCGTCGGAGTTGCCCTCCGACAGACGAATCCAGTACGCGTCGATCACCGGGGACGATGCCGACACCGCCATATCGGTGTGGTCGAGGAGAGCCGGCTGACCGTCCCGGCCCTCCACCACCGTGACTGTGACGTCGCCGCGATCACCTCGGACCGTCGCCGTGTCTCCAGGGCTCAGACCGTTGTCCCGCAGTCCGGCGGGAGAGAGCACCAGCCGTCCCGGTGAGGGAAGGGTGATCGGGGTGCGCAGCACGGACCGCGCGGCACTGCCCGACACCCCGAAGGCCTCCAGTTCGCCACGTCCATCGATGACCAGGTCGGCCCGCTCGAGCGCCGAAACCCCCGACACGCCCGTTGTTGCCGTGATCCGCGGGCCCAACTCCGGTGCAAGTCCTCGGTTCCCTGTGCTGCTGACCATCACGTCCACCGGAAACTGCTCGTCCATCGCGGCGGGGGCGGACGATTTCACTGTCGCGATCCCCACCACCAAGGTGCTGGTCAGCGCCACACCGATCAACAGAGCAGTGACTGTAGCGGCGGTCCGGCGCGGATTCCGGCCTGCGTTGCCCGCGGCGAGCTCGCCGACCGGACCTGCCAGCCGTGCCAGAACGATGCCCGTCCGGCTGATCAGCGCCGGCACCATGGTAGTGCTCAGTGCCGCGATGCCGAGGAACGAGAGCAACCCGCCCACAGTGGCTGCCGGAACTTGCTGTGCGAGGACGCCTACCACGGTCATCGCGATTCCGGCGGATAGCATCACGAGGCCGAGAACCCTGCGGCCGAGTGATATTCGCGCACTCTCCGGCTTGGCCTCCATCGGATGCAGCGCTGCTAGTGGTGACAGTCTGGTCGCCGCCCGTCCGGGGGCAGACGCTGCCACCATGGTCATCACGATCCCCACTGCCACACCGAGCGCGACCGCCAGCGGATCGACATGCAACACCGACAACGGGATCGGTGCATCCGCGGCCGTGGCCACCCGTCCGACCACCCAGGCCAACGCGATCCCGACACCGGCGCCGAGAACGGACGCGATGATCCCTACTGCGGCGGCCTCCGTCCGGATACTGCGGCGCACCTGTGATGCGGTTGCACCGACACAGCGCAGGAGCGCAAGCTCCTGGGTCCGCGCCGCGAGCAACACTGCGAACGTATTGGCGATCACGAGCGCCGCGACAACGACCGCGATGGCGCCGAAGGACAGGAGGATGGAACTCAGCACCTCGGCCTGGCCGAGATACTGTCCTGCAGCGTCTTTCGTGGCCGCGGCTCCGGTGACCACGGTCGAGTCGGCGGGCACGGCCTCGCGGATACGGGTGGCCAGCTCCTGCTGTGACAGGGACCCGTCACCGGCAATGCGTACCTCGTGGGTGGCGGCGTCACCGGCCCACTGAATCAACTGAGCAGGTGTCGCGAAGACCGTGGTGCCGCGCATTCGCTGCGCTGTTCCGGAGAGGTCGACCAGCCCGACGACGCGCACACTGGTGGTCACACCGTCGCTCGCGTCGAGTGCAGTCACCGTGATCTCCGAGCCGACAGGGATTCCGGCGTCCTTACTCACCAGCGCCTCACCGAGTCCCCTGGGCAGTTCTCCGTCGGAGACCTGCTGCCACCGCAACACACTGTCGTCCGCGATCGACACGGCGTCACCGTAGGACTTTCCGTCGATCGCAGAATCGACCCGGACGGAGGCGCTCACGTCATCGGTCGTCGTGGCGACGCCGGGGATCCGGGCGAGGTCGGCCGCCCTGGCGCCCGGCCCGGAAGCGACCGCGTCGGTGCCCCGATATTGCACAGCGAGTGAGTTGTCGATTCCGGCGCCGACGGTGGAGTTCAAGGTCAGCGTCGCCACGATGTACCCGACGGCGATGACCACCGCGAGAATTGAGGCCACGTACCGGCCCGCGTGCGCCCGGGCCTGCGCCAAAGCCAGCTCCCTCATCGCCGCACCGCCGCGAGGTCGTTCGCGCCGAGTGCGCGCATCGACGCGATCACGGAATCTACGGTCGGCCGGAGAATGTCACCGGCGATCAGACCGTCTGCGATGAGAACCACCCGGTCCGCATACGACGCGGCCACCGGGTCGTGCGTCACCATCACCACCGTCTGCGACGTCTCCCGCACGCACGTCCGCAGGAGCCCGAGAACCTCTGTGCCGGAGTGTGAATCGAGGTTTCCGGTCGGCTCGTCGGCGAAGACGACGTCGGGCTGCGGAAGCAGAGCGCGCCCCACAGCCACCCGCTGTTGTTGCCCGCCCGACAACTCGTGGGGGAGATGATCGAGCCGGTGGGTGAGCCCGAGCTTGGCGACCACTTCCGCCATCCACTGTGGCGATGGGGTGCTGCCCGCCAGGCGCATCGGCAACATCATGTTGGCTCGTGCGCTCAGAACCGGCAGGAGGTTGAATGCCTGGAACACGAATCCGATCCGCTCACGCCGCAGTTCGGTCAGCTCCCCATCGCCCAACCCGGTAACCTCGGTGTCGCCGAGAAACACGCGGCCGGCCGACACCGTGTCCAGTCCGGCCAGGCAGTGCATCAGTGTCGACTTGCCGGAACCCGACGGACCCATGATGGCGGTGAATTCGCCTCGTGCGAAATCGACGTCCACCCCGCCCAGCGCCTGCACCGCTGTCTCACCCGTGCCGTATACCTTCGTCACTCCGCTCGCGCGGACCGCAGCCTGCATCGTCGTCCCCACCTCCGTGTTGGTCCTTGTCATCACGGAATCGACGTTATTGCAGGTGAAGCGGTGTGCGCGTCGGAGCGCGGAGCCATCTTTCGGCGGCGGCCGTCATCCCCCGGTAGGACGACGTGGGCCCCCAGCGTCAGTCCTCGGTACCGAGAAGGTCCGAGCGGCGCACCAAACCGACCTGGAACGCGAACACCACCGCTTGCACCCTGTCTCGTGAGTGCGTTTTCGACAGGACGCGTCCCACATGCGTTTTCACCGTGGTCTCCGATATGTGGAGCTGCGCCGCGATCTCTGTATTGGACAGCCCATACGCCATGGCCTCGAGGACTTCCACCTCACGGGGTGTCAGTTCCTCCGGAAGCTGTGCGCGGTCCATCGAATCCTCGAGTAACGGCCCCACGTGCTGGAGGAGGCGGCGAGTGGCCCGTGCCTCGATCACAGCGTCGCCCCGGTGCACCGTCCGGATACCGTCGAGCAACTGTTCCGGTGGAACGTCCTTGAGGAGAAAGCCACTCGCACCCGCCCGGATTGCGGACAGGACATATTCGTCGTTGTCGAAAGTGGTGAGTACCACCACTTTCGGCGCATCTTCTGCGGCCAGCAGCTGGCGGGTGGTTTCGATGCCGTCCATGCGCGGCATCTGCACATCCATCAAAACGACATCGACGCGACGTGCCGCGAGTTCGGTGAGCGCCTGCCGCCCGTCCGACGCCTCGACTACCACCGACAGGTCCGGCTGCGAATCGATGACCATCCGGAATCCGGCGCGGACCAGTTGCTGGTCGTCGATCAGCGCAACATCGATGCGGCCGCCGTGTTCGTCCATGCACTCACCCTAGGTGTTTCCGTGAGGGAGGACGGCGCGGACCCGATAGCCGCCACCAGGTTTGGGACCAGCCGTCACCCGGCCGCCGTGAAGTCGTGCGCGCTCGGTCATCCCGATCAAGCCCTGCCCACCTGCGGATGGTTCGATGAGCGCCGCCGAAACGCCCCGGCCGTCGTCCACGACAGTGACAACCAGATCGTGCTCGCTCCAGCTCATTTCGACGTCGGCGTGCGCCCCCGGCCCGGCGTGCTTGAGCACGTTGGTCAGCGACTCCTGCACGATCCGGTACGCGGTCAGACTCGTTCCCGGGGGCAGTTCCCGCGGGTTACCTTCGATCTGCAGGTGCACGTCCACCGCACTTCTGCGAAGGTCTGCGACGAGCGACTCGATATCCGACGCACCGGGGATCATGGCGAAGTCCCGGGGTCGGTCCTCCCGCAACACAGACAGCAGGGCCCGCATATCCGTCAGCGCTTGCCTGCCTGTGGCGGCGATCGTCTCCAGCGCAGCGACAGCCGCTGCGGGATCCTGGGCGGCCCCGTACCGCCCACCGTCGGCCTGAGCGATGACCACGGTCAGCGAGTGGGCGACGATATCGTGCATCTCCCGGGCAATCCGCGTGCGCTCGGTGATGGTGGCGATCTCGGCTTCCTGTTCCCGTTCGAGTCCGAGGAGCCGAGCTCGCTCTGCCAGCCCGTCGAGTTCCTTCATCCGAACCCGGCGCAGGTCACCGAAGGCCCACACCGCGAGGACGAAGACGACGAAGGCGAGGGAGTTGTACACGAGTATCTCGGACGACTTGCTGTCGGAGAAGTACTTCACCGTCGCGCCCACAGCCCCGACCATGGCGAGACCGAGCGCAGTGAAACTACTCCACCGCGGACCGTAGGCGGCGAAAGCGTAGAGCGCGATGGGGACCGCGACTACGGACAGCAGGAGGGTGTGTGCGATCACGACAAGGTGCAGCACGGAGAACGCGGCGATGACGAAACCCGACACCACCGTGTGCGAACGACGCCAGGCCAGCGGCACCGTCATCCCCAAGGAAACGACCACCGCGGTCACGCTCGCCTCCGCCGCGGTGAGGAGACTGAGAACGGTGACGACGCCGGCAACGCACACGTCGATTCCGCGACTGTGTTTCGCGCTCCATCGGTACCACTGTTCGGTGGAAGGAAAGCGGGCCATGCTGTGACGGTAGCGCCTGTTCAAACGATCGGGCCGCGGGTGGCGCCGCACCCTGCAGGACTACCTGGACTGTGGGTACATTCTTCTCATGCGCTTCGGATTGTTCGTTCCTCAAGGCTGGCGCCTCGACCTCGTCGGTATCGATCCTTCCGAGCAGTGGGCGGTGATGCGCGACTTCTCGTTGCGTGCCGACCGCGGCTCCTGGGATTCGCTCTGGGTGTACGACCACTTCCACACCGTTCCGGCGCCCACCGAGGAGGCAACCCACGAGGCGTGGACCCTGATGTCCGCTCTCGCTGCCGTCACCTCGCGGGTGCGGCTCGGCCAGATGTGCACCGCGGTCAGCTACCGCAATCCCGCGTATCTGGCCAAGGTGGCCGCCACCACCGATCTCATCTCCGGTGGGCGAGTGGAGATGGGCATCGGAGGCGGCTGGTACGAGCACGAGTGGAGGGCCTACGGATACGGATTCCCCTCGCCCGGTGAGCGTCTCGGTCGCCTCGAAGAAGGCGTTCAGATTCTGCGCCAGGCCTGGATTAACGGCAGCGCGACCCTTGCAGGCACGCACTACCAGGTGGACGGGGCGATCGTGCGGCCACTTCCTCTCCAAGAGGGCGGTATTCCCCTGTGGATTGCCGGTGGCGGCGAAAAGGTGACCCTGAAGATCGCGGCGAAGTACGCGCAGTACACCAACTTCGACGGCACTCCCGAAGGATTCGCCCACAAGTCCGAGATCCTCCGCAGGCACTGTGAGGACGTCGGAACCGACTTCGATGCCATCGTCCGGTCGGCCAACTACAACGTCGCAATCGGAACCACCGAGGCCGAGGTCGAGCAACGACTGGCCACGCTGGTCGAGCGCGTCACCCCCTATGTCGGCGCCGAGGCGGCGGAGGGAACTCTCGGCGCCTTCCGCGGAATGCCGGGCGTGGGTACCCCGGATCAGATCATCGAGAAGCTGTCCGCTCTGAAGGCGCAGGGCATGACCTACGGCATCTTCTACTTTCCCGAAGCCGCGTACGACACGTCCGGTATCGAGCTGTTCGAGAAGGAAGTACTCCCGGCGCTGCGCTGATCGCCGGCTCGCAGGCCTACAGTGGCGGCATGTTCGTCGTCACCCTGAACACCGGCACCGTGTGGCTGAGCCCGCCGGTCGTCAGCGACATCGACGCGATCTGTGCCGCCTGTAGCGACTCCGCGATCGCCGAGTGGACCACCATGCCCTCGCCCTATGCACAATCGGACGCCGAGCACTTCGTGCGGCGGACCGTCCCCTCCGGATGGGCGGATCGCAGCCCGGTCTGGGCAATACGCGAGCGCGCCGACGGACCGGCGGTGGGAATGATCGGGCTACTCGCGCGCGACAACTCGTCGGCCGAAATCGGATACTGGCTCGCCGCCGGTGCCCGCTCTCGGGGTCTCATGGCAGCCGCGGTGGAGGTGGTGTGCGACTTTGCGTTTCGGCCGGGTGGGATGGGTCTCGAACGCATCGAGTGGCGTGCCTTCGTCGGCAACCACGACTCCGCGGCGGTGGCCCGTAAACTGGGATTCCGGTTCGAGGGAGTGCAGCGCCGTGGGCTGCTCCAACGTGGAGTCCGGCGGGATTCGTGGATGGCAGCGCTGCTGAGGGACGACCCGCGCACGCCGGCAGACGGCTGGCCCGGCTAGTTCAGCGCAGGCTCTCGGGAAGCTCGTGCTCGGACACGGCCACTCGCTGATCGGGACTCGTGCGCACGTGTTCCGACTCGGAAATCTTGCTCTCCAGAAATTCCCACTCCGCCTGATCGATGGCCTCGGCCGCACGGGCGCGCACCGAGGAGTCGCGCGTCCCCCAGGCGATGGGCATCGGACTGACCATCTCCCAGGTGTCGGCGGCGCTGTGCGTGTTGCGGTCGCTCAGAAGCGCGACGGACGGCACCCTGTCGCCGACGTTCTGCTTCTGATGTGCACGGATCGGAACGTTCCGGGTGACCAGCACGTACGACGGCCGCCCTGCCGCAGGCTTCGCCGCGTCGATCAGCGACAGCAGCGTGAGCGCACGCGGGTGCACCTCCGAGATCACGGCCGGAACCAGTGGGCTCTTCGCATACAGGTCTTCGATGCTGCCCACCTTCTTGGGCACCCAGAACGCCACCCACACCGACGTGAGAGCGACGAGCGCCACCACGACGCCGAGGATGATCGACCACGGATGCCCGAGCAGGATCAGCCCCACAGCCGCGGCCGCGAACAGCAGGGCAACGATGACCGCGGACACCTGGAGGCGTCGCATATCGGCGAACGTCTGATTCACAGACTTCGCGTAGGCCCGATCGACGGTGAACTCGAAATGTCGCACGGCACCAGCTTAGAGTCCCAGGCTCCGCGGCGGCGGAGTCACCCGATGGCGGGCCCGAGAAGGTCGTCGGCGTCGGTGATCCGGTACGCATAGCCCTGCTCCGCCAGGAAGCGCTGCCGGTGTGCGGCGTACTCGGCGTCGAGGGTGTCGCGGGCGACGACGGAGTAGAAGTGCGCTTGGCCGCCGTCCTGCTTGGGGCGCAGCAGCCGTCCGAGCCGCTGGGCTTCCTCCTGCCGCGAACCGAACGTGCCCGAAACCTGTACCGCGACGGAGGCTTCCGGAAGATCGATCGAGAAGTTGGCGACCTTGCTCACCACCAACGTCTGGATGTCACCTGCCCGGAAGCTGTCGAAAAGTTCCTCACGTTCCTTGTTCTTGGTGGAGCCCTTGATGACCGGTGCGTTCAACGCCTCGCCCAACTCGTCGAGTTGGTCTAGGTAGGCGCCGATGATGAGCGTGGGTGCATCGGTATGCCGCTCGAGGATCGATTTGACCACTGCGATTTTCGTGTGTGCTGTGGAACACAGCTTGTACCGCTCGTCGGGTTCGGCGACTGCGTAGGCCATGCGCTCGGCATCGGTCAACGTGACCCGCACCTCGACGCAGTCGGCGGGAGCGATCCAGCCCTGGGCCTCGATGTCCTTCCACGGTGCGTCGTACCGCTTGGGGCCGATCAGCGAGAAGACGTCACCCTCGCGACCGTCCTCACGCACCAACGTGGCGGTGAGGCCGAGGCGGCGACGGGACTGCAGGTCGGCGGTCATCCGGAACACCGGGGCCGGAAGAAGGTGGACCTCGTCGTAGATCACGAGGCCCCAGTCGCGGGAGTCGAACAGTTCGAGGTGCTTGTACTCGCCCTTGGTCCGGCGGGTGATCACCTGGTACGTGGCGATGGTGACCGGCCGAATCTCCTTGCGCTCACCGGAATATTCGCCGATTTCCTCCTCGGTGAGGGAGGTGCGGGCGATGAGCTCCCGCTTCCACTGGCGTCCCGCGACGGTGTTCGTGACGAGGATCAACGTGGTGGCTTTCGCCTTGGCCATGGCGGCGGCACCGACCATGGTCTTGCCTGCGCCACAGGGAAGGACGACGACACCGGAACCGCCCGCCCAGAAGGAATCGGCTGCCATTTCCTGATAGTCGCGCAAATGCCAATGGCCGTCCGCCGATCCGGGCGACGTGCCGTCGTAGTCGAGGTCGATCTGGTGGGCTTCACCGTCGACATATCCGGCGAGGTCTTCGGCCGGCCAGCCCACCTTGAGGAGGAGCTGCTTGAGTCGTCCGCGCTCACTCGGGTGAACTACCACGGTGTCGTCGTCGACACGGGCGCCGAGCATCGGGGCAATCTTCTTGTGCCGGGTCACCTCGGTGAGCACGGCGCGGTCCAGACTGACGAGGGTCAACCCGTGCGCGGGGTTCTTCACCAGCTGCAGGCGGCCGTACCTGGCCATGGTGTCGACGATGTCGACCAGCAGAGGCTGCGGCACGGCATAGCGGGAGAAGTTGACGAGGGCGTCGACCACCTGTTCGGCGTCGTGCCCGGCCGCTCGCGCATTCCACAGGGCCAGGGGAGTGATGCGGTAGGTGTGGACGTGTTCCGGCGCACGCTCGAGTTCGGCGAACGGCGCGATCGCCTGCCGGGCGTCGTTCGCGCGTTCGTGATCAACCTCCAACAGCAACGTCTTGTCGGATTGGACGATCAACGGTCCGTCGGTCACGGAAGCCTCCTTGTCACGCCGGATTCTGGCCAGCCTGTCCATTGTCCTGGTATGGGCGTCGGCGCGCCACGTCGCCACCTCTCACCTGGCTCGATACCAGCACATTCTGGGCGGTGGCCGCCTAAATTGAGAGGTGAGCCGGTGGTTCCCCCAGAGACGAGGCCTGAGATGACCCAGCCCCCCGACCCCTCACGTCCCGATCCGAACACCCCCGGCCAGCCGCCGAACAACCCGCAGCAGCCGTACCAGCAGAATCAGCCCTACCAGCAGGGCCAGTACCCGCAGCAGCCTTACCAGCAGGGCCAGTACGGTCCGCCGCCGGGACAGCCGGGTCAGTACGGTCCGCCGCCGGGACAGCAGGGCCAGTACGGTCCGCCGCCGGGACAGTACGGGCAGTACCCGCCCGGCGGTCAGTATCCGCCTCCGAAGAAGTCGCGCAAGGGCCTGTTCATCACCCTCGCTGTGGTCGCCGTGGTGCTCCTCGCCGCTGTCGCCGCAGTCGGCCTGTTCACAGTGCGTAGTGCCGACCAGAACAGCCTCGACGTCGGAGATTGCGTCTTCTTCGAATCCGCCTCGACCACGGCCGCCGAGACCGAGCACGAAAAGCGGGACTGCTCCGACGACGACGCCACGTACGAGGTGGCCACCAAGCAGGACGGTGACGTCCAGTGCGGTGACGACTACTTCTCCTACACGCTGGTGGGGGAGGACGACACCGTCGAAAGCACGCTGTGCCTGATCCCGAACATGGTGAAGGATTCGTGCTACCTCCTCGAGGACGACGGCAGAATCGTTCCGGGTGTCTGTTCCCAACCCGACACCGTCACAGTGGTCGAACGCGTCGACGGCCAGGACGACGAATCCCTGTGCAACCAGTTCGACGCCGCATTTCCCATCGCCTTCTCGGAACCGCAACGCACCTACTGCATCGAGGTGAACTTGACCGGTTAGCGACTCACAATCAGCGCCGTGCCGATGCGCTGTGGCGGGGAAAGCGCGGGCGTACCGTCGATGTCATGACCGACGACCAGGTTGCGCCGTGGGATGACATCTACCGCGGGGATGCGGAGAATTTTTCGGGACCGGTGCCATGGAACATCGGTGAGCCGCAACCCGAAATCGCCGGACTGATCGCCGAGGGCAAGTTCCGCAGCGACGTATTGGACGCGGGCTGCGGACACGCCGAGACTTCCCTCCACTTGGCGGCGCAGGGGTACACGGTGGTCGGTCTGGACCTGTCGCCGACGGCCATTGGCGTGGCTCGGGCGGCCGCGGCGGACCGTGGACTGACAACTGCCACCTTTCAGGTGGCGGACATCAGTTCTTTCACAGGCTTCGACGGACGGTTCGCCACGATCGTCGACAGCACCCTGTTCCATTCGCTGCCCGTTGACCGTCGCCGCGACTACCTGCACGCCGTCGCCCGAGCGGCGGCACCCGGTGCGCACTACTACATCCTGGTGTTCGCGAAGGGTGCCTTCCCCGAGGGGCAAGGACCGAATCCGGTGACCGAGGAAGAGTTACGCGAGGCCGTCGCGGAGTACTGGAACATCGACGACGTTCGCCCCGCCTTCATCCACGCGCTGCTCGGACCGGAGGAGGCCGCGAACTGGGAGCGCGACGACAAGGGCCGGGCCATGCTGCCTGCGTGGCTACTGTCGGCTCACCGCGATTGATGGGGTGGGGCGACACCGCGAGTCGTGCGGCGCAGCCAAGCGCAGCCCCTGCCAACGATCTATATCAGCTGGCAGGGGCGCTACACGGACAACCTGCTACGTGATGACGAGCGGCGCATGAGAAATTTTGGCGAGCACGGGCATGGAAGTCCAGAGATTGTGATCCACGCCATGAAATGCCCTGTGAGTACTTGTTAACCGCCCGCGGTTAACAAGTACTCACAGGGGGGATCAGGCGCCGATCGACGCCTTCATCATCGGGAGCATGGCCCAGAGCTGATCTTGCCAGTAACCCCAGGTGTGGGTTCCGGATGCGGGGAAGTCGTAGTGCGCGGGGATTCCCAGTGTGTCGAGCCGTACCTGGAAGGCGCGGTTCTGGGCGAGGGCGATCGCTTCGAGGCCCATTGCCGTGCTGGTGTTGAACACGCCGATGGCGGAGTCCGGCCGGTCGTACGCACCGGGCAGCCCGCTTCCGGCGGAGATCCACATCGGTAGCCCACGGAGGAGGGGGGCGACGACGAAGGGGTCGTTGCGGAGCCAGGCCGGATCCCACGGCGGCCCCCACATGGAGTCGGAGTTGTAGCCGCCGGAGTCGAGCATCGACACCCGAATGGCTTCGCGCATGCCCGGTGCCGACAGGTTGAGGTATCCGGACATCGAACCGGCGAACGTGAACTGGTCGCGGTGGTATGCGGCGAGGATGAGGGCTGCGTTGCCGCCCATCGACAAGCCGGCCACGGCGTTGCTCGTCCGACTGATGCCGTACACGTTCGCGAGGAAGTCGGGCAGGTTCTGGGTCAGGAACGACTCCCACTTGTAGGTGTAGGGCTGTCCGTTGGTATTGCTCGGGGCGTACCAGTCCGAGTAGAAGCTGGACATCCCGCCGACGGGCTCGACCACGTTGATTCCGTGATCCGACAGCCACGCGGCGTTGGTCTCGTGCTCCCAGCCGCTGACGTCGTTGGGTGCGCGGAGGCCGTCGAGCAGGTACAGGGCCTTGTTGCTGCCGTTGTTCGCCAGCCAAATCCGTACCTTGATCTGCCCGACACCTCCCGGGGCGGCAACCCAGTGTTCACGCAGCCGGTCATACGGATTCGCCGCAGCAGTTCCGCCTCCGGCCAGTACGAATGCCAACGGCAGAATGACCACCGCGACCATCAGACGTACGACTGCGCGCAGCATCGTCCGCCGGCCCGTTCCGGTAACACTCATGTTCCAGCCTCCTGGTAGTCGTCCCCGGCCAGGTACATACCCGTAACACGTTATTGCCCGGAAACCCTGAGTCCAGGTGTTTGCGCACAATCGTTATCCGAGGCGCCGTTCAGTCGACTCGTGCGACGGAGGTGATTCGGTGCAACGTGAAGCGACGGACACTGCCACTCGCCGGGTCGAAAGCGTCGAGTTGACCACCGCCGACGCTCACGGGGTCGACGATGCGGTGCGTCGCGACGCCCTGCGCGTCGACGTAGCCGATGGACACGCTGCTCTTCTCCCGGGCGGCAGTGCTGAGCAGTGCGACGGTGGCGGCACTGCTGGCTCGCGACCCGTCGGCGCGGATGCTGCCGCGGCCGTGAGTCGATGCGGCCAGATCACCCGCACGCAGGGTGCGGACCACTGCGTCGAGCTGCGCGTCGGTGGCGACGGCCGGTGCTCGAGACCCGGGGGCCTTGCGACGGGTCAGCACCCGCGCGCCCCGCGGACGAAGGTCGACCAGCGCTCCCGAAGAATCCTCACCCGCGGGCGCGAACCCGGCGGCGCGCAGTTCGTTCAGTACCTCCCGCAGCGGGGCCTGCGACACCGCCACCGTCGGCGCCAGCGCGCGGAGCGCCAATGACGCGGCCACGGGTGACGCCAGCACCTCGGCGAGCAGGGCGGGATCCTCACAGCGGACGAAGGACGAGGCGACTCCGGCCCGCAGCCGTCCGTGCCGCCGGGCAACGTCGTCGATCAGGTACGACAACGACTGCGGCACGGGGGTGCGCGACCGGGTCGTGAAGAGGCTGTGCAGCTCGGCGGCCGTCATCCCGGCGTCGAGTGCCCTGCGCACGCTGTCTTCGCTGATCCGGTACATGGACGCGGCACCGGCCGACTCGATGTCCGCGACCAGGGCGATCTGCTCGAGCAGGTCGGGCGTGAGCGGTCCCGGAGCGACGACGGTGAGGTCGGCCTGCACGAGAACGTGGTCGACGGGCTCGGGGAGTGAGGCATGCATCTCCGCCTCGGCGTCACCGCCGTGAATGAGCGCACGACCGGCAGAGCTGAGGGCGCCGCGTGCGACCAGACCGAGAGTCGCGGCCTCGTCGAGGGTCCGCTCCACCGCATGGACGCGCAGTCGGGCACCCCACCTCGGGCGTCGCCACGCGAGCAGTCGGCTCAATTCCGCGGGCGCTGCGGACTGACCGCTCCCGAGTTCGGCGAGAAGCCCGAGGATCGTCTGCCGGTCGCGGGGTGCGGACGGCGCCCGCACCTCCTCCGACAAGGCGGCAACCGGTTTGTCGTTGGAATCGCGCATACCGATGAAC
This sequence comes from Rhodococcus sp. NPDC019647, assembly GCF_044389235.1. Classification (NCBI taxonomy): domain Bacteria; kingdom Bacillati; phylum Actinomycetota; class Actinomycetes; order Mycobacteriales; family Nocardiaceae; genus Rhodococcus; species Rhodococcus sp. NPDC019647. The sequence continues at coordinate 99,599 of NZ_JBIRXS010000002.1, read as the reverse complement.
CACGCCATGCGCGGCAGCTCGAGCCATCCGGCGGCCAATGCGTGCCACCGCCGGGCGATCGGCGCGTTCAGCCAGTTGTCGACGGCGGCCGTCGGCGCCCAGTAGCTGTCCCCACTGTCCGAGGGCGGAGCCGGATCAGGCGCGCCGCTCGCGATCAACCCGGCCGCCGCGAGAAGCTCGACCAGCAGACTCAGCCGGTTCTCGTCGATCCCGGACACCTTCGCGATGCGCCGTAGCTCCCGGACACCCAGACCGCCGGCCCGCAGGGCGGGCGCGGGCGCCTCCCCGAGCACCTTGACGACGTCCTCGCAGTGGCGGACCAATTCGAGGGCCTCACCCGCCGCTGCGGCATTGATGTCGGCCGGTTTGTACTTACGGCCGGTCACGGCGGGCGGCGTCAGGGAGGTGGGGTCGAAAGCGGCTTCGCCGCGCAGGACCTGACGCACCTGGAACGGCAGCTCCACCGTCTCTTCGTCGACCCAGCGCAGGAGTCCTGCGGCGAGAAGGCGCTGCACGGGCCGATCGGCAGGCGTTCCCGGGGCCGCGTCCCGCGTCCGACCGACGGACGTGGAGCGGGCGAGCGTCTCGAGGATGTCGCGTTCGACCGTCACCAGCTGTGCCAGAGCCGCGGTGATGCCGGCCTCGTCGAGCGTCTCCGTGGGCTCGGCGATACGTCCGACACGCCACGGAATGGTCGCGACGACGGCGGGAACGATGCGGAGATTGTCGGCATCGCCCCACACCAGTGCCAGCGACCGCAGGGTGTCGAGGGTGGCGTCGACCGTCTTCTTGGTCACCCTCGTCCCCACTGCACCCAGGAGTGTGGCGCGGGAGACAGGCATCTCGTCCGCTTTGTCGAGGGCGAGTAATTCGAGGATGCCGAACTCGAGCGAGGTGAGATTGTCGGCGGCACGGGCCACCGACGCCCGCTGTTCGGCGCGTCCGGCGAGAACGACGATCGTGGCAGGCGGGGGGACCGCCAAGTCGGGGCGCGCACGAAGCAGCGCGATCAGGTGGGCGTCGCTGCGCGCTGCCAGCCAGTCGGCGAGACTTGCGCCGCCGGCGCTGCTCGTAGCGGCGCCGGGGGTCGTGACGGTGTCGTCGGTGTCGGTCATCGACTATCAGATTAGAGACCTGGGCTGTACGTCGCCGACCGCTCCTGTCAAAATGTCCCCGTGGCTAACAATTCTAAGAAGCAGTATGTGGATCCAGGGTGGCCCGAAACCGCCGATGGAGATCACGCCGTGACCGAACTGTCGTCGAGCCGGGCGGGCGGTCTGTCCCCGTTCGGCGAGGACACCGAGTTCCCGCTGCCGGCGGAGTCGTTGCCGTACGCGCATCCGCACACGGTGATCAACCGCTAGTACAACGGCAGAAGAGGGGCCCTGCACCGGAATGGTGCAGGGCCCCTCTTCGCTGGGCCGAGAGGACTTACTGCGGAAGCAGGGCCCGGTTGGCGTCGATGAGCTGCAGGATCTGGGGATCGATCTGGATACCCTGAGCCTTGACGGCCTCGATGGCCGAGTCGATGGCGTCCGCAGCCTGCGGGGCCGCATTGGTGCTCGGAACGCCGCTGGTGAGGTCGGGGAGCGCCGGGGCCTCCGGGACGTCGGGCACGGTGGCCGGCGCGTTGCGCTGGGTGGGGGCGCTGCTCAGGCCGAGGCTCGAGGAGCAGGACGGCCATGCGCCCCATCCCTGCGAGTCGAGAACACGCTCGGCAACGACGATCTGCTCTTCGCGTGAAGCCTGGTTGGCGGTGGCGGCGTACTGGCTGCCGCCGTGTGCGTTCCACGTGCTGGGCGAGAACTGCAGGCCGCCCTGGTAGCCGTTTCCGGTATTGATGCCCCAGTTGCCGCCGGACTCACACTGCGCGAGGCGGTCCCAGTCGGAATCGGGGGCTGCGTTGGCGGTGCCCGAGAAGGCTGCTCCGGCGACGCCCATGATGGCGCCGGTGACGGCGACCTTGGCGACGGTACGGCCGGTGGTGGTGGGCTTGCGATGACGTCCGCTCATAGTGGGTCGAGATCCTCTCCACACGCGCCTGCGAGGTCAGCTGTCGGGTTCGGGCTGAGAGGTCGCCCGGCCTCACCCCTCCTGGCTTGGAGAGGGTCTGGCTTCACCCCAAGATCCGACTGTGCGTGGCACATTAGGACCGGTGTCCGCCTGGGAACTCGTGTTCCCTGGAGGACTTTGGGTCCCCCGTCCTCGTCCCTGGAATGCTTCGTCGGGACTCCGGTACCCGCGGGACGAGGCTTGGCGCGGCGGGCCGGATGTGGCCGATGTTTGCTCGACCGCTGACGACGGTAACGGTCCGAGGCCTCAGTGTCACCATTTGATAACGCCGCGTGTCCGTGCCTGATGCAGCCCACTATTCGGGGCCTCGCGGACTCTTCCCAGCTAGTAGCGGCGAGACGTGCCTATCGCCGACCCGTTGCTCTTCTGTTACCGGGCCGTTATGTGAGTAACGTCACATCAGCGTGGAGCGTCGACTATGTCCTTGCCGAGAGGCATGAGCGAGATCGGAATCATCTTGATGTTCGCGACGGCGAGGGGGATGCCGATGATGGTGATCGCCATGGCAACCGCGGTGACGATGTGGGCGATCGCCAGCCACAGACCGGCGATGATGAACCAGATGACGTTGCCGATCAGCGACGCCACCCCGGCCGTCGGTTTGTCGACGACCGTCTTCCCGAACGGCCACAGCGCGTAGACGCCGACGCGGAAGGAGGCGATCCCGAACGGAATGGTGATGATCAGAATGCAGCAGAGAATTCCGGCGACGAAGTAGCCCAGGGCGAGCCAGAGCCCACCGAAGATCAGCCAGATGATGTTGAGCAGAAGTCTCATGATCGTCCCGTCGTAGTGAGGGTCTGGATGTCGTCGCCGAGCGTGTGCACGATCAGCGTGTTCGTCGGCCCTGTCTCAGCGCCGCCACGATCCCGAGGAGGAACCCGATCGGGCACGCGAGCGCGATGAGATACAGGACGAGGCCGGGATCGCTGTCCGAGACCACCGGGGTGAGGAAGATCGCCACGATCGCGAGGAACCCGACCGCGAACAAGGCAAGCGCCACCCGCAACAGACCATCGTGGGTGCGGGGGGTCCCGGGCGTGCTCGGGGGAGTCGATTCTGGGGGCACACCAGCAACGATAATGCCTGGAAACCCGAATGCCGGAGGCAGTGTGTGCAAGGTAGACTGTGGATACTGCGCGTCCCGCACCAAAGGTGGGGCGCGTTGTTTTGCATACCAATTGCACTTCAAGTGATGAGCGGGTGAACGCGGTGCCGACCGGCAAGGTGAAGTGGTACGACGTCGAAAAGGGCTTCGGCTTTCTGTCGCAGGAAGAGGGGGAGGACGTCTATGTCCGTTCGTCCGCTCTGCCCGAAGGCGTCGAGGGCCTCAAGGCCGGTCAGCGCGTCGAGTTCGGCATGGCCGCCGGGCGGCGCGGTCCTCAGGCGTTGAGCTTGAAAGTGCTCGACCCGGCGCCGTCGCTGCGCCAGAACGCCGGGCGCAAGGAACCTTCCGCGAAGAAGCACACCCCCGACGAATTGCACGGCATGGTCGAGGACATGATCACGCTTCTCGAGGCGAAGGTGCAGCCCGACCTGCGCCGGGGCAAATACCCCGACCGCAAGACGGCTCAGCGCATCTCCGAGGTGGTCCGCGCCGTCGCCCGGGAACTCGACAGCTGACAGAACGCTTTCTGCAAAAAGGAACCCCGCACCACGACACGGTGCGGGGTTCCTTTTTCGCTTGCTGTCGAATCAGGCCGTCTTGATCGACCAGGCGGCCCGCGCTTGCGTCAGCCCCTGCTCGTCGATGACGGCGGAGGGCAACTGGATTTCGACTCCGGCCAGCTGTAATTCTTCCGTCGACGGCACGGTCACTGCACGGGTCTCACCCGCGCGGTGCGCCCTCTCCTGCACGACGACCTGCCCCGACGGGTCCTGATAGACGACGACCATGCGCCACGGTGCGTCGACGATCTCCTGGGGCAGCGACAACTGCAGCGCGGATCCGGGGGGCACGTTCAGCTCGGCAAGCCGGCCCGTCTCGCAGTTCTCGAGATACAGATTGCAGAACGCCAGTGGCGCCACCTGCTCGGCGTGGCCGTGCGCGAAGGCGGTGATCTCGGGCAGGCGGGGATCGGAGTCCCGAATGAGCGCGTACAGAACCCCGACGAAGGCCACGGCCGCCACCACCAGTCCCACGGTGATCAGTGCCAGGGTCTTCTTGGTTCGCGCCTGGATACTCACTTACGTCACATTTCCCGTCGATCGGTCGGCCCTGTGGGTCGAGATTGGCTGAGTTACTTCCTGTTCGGCGAGGTCGGGCCGCTTTCCGCCGAGGCCTGGCAGCAGCGTGCTGCCCCGGTAGGTGAGGACCGTCTGCACCAGCCCGACGGTCATGACCGCCGACACCACGGTGAATCCGATCCAGTACTCGGTGGGGAGCAGGACGCCCAGCGCACCGCCCACCACCCAGCTGAGCTGCAGCACCGTCTCCGAACGACCGAATCCCGAGGCGATCGATTCTTCCGGCAGATCGTGTTGCAAGGATGCGTCCAGCGACACCTTGGCCAGGGCGCTCGCCGCCGACCCGACGAGGGTGGCAACGGCTGCGGTCAGGAGGTTGTCGGTGACGGCAGCGATCACGGCCACCACCCAGACGGCGCCCGTGCAACGCAGGACGATCAGGGCCGGACGGCCGAGTTTGAGGCGGGCGCCGGCGGCGTTGCCGGTGAAGTTCCCGATGCCGGCGGCCGCCCCGACCAAGCCCAGCATCGCGGCCTGGATCAGCGGTTCGTGGTCGGTCCGGGACTTCGCCACGAACGCGATGTACAGGGTGAGGAACCCGGTGAGCACGCGGATCGTGCTGTTGCCCCACAGCCCGGTGATGACCGCCCGTCCCAGCGGCTGCCTGCGCTTGCCCGACTTGGGCCCGGCGTCCGCCTCCGGCGTCACCCGGGTGCGGTCGATGACCTCGGTGCGCCGGTCGTCACCGTGATAGGTGAGGGTGGCCGGGACCTCGCCTTCGGTCACCTCCACCCACGACGGGATACGCATGCTCAGGTAGGCACCGAGGACGGTGATCACCGCGGCCAGCCACAACGTCGCCATGGACGATCCGGTGGCCAGTGCGAGAGCGCCCGCGAGAGCACCCGCGCCGATGGTTCCGCCGAGGAGACCGAACACGGTGAGCCGGGAGTTGACCCGGACGAGGTCGATCTCGGGCGGTAGTACTCGTGGTGTGACAGCGCTCTTGAGGACCGAGAACGACTTACTGAGCACCATCATCCCGAGTGCGGCGGGATAGAGCACCCAGCTGTCGAAGTTGAAGACCAGGATGATCGCGAGCGCGGTACGCAGTCCGAACGACGACGCGAGGGCGATGCGCCGACCGTGCTGAAGACGGTCGAGCATCGGGCCGATCAGTGGGGCGATGACCGCGAACGGGGCGATGGTGATCAGAAGGTACAGCGCGACCTTGGTCTTGTCCTCGCCCGTCGCCGCGGAAAAGAACAGGGTGTTCGCGAGCGCGACGGCGATGGCCGCATCGGTCGCGTTGTTGGTCATCACCGCATAGGTGAGCGCGGTGAGTCCCGATTTGTCGGCCCCGTCAGCTTTCGCTGCCCGGTGGAAAGTGGCGATCGTCCTGTTGGTCAGCTCGCGACTGCGCATGGCGGCTACCCGGGTGACCGTGAGCTTGCGCGGCATCGGCGGCGCCTTGGGGGCGTTCGCCCGGTCCTCCTCCGACCGGGATCGCTGCCCACCGCCCACCGGATGCAGGGGCGGTAACGGCGTACGTCGTCCTCCGGAGCGGGCAGCCGGAGGATAATTGTCGTAGCCGGGATGAGCGGTGGGCCCGGAATTGCCGTGGGGCGCCCGACTGCTGTCGGAGTCGAAGGGTTCGCGCGGTCCGGTCACTCCCCAATTCTGTCCTAGTCGGCGGACATCCGACCACAGCAACCCCGGGCAAGCTGGTGGGACCGGCCTGTCAGGGAACGAATCGGACCTCGAACATGCGCGGCCAGTATTTTCCGGTGAGGAGGAAACGGTCGGTTCCGGGAATCTGGGCGACGCCGTTGAGGACGTCGACGTCCCGCGGCCCGGGCGGCAAGGCGTCGCGTAGTGCGCTTGCGTCTATCGCCGCGATCACGCCGCCGTCGGCGGGGTCGATACGGACGAGGGTGTCGGTGGTCCACACATTGGCGTAGATGGTGCCGTCGTCCGCGCACTCGAGTTCGTTGAGGTGAGTGACGGCAACTCCGTCCCGGCGCGCCTGGACGGTGCGCTGCGCTTCGAACGTTCGGGGGTCGCGGAAGGTGAGGGTCGACGAGCCGTCACTGGTTACCAGGCTGTCGGCAAGCGCGCAGATGCCCCAGCCCTCGGCGTCCAGTGCGACCCGACGCTGCTCGCTCAGGGTCTCCCGGTCCCGAGCGATGGCCACACCGTCACGCCAGGTCAGCTGCCACACCGTGTCGTCGACGACGGTGATGCCCTCACCGAACAGTGGGGGAGGGAGCTCGGCCCGAGCGCGGACGGTCCCGCTGCCCATGTCTGTCGCACGAACCCACGACTCGCCGCTTCGACCTGTCCCCTCGAAGAGATCGTCGCCGGCGATCTCGAGCCCCTGAGTGAAGGCATTCGGGTCGTGATCGAGGGTGCGCAGTATCTCCACACTCAGCTCGGCGTCGGGGGCGTCGGCCGCTGTGGGGGCCTGCGCGGAGCAGGAGCTCACCATCATCGCGACCCCGAGGAGGGGCCCCGCGAGTGCGGGGACGAGGTGCCTTCCGCCGGTCATCGGACCAGCATGACAGCCCAGGTGGGCATCCACTTGCGGTGGTGCGGCAAACTGGTGGTGTGAGTGTTGCTTCTTCCGACGAGCGCGCAGTGTCGCGCCCCGTACTGACCGACGCCGTCGAGCTCGCCCGAACCGCGCTGGCCGAACTGCAGGACGGGGGAATCGGCGAGTACCTGGGTGTCACCACCGAGGACGAGTGCGCCGCGACTCACCGTTTCGTTGCCGACCTTCCGGGCTACCGGGGCTGGCAGTGGGCGGTGGTGGTGGCTGCTGATCCCGCGGCGGATCACGCCACCGTCAGCGAGATCGCCCTCCTGCCCGGACCCGATGCCCTCGTCGCCCCCGACTGGATTCCCTGGGATCAACGCATTCGGCCGGGTGATCTGTCGGCCGGTGACTTGCTGGCACCCCCGGCCGGCGACCCCCGGCTCGTTCCCGGCTACGTCGCCAACGGCGACCCCGAGGTCGACGACGCTGCCCTCGAAATCGGGCTCGGCCGCAAACAGGTGATGAGCCTCGAGGGCCGTCTCGACGCCGCGCAACGCTGGCACGACGGCGAGTACGGTCCGGATTCCGAGATGGCCAGGGCGGCCCCGTCCACGTGCTCCCTGTGCGGGTTCTATCTGCCGCTCGCCGGGTCGCTGCATCGAGCGTTCGGCGTGTGCGGCAATGAGTTGGCGGCGGACGGGCACGTTGTCGACGCCGAATACGGATGCGGGGCCCATTCGGACACCTCGCTGCCGTCGGGTGCCGGTTCGCCGCAGTTCGACGCCTACGACGACGGCGCCGTCGAGATGGTCGAGGGTCCGACCGGAACCGAGGCCGGGACCGCCGACACCGACACGGAGACAGTGACGGCCGAGGCGACCGCGGCCGGGGACTCCGACGTGGAGGATTCCGCATCGACCAGCTAGCCGATCCTTTCGGCACGGGTGCCCTTCGGGACTCGACGCTGCACGCGTGGCGCACCTCACCGACCCGGTTGAGGGAAGACGCCGCCGCGGAGTCCGATCTCGTCCACGCCGGCTACCGCGACCGGTTGCTGACCGAGCTGGCGCAGAACGCCGCCGACGCGGCAGCGCGCGCGGGCGTGCCCGGTGAGCTCTGGGTGCGTCTCGACGGACGCGTGCTGAGCGTCGCCAATACGGGTGCGCCGCTGGACGAGTCCGGGGTGCAGGCTCTCGTCGCCCTCCGCGCGTCGAACAAGTCGGCGGGCACCGTCGGCCGTTACGGGGTCGGTTTCACCGCGGTGTTGTCGGTGAGCGACGAGGTGGAGTTGCGCTCGACGTCCGGTTCGGTCGCCTTCTCCTCGCAGCGCACGCGATCTGCGCTCGCGGAGTTCGACGGCGCCGATCCGGGTGCCGATGTTCCGGCGCTGCGCCTCGCGTGGCCCACCGACCACCGTCCCGTCGCGGGGGCGACGTCCGAGGTCGTCTTGACCCTGCGCGACACCGTCGACGCGACCGCGTTGCTGTCCCACATGGCCCGTGAGGCGCCGGACCTGCTGCTCGAGCTTCCCTCCCTGGCCTCGATCACCGTGGGGGACAGGGAGTTTCGAAGACGTGAGCACCCACTGGCATCCGGGCTGACCGACATTGCCGTCGGCGACGACCACTGGTGGCAATTCGAATCCGGGCGGGCCCGGTGGCTGGTCCGCGTGGTCGACGGCGTCGTGCGCCCCTCTGCCGACGACGTCCTGCGCGCCCCCACTCGCTCGGACGAGGAACTGTCGATCCCGGCAATGTTGATAGCGGACATTGCGATGCAGCCCGATCGCCGGCGGGTGCTGCCCGGCGTATCGCTTGCCGAGGTGACGGTCGGTTACGCCGACTTCGTGGCGGCATTGCCCCCGAAACAACGACTGGCGCTGGTCCCCTTGCCGGGTTTCGCTCGCAGCGAGGTCGATTCGTCTCTGCGAGAACAGCTCCTGACCGAACTGCGGGAGAAACCGTGGCTTCCCACAGTCGGCGGTAAGGACAGGGCGCCCAACCGGGCATCGGTCGTTCCCGGACTCAGTGACGAACTCGCCGAACTCCTCGCCGACATCGTGGACGGCCTGGTAGTGCCGGAACTGTCGGGCCCGCGCTGGGCGCCCGCTCTGGCCGCCGTCGACACCCACAGGATCGGACTCGCCCGCATCGCCGAACTGCTCAGCGGGATCGACCGCGAGCCGACGTGGTGGGCTCGCCTGTACGCGGCGCTCGAACCTCTGGCCGTCGACGCACTCGCCGCCGAGGAACTGGCCTCCATTCCCGTGCCGCTGTCGGACGGCCGCACGGTGACCGGACCGCGAACGGTATTGCTGGGTCACGACATCGGAGACGTTCTCGGTGTCGACTGGACGCGGCTGGTCCACCCCGAGGCGGCACACCCGCTGCTGTCGAGGCTCGGCGCCAAGACCGCGACCGCCGTCGACCTGCTGTCCGACCCGGCGCTGCGGGCCGAGATCGCGGACCTCGATCACGACGACGTGGCGGCGGCGGAGGAATTGTCCACCGTGGTGCTCGCGCTCGCCGCACACGCCGAGCTCGGTGCCCTGCCGTCGTGGGTGGGCGAACTCCTTCTGCCTGACATCGACGGCGAGTTGCGCGGCGCCGACGAATTGCTCCTACCCGGTGCACCTCTCGCGGCGGTTCTGGTGGACGACTCGCCGTTCGCGTCGGTGGACCCGGCTTTCGCCGAGCGGGTGGGCGAGACTGCATTACGTGCCGTCGGTGTGGGCTGGGGCTTCACCGTGCTGCGCGCAGAACTGCCCACCGGGCCCGATCACGACCTCGACGACGAGAACCGCTGGTGGGACACACTCGACGATGATCCCGAGACGATCGACGCCGTACGTGACCTCGACCTCGTGGACGAGGACCGCTGGGCGACGGCTCTGACCATGCTCGCGACGGATCCGTCGACCCGCCCACTGCTCGCGGACCGCGGTGGTTATACGGCGTGGTGGCTACGGCACAACGCAGAACTGGACGGCCAGGTCCTGGGATTGCTGCGTGAACCGGGCGATGACACGTTCACCGGGCTACTTGACGCCGTCGATCATCCGGAGTCGGGCGTGTTCGCCGCGGCGCTCGCCTCACCCGCCGTCGATTCTCCCGAACTGGCGCAGCTACTCCTCGATCGTCTCGCCGACTCCAGGCGGCAGCCTTCCCCGGCCGTGATCGTGCGCACGCACACCCTGCTGGGCGCGGCCGCTGCTGCGGGGATCCTCGACCTCGACGAACTACATCTTCCGGACCATGTGCGCGCCGTCACCGGCGCGGTAATCGACGCCGGCGAGGCGCTGGTGCTCGACAAGCCGTGGTTGGCCGCCGCAGTCCCGCACGACCGTCTGGTCGCCGGGGCCCTCGACACCGGTGAGGCACTGGCCGACCTGCTCGATGTCGCCACAGCCTCCGCGGCGGTGCGGAGCGTCGTGACCAGCACTGGCCGCCCGGTGTCATGGGAGCTCGAACCGACGGCAGTGCTCGCCCACGTCAGCATCGGCCGGCCCCTGCCCCACGGCAAGGTCGTGGTTCATCCGCAGCTCACCGTATCGCTCACCGGTGCCCTCGATGCCGAAGTGACCGTTCCGTGGTGGGTGGACGAAGACGGCACCACCCACGTCTCCGAGTCCTGGGCGGCAGCCACCTGGGGTGTGCCCGATGCCCGTTGACAGCAGTGTTCTGGACGGGGTGATCGAGGACCGGCCGCTGTGGCTGGTCGACCTCGTCACGGCGATCACGAACAGCGGGGGAACCGTCGCCGCGTGGATCATCTCGGTCGTACTCACCGTCACTCTGCTGCGGCAGGACCGCCGACGGGACGCCCTGCTCGTCGGCGGCGCGATGCTGTCCGGCTGGGCGGTGATGAGCGGCCTGAAACAACTGTTCCGGCGCGACCGACCACCGCTCCCCGAACGGCTGGTAGACATCTCGACCTACTCGTTCCCGTCCGGCCACGCCATGATGACCGCCATCCTGGCCTGTGTCGTCGGTACCGTGGTCGTTCGCCTCGTCGTGCTTCCTCATGTCCGCGCGGCAGCGCTGACCCTGCTCGGGCTCTACACGCTGATGGTCGGGCTGTCGCGGGTCTACCTCGCGGCGCACTGGATCACCGACGTCCTCGCCGGCTGGGTCTTCGGGGCACTGTGGGCGGCCTTCTGGATTTTGCTGACCCGCTCACCCGCCCGCACCAGCACCCGCCCCTAGAGCAGACCCTGCTGTGCCACTAGAGCAGACCCTGCTGTGCCCCCCGACTGCCGCGCCTCGCCGCCCGCCGCTGCAGCGCGAACAATCCGTAGCCGAGGAATCCGACGACGACGCCCGCGATACACGTCGGCAACGCATCCGCCCACCGGTCGCCCGTGACGATCACCACGACCATCGCCACAACCCACGCGAGCGTGCCCAGGATCAGTGCAGGTCGCGGGTCGGCGAGGCGCCGGGTGAGGGGCTGTCGGTCTGCGGTCTCGTTCACCGAAAGAACGCTACCCTCGTCGCCGTGCCCTAATCTCCAGTAGCGACGCGCGACTTCTGGCGATGGGGATTGAGAACATGGGTGCAGCTCCGAAACTGCTCGACAACTACTTCAAGATCACCGAACGTGGTTCGACGGTGGGCACGGAAGTTCGTGGCGGTGTGGTCAGCTTCGTCGCGATGGCGTACATCGTGGTCCTCAACCCGCTGATTCTCGGCAGTTTCTCCGCGGACGACGCCGTCGCCAAGACGGACGTCCTCGGCAACATCCTCCCCGTCAACCAAGTGGCCGCGGTCACCGCCCTCGTGGCCGGGCTGATGAGCATCGTCTTCGGCATCGTGGCCAACTATCCCTTCGCGATCGCGGCGGGCCTCGGTATCAACAGTCTCCTCGCCGTCACCATCGCGCCGCAGGTCACCTGGCCGGAGGCGATGGGCCTGGTGGTGATCGACGGAATCATCATCGTCGTCTTGGCGCTCACAGGTTTCCGGACCGCGGTGTTCAACGCCATTCCGCCCGAACTGAAATCCGCGATCGCCGCCGGCATCGGAATGTTCATCGCGTTCATCGGCCTCGTGGACGCCGGATTCGTGCGACGCATTCCCGACGCCGCCGGAACGACGGTCCCCGTGGGACTCGGCATCAACGGATCTATCTCTTCCTGGCCCACAGTGACCTTCGTGTTCGGTGTCCTGCTCATGGGCGTACTGGTAGTCCGTAAGGTGCGCGGTGGATTGCTGATCGGCATCGTCGTCACCACCGTGCTCGCGGCGATCATCGAGGCGGTCGCCGGAGTGGGCCCGTCGCTCGGAGTGAACCCGAACGGTTGGAACCTCAGTGTGCCCGCGGCTCCCGATGTCGTCGCGGAACTCCCGGACCTGAGCCTCGTCGGCGACGTCAGCCTCTTCGGCGCCTTCGTCCGCATCGGCGTGCTGGCCGCGAGCCTCCTCGTGTTCACTCTCGTGCTCGCCAACTTCTTCGACGCCATGGGCACCATGACCGGACTCGGCAAGGAAGCCGGTCTCACCGACCAGGAGGGCAACCTGCCCAACATCGGGCGGGCGCTCGTCGTGGAGGGAACCGGTGCCATCGTCGGAGGTGGCGCATCCGCTTCGTCCAACACGGTGTTCGTGGAGTCCGCATCCGGTATCGCCGAGGGCGCGCGCACCGGCCTGGCGAATGTCGTGACGGGACTGCTCTTCCTGGCCGCGATGTTCCTCACCCCGCTGTACTCGGTGGTGCCGATCGAGGCGGCCGCACCAGCCCTGGTTGTGGTGGGCGCCATGATGATCGGCCAGGTCCGCGACATCGACTTCTCGAAGTTCTCGATCGCACTGCCCGCGTTCCTCACCATCGTCGTGATGCCGTTCACCTACTCGATCGCCAACGGCATCGGTGTCGGCTTCATATCCTGGGTGGTCCTGAACGCTGCGAGTGGCGGTGTCAAGAAGATTCACCCGTTGATGTGGGTGGTGGCACTGCTGTTCGTGGCGTACTTCGCAGTGGGCCCGATCACCGACGCAGTAACGTAAACGACGGCCCATCGGTCCCGTATTGTCATTCCCGTGACCACGGATACGCGCGCACTCGCCAGCGACCTCTCTTTGGCCGTCGTGCGCCTCACGCGTCATCTGCGTGGGCGTCGCGTCGACGCCCAGGTGTCGCTCACCCAGTTGTCCGCGCTCGCCACCCTTGCCCGCGACGGAGCCATGACGCCGGGCAATCTCGCCGCCCGTGAGAAGGTACAGCCGCCGTCGATGACCCGGGTCATCGCCTCGCTCGTCGATCTCGGACTGGTCGAGCGTGCAGCGCATCCCACCGACGGCCGCCAGATCATCGTCACCCTCTCCGATGCCGGTCACGCGTTGATCGCCGACGAGACGCACGCCCGTGAAGCCTGGATGAACGAGCGGCTGTCCGGACTCGACGAGGACCAGTTGAAAACGCTCCGCGACGCGGTCGGCATCATCACGGCCATCGTCGCCGACTCCGAGTAGCCGCACCGGAGCGCAGGCGCTTCGGCCGTCGGGAGCAAGATGGAACGGTGCCACCCGAACCTGACGCCGCCTCACCCGCCCGGCAGAAGACCGGAATGTTCGCCGCCCTGCATACCCGCAACTACCGGTTGTGGGCCTCGGGGCAGATCGTGTCCCTCGTCGGGACGTGGATGCAACGGGTGGCGCAGGACTGGCTCGTCCTGACCCTGTCGGACGGCAACGCCCTCGCGGTGGGCATCGTGATGGCACTGCAGTTCGGGCCGACCCTGTTCCTGTCCGTGTGGGGTGGCGTGCTCGCCGACCGCTACGACAAGCGGCGAATCCTGATCACCACTCAGGTGGCGATGGCGTTGTGCGGCCTGGTGCTCGGCCTGCTCGACGTGGGTGGGGTGGTCGTGCTGTGGCACGTGTACCTCATCGCCTTCGTGCTGGGTTGCGCCTCCGCGATCGATGCACCGGTCCGTCAATCGTTCACCATCGAAATGGTCGGCAGGGATTTCCTTCCCAATGCCATCGCGCTGAACTCGATGACCTTCAACACCGCACGCATCATCGGCCCGGCGGTGTCCGGGGTGCTCATCACCCTCATCGGCACGGGCTGGGTGTTCCTCCTCAACGCAGCCACGTTCACCGGGGTGCTGGTCGCGCTGGTGATGATGAATACGCGGGAACTGTTCACCGCGCCGCCCGCGGAACGCGGTAGAGGGCAGGTGCGGGCGGGCTTTCGGTATGTGTGGGGCCGCGCCGATCTGCGCGTGCTCATGATCGCCGTGTTCCTGGTGTCGACGTTCGGGCTGAACTTCGCCCTCAGCCTGGCTGTGCTCGCCCGCAACACCTTCGGGCAAGGCGCGGACGCCTACGGGCTGCTGTCCACCACCCTGGCCGTCGGCGCGCTCGCGGGCGCCACGATCGCCGCGAAGCGCCGGACACCGCCGCGATTGCGTACGTTCCTCGGTGCCGCGGCAGCGTTCGGCGCGTTCGAGATTCTCGTCGGACTCATGCCCACCTACCTCCTCGTGGCCGTCATGCTGGTGCCAACGGGGGCGCTCACCCTCACGTTCACCACGGCGGCGATGAACATTCTGCAGATGTCGGTGCCGTCGGAGATGCGGGGCCGGGTGATGGGTATCTATATGCTCTGCTTCCTGGGCGGCACTCCGCTGGGCAGTCCGGTCCTCGGCTGGCTCGCCGACGTCCTCGACCCGCGTGCGCCCCTCGTGATCGGCGGTGTCATCTCATTGGTCAGCGGCCTCGGCGCTGCCCTGTATCTGATGCGGCACCAACGAGTGCGACTGAAGGTGCGCAGACCGGATGCGGGCCGCTACCTTCCGGTGTTCGAGCTGCACAACGTCGTCGACCCGCACCCGGTCGTGGTGTGCGACGCCACCGAGCAGGCGGTGGAAGCCGGCCGCGACTCACGGCCTTGACGGCTGCCGCGCCCGTTCAGACGCCGACCGCCGTCGCCACGGCCCGCCGGGTCAGCACTCTCGCGAGGTGGCTGCGGTAGTCGGCGTCGGCGTTACCGTCGGTGACCGGGTCGGTGCCCTCGGCCGCGTGCTCGGCGGCCGCCCGGATCAACTCCGGATCGGAGGCCTTGCCGACGAGCGCGTCCTCGACGCCGCGAGCCCGCACCGGCACGGCCCCCATGTTGGTCAGCGCCACCCGGGCCTGCCGGATCGTGCCGCCGTCGACCTGAATCGTCGCGGCCACCGCCACGATCGACCACGCCTCCGCGACGGTGTTGAACTTCTCGTACCGCGCCTCCCAGCCGGTGTGCTTCGGAATCCGCACATCCGCAAGTATTTCGTCCGGGTGCAGTGCCGTCGTGTAGTAGCCCTCGAAGAAGTCGGCGACCGGAATGCTCCGCTTGCCCGCGGTACCGACCGCGGTCAGGGTGGCGTCGAGTGCCAGTGCCGGTGCGCACAGGTCACCCGCCGGATCGGCATGCGCCAGAGCGCCACCCAGCGTGCCGCGGTGCCGGATCTGCGGATCGGCAACAGTGCGGGTCGCTTCGACGAGCAGCAGCGCGTGCTCCTGGACGAGCGGGTCACGGATCATGTCGTAATACGTGGTCATCGCGCCGATCACGATGCTGTCGCCGTCCTCGCGCACACCGCGCAACGCGCCGATCCGGCCGAGATCGACGAGAGTGCTCGGCGAGGACAAGCGCAGCCGCAGCACCGGCAGCAGGCTCTGGCCGCCCGCGAGTATCTTGGCGTCGTCCCCTGCCTCGGCGAGCGCGGCCACCGCCTCTTCGACCGTGGTCGGGGCTACGTAGTCGAAGGTCGACGGAATCATCGGGCACCTCCCTGAGCGGACCGGATGGCGTTCCAGACCCGCATCGGTGTACAGGGCATCGCGATGTCATGCACCCCGAACTGGCGGACGGCGTCGAGGACGGCATTGACGACGGCGGGGGTGGATGCGATCGTTCCCGCCTCACCGACTCCCTTGACGCCGAGCGGATTACCGGTGGCGGGGGTCTCGGTGCGGCCGGTGGTGAACTTCGGCAGATCGGCCGCGGACGGTACGTGGTATTCGGCGAAGGAACCCGACAGTAGAGTGCCGGACTCGTCGTACACCGCCTCCTCGTACAGGGCCTGCGCGATGCCTTGGACAAGTCCGCCGTGCACCTGACCCTCGACGATCAGCGGGTTGACCACGTGCCCGATGTCGTCGACGCACACATAGGACCGGATGCCGACCTTCCCGGTCTCGGTGTCCACCTCCACCGCGCACAGATGCGTGCCGTGCGGGAACGAGAAATTTTCCGGGTCGTACGTGGCCTCGGAGTCCAGGTTCGGCTCCACCCCGTCGGGCAGATCGTGCGCGGCGAACACGGCGAGCGCGACGTCGGCGATGCCGACCGCCTTCTCGGTGCCCTTCACCCGGAATCGGCCCTCGGTGAATTCGAGATCGTCCTCGGCGCACTCCATCAGGTGCGCGGCGATGGGCCGGGCCTTCGCGATCACCTTCTCGGCGGCCTTCACCACCGCGATCGCCCCGACGGCCAGCGACCGTGAACCGTACGTGTCCATGCCACGCGGCGACGTCTGGGTGTCGCCGTGTAGCACCTCGACGTCCTCGAACGGAACCCCGAGCTGATCCGCGACCACCTGGCTCCACGCGGTCTCGTGTCCCTGGCCGTGCGCCGACGAACCGGTGACCACCTCGACCTTGCCGGTGGGCAGCATCCGGATCGCCGCGTGTTCCCACCCACCGGCCCCGTAGGCCAGGGCGCCGAGGGTACGCGACGGCGCCAGACCACACATCTCGGTAAACGTGGACACCCCGATGCCGAGTTGCACCGGGTCCTTTCGCTCGCGTCGCTCCACCTGTTCGCGCCGGAGACCGTCGTAGTCGAACAACTCCCGCGCGCGCTCGGTGGCGGCCTCGTAGTTGCCGGAGTCGTAGGTCAGGCCCGCGACGGTGTCGAACGGGAACTCCTCGTGGGTAATCCAGTTCTTCGCCCGCAGTTCCAGCGGATCCATCGACAACTCGGTCGCGAGCTCATCCATCATCCGCTCGATCGCGAACGTCGCCTCCGGCCGCCCCGCGCCGCGATAGGCGTCGGTGGGCACCTTGTTGGTGAACACGTTGGTGCACGTGAAGTGATACGCCGGGAACTTGTAGATGCCGTTGAACATGAACGCGCCCAGGATCGGCACCCCCGAGGTGACCAGGCGCAGATACGCGCCCATGTCGGCGAGCAGTTCGACCTTCATTCCGGTGACGGTGCCGTCGCGGCGGGCGGACAGGGTCAATTTCTGGATCTGGTCGCGCCCGTGATGCGCCGCGACCATCGATTCGCTACGCGACTCGGTGTACTTGACGGGCTTGCCGAGTCGTCGCGCGACGAGCAGCGCGATGACCTCCTCCGGCGTCACCTGAAGTTTGCCGCCGAAACCGCCGCCGACATCCGGGGCGACGACGCGCAGTTTGTGCTCCGGTATGTCGAGCGTCATCGCCAGCATCAGCCGCAGGATGTGGGGGATCTGTGTGGCCGACCACATGGTGATCTGAGCGCCGGTCGGGTCGACCACCACCGAGCGGGGTTCCATGAACGCCGGGATCAGCCGCTGCTGCCGGAACGTGCGCTCGACGAGAACCTCGGCGTCGCGGATGGCCTGCTCGACGTCGCCGCCCGTGCCTGCCTCCGCAGAGTCGAAGGTCCAGGTGGCGCTGACGTTCGTCCCGAGGTCCGGGTGCACGAGGTCGGTGCCGTCGGCGGCCGCGGCCGCGAGATCCAGCACGACCGGCAGTTCGTCGTACTCGACGTCGATCGCCTCGAGTGCGTCGTGCGCCTCGTACGCGCTGCGCGCCACCACGACCGCGACGGCCTCGCCGGCGAAGTTGACGCCGTCGACCGCGAGGGACGGGGCGGGCGGTGACTTCATGTCCGGTGTGATCGGCCAGGCACACGGCAGACTGCCCTGCTCGGCGGCGAGATCGGCGCCGGTCAGGACCGCGACGACACCGGGCATCTCGCGGGCGGCGGTGGCATCGACACCGGTGATGCGGGCGTGCGCGAACGGGCTGCGCAGAATCGCCAGGTGCTGCATACCCGGCAGCACGAGATTGTCGGTCCAGCGGGTGCGGCCCGTGACCAGATGCTCGTCTTCCTTGCGCTTGCGGGCCTTCCCGATTTCCGGTTCGGCGGTGGCGGTCATCGCACACCTCCCTGCGCGGTGTCGGTCTTCGGTGCATCCGCCGTCGTCGGTGTTTCGGTGGTGCTGCCGCCGCGCAACCGCTGCGCCGCATCCTGCACCGCGCTGACGATGTTCTGGTATCCGGTGCAGCGGCACAGGTTGCCTTCCAACCCCAGCCGCACGGTCCGCTCGTCCGGGTCGGGTTCCTCGGCGAGCAGGTCGAGGGTCTGCATGATCATGCCGGGCGTGCAGTAGCCGCACTGCAGGGCGTGGTTGTCGCGGAACGCCTGCTGCACGGGGTGCAGGGTCCCGTTCCGGGACAGTCCCTCGATGGTGAGGACGTCGGCGCCGTCGGCCTGCACGGCGAGCATCGAGCAGGACTTGACGCTGTGACCGTTCAGGTGAACGGTGCACGCCCCGCAGTTGCCGGTGTCGCAGCCGATGACGGTGCCGACCTTGCCGAGCCGGTCCCGTAGGTAGTGGACGAGGAGTAGTCGTGGTTCCACCTCGTCCGTGTATTTCGTTCCGTCGACGGTGACAGTGATGCGCATCGCGCCTCCAAAGCCGGGAGCCTCAGGTGATACGTCCTACTCTGCGCCGATGAAGCGCGAACAACACCCGAAATCGTGGAACCCGTTCCGGATCGGTCACGTTCGGCGCGCGACCTCGAGCAGTTCCTGCAGTGTCGCGAGACTGTGCCCGGCGAGCAGACGATCGACGTACGGCAGCGCGGCCGCGATCCCCGACTGCACCGGCTCGTAACCGTCCGCGCCTGCGTGCGGATTCACCCACAGCACGGTGCGAGCAAGCCGGCGTAACTGTGCCATCTGTTCCGCGAGCAGCGTGGGGTCACCGCGCTCCCAGCCGTCGGAGAAAATCACTACGACGGCGCCGCGGGCCACGCCCCGCCTGCCCCAGCGGTCCAGGAACGCGCGCAGCGTCTCACCGAGACGGGTGCCGCCCGCCCAGTCGGGCACGGCCCGGCCTGCCGCGGCGAGCGCCACTTCCGGGTCGCGGACCCGCAGCGCCCGGGACAGCCGGGTCAGGCGGGTGCCCAGCGAGAACACCTCGGTGCCGCCCGGGTTGCCGCGGGCGACGACGTGCGCGAAACGCAGCAGCGCGTCGGCGTACGGGCTCATCGATCCGGACACGTCGATGAGCAGCACCATCCGGCGTGGCCGGGTGGCTTTGCGGTGGAGGCTCGGCCGCACCGGTTCGCCGCCCGCCGCGAGCATGCCCCGTACGGTGCGCCGCGGGTCCACCGTCCCCCGGCGGGCCGGGCGCATCCGGATGGCCGGGCGGGTCGGGGGCCGCGGGCGCAGGGCGGCGATCAACTCGGCGAGGTGCGCGCGTTCGGCCGCGGTGAGGTCGGCGATGTCGCGGTGGCGCAATACCTCGGTGTCATCCGCGGCGACCCGCAGTTGCGGCGCGTCGCCACCGGTGTCGCCGCCGTCCGTCGTGGTCAGGGCGGCGGTTCGGGCCCGGCGAGGCAGTTCCCCGGACCGCGGCACGCGGGCGGGAACGGTACCGCCGAACCAGGCTGCGAACGCCGAGTCGTACCGGGGGATGTCGTCGGGACCGCGGCACAGTGTCGCGCGACCTGCCCAGTACACCTGCTCGGGATTGCGCACTTCCACCTCGCGGAGCGCCCGGGTGAACGCGGAGACGGCGTCCGACGCGACCGGCAGTCCCGCGGCTGCGAGGGCGTGGGCGAACCCGGCCAACCCCACCAGAGGATCGCCGGCGCCCTGTGCTGCGGGCATGCTTCTCACCCGGCCAGGAGCCGGTCCAGTCCGGCACGGGCGACCCGTTCGAGGTCCTCGCGGTACTTGAGGACGGCACCGAGCGTCGCGGCGGCTGTCTCCGCGTCCAGCACATCCCGGTCGAGTTCGCGCAACGCGCGCGCCCAGTCCAGTGCCTCGGCCACCCCCGGCGGCTTGAGCAGTTCCATTTCCCGTAGGGAGTGGACGGCGTGGGCGACCTGCGCGGCGAGGGCGGGGCCGATGCCGGGGATGCGGCGCCGCAGGATCGCGACCTCCCGGGCCAGGTCGGGGTGCTCGAGCCAGTGGTACAGGCAGCGGCGTTTGAGGGCGTCGTGCACTTCGCGGGTGCGGTTGGAGGTGAGCACCACCAGCGGCGGTGTCGCCGCCCGCACCTCGCCGAGTTCTGGGATGGTGACCGCGTTCTCGTCCAATACCTGCAGCAGGAACGCCTCGAACTCGTCGTCGGCGCGATCGATCTCGTCGACGAGCAGCACGCAGGGGGCTTCGGTGAGCGCCCGCAGCAAGGGGCGGGCCAGCAGGAACCGCTCGGTGTACAGCGAGCGTTCGACGGTGTCGGCCTCGAGCAGGCCGTTGCTCGCCGCCTCGAGCGTCCGCAGGTGCAACAGCTGCCGCGGGAAGTCCCAGTCGTAGAGCGCCTGCGCGGCATCGATGCCCTCATGGCACTGCAGGCGGATCAGCGGCAGGTCGAACGCCTCCGACAACGCGGTCGCGAGCGACGTCTTGCCGGTGCCGGGTTCACCCTCGCAGAACAGCGGCCGTCCCATACGTATGGCGAGGAACGCGGCCATCGCGACGCCGTCGTCGGCGAGATAGCCCGTGGCGTCGAGCGCCCGCGCCAGTTCCGCAGGCGAACCGACCGTCGGTCTGGAATCCCTCACTTACGCGAGCCTAGGTGAGTGCCCGCCCCCGGACACGCGACTCGGAGGAGCTTGCCGCCATCAAGCGTCCGGCTCCACCCTGCCGCGGTCCTCGCTCAACCGCCGGAACATCGCGGTGGCGCCGAACCGCGCCGCCACCCGTTCGACCAGTCCCGGCGCGATCTGCCCCAGAGCGAGCAGCGGGCGGATCGGGGCTCCGCTCTCGACGATCTCGGGCCGGTCACGCTGGATTGCCCGGATCACGGCGGCGGCGACCTTGTCGGTGGTGGTCTCGCCCGTGATCCGGCCGGCCCTGATGCCGCGTTCCGTCATGCGTTGGTACATGCCGTCGCCGGCGATGAATCCGGGGCACACGACGGAAAAGCCGACGGGCGAGCCCGCGTACTCCGCCCGCAGCGACTGGGTGAGGCCGATCAGGCCCGCCTTCGTCGTGGCGTACGGCGCGCAGTACGCCGGACCGAGCTTCGCTGCCAGCGAAGAGATGAACACCACGTGTCCCCAACCGCGGTCGAGCATCCCGGGAACCACTCGGCGTGTGAGAAGCAGTGGTGCGGTGAGATTGACGTCGACCATTGCGGTGAGCTCGCCGGGGTCGAGTCGGGTGAAGGCCGAGACGTTCTCCACTCCGGCGTTGTTCACCAGCAGGTCGAGGGGACCGACTGCCGCCTCGGTGCGTTCGATGAGCGAATCGAGCTGTTCCAGTCGGTTCAGGTCCCCGGGCACGGCCTCGGCGCGCACACCGAGAGCACGCAGTTCACCGACGACTTCCGCGAGTCGATCCTCGCGCCGGCCGGACACGGCGACGGTGACGCCTTCACGCGCCAGCGCCCGTGCGATGACGCGGCCGAGGCCGCCGGAGGCACCCGTCACCAGAGCCGTGCGTCCGTGCAGTTGCTTCATCCCTTCGAGCTTTCGCGTTCGGTGGTGGGGAGTCAACGGGGTGACTCTGCACATACGGCACGATGGACCAGTGGTTTCCGTCATCGACATAGCAGATCCGGCCGATTCGCGGCTGGACAACTTCCGCGATCTCAACTCCTCGGATCGCCGCCCGGATCTTCCCGAAGGTAAGGGCCTGGTGATTGCGGAAGGCGTGCTGGTGGCTCAGCGCCTGCTTGCCTCTCGTTTCGACCCGATCGCGCTTCTGGGCGTCGATCGCCGGCTCGGGGAACTCGCGGACGACCTGGCTCGGGTGGACGTCCCGTTCTATCGAACGACGGCGGATGTCATGGCGGAGGTCGTGGGATTCCATCTCAACCGCGGCGTACTGGCCGCGGCACGTCGGCCGGTGCCGCTCGACTTGCCGGAGGTGCTCGACAACGCGCGAACGGTCGCTGTCCTCGAGGGAGTGAACGATCACGAGAACCTCGGTTCCATGTTCCGCAACGCTGCCGGGCTGGGAGTGGACGCCGTCGTCTTCGGCAAGGGTTGCGCGGACCCGCTCTACCGCCGGGCGGTGCGAGTGTCCATGGGTCACGTTCTGCGCGTTCCGTTCGCACACGTGTCGGCCTGGCCCCGCGACCTCGACGCGTTGCGCGAGCGCGGGTTCCAATTGATCTCGCTGACGCCGAACCCCGAAGCGATCACCTTGGCCGAGGCCATGACGGGGGAGAAGGTCGCCGTCCTGCTCGGCGCGGAAGGCCCAGGCCTCACCGAACATGCCATGCGCGCCACCGACGTCCGTGCCCGCATCCCGATGGCCCCGGGGACGGATTCGCTGAACGTGGCCACCGCCGCCGCGATGGCGTTCTACGAACGCGTCCGGACGGGTCGGTGACGGTGCCGCCTGCACCACGACCGGTGTCCGGCGCCGGGGCCCCGTGGTTCACGGGGTTACTCGTCACCGGATTCACAGCGGTCGTCGTGGCGACCGCGGTTATCGCCTTCGGCACCCAATTGGCCCGCATCAACGCGGTGCTCGCGGTCTTCCTGGAGCTGGTGGTGGTGGCGGGTGTCGCCCCGACTGCGTGGCGGTTCCGCCGGACACCGGTGTGGCGCTGGGTGGTATACGGAATGGGCGTAGGAGTTTTCGTGGGATGGATCGCGGCTCTCGCGGGCGCCGGCTGACCGTTCAGAAACCGAAATACCTGCGCAGGCGTCCTGGCCTACGGATGCTGGAGGGTGGTTCGACGGCAACGGGCGCCGGTACCGGTGCCGGTGCCGGCTCCGACACCGGTGCTGACACCGGTTCCGGCTTCGGCGTTTCCGGCTCCTCTACGTCCGCGGCGGGCCCTTCGCCTGGGCGGTGCACGCTGAAGGCGAGCACCGGGAGGGACTTCGGGTCGAGCTCGGAGTCCTCTCGGGGTCCGGTGTACCGGAATCCCAGCCAGTTCCGGTTGGCGCCTTCGGCGAACTGTTGTGGGTGGAACGGCAGCGACTGTGGATCGGGAAGAACCCCCGGCGGATAGCGCAACGGGAACTCGCCCGCCCAGTAAGGTCTTTCCCACACCAGGGGTAGGCCGAGGTCTTCATGGATGTGCACCGGTGTCGCACTGAAGGATCGGGCCATCTTGCCGTTCTCCCACATTGCGAACGAACCCCACGCGAGGCCGGGCTTGGACGCCACATAGTAGATTCGCTCGAATTCCGGGACCGGCAACCAGCTTTCAGGCAGTGTCGACGGGCGGGGAATCGTCAGATCAGCACTGCACACGACGGTGACACCGGAGTAGCAACCGATATACACGGTGCCGTCCTGGTCGACGGCGGACGCCTCGGACAGCGACGCCGAACCGGTCGGCGTGGCCACCAGATCGGGATAGAGCCGGCTGGCGAGTGCCTGGGCGGCATCAGGATCGGATTGTGGGTGTCCACGTAGGACGGTGACCGGATCGGGGGTGTCGACGTACCAGATCGTTGATACCTTCGCCCCCACGGTCATCCCTCTCTTTCGGTGCTTACCTGAAAGAGTACGACCACGACCGTGTTCCCGGCCTGTTCACCGCGCCGGTGATCAGCGTCCGCTGCTGCGAACGCCGAGCAAAACGTCGTCCCACGACGGAAGCGACGGCTTCCCGCGCTTGTCCCTGTTGGAGGTCTGGTGCGGAGCGACCTTCGGTGCGGTCTGCTCGGGCTCGGTGTCTTCGTCGATCGGCTCGGGCACGTCGGTTTCGGCTTCGACGATGCGCTCCGGCTCCGCCGCAGGCGATGGGGACTCCGCCGGGTAGTCGACGAACTCGAGTTGCTCGGGCTCGTCGGATGCCACGGGAGCCAATCCGCGCAGTGGACGGCCGAAGTCGGGATCGATCAGGTCGAACGCGGTGTCGTCGAGCGCGACGATGGTGCCGCCGTGGGCATCCGGCTGGTACCGCCAGTGCGCGGCGTTGGTGGTGCGGCCCGCCTGCCACTGCAGCTGGGCGACCCAGTGGTTGTCCTCGTCACGCCAGGCGTCCCACGTGGCGTCGTCGATGTTGTGTCCGCGCGCCCGGAAAGCCTGGGTGACGATCTCGGCCAGCGTCGGAACGGCAGGGCCGTTGTCGCGTACCGGATGTCCACCCTGCGCCATCTCGGCGGCACGGGAGCGTTCGAGTAGAACCGGGTAGGCGAAGCGTTCCACCTTCGACAGCGGAATACCGGCCTCGTCGGCCACCTGCTCTACGGAAGCGCCGGCGCGAATGCGGGCCTGGATCTCACGGGGTCTGAGCTGACTGTCCATTTCGATCTCAATCTGGCCGAGTCGAGCGATGTCCCCGCGGGATGCTGCGCGGAGCTTGTCATCGGCGGGAAGCCGGAATTTTTCGCCGGTAGCAGCATCAGCGCACACGACGTGCGAACCATCTGGCTCGAGACCGATCACTCGAAGCTCTCGCACGTTGACCTCCTTATCGCGCCGGCTCGCGACGATGTACCGCGCCAACTGTAATTCATTCGTGACAGCCGATGCGGGAGGACACGCGCGGCCGTGGTCACGGCACAGAGGATGATGTCCGCGTTAGGCTTCGACGTTTCGGAGTCGCGATTCATCCCGGACACCGTCCATCACTCCGTCGGGATCGGCTCCCAGGACGTGGTCGTGGCGCGCATACTGATCGGCAGAGCCCGGGAACGGGAAGTCGGAACAGAAGTGGACACCCCGACGATGAGCCATACCGATGTCGACGCCACCGACCTCGCCCATCTGCGGCGCACGATCGAACTGGCCGACGAGACCGGCGACGCGGGCAACAGACCCTTCGGTGCGGTGGCCGTCGGCTCCGATGGTCACGTCATCAGCGAGGGCGCCAATTCCGTCGCCACGTCCGGCGACGTCACCGAGCACGCCGAACTCGATGCGATCACCACGGCCTGCGCCGAGGGGCGGACAGAGCAGCTCGTCGGCGCCACCATGTACGCCAGCGGTGAGCCTTGCCCGATGTGCAGCGCCGCGATGGTCTTGGCAGGGATCAGACGGGTCGTCTTCGCCGCGTCGTCCGACGACTTCGGCCGAATCCTCCCGGACGGGCCGCGGTTCGGCCTGCGCTGCTCCGAGGTGGTGGAGTCCACCGACGTCGAGATCGAGGTCAGCGGCCCTCACCTCGGGGACGAGGCTCTCGCTCCGTTCCACCGATTCCTCGCCACCGACTGAAACCGCCACCGACTGAAAACGACGTCAGCCCCCGGCAGCACATGCCGGGGGCTGACGTCGATTCAGTTCACTAGCCGAGCTGAGAGACGACCCAGTCGACGCACTTGGTGAGCTGCGTGACGTCCTCGGGGTCGACGGCCGGGAACATGCCGACGCGGAGCTGGTTACGGCCGAGCTTGCGGTACGGCTCGGTGTCGACCACACCGTTGGCGCGCAGGATCTTCGCCACCTGGGCGGCGTCGATCTTGTCGTCGAAGTCGATGGTGCCGACCACCTGCGAGCGGTGCGCGGGATCGCTGACGAACGGGGTGGTGTACTCGGTCGCCTCGGCCCACTGGTAGAGACGCGAGGACGAATCCGCGGTGCGCGAGGTGGCCCAGTCGAGGCCGCCCTGCTTGTTCAGCCACTCGATCTGGTTGGCAAGCAGCAGAAGTGTCGCCACGGCCGGCGTGTTGTACGTCTGATCCTTCGAGCTGTTGTCCACGGCGATGGGCAGCGAGAGGAATTCGGGGGTCCAGCGACCCGAGTCCTTGATCTCCGCCACCCGTTCGAGGGCCTTCGGGCTCATTAGCGCGATCCACAAACCACCGTCTGCCGCGAAGTTCTTCTGCGGCGCGAAGTAGTAGACGTCGGCATCGGAGACATCGACCGGCAGTCCGCCGGCACCGGAGGTGGCGTCGATGGCGATGAGGGCGTTCTCCGACCCGGCGGGACGGGACACGGGGATCGCGACACCGGTGGAGGTTTCGTTGTGTGCCCAGCCGATGAGGTCGACGGACGGGTCGGACACCGGCTCGGGGGCGCTGCCCGGCTCGGCCGACACGACGATCGGATCACCGATGAACGGGTTGTTCTTCGCGACCGACGCGAACTTGGAGCTGAACTCGCCGTTCGTCAGGTGCAGCGACTTCTCCCGGATGAGGCCGAACGCCGCGGCATCCCAGAACGCGGTGGTGCCGCCGTTGCCGAGAACCACCTCGTATCCCTCGGGTAGGGAGAACAGGTCGGCGAGTCCGGACCGCACGCTGGCGACGACGTCCTTGACGGGCTTCTGGCGGTGGCTGGTGCCGAACACCGAGGAGCCCACCTCCACCAGCGACTGAAGCTGTTCGGGGCGAACCTTGGAGGGTCCGCAGCCGAAACGTCCGTCGGCGGGCAGGAGGTCTGCGGGGATGATCGGTGTGGAGGTCATCGCTACTTTCTGTTCCTTACTGATATTTCCGGTGAGGGTGTTCAGCTGGTGTGGGCGATCTGGTCCCAGCCCTCGACGGACTCGGGGGTGCGGGGTGCGGGGCCGGTGTAGATGGCGGCGGGGCGGACGAGCTTGCCCAGACGTTTCTGCTCGAGGATGTGGGCGCACCAGCCGGCGGTGCGGCCGCAGGTGAACATCGCGGGCATCATGTGCGCGGGAACCTCGGCGAAGTCGAGGATGACCGCGGCCCAGAACTCGACGTTGGTTTCGATGGCCCGGTCGGGGCGGCGCTCGCGGAGTTCGGCGAGGGCGGCCTGCTCGAGGGCGGCGGCGGCTTCGTAGCGGGGGGCGTTCAGCCGTTTGGCGGTGGCGCGCAGCACGCGGGCGCGGGGGTCTTCGGCGCGGTAGACGCGGTGACCGAAGCCCATCAGTTTGTCTTTGCGGTCGAGGATGCCCTTGACCAGGGCGCGGGCGTCGCCGGATTTCTCGGTGTCCTCGATCATCGGCAGGACGCGGGCGGGGGCGCCGCCGTGCAGGGGGCCGGACATTGCGCCGATGGCCCCGGAGAGGGAGGCGGCGACGTCGGCGCCGGTGGAGGCGATGACGCGGGCGGTGAAGGTGGAGGCGTTCATGCCGTGTTCGGCGGCGGAGACCCAGTAGGCGTCGATCGCTTCGACGTGGGCGGGGTCGGGTTCGCCCTTCCAGCGGACCATGAATCGTTCGGTGACGGTCTTGGCTTCGTCGATGCGTTTCTGCGGGACGGCGGGCTGGTAGATGCCGCGGGCGGACTGGGCGACGTAGGACAGGGCCATCACGGAGGCGCGGGCGAGTTGTTCGCGGGCGGTGTCGTCGTCGATGTCGAGGAGGGGTTGGTATCCCCAGATCGGGGCGAGCATCGCGAGGCCGGCCTGGACGTCGACGCGGACGTCGCCGGTGTGCACGGGCAGGGGGAAGGGTTCGGCCGGGGGCAGGCCGGGGCCGAAGCGTCCGTCGACGAGCAGTGCCCAGACGTTGCCGAAGGTGACGTGCTTGGAGACGAGGTCTTCGATGTCGACGCCGCGGTAGCGCAGGGCGCCGCCGTCCTTGTCGGGTTCAGCGATATCGCTGGTGAAGGCGACCACGCCCTCCAGTCCGCTGACGAAATCTATGGGGACCGCTGCGCGGTTGGAAGGTTCGGTGACAGTCGTCATTGGTGTCGTCCCTCGAATGTTGTTGCGCGGGCGTGCTCGATCCGCGGATTCCTCGGTCTTGCGGTTACGTGCGCCGGGTCGCAGGATCAGGGTGTTGATCTGGTTGCGACCGCCGTTGAGGCCTTGCATCAGCGCGTGTTCGGCGGATGGCAAGAGGCTGCACACCGGGTGCCGTGACTGTGATGGCAGAGCTGGATGGCGATGTCAGGCGATTTCGAATAGTCCGGCAGCCCCCATGCCGCCGCCGATGCACATGGAGACGATGGCGTAACGCACGCCTCGGCGTTTTCCTTCGATCAGGGCGTGACCGACCAGGCGTGCCCCGGTCATCCCGTAGGGGTGTCCGACCGAGATCGCGCCGCCGTTGACGTTGAAGCGTTCGGGATCGATGCCCAGTTCGTCGCGGCAGTACACCGCCTGGGAGGCGAAGGCTTCGTTGAGTTCCCACAGTCCGATGTCGTCGACGGTGAGACTGTGCTCCTTGAGCAGTTTCGGGATCGCTAGGACGGGCCCGATGCCCATCTCGTCCGGACGGCACCCGGCCACCGCGATGCCGCGATAGATTCCGAGTGGCTGTAGTCCACGCCGTTCTGCTTCGCTGGATTCCATCAGTACCGATGCTGATGCACCATCGGACAGTTGGGAGGAGTTACCTGCCGTCACGGTGGCTCGGGCGGATACCTGACCGTCCGGCAGCACCGGTGCCAGTGCGGCCAGTGCGTCGAGGGTGGTCGACGGCCGGTTGCCCTCATCCTGGGTGAGGGTCACCCGGGTCTCGACGGTTCCGCCGGACTCCCTGTCGGTCACGGTCTTGATGGTGTCCAGGGGAACGATTTCCGCGTCGAACCGGCCGCTTCCTTGAGCGCGAGCTGTGCGCTGCTGGGACAGTTCCGCGAACTCGTCCTGGCGTTGTCTGCTGACGTTGTATCGTTCGGCGACTATCTCGGCGGTGTGCAGCATGGGCATGTAGATGTTGGGGGCGTTCTGTTCGAGCCAGGGGTCGAGTGACCGGTGGTGGTTCTGTTTGTGGTTCTGTACCAGGGAGATCGATTCGATGCCGCCGCCTATTGCAATGTGCATGCCGTCGCAGATGATCTGTTTGGCGGCGGTGGCAATCGCCATCAAGCCGGACGAGCATTGCCGGTCCAGTGTCATGCCCGAGATCGAATCCGGTAGGCCAGCTCGCAGAATGGCTTGACGCGCGATGTTGCCGCCGGTTGTGCCCTGCTGCACGGCACAACCGAGGATGACGTCCTCGATCTCGCTTCCCTCGAGTCCGGCCCGCTGCACCGCATGCGTGAGAGCGTGGGCCGCGAGCTGCTGGCCCTGGGTGTTGTTGTATGCGCCGCGGTACGCCTTCCCTATGGGGGTCCGGGCGGTGGAGACGATGACTGCTTCGCGCATGGCGGTACTCGCTTCGGTAGTTCGATGGGGTCGTCGGATCGGTGGTCAGGCGTGGTAGCTACTCGTTCCGGCGCGGCCGACGACGATGTTGGGGACCACTGCGCGGGAGGAGAGCCGCAGCAGTGCGTCGACGAGCTCGACGATGTCGCCGACCTGGATCATTGTTTCGGGCGGTATCTGGTCATGGACCCAGGTGGCCATGTCGGTGTCCACGAAGGCGGGTGCGATCGCGGTTGCTGTGACACCGTGAGCGGACTCTTCCGCGTTCAGGGTTTCGATCAGTGAGATGAGTGCGGCCTTCGTCGCTCCGTACACCGCGAGACCGGCTTCGGCGTAGACGCCGGTGATCGAGGCCAGTGCAACCACTTTCGATCCTCGGGCCGGATCGGCGGCGGCTGCGGAGCGCAGCAGCGGCAGTGTTCGCTGCAGCAATATCAGCGGGGCCCGTAAATTGACGTCGATGGTCGTGTCGAATCGCCGCATCGGGTAGGCGTCGATGGTTCCGGAGGATCCGAAGCCGGCATTGAGGACCAGGGCGTTGAGGGTGTCGAACCGGTCGGCGTGGGCATCGACCAGCTGGTCGACCGCCGTTGGATCGGCCATGTCACCGGCCGCCGTGACGACCTCTTTCGCCCCTGCTGCCCGCAGGTCGTGGGCGACGGCCTCTAGCCGCTCGGGATCCCGGGCGCTGATCGTCAGGCCGTAGCCCTGCTCGGCAAGTCGGGTGGCGATGCCCAGCCCGATGCCGCGCGAGGCGCCGGTGATGAGTGCACTGGTGCCCATCAGTTCTTTCCTTTCAGGGCGTGAAGACCCGCCGCGATGAATTCGGGTACCGACTCGCCCGCCTTGTCGAAACCGTCCCCGACGGTCGCACCCACCCGGTAGCGGTGGTTGATGCCTTCGGCGATGACGGCGAGTTTGAAGTTGGCCAAGGCCAGGTAGAAGTTCCAGTGCGCCAGTTCCCGGCCCGAGGCGAGTGTGTACCGCTGGGCGATCTCGTCGGCCGACGGCAGCCGTGAGCTCGTCCACGCGGCGGGTTCACCGATGACGAGGTCGAACGCCGGATTTCGGTAGACGCACATCAGCGCGACGTCGGTGAGCGGATCCCCGAGGGCAGAGAGTTCCCAGTCCACCACCGCAGCCACCCGGCTGACATCGTCCGGAGCAAGGATGGTGTTGTCGATCCGGAAGTCGCCGTGCACGATCGAGGCCTCCGACTGTGCGGGAATCGAGTCGGCGAGGCCGGCGTGCAACCGGTCGAGATCGGGGGAGTCCTCGGTCTTCACCCGGCTCCACTGCTTCGCCCACAACGCCACCTGCCGGGTCACATACCCGTCCGGCCGGCCGAACTTTTCGAGACCGACCGCGTGGTAGTCGACGTTGTGCAGGGCACCGAGCACCTGGACCAGTTCGTCGATGCAGGCGTCGATGTCTTGACCACCGAGTTCGGCGAGGTCGGTTTTGGTGCGGATGACACGCCCGGTGACGTGTTCGACGAGGGTGAACGGGGCACCGAGCACGGATACGTCTTCGCAGAGCGTGATGGTGCGCGCGACGGGGACTCCGGTGCCCTGGAGCGCCGAGGTGATCCGGTATTCGCGGGCCACGTCGTGCGCGGAGGGGGTCAGGCCCGCGGTGGGTGGCCGGCGCAGCACCCACCGGGAGGAGTCGTCGGAAATGGCATAGGTGAGATTGGATTTGCCACCGGAAATCAGGTCGGCGCGCAGTTCACCGTCAACCCTTACACCGGAGTCGATCAGGTAGGAGCGCAGGTCGCCGAGGTCGAGTCCGCGGTGCTGGGTGGCGGTCATGCGGCGGCCTCCCGGGCTGCTCTCTTCGCGGCACCGATGGCCCGTTTGGCGATGGCCCAGCGGTGTACCTCGGAGGCCCCGTCGTAAATGCGGAATCCTCGCACCTCACGGGAGAGGCGTGCGAGCGGCAGATCGCCGGACACCCCGAGCCCGCCGCACATCTGGATCGAGCGGTCGACGATCCGGAAGATTGCCTCGGCGGCGAAGGTCTTCGCGATGGAGGTGGCGTTGCTCGCGTGCCCGCCCTGATCGAGTTCCCAGCAGGCCTGGGTCAGCAGCGCGCGGGTGGCGGCGATGTCGATTTCGTTGTCCGCGACCATCTGCTGGATCATGCCGAGGTCGCCGAGTTTGCCGCCGAACGCTTCCCGCTCGGCGACGTGTGCCACCGCGATGTCGTGGCCGCGGCGCGCGGCTCCGAGCCAGCGCATGACGTGCGTCATCCGTGCCGGTCCGAGCCGGACCTGCACGTAGCGGAATCCCTGGTCGACTTCGCCGAGTACCCCGTTGTCGGGAACGAACAGGTCGTCGAAGAACACCTCACAGTGTCCACCGATCATGGACTTGTCGAGGGTGTCGATGTGCCGGCCCACTTTCAGGCCGGGTACATCGGCGGGGGTGATGAACATGGTGGCGCCGCCGCGGTCGCCCGGTTGGCCGGAGGTGCGGGCGAAGATGATGAAGAATCCGGTACCGTCCGCGCCGGTGATGAAATATTTGTGTCCGTTGATTTTCCACCCGCCGGGTACCTTCTCGGCGCGGGTGGTCAGTGCGGTCGGATCCGATCCGGCTCCCGGGGACGGTTCGGTCATCGCGAAGGCAGACCGCAGATCGCCGTGGGCAAGGGGGGCGAGGAACTGCTCTTTTTGTTCCGGGCTGGCGATGTGGTCGAGCATGTGGACGTTGCCTTCGTCGGGTGCGGCGATGTTCAACGCCACCGGTCCGAACAGGGAGTACCCGGCTTCTTCGAAGATGGGTGCGCGGTCGGTCATGTTCAGCCCGTGGCCGCCGTATTCGACGGGCACATGGGGGGCGAAGACCCCGGCTTCTTTGGCCGCCTTCTGCAGTTCCACCCGCAAGGTGTCACCACCGGCGGCGGTGATGTCGCCGTGGTGCTCGTCCTCGACGGGCAACACCAGATCGCGGGTGAACGCTCTGGTCTTCTCGACCAGTGCGGTCACCTCCGGTGAGTGGGAAAGACCGATCACTGTGAACTACCTCCGTATGGCACACGATGACCGCACACGGGGCCTGGGCGGCCGCCCAGCCGATTGGTCATCATCTGTCCTTGAATCGATGTGCTGAATGAATGTGAGTCACTCGGTCAGGTCGAGCTGTCGGCGTCGGCGGCCGGGACCCACTCGGGCGGCCGCTTCTCGGCGAAGGCGCGGATCCCTTCCCGCGCCTCCGCCGAGCCGAAGTACCGGGCGGTGAGGTTGTGCATCTGTGCGAACTGATCGGACAGGATTGCACTCGGTGGATGTAGGAGCTGCTTGACGCCGGCCAATGCCTGGGGGGAGCCGAGCTGCAACGTGCGGGTGAGCCGAGTGACCGTGCTGTCGAGGTCCGCTTCGGAGGTCACCTCACTGACCAGGCCGATACTCGCCGCGTGATGCGCATCGAATGTTTCCCCGGTGAGGAACAGTCGGTGCAGGGCCGGTGGCATTACTCGCAGCCGCAGCGGTACCGAGATGATCGAGGGAATCACCCCGATCCGGACCTCGCTGAATCCGAAGGTGGCGGTGTCGGCGGCGATTGCGAAGTCGCAGGCGGCGACGAGCCCGATTCCGCCGGCGCGGGCGGGGCCGGCGAGCCGCGCCACCACGGGTTTCTGCGAGGTCATCAGCTTCTCGAGGAGCGCGATGAGTTCACCACCGGACTTGGTGGTGTCCGCGCTGCGCGCCTCTTTCAGGTCGGCGCCTGCGCAGAACACCGATCCGGTGTGCGTGAGGACGATGACGCGTGTCGACTCGTCCTTCAGTGCCTCCTCGAGCAGCTGCAGCAGCTCGGTTCGTAGCTGCGCGGACAGTGCGTTGCGGTTGCGCGGTGAGTCGAGCGTGATGGTGGACACGCCGCGCTCGGCGGTGAGGTGTACCAGTTCGGTGGTGGTGTTCAGGGTGGACATGAGCCTTCCTCACACTGTTTCGGTGGCGACGAGTGCATTGGGCATCTGCCCGTCGGCCGGCAGTAACACGGTGGGGATGTCGAGGTGCTTGGCGCGCACGTACTCGCCGAGTCCCTTTCCCTGTGAATCGAGGTCGAGGTTTGCGGCCACTCCGCGGCCGAGTAGGCCGACGATGGTCACTCCGCAGGCGCGCAGGTGCGGCAGCTCCCACATGCGCAGGCCGCAGTCCGCTGCCTCGGGGACCAGGGCACGCACCGCGTCCTCGGTCCACCACGAGCGCAGCCATCGGTGCGCGTCGTCGTCGCGGGCCCAGACACCCAGTGTGGCGTTGCCTGCCTTGTCTCCCGAGCGGGTGCCGAGAACGGTGCCCATCGGCAGGCGGACGGTCGGACCGGGAAGCGGTTCGGCCGGGCCCGCGGTGATGTACTCGAAAGGTGGAACTTCCGGATCGGTCGGGGCCGGAGGAACGTCGGTGATGTTTCCGGCCAGGGTGACTCGCTGGTGGAACATGCTGGCGGGCATCAAGGTCGGCCAGAAGACCGAGATTTCACTGCCTGGTGCGGGTGGGGCGGTGAAGTACAGGCCGGGGTAGCTGGCCAATCCGGTTTCGATCGCGGCTCGGGGAAAGGCGCCGACCTTCTCCCGGGATGGATCGGTCACTGCGATCGTCAACAGCGCGACTGCCTCGTTCATCGTCGCAGGGTCGGGTCGATCGGCGCGCAGCAACCGGGTGGTCACGTGTCGAAAGGCCTGCTTCCCGCCAGGGATCGTCGCCCACAATGCGTTCTGGGCGAGGTCAGCTTTCGCTTCGATGTTCGTTCCGGTGAGCACGAAGGTCACCTCGTTGCGCCACCCACCGGAGACCAACGCACCGACCTTGATGGTGGCGGGCGCGGGTTCACCTCGGACACCGGAGATTCGGACTCGATCATCACCGACCTGGTCGAGCCGGACTGTGTCGAGGCGGGTGATCACGTCGGGGTTGGCGTAGCGGGGTCCGTCGATCTCGTAGAGCAACTGCGCGGTGACCGTTTCCACGGTGACCGCACCACCGGTGCCCGCGTGTTTGGTGATGACTGAGGAGCCGTCGGCAGCGATTTCGGCGATGGGGAAGCCGACGTGAGCCATGCCGGGAACCTCGGGGAAAAACGAGAAGTTCCCGCCGGTGGCTTGCGCCCCACACTCGATCACATGCCCCGCAGCGACCGCACCGGCGAGGGCATCCCAGTCGGTGCGAGACCAGCCGAAATGCCAGGCGGCGGGCCCGAGGATGATCGCGGCGTCGGTGACGCGACCGGTGATCACGACGTCGGCGCCGGCGTCGAGGGCTTCTGTGATGCCCCACCCACCGAGGTAGGCGCTGACGACGTCGGGGTCCTGGCCGATCTCGGAGAAGGGCTGGCCGGTATCGAGGTGCGGTGCGTCCCAGCCCTGCTCGCGGGCACGGGTGAAGGCGTCGGTGGCGTCGTCACCGTCGACGACCGCGACCTGCACCGTCCGGCCCACCTGTTCGGCGATGCGTGTCACCTGCTCGGCGCAGGCGTGCGGGTTGAGCCCGCCGGCGTTCGAGACGATCTTGATGCGCCGGTCCAGGCAAGCGCCGAGTACCTCGTCGAGTTGCTGGACGAAGGTGCGGGCGAACCCGGTGTCGGCGTTGCGTTTACGCTGTTTGACCAGGACGCCCATGGTCAGCTCTGCGAGCCAGTCGCCGGTGAGGACGTCGATGGACCCGCCGTCGACCATCTCCCGTGCCGCAGCGAGGCGGTCACCGAAGAAGCCGGAACAGTTGGCGATCCGTAGGGGGTGGTGCGTGCTCACGGTTGATCTCCCGCTGCCAAGGTGATGAGGACGGTGTGCGCGTCGACGTATTGGCCGACCGTGACATGGATCTGCTCGACCGTTCCGTCGACGGCGGCGGTGGCGGGATGCTCCATCTTCATCGCCTCGATGACGACGAGCTTCTGGCCGGCCGTGACCGTGTCACCGACCTCGACGGCGATGGCGGCCACGGTTCCGGGGATCTCGTTGACCGGGCCGAGAGCGGCCGCGGTCGCATCGCCGGGATCGGGCAGACGCGGCTGCGGCTGCCAGCCGGACTGACTACTCGCGTCGTTGACCCAGACCGAGCCGTCCGGATGTACGCGCACCGTGCAGGGATAGTCCACCCCGTCGTAGTGAACGCGCACGCTGTCGCCGTTCAGGTCGCGGAGAGTGAATTCGTGCACGACACCGTCGACGTCGAGAAGGAGGTCGGTGTCCCCCTGCCAGCCACCCAGACGGTAGCCGACGTGCAGGGCGGGCTCCCTACCGGCTCGGTGCCAGGTGGCGCGGGACAGCAGGCGGGTGGCGAGGGGGCGGAAACCGGGCCGGGCATGTCCACGGACCGGATCGGCGCTTCGCCGCCGCGCCGTCGACACGGCCACCGCGGCGGCCAGGTGAACCGGCCAGGCCGTCGCCATCGGCGGGTCGAGTAGGTGCTGGTGGTGGTCGAGGAAGTCGGTGCGGGTGGCGCCGTCGAGGTAATCGGGGTCCCGCAGCAGGGACGAGAGGAAATCACGGTTCGTCGTCACGCCGTGGACCTCGGTGGCGTCGATCGCGGCCGCCAACGCGAACGCCGCCTCGGCGCGGTTGTCGGCGTGGGAAATGATCTTGGCGATCATCGGGTCGTAGAACGGCGAGATCTCTGCCGGGGCGGCGATCCCGTCCTCGTAGCGGATGCCCGTCCGCACCGGGTGGGTGTAGTGGTGCAGCGTGCCCGGGGTGGGCAGGTAGTCGTTCGCGGGATCTTCCGCGTAGAGCCGGACCTCGATCGCGTGCCCGTCGATGCGGACCTCGCCCTGGTCGAATCCCAAAGTCTCGCCGCGGGCTACTCGCAGCTGCAAGGCGACCAGGTCCAAGCCCGTCACTTCCTCGGTGACAGGATGTTCGACCTGCAAACGCGTGTTCATTTCGAGGAAGTAGAACCCGCCGGTTTCGTCGTCAAAGAGGTATTCCACGGTGCCGGCGCCGACATATCCGAGCTCGCGGACCAACGACACTGCTGTCGAGCCCATCTTCTCGCGCACCTCGGGGGTGATGACGGGCGAAGGTGCTTCTTCGAGGACCTTCTGATGACGGCGCTGGATCGAGCACTCACGTTCGCCCAGATGCACCGCATTGCCGTGCTTGTCACCGAAGACCTGGATCTCGATGTGCCGGGAGAACTTCAGGTACCGCTCCAGGAAGACCGTGGGATTGCCGAACAGGTTCGCGCCCTCGCGGCGGGCCGCGGCGACCGCCTCGACCACCTCGTCGGCGCGCTCGACCAAACGCATACCCTTCCCACCGCCACCGGCAACGGCCTTGACCAGGAGAGGGAAGCCGACCTCGGCCGCGGCGGCCTCCCAGGCGGCGGTGTCCTCGCCGGTGATGACCGCGTCCGGGAGGACCGGCACGTCGGCCTTGCGGGCCCATTCCTTGGCCCGGTCCTTGAGCCCCATCTCGCGGATCGAGTCCGGGCTCGGGCCGACGAACAGGATACCGGCGGCCTCACAGGCCTGGGCGAATTCGGCGTTCTCGGAGAGGAATCCGTAGCCGGGGTGGATGGCGTTCGCGCCGGTGCGCCGGGCGGCATCGAGAATTTTCTCCCACACCAGATAGGATTCGGCGCTGCTGGCTCCACCGATCGGGACGGCGAAGTCGGCATCGGTCACGTGCGGTGACCGGG
Organism: Rhodococcus sp. NPDC019647; assembly: GCF_044389235.1. Taxonomy (NCBI): domain Bacteria; kingdom Bacillati; phylum Actinomycetota; class Actinomycetes; order Mycobacteriales; family Nocardiaceae; genus Rhodococcus; species Rhodococcus sp. NPDC019647. Next base: position 63,033 of record NZ_JBIRXS010000002.1, on the reverse strand, counting down.
CGTCAGGATCGGAATACACCGCGACCGTGCGGATTCCCATCGCGCGGGCGGTGCGGATGACGCGTCGCGCGATTTCGCCGCGGTTGGCGATGAGCAGGGTGCTGATCGAACTGTGATTCACAATCCTTCTCACAATCGGAACGTAGCGAACCGGGACGTGCCGGTCACCGGTGCGGAATGGGTGGCGGACAGGGCCAGGCCGAGGACGGTGCGGGTATCGCGGGGATCGATCACGCCGTCGTCCCACACCCGGCCCGTGGCGTACACCGCCCCGGACTGGCTGTCGATCATCTCCTCGATCTCGCGGCGCACCTGGGCATCGTCGGCGTCGCTGAACGCTGCACCGGACCGCTGCGCCGCGGCCTTGCGGATGATCGACATGACGCCACCGAGCTGAGCGCCGCCCATGACGGCGATACGGTGATTCGGCCAGGTGAAGACGAACCGGGGATCGTAGGCGCGACCGGACATCGCGTAGTTGCCGGCACCGTACGAGGCCCCGATCATCAAAGTCAGATGGGGGACAGTGGAATTGGAGACGGCGTTGATCAGCTTCGCGCCGTCCTTGATGATGCCACCGCGCTCGGCGGCGGAGCCGACCATGAAGCCGGTGATGTTCTGCACGAACAACAGCGGTATGTTTCGGGCATTGGCGAGCTGAATGAAATGGGCACCCTTGTTCGCCTCGTCGGAGAACAAGATGCCGTTGTTGGCGAGGATCCCGATCGGGTAACCGGCGATCGAGCCCCACCCGGTGACCAGCTGGGTGCCGAAGAGTGGTTTGAACTCGTCGAAGCGCGAGCCGTCCAGAACGCGAGCGAGGATTTCACGGACCTCGACCGGACGCTTCGCGTCCGCTGCCGCGCAGCCCAGCAGTTCTTCCTCGTCGTAGAGGGGAGCGTCCGCGGGTAACGACGGACCCGGACCGGCCTTGGTCCACTGCAGATCCGACACGATTTGCCTGCCTAGACGCAGCGCGTCACGCTCGTCTTCGGCCAGGTAGTCCGCCAAACCCGACACCCGGGCGTGCATTTCCGCACCACCGAGCGACTCGTCGTCGATGTCCTCGTTGATCGCCATCTTCACCAACGGTGGGCCACCGAGATACACCGAAGCGGCCTCCTTGACCAGCACGGTGTATTGACTCATGCCCGGCACGTACGCACCGCCGGCGGTGGAACTACCGAAGACGAGGGAAATCGTCGGTATTCCGGCCGCGGTGAGGCGGGTGAGTTCACGGAAGGTCCGCCCGCCGGGCACGAATATGTCGGCCTGACGGGGAAGGTCCGCACCACCGGATTCGACGAGCGTGATCACCGGCAGCCGGTTGCGCTCGGCGATATCGAGGGCGCGCAACTGCTTGGCCACCGCATCGGGGTTCAGGGAGCCACCCTTGACCGTCGACTGATTGGCGATGATCATGCACTCCACGCCGCTGACCGGGCCGATCCCGGTGATGAGCCGGCCACCGGGCTGCTCGTCCGGATCATGCGCCCCGGCGTAGCACGACAACTCGAGGAAGGGCGCGTCCTCGTCCAGGAGCAGATCGACCCGTTCGCGGGCCAGCAACTTCCCGCGTGAGCGGTGACGCTCGACAGTTTTCGCGCCACCCGCGTCGAGCACGCGGTCCGCGAGGGACTCGAGCGGTTCGAGGGCCTCGAGCATCGCCCGGCGATCGAGCAGGAACTGCTCGGACCCCGTATCGAACCGTGTGGAAAGGGCAGTCATACGTACACCTCGATCGGACTCGTGGACATCGTGTGGTGCTGCAGCCGGTGCACCCCACCCGCAGCAGGAAGGCACCGCCCTTCATCGCCGGACGGCACTACGGCAGCAGCTCGACGTGCGAACACATCGGCGAAAGGCGCTGCCAGGTGGGACATCGGGACCGCTCAGCTTCTCGGTCCGGGGTGCACAACCGGCGATATGTTCTCGCGATGCGTTCAATGAAACCGCAAGTTGATTCCTTAGTCAAGTGCCAACTACGCCAGTTCACCTGGAGTTAGTAGGGCCAGCGCGATGCGCATCATCGTGGAATCCCATTAACAGTTGACTGATCAGTCAAGATGTGGCTATCATCACAATAGTGCCCGGTGGTGATGTGGAAAGTTTCTTTCCCGCCGGTGAAACTGTGCCTTCCAAGGTCCGCGGCAGTGGGCAAATCCCCACCAGACACCCCAAGGTGGGTCTCACCGTGACTTCGCCCGCGACTCGGATTGAGCTGAGAGACCGAATGCGCACACCACCACTGCACCGTCATAACGAACGATCGAGTCGAGGAGTGAACCAGATGTCCAGACAAGAACATGCATCGGTGGCCACCGAAAACAACCACACCGATGCCCTGGTCATCGGTGCCGGTTTCGCCGGTGTACGCATGCTGATCGAACTGCAGAAACTCGGATTGTCCGCCGTCGCGCTCGAAGCGGGAACCGATGTCGGTGGAACCTGGTACTGGAACCGGTACCCGGGCGCCCGGACCGACAGCGAAAGCTGGTCGTACTGCTTCCCGTTCCCGGAGATCGAACAGGAATGGGACTGGTCCGAGCGCTACCCCGGCCAGGAGGAGGTACAGCGCTACATCAGCTTCGTCGCCGACCGCTTCGACGTCCGACGCAACATCCGATTCGGCAGCCGTGTCACGGCCGCCGCCTACGACGAAGCGGACAACAGATGGACGATCACCACCGACGACGGTAACCAGTTCACCTGCACCTACTTCTTCACCGGACTCGGGCACCTGTCGGTTCCCCAGGAGCCCCCGTTCGAGGGCCTCGACAGCTTCACCGGTGAGGTCTACCTCACCTCGCGGTGGCCGAAGGAGAAGGTCGACTTCACCGGCAAGCGAGTGGCGGTAATCGGGACCGGAGCCTCCGGCATCCAGACCATTCCGCATGTCGCCGAAGTCGCCGAGCACCTAACCGTCTTCCAGCGCACCCCGAACTATGTGATGCCGGCGCAGAATCACGACCTGGACGACGAGTTCCGACGCAAGATCAAAGCTGACTACGCCAAGGTCTGGCAGCAGGCCCGCAGCCATGTCTTCGGCTTCCCGATGGATCCGGCGGGGCGGATGTACGACGACGTCGATATCGACGCCGAACGTGACCGGATCTTCGAAGAAGGATGGCGCAACGGCGGCTTCCATTTCGTCTTCGAAACCTTCGACGACCTCATCCTCGATCAGCGATCGAATGACGCCGCCGCGGAATTCATCCGCCGCAAAATCCACGAGACCGTCACAGATCCGGAGACCGCCGAACTGCTCACTCCTCGCGGATACCCCTACATCTCCAAGCGGCCGCCGTCGGGAACCAACTACTACGAGACTTTCAACCGCGACAACGTCAGCCTCGTCGACATCCGCAACAATCCGATCGAGTCGATCACCACGACCGGCCTGCGCACCCGCGATCGCGAATACGAGTTCGACGCCATCATCTTCGCCACCGGATTCGACGCCGTCACCGGCGCCCTGAACAACATCGACATCCGCGGCGAACACGGGGTCGAGCTCTCCGAGTACTGGGCCGCCGGCCCGGAAACCTATCTGGGCATCGGCACCCCCGGCTTTCCGAATATGTTCATGATCTGCGGACCGCAAAGCGCCTACGCGAACATCCCTGTCATCATCGAACAGGTCGTCGAGTGGCTCGGCCGGGCGCTGACCTACATGAACGAGCACGGATACGACCGCATGCAGCCGACCACCGAGGCCACAGAGAAGTGGACCGAGCACGTGGCGGAGATCTTCAACATGACGCTGCTCCCCAGCGGGGAATCCTTCAACAGTTGGTACCTCGGCGCCAACATTCCCGGCAAGCCCCGCCGTGTGCTGTTCTACTTCGGCGGCGCGGCCGGCTACTTCCAGGAAATCGAGAAGAGTGCCAGCCACGACTTCGAGGGCTTCGAGTTCTCGAAAGTTCCCGCCGCCGCCGGCCACTGACGCCGCTACCAGGAAGTCGAGAGCCGATGTTCGTCATTGCGAGCACCTACACCCGACCCTTCAGCCGTGACGAGCCCGTGGTGTCCGAGCACCTCGCGTTCGTCGACCGCTGCTACGACGACGGACAATTCGTCGCGTCGGGTCCCCGCCAACCGTTCACCGGGGGACTGATCATCGCCCGCGGCGACAGTGAAGACCAGGTCCGTGCCCTCATGGAGGAAGACCCCTTCGTGCGCGACGGGGTGGCCCACTACGAGTTCATGCATTTCCGACCCTCCAAGGCCATCCACCCCGACCTGGTCGAATCCTAGCGTGACACCCGAGGTGACGTGTCCGGGACGATAGAACCGGGCACGTCACCTCGCCGGTACCTGAAAGTGTTCGCCGGAAAGAGATAAAAGAGGACCACTTCTCATGAACAACGATGCCGAGCCTGCTCGCTCGATCACACCGCAGTCAGCAACATTGTCGGCGCTGCTGCACAACGCGTCCCCGGACAGCACCTTCCTGCTGTGCCTGGATCGAGACTGGACCTACGGCGACTTCTCGCGCGCGGTGGACGAGTTCGCCGCGGGCCTGATGTCTCTGGGAATCAACAAGGGTGACCGCATCGCCATCGCCGCCCCCAACTCTGCACAATGGCTCATTACCTGGTCCGCCGCAGCCAAGATCGGCGCCATCCTGGTCACCTTGAACGTCGCATATCGCGAGCGCGAGTTCGACTACATGCTCAACCAGTCCGCCGCGAGCATGCTCATCTGCTGTTCCCGAGACGGTGCGTTCGACTTCGTCGACTTCGTCCAGGGACTCCGCCCGCGCATCCCCACCGTGTGTCACTACATCTTCCTCGGCGACGACGGATTCGTGGGAAGCCATCGCTGGGATGAGATACCGACCGCACCCGACGCCGATTCCCTTCGGCACCGCGAGTCGCTGGTACAACCACACGACCCGGCAGTCGTCCTGTACACCTCAGGAACCACCGGAGACCCGAAGGGTGCAACCCTGACGCATGCCAGCATTTTGGCATCCGCGGCCGCGACGGCCGAGCACCTCCACCTGACCGCGGATGACGTCGCGATCGGCCACATGCCCCTCAACCACGTCGGTGGAATGACGTGCACCGTCGCTGCCACGATGGCCGCCGGCGGCAAGGTGGCATTACTCCCGCGGTACAGCCCCAAAATGGCGCTCGAAGCCATCGACCGCCGGAAGGTCACGATCTTCATCGGCGTCCCCACGATGTACACCATGATGATGGACCTGCCCGACTTCCCAGCCGCGGACACCTCCTCGGTCCGCATCTGCGTGACCGGCGGGTCCAACGTCGAACCCGCAATGGGCCGACGAATCCTTGACACCTTCAACGGAGCCCGTATGGCCAATCTGTACGGCCTCTCCGAAACGTCCGGGGCCTGCATCATCTCCGCTCCCGATGACGACCTCGAGACACTCGTCGCCACCCTGGGAGTTCCCATCGGCGACTTCGAGATCCGCATCACCGACGACAACCACCAACCGCTGCCTCCCGACAGCGAAGGCGAACTGCACATTCGCGGCGGATGCGTCGCCGACGCATACTGGAACAAGCCCGCCGAATCGGAACATACTTTTCTCCCCGACGGATGGCTGGTCACCGGCGATATGGCGCGCCAGAGACCGGACGGCCGAATTGCATTATGCGGCCGCAAAAAGGAAATGTACGTCCGAAGCGGATACAACGTCTACCCCGTCGAAATCGAGAACATTCTCGCCGCCGACCCGACGGTCGCGATGTGTGCCGTAATCGGAATTTCTGACGACTTGTACGGCGAAGTGGGACACGCATACATTGTCCCCACACCGGGAGCAACTGTCGACATCGGCGCATTATTCGACCGATGCCGAGAACAACTCGCCAAATATAAGATTCCCGCTCGGATACACGTGGTCGACTCATTGCCGCTCACACCATCCGGAAAAATCAAAAAGGTCGCGCTACGTGCGTCTGCGCAAGCAGAAATCGAGCCCGTAAGATAGGAACGACGATGCGCTGTGCGCGGCGCGGCGGCGGATCCCGGAAGGATGACACGAGATGGCAGTACACAACGGCAGCCGTTCTGATACTGGAACTGCAATTCCCCCTGCATCGCTCCGACCGGCCCAGCAAGAGACGCCAACCACCCAGCGGGGACGTCGTACGCGCGGAGCATTGGTCGCGGCAGCACGCGAACTCTTCGAGGAACGGGGCTTCCGCGAAACCCGGATCGCAGATATTGCCGAACGGTCCGGCACATCCTACGGCACTTTCTACCATTATTTCGAAACGAAGGAATCTGTGCTGAACGAACTGTTCACGATGGTGGCGGGAGAAATGTTCAGCGCCTCACAAATGAACAGCAATGTGCCGGATGATGCAATTTCAAGAATTGAGGCCGCAAACCGTCAGTATTTTGCTGCAGCGGCACGCAACGCCTGGCTGGTCGCAGTCATCGACGAAATGGCAATCCGAGATCCGCAGTTTCGTGACCTGAAATTGCAGATCCGGGACCTCTTCCTGCGACGCAACGAAGCAGGAATTAGGCGAATGCAGGAAGAGGGAGTGGTGGATTCTCGGCTCGATGCCGAAATTGCCGCGGCCGCGCTGGGCGGAATGGTTGAACACTTTACCCAAATGTGGTTCATCCACGGGGTGAAGTTCGACGAGGATGCGGCCATTTCCACACTGACTCAGCTGTGGGCTCAGTCTCTCGGTCTACGTTTCAATCCTGATCCACCAGTGATGTGACGGAGTTGAGCGTGTCGTAGAGCACGAGAGCCCCTGCCGGGCAGGAGAATCTGAGCTGCCGCACAGAGATTCCAGCATCAGAACAGAAGCATTCTCGCAGGTGAAAGCATCTCGTACCGTCACCCACGTTTTCGATGACCCGACCCGAACCTCGTGTCGGCCGCTGGGCGGTGCCGGCAATGCGACTGGCCAAGACCGACGGGGATCGCCACCGCCCGCGCCCGGTACCGTGATCACGCGATCGTCGAGCTGGCGATCGCGGAGTTGAAGAACGGGCCGCTGGCGCACCTTGCCATCGGGAAAATACGCAGCAAGGCGGTCCGGCGGCGCACGCTGTGATTGCGTACAACCTCGCTTGCGCCGCCGGCGTCGCTGCCTCGCCGCGTCTTGCCCCGCGTCCGCTGGGCGACGCTGCGGACCCATCTGATTAACATCCCGGCCCGGGTCGCGTCCTCCGGACGCCGCCCCGACTTTGCATGTGCCGACCGGTTGGTCCTGGGAGTTCGGCCTGGCGTCACCTCTCGAGATCGCGAGCAGTCCATCGGTGGCCACCACCTGACCATTTGCCCAGCAGGGCACGACCGGAAATTTGAGTGGAAATGCCGGGTAGACCGGAGGATCACGTGTGCTTCGGGGAATTGCTCGCCCGAATCTGGCGGGACGTCAGCCCAATCAAGGACGGTGAATCGGGGCTGAACGGATGGGTCTTTGGACAAACGCTTGGCCACGTCGTTGGTGGCGTAGTCGGCCACTGATTCGGCGGTACGCAATCCGACCACTATTTCCGCCAGAGCCATCACTAGGACCGGATTGAAGAAATGCATGCCCACGACGCGCTCCGGGGTGCGCCGTGGCATTCGCGGGACACCGGGATGGACGATGTGGTGGACGTCCAGATCGCTGTGCCGGGAAGAGGACGACGCCGTCCAGTCGCCTGAAAGGTCGAGCTTGACTTCCTCGATCGCGGGGCGAGCCTCGATGATCAGCTCCCGGTCGGCGAAGTCGTCGATCACGAGTGTGGTGAAAACCGGACTTCGTGCGCTGTCGGAGGCCTCTTGGGATAGTTTTCGTGCGCGTACTGCGCGAGAGCGAATTCTCGTTCTTGACGTTAGCGGCAGCACCCGACGCTTCGTCACGTTCGAGGATCAGTACAGGTTCGCCGGCCCGTGCGACGATCTCTGCAGTGCCGGCACCCATTGCACTACCGTCGACCCACTCCAACTCTAGTCACCACCGTGTGCTCCTCCGGAAAGCGACGACGAAAGCAGGTCGACGCGGCCCGTCCCCGACACCAAATCAGTTCTCTACTTCTTGAGCCGGTACGGTTTGAGTTCGTGTCGAAGGGTCAGCGGATCCACCGTTGATTGCGGAAATGTCTTCGAGCGTCCGGCCCCTGGTGCGCTCCCCGAAGACGCCGATCACTAGTGCGGCGAGTGCGGCGGCAGCGGCCAGGAAGACGAAAACGGATGTGAAGCCCATCTGGCTAAGAATAGCGGCGACCGCGAACATGCACACGACAGTGGCGAGGCGGCCGACACTGTTGGGTATTCCAGTGCCTAACGCACGCAACTGAGTTGGGAAAATTTCAGGCATGTAGGTGTACATCATTGCAGTGTTGCAGTACAGCAATAAACTGATAGCGACTCCGGACAATGCGAAGATCAAGTCAGATTCGGTGGTGCCGAACACCACGAGCAGTATCGCGGTCAACAGGTAGATGGCCATGATGGCGGTACGACGTTCGACTCGCTCGATGAAGAGAAACGCCAGAAGCGCTCCTGGGCAGGCAGCGACGGCGAGTATGGAGGTGTAGGTCAAACTGCTGTCCGTGCTGAAGCCGTGCTCGGTGAGAAGGACCGGCATCCAAGAGTTGTAACCGTAGAACGCTGAGGTTGCGAACGCGAGCGTCACCGACATGACCACGGCGCGCTTGAGATAGCCGCTGCGAACCAGGTCGCTGGCGGTTCCGACGGGAGCCGCGGGGGCATTTACCGGAACGGGAAGGTCAGTGCCTGTGATGTGCACCGACCGTCGTTCGATATCGGCGACGATGTCTTCACCATCATTGGTCTGGACAGCACCGGAATGTTGTTCGAGCCACCGGACCGATTCCGGAAGTAGGCGCGATGCGACGACAGCGACGACCAGCCCGCTTCCTCCAGCGACGAAAACCCAGCGCCATCCGTTGGCACTCATTGGGACAACCCAGCGACTCAGCCAGGACATCAACGGGATTCCCAGCAACGCGACAGCCAAGAGGAGCGACTGCACCTTGCCGCGGTGGTTCCGCGGGAACATCTCGGCGACGTATGTCAGTGCTGCGACCGTTACGGCATAGAGGCCCGCCCCGATGAAGAATCTATACGCTGCCAGTTGTACCGGCCCGCTCGATGTTGCGGACAGAATCGACAAGCCCGAGTAGAACACTGTGCCCCATACGAGCAAGCGCTTGCGCCCGAAGCGATCGGCGAGGATTCCGCCGATTACTGCGCCGAGCGACATACCGAGGAAGGCGCTGGCGCTGATGAGTGCAACTGCATCGACGGAGAGTCCCCATTGCTGACGCAACGTCGGGGCGACGTAGGCGAAAGCGTTCAAGTCAGCCATCTCGAATATCAGAAGACCAGCTAGGACCGCGCTCCACACTTTGTGGCGAGTCGTAAGAACCGGGATACGGTTCAATCGTTCAGTGAGCGTGTAGCCAGAGGTATGCATACCGGGTTCGACTTTCTGCTTGAGGAATTCAACGAAAGCGTGTTGGACACAACAGTGGCTGTGGCACGCCCGAGGTCGCAGAAATGCCTCGGGATCGGACAGTTGTAGTCGCCACAGTGCGAGTGCCGCGCCTCCCCGCAGAACTCTTGTGACCCCGGGCCCGTGGCACCCCGAGTCGGACCTGAGCGGCAGGGCTTCTGTCCCAAGTGCGCGGTGACGTAAGCATGATTCATCCGCGGACGTAAGACTAGCCAGATATGACTTGTGAGTCAACTTCAATTCTTGGTATGGATACGACACCCGTCCTTATCAGGGGTATACGCTGCGTCGATTATTGGACGAGAAAGTGACATACAAATCAGGTGTCGGTTTCCAGCGATCTCGCCGGGCGGCTCAGAAGCTCTCGCGCTCTTCGCGCTTTGCAGATCGGTGCCGAGATGGCTCCTCTTGGACGAAGACGCGGCGTTCCTCGGTTTATCCTGCTACGCAGGTGCACACAACGCGGCAGCACCGCCTGGCGGTCGCATGATCACGGGCAGGGACCGATGTCGGGGTCGAGTACGTGACGATCGCCAATCAGTCGACGGTGAAGGAGCGCGCTCGATCCGGACGCTGTAGCGAAGCAACTGCGTGCACCCGACATCTCCGACCGAAACAGGCCCCCGGCCATCACGCTCGTCGAATCCTGGGCAGCGGATCTTCTCCGGCATGGCGATGGGACGACTCTTCGGCGGTATGCGCGCCCCCGTCGACGCTAACTTTGCTTGCGGCATTCGACGGGATGGGAGGAGCTTTGGCGGTCCCGCTGTTGCTGGAAAGCAACACATGTGATCGGTTGGTGTCCGATTGGGTAGATTTGCGGAAAGGGCTGTCAGGTAGCGCATCACGGTTCTTGAGCGAATGTAATCCACAACAGTCCATGGCCCTGATCGAGTGACCTGTATTGCGAGGGCGCGGGCAAAAGCGGAGTGCTTCCGGGGGCCGGTTTCGGGGACCCTGTCCTCCTGGCACACCCAGCGACTGTGGATGGAACTCGCCCTGCGAACTTGACTGACTAGTCAACTGTTGTAGGCAGCGATTGACCCGATTTTGCAGGAGTTATATCTGAATAGGTATAACCAGGCAGCCGTTGGGTGCGGCTACTGTTGACTACCCAGTCGAATAGTGGTTTGCTGTGAGGGTCGTCACAGACCGGCCCGACTCAGCCGCGCGCAGGAGCGGTGAAACCATATGCGAGGGTATGCCGCTGTGCTGCGCCGACGGGAACGGGCGATCTCGAGGCCGGCCGGCGCGGAGTGCACGGGCGGCTTCGCGTTGGTGCCGCGCAGCGCTCGAACCAATCGCATGAGTGGAGGTGTTTGTAACAATCGGTCGGACCTACGCACCTGAGGTGGTCACAGTTGTCGAGCAGACTGTCCTCGATCATCTGGTGGCACTTCCGATCCCGCGCCCCGCGAACGCCGATGAAGACGCCCGCGCGCACAATTAATGCGCGGATTAAAATTTCTGCAAATCAATTGATTTCAACACTGAGAAGGAGTCGCAAAATGAGCATCGAGCAGAATAAGCAGTTCGTCGAGCAATTCTTGGCCAAGTTCGCAACAGCCGACATCGACGCCGTGTTGGCCGACATGTCAGAGACCTGCACCTGGTGGGTCGGCGGAAAACCGGAACTATTTCCGCTGGCGGGTACCAAAAACAAGGCGGAAATGGATGAGCTCCTCAGGAATTTGGTCGTGCCCATGAAGAACGGACTCGAAATGAGGGTGAAGGCGCTCACCGCCGAGGGCGACCGCGTTGCTGCCGAGGTGGAGTCGTACGGTGAAAATCCGGACGGAAGCATCTACAACAACGAATATCACATGCTGTTCGTCGTATCTGACGGAAAGATGCAACAAGTTAAGGAATACCTCGACACCCAACACACTTTCGACGTGTTCTTGGCGGGCAAGTAGTCATCCTCCCCCTAGAGTCGCCCGAGCTTGTTGTGAGCGGATCGACCGATGCCCCTGCGGCATTCGCCCCATGCGTGGCAGCGCAATGTCGACTGGCTATCAGTAGGCCAAGGGTAGCTGTGTCGCGCTGGAGCCAAACGTTCTTCAATTCGTGCTGGTGGACCCGTAGCCCCACGTTGGCGTCAGGCTGCGACACAGCTTTGACGATGATGTGCGCGCTATCGAGGGGCGGGAAAGACCGTATCGTGCGCATCGCGCGACCCTAAGTCATAGAGTAACCGATAGGCCAGTCATTTCGAGAGAATCCGAAGTCCGTGTGTTACTGCGATGCACGGAGATATGACCGTGAATTACAAGCTGGTCGCGACGATCTGTTGACCGGCAAATCAAGTCACCATTCTTTGTGGTGGCAGCACAAACTGGTTCGACTTGTACGCTAAGGAGCAGCAATGAAAATTGGAGTTATTCAGGTCCCGGCCGATCGTGAGCACGACTCGGCAGTTGTAGCGCGGCGTGCCGAAGAACTCGGTTTCGAGTCGTACTGGCTGGGCGACCACCCCGTCGTCCCGGTTGATGACAAGTATCTGAACTACCCAGGGCGGTGGGAGGAAGGCGCCACTGAGCCACCCAGCCTGGTGATGCGTGAGCCCGATCCGCTCATCTGCCTGGCTCGCGCTTCCGCGGTCACCAGCACCATCACTCTCGGCACCGCTGTGCTGCTGCCAGCCGAGCGGGAGCCGATCTTGACCGGGTCTCAGGTCGCCACGCTCGACGACGTGTGCGGTGGGCGGCTAAAGCTCGGCGTTGGAACGGGATGGAACGAGTCCGAGTGCCGCGTCATGGGCGGGGACTGGAAGCACCGATGGTCCCAGGTCACCGAACACGTCGCTGCCATGAAGGCGCTGTGGACAACCGACCCCTCCGAATTCCACGGTACCTACGTCGACTTCCCACCCGTACGGTCCTTCCCGAAACCACGCAGTCAGCCGCATCCACCGATCCTTCTGGCGTCGATGGGTTCACCGAAGGTATTCCAGCGCATCGTCGAGTGGGGCGACGGCTGGATCCCAATTGTGCAGACGGCGGAGGAGCTTGCGACGGGAGTCGAGCAGCTTCACGGGTTCGCCAGAGACGCCGGTCGAGACCCGAACGAACTCGATGTCAGCGTCTTCGGGCTGCAGGGGCAGTGGCGCACGCGCGACGAGGTCGCCGCGCTCGAAGCGGCCGGCGCGGACCGCGTCATCATTTGGCTCCAAGACGTCCCACTTGACGAGATCCTCAAAGAACTCGAGGATCTGGCGGCTGAACTGCTGGGATGAGGCATACCAACAAACGTAGCGGTCCGGCCCGGCAGACGCGTTAACGGCCACGACGGAGCAACGCCGCTGACCATCACCGTCGCGGTATGACATCGGTTCGCCGTAGGCACTCGGCGTCCCGAGGGTGCCCGCGCATGCCTACCCCATGGTTGCCCGTAACTACTGCCTGCTCTGTCGCTCCGGGTAGGCACTGAAGTTGCTCCACCATGTTGCTGGCAGACTCCTCAAATGCCAGGACGTCACCGAACTCGCAGGAAGCGGCAACCGCTGTGGCGCCCGCCGCACGCATAGGGCAGAGCTTGATAGCACCCTCGACCGCTGCAATGCCACCGGGAGACGTTCGCCGACCTCGAGGCGATCGTTCAGCTGAAGACGGTCGGGAACCATCTGAGGTCGCGAGCGCAGCGTCGTTCCTGGCGTGATCCTGTCGAGCAAGATCACTGGGATGGGCGCCGAGCGTGCGGTGTCGGATCGGTGTGACGTGCGTACAACGGCTGACATCGATTTGCGACGTAAGGAAACAGATGGCTCAATTCGTACAACTCGAGACAACCGCCGACCATGTCGGCGTCGGAATCATCCGGATCGAGCGCCCGCCGCTCAATCCGCTTAGTCGACAGGTGCAGATGGAGATCGCCGCCGCTGCCGAGGAGACGAACCGGCGCGCCGATATCAACGCCGTAGTGGTGTACGGAGGTCCGAAGACCCTTGCTGCCGGTGCCGACATCAAGGAGATGCACTCCATGAGCTCGGCCGACCTTCGTGCGGATGCCCGACGACTGCAGAGCGACCTCGGTGCCATCGCGGACATTGTGAAGCCGACCATCATGGCAATCACCGGGCTCGCAGTCGGTGGCGGACTCGAGTTAGCACTTGGGGCGGACCGAAGAATTGCCGCGAAGGATGCGAAGCTCGGGCTCCCAGAGACCAGACTCGGGATCATGCCAGGGGGCGGAGGCACCCAGCGATTGGCTCGGTTAATCGGCCCATCCAAGGCCAAGGATCTCATATTCACCGGTCGGGTCATCGGCGCCAGCGAAGCATTCGACCTCGGACTTGTCGACGAAGTAGTCGCGCCTGATGAGGTCTTCGACGCCGCTCTCGCGTGGGCGGGACAGTTCAGCGACGGGGCTTCTCTGGCAATTTCTGCTTCCAAACGGGCTATCGACCTCGGAATGCAAGTCGATCTCGCAACAGGATTGCGAATCGAGGAAGGCCTCTTCGTGGAAATCCTCGACACGAAGGACCGGAAGAGCGGCTTCCAGTCCTTCATAGATGACGGGCCAGGTAAGGCGAAGTATAGGGGCGAGTAAGACCGGCATCGACGGCCACCGATCGATGGGCTCGTCCGAACATGGAGTTCCCCGCTCTGATGAAGCAGGTGACGTTGCCGTAGGCGGCAGTAGCGAGCACGGGTGCTGACTTTGTAACGCATCAAGGCTTGATATCGAAACACCACCCGGTTCAGTCAACGGCCTCGTCGAGTGAACCGTACGGCAAGGACGACGGCAGGGCAGCAGGCGCGGGAGTTGGTCGTAGAAACGGCTAAACTTCGGCAAGCCCTCCCCGAGGCTCACGGCGGTGCAACCGACAAAGGAAAGCGAGTGCAGCCAGCCATCGGGTCACCGGAAGCAACAAGCCGCTGTCCTCGAACGCCACGCGGACGTCGTCCACCTCGGGTTCGAGCTGCGCAGTGCCCGGTGCATGTCAACGAGCGCATCAAGCCCCGTCCTTCCGCGTCTCGGAGACGAAGGACGGCAGGACGCGAAAAACTATGCAGCGTAGTCGTTCTGGCCATACTCTGTATCGCCTCTCCGCGCAACGATATCGATTCCCAGAACAACGGTTCGCACGACGACTCCTTCGCGCAGTGGTCAGGGAATCAGGACTGCACGGCCCGCTACGCGCCCATGGGCGAGGTCGTCAAAGGCTCGTGCGGCGTCAGTAAGAGGATATGGAACCGTGTGCACGTTCACTTTTCCCTGCTGGGCAAGTGCGATGACTTCAAGTTGATCGACGCGGGTGCCGCCATAGGAACGTTGGAGCCGAACTCCCCAGGGCAGGGTTGGGCCGTCGGTACCTGTCGGGTACACAAGCGTACCTCCACCCAACCCGATGAGTTGAATTGCGCCATCTGGGGCAATAATTCGCGTCGTCAGATCGACGGTGTCCTGCGTTCCCACGAAGTCCAGCACGACCTCGACGCCATAGCTTTGTGTTTCGTCGAGGATCCGTGAGACGGTGGTTTCGTCGTTTCGAAGGGCTAAGTCGGCACCGATCATCCCGGCGGATATGAGTCGGCTCTCGTCAGCGTCAACCGCGATTACCCGCGATCCGGCCGTGGCCGCGATGATTTGAATTGCCATATGACCCAACCCGCCCACGCCGATGACTACGGCAGTCGCGTCCGGTGTAAGCCGGTCCCTGACATTGTTGATTGCGTGCATCGGCGTGACGCCGGCGTCCGCCAAAGGCGCTGCGGACGCCGGGTCGAGGTCGCCGATCATCTCCACGTGCCGAGCTTTGACCTTCATGTATTCGGCCATGCCGCCATCTGGTCCGATGCCCGGCGTAGTAGGAAATCGCGTGCGACTTCCGTTTGTCGCGCAGACGTTGTCACGCCCCACGGTGCAGGCGCGACATTGGCCACAGCCCCAGATAACGCTTACAAGCACTGCGTCTCCGATCTTGTATCCCGTCACGTGCGACCCCACACGCTCGACATAGCCCGCGGTCTCGTGGCCCATCGTGCCGCCGAAGAAGGGCCACGATTCGCCCATTTCAAGTATGTGCAAGTCGGATTGGCACAGCCCGGCACCAGCAACTTTGACGAGCACTTCGTCAGCGCCGATTTCGGGGATCGGAACTTCCTGGAGTTCTATCCGTCCAGGGCTGACCAGCTTCAGGGCTCTCATACGTTGTTCGCTTCCTCATATGTTTGGAACGTCGAGTGCGGGATGTACATACCTCGCAGCGACCAGGCTGCAGGTGAGTGCATGATCCCTCGCGCGTTTACGTGCACCACGGGCTGTCGATTGCCGGCCGCTGCATATGTGGCCGCATCGGAGACCACTCAGTCCCTGTGTTGCTCTGCCCAGTCACGTGACCGAACGGATGCGACACCGTGCACCAGTAGAAGTACAAGCCCGATGAGGAACATGAACCCGCCCAGACGCAGATTGGGGACAGTCGCAAGAAAGGCTGACCACGACAGGACGCCTTTGAACGCGAGTACCGTGACTACGAGTACGAGACCAGCGGCACACGTCGCCATAACGCCGACTAGTTTCGAGGAATACTTGGTCGCCGCCAGCGCCAAAACCGATGCGGGAATGATCAATATCCACATGCCCCACTCAAAATAGATGCGCGTCAAAGGCGACGTGCTATTTCCGGCTGCACCACGGATGTCGCCGAATGTGAGATGCATTTCCGGAATTTGATTGGATGGCTGCGCCGGCAAAAATTGCCAGGTAAACCACGGCAGACTGAGAACGATCAGCAGGATCGCTAGCGTGGGTATGGCCCACCGCCGCAACACTACTAGTTCAGATCGGCGGTCCGAAAATACTTCTGTGGTCATTCCATGCCTTCCGTTACGGTTCTTGATCTCGATTTGTGGTTGGGTTGCTTCCCGCTTGTCCTTGCGTTGCGCACGGCAAGTGCTGAGGGCGCCGCTGGCAGCTCGGGGAACGCGAGCGCCCTCCAACGTGGGATCACATGGTGTGGCTGTTGCTGCCGTCCTCGCGCTTCGAGTCAGGTTCTTTGCCGCGAGCGACACTCGTCGATCCGGGCCTGAAGACACCGACGACATCGGTCGTGGCGGTGGGGAATTACTTCGTGCGAGTCCTATGGCGCCCGAGTGCAAACCGCACTGTAAGTACACGTTCAGGCAGCGCAGTGAGCGCGACCGCCACAGCTGTGTCCGGCTATGTGGTGGACGCGTACAGCGAAGGTGCAGTGAGAACGACGACGTTACGTCGTTGCGTGTGTCGCCCACACCGGTGGTCGTCTTCCGTGAGGTGTCGCGCCTCTTCTTGGCTCGGGCGCGAGGTAGGAACAGACTACAAGAGCGCGGAAACTGTGCGAACTCATTAGTTCGCCATGCGCTCGGCGGAATCATCGAACTCTTGACTACGCAAGTGCGCTGGGATGTCACGGGCTCCGCCCGGCGACGGTCAGGAAGTGCTCATATTCCTGACCGTCGCCGGTTTGGTTCAAGCCACGACGAATCCGTCGTAGTTGTTCTCGGCAGATGTCAGGCACTCTTTTCTGTATGCGCCTGCGCCACCGAAGTAGAAGAGGGATGCATGTGCCTTGCCTGGCACGTTGTCGCCGAAGAACCACGAACGCTTACCTTTGGACAGGACGGTCGCATTGACGATCTGCGCTATATGGTCATTCCACGCTTCCGTCGCGTCGGGTGTCGCCTCAATCCGGTCGAGACCGTTTTCTCGGAGGGACTTGATCGCCTGGCCGATCCACTCTACGGCACCTTCGATGACTACTGGAATGTTGGCGAATGGCGTTTGTGGACCAGAAATCATGAACATGTTCGGGAAGGCATCGACACCAATGCCGAGGTGTGTCCTCGGTCCGTGCTCCCACTTTTCCTTCAGGGTCACGCCACCCCTTCCTTGCACGTTCATATGGGTCAGTGCGCCCGTTCCTGCGTCGAACCCGGTGGCGAAGATGATCACGTCAGCTTCGTACTCGTCGTTCCCAACGCGGACCCCGTTTTTTGAGATCTCGGTGATTGGGTTGTTGCTGACGTCAACGAGCGATACATTGTCGCGGTTGAATGTCTCATAATAGAAGTGGCCGAGCGGAGGCCGCTTTCCCGCCAGTGGATAATCTTTCGGGCAGAGCATCTCTGCGGTTGCAGGGTCGTTGACGATCGCGCGAATCTTGTTCCGCACGAATTCGGAGGCGACTGCATTCGATTCGTCGTTAACCAGGAGGTCATCGAACGTCTCGAAGATGAACCGGAACCCACCGGCTTCCCAGCCTCCTTCAAGGATCTTCTGCTGTTCCTCCGATGTGTAATCGGTCATTACACGTCCTGCAGGAGCCATGGCGAATCCGAAGAAGTGTTCGCGTGCCATCGCCCAAATGGTGTCCGAGTTTGCGCGAATGGACTGGCGCTCGTCCTCCGTCAAGACGTAATTTCGACCTGGCATCACGTAATTCGGCGTACGCTGGAAAACAGTCAGTTGCTCGGCCGTGAGGGCCACAATTGGAATGACCTGTACAGCAGTTGCGCCAGTTCCGATAACCGCGACCCTTTTCCCGGTGAAATCGACCTTTTCCTCCGGCCAATTTCCGGTTACATACCATTCTCCCTTGAAGTTGTCGAGACCTGCAAAGTCCGGCTTGTATGGTAGCGACAACAGTCCCGAGGCGGGGATGAAGTACCTGCAGGTGTATGTTCCACCTTGCTCGGTGGTGATAGTCCATTTATTGGACTGTTCATCATAGATCGCGGAGTTGACGCGTGTGTTGAAAAGGATGTCTTTGCGCATGTCGAACTTATCGGCAACATACTTCAGATAAGCGAGCGCCTCAGGCTGAGATGCGAATCGCTCAGACCAATCCCACTCATCCTGCAGTTCCTTTGAAAACGAGTACGCGTATACCCAGCTCTCGCTGTCTGTGCGCGCCCCGGGGTAGCGGTTCCAGAACCAGGTCCCGCCCACCTCCGGTGCAGCTTCGAGAACCTTGACCGAGAGACCTAGTTGCCGAAGCTCGTGGAGCATTCGCATTCCTCCGATGCCCGCCCCGACGACGACTGCATCGAACTCTTCGTTTCGACCATCTGTCTTTCCAGAAGCAACCTGGGTATGAACCGACACTTTCGTCTCCTTGTGTTTGTTTGCATGAACGTACTGCGGGAGGGCTTTCCTGGTATCGATAATTCAGCTGAGCCCAAAACGCGATCGGAGTCACGTCCCGGCCTCGGAAGTGGCCGTGTCCGCCTCTACGGCTCTGCCCGCCATGAGTGTGAAACGTGCTGTTGTTCTGAGTATGTATGGATTCGACTTCGACTCCTGCGGCAACGGCTCGGTAAGCGAGCAGCTGGGAGTCGTTGAGCAGCCTCTCGGAGCCGCCGGCGATCAGCAGCAGCTGCGGCAATCGAGCGAGGTCGGCCTGGAGTTGATTTACGAGGCCCACCATCGCGGCCGGGAGGGGCTATTGGGTTTCGCGGCGCTTCAGCACTGTACTGATTGCAAGATTGCCGCCGGCGGGGTCACCAGCAGTAGCGATTCGATCGGCCTCGATCCTTGTTTCAGCAGCCACTGGTTCTTTTGATTGCGTGGCGAGTTCTTCGAGCATGGGTCGCAGGGCAACAAGACCCATTCACGGACTCGCGGCCGTTCGGTCAGTCACCGAATGGTAGGGGGTTCTCGGCACGGCACTGTGGGTGCTTGCCATGAGTTTGTTCTTCTTTCCAGTCCTCACGCTGAGTCGTCCTCGGGATGTCAATACGAGCAGGTGTTAGCACCTGCACAGAGACGCTATGCCGTGAGTCACACTGCCGGTAGGCAGGTGATCGCTCTCACGTGCTGCGATTTTCGTATCGGTCGATCACCAGCACGGGGCAAGAAGTCGAAACGGTGCTCTTCGGCCTTGTGGGGCTATCCCTCGGGCAGCGGGTTGCAGCCACCGTCGCGTGAAACATGCGAGCGTGGAAGGCGATGTGTCCTCGTTCGTCACGGACGGCGGGGCTGCTGGGATGGGACGGCGGCTGCTGGATGGATGGCGTAGGCGTGAGGCACACTGCCGTGGCAGTCGGCGACTGAGGGACCGTCGACGGGACGGTACCGACCGAGGTTCGAGAAACTGGCCGGCTACGAGCGGAAGCGGGGTCTTCCGCATCTGTCGGTTAAGCAACCGGCCCGACTGGCGGTCGGCACACCTGAAGCTTGACATGAGCAGGACGTCTGTAAGATAGATCACAAGGAAGGGGTGGTTGTCGCTGGCGCCACGGTCGTCCAGACAGTCAGGAGTGCACGAAGATGGACATGGACGTACGGCACATGAAGATGTTCGTAGCCGTAGCTGAAGAAGGAAGCATTCGTCGCGCGGCTCAAAAGTGCTTCACCGCCCAACCCCAGGTTTCGCAGGTCATTCGTAGGTTGGAGCGAGAGATCGGCGTGGACCTCCTCGAACGCTCTCACCGCGGTGTTGAGCTGACCCCGGCTGGCATCGTCCTTCTCGATCAGGCGCGGCATCTCATCAGCAAATTCGATCACGCGGTCCAGATGGTCCGAGACACTGCGGTAGCGCGTCCTTTAGTCGTCGGCCTTATGGCTGGACAGATTGCCGCCGCGGAACTGACCGTGCCCATCATAAGGGCGTTCAAGAACGCATATCCTGGCGTACCGATCAAAATCCATGAGTGTACTTTCGAGGAGCAGTTCAGCGGACTGAGGGATGGCGACGTTGACATCGCACTTGTGCGCCCACCGTGCTCCGAAGATCGCCTTACCGTTCTGCCGCTCTTCCGCGAACCCCGGCTGGTCTGCATGAGTAAGAGTCACCCACTCGCGGATGCAAGCAACTTATCCGTCGACGACATCCTCTACGAACCCATGATCGATATGGTCAACGTTCCTCGCAAGTGGGTCGATTTCTGGCTCCTGAACGATCTTCGTCAGGAACCCGGACAGACCCGCAGCACACCAGCGGTGACAATCGCCGAACTGAAATTTACCCTGATGTTCGATGATGTTCTCATGCCGATTGCGGGGAGTGCCTGGCGTATGGGGCTTGAAGACCCATCGCTCAAAGCTATTCCGCTGAGCGATGCCACCCCATCTGAAATCGCTGTTGCATTTAACCCGGAGGAGCTAAGGCCGGAGATTCGCGCCTTCGCAGACTGCGCCCAGGAAACCAGCCGACTCATGATCGATCGCGTTCCTGGCGGCGATCTCTGCGAGCTTTCCCGGTAAATATGCTGTTAGCTCGAACCAGCGGCCAATGTGACTGGCGAGAACCCGACGACGACGCTGCAGCGTCCAACACCAGACAAAGTGAGTCGCTGGTTTCGTGCGCGAAAGACCAAGGACTGAGACATCTGTCCGAGAACAGCAGCGCTTTCGTCCCCGATGCGCTGTGTCGACGGTGGCGAGATCCATTGGTACTGCCGTGATACGAAAATCGTCTCACCGGAGCGGCTGTGCGTCGTACCGCTGAGCAAAATAGCGCCGTATCGTTGTTGTCGTAGCTGATTTCACAACGATAGGAAGACCTCGATGCACAACTCGCCTGGCGAGGTCACGGTGGTCGGCCGGAATCGCCTTTCCCGACAAGAAGGCCGCGTCGATGAGTGAACATCCCGCTCGCCGCGCTTTCGACTCCATAGAGCAGGCGATCGCACGACCCGTAGAACGAGCCCTCGGCGCCCCGGAAGCCGCCGAACTACTCGTGGCGGCGAGTCGCGCATCAATGTGGGGTAGGCGGCGTGTCGCGGACGTGCGGTCTGCGTTGGTTCATGTCGCCGCTCTGCCGTCGATCCAGGATATCCGTCTACTTTCGGCTCAGATATCGCGACTGCAGCGCAACGTTGAGGAAGTCGAACAATTGCTTCAGGATCTGAGGATGGAGGGTTTCGGTGAGTCAACCGAGCACCGGAACGATTAATCGCATACAGCGGGAAATCGAGCGAAACGCCGTTCGTGCCCGTAACGGAATAAAGTATCTGATTGGCGGCGACTGGACCACGCCGCACTCGACACCGAAAGATATTGTCTGGCAGCAGGGTGATGTCAAGCTGTGGCGATACCATAGCGACAAGGTGTCCATATCGCCGCCCCTACTTCTCTTCATCGGCCTGGTCTCCCGCAGCTCAATCTTTGATCTGCATGAGAAAGTCAGTTTTGTCCGGAATCTTCGCGACGAAGGATTCGATGTATTCGTCTTGGATTGGGGTACACCGGGTCCGGGTGACGCGGACAATACACTGGAGACGTACGTCTGCCGGTATCTCCCCCGTGCGGTCCGCGCTGTTCTGCGAGCCTCAGGTGCTACGGATCTGACTGTTCTCGGGTACTGCATGGGCGGTAACCTCGCACTGTTGGCTGCGGCGTCGCAACCGAAGCTCCCCATTCGCAACCTCATCACGATGGCGACGGCGGTCGACTTCAGCCAGATGCCGGCACAGTTCGGTGTTTTGCGCGACCCGAATCAAGATTTGGAAGCGTTCATCGATGGTGAAACCGGATGCATCTCACCGAACCTGATAGAAGCTGCTTTTCGGGTCCGCAAACCGACTGCTGCTGCCGCCCAGTATGCCAACTTGTTGGAAAATCTGTTCGACGACACATACGTCGAAGGCCACCAAGCGATCGCAAGGTGGACAAGTGATCATATTCCGCTGCCCGGAGGCGTAGCACGGCAAGTTGTGGAAAGCTGGATACGTCAAAATTCCTTCGTGAACGGGACATTGCGCGTAGCAGGTCGACCCGCAACCCTCGAATCGATCAGATGCCCGGTGCTGAGCATCGTTGCGACACGCGACGAGATCGTTCCTCTCGCCGCAGCGCAGCCGATGGGTGCGCTCGTAGGTTCGTCGGATTTCGAGATGCTGAAACTTGATGCCGGCCATATCAGTCTGGTGATTGGGCGCGGCGCGCGGAAGGTAGTGCTGCCAAAGATTCTTGCGTGGCTCATCGAGCACAGCGAGGTAAGGGAGAGCTAAGAGATGCCAGTTCGTCACCTTGAGCCGGAAGATGCCGTCGCACTGCGTGACTTCTTCCGATCGATACCGGAGCAAGACGCACGCTTTCTGAAAGAAGACTTGGCGAATCAAGAGGTAGTCGATACTTGGCTGGGAGCTGGCCGAATTGTTCGGCTTGCTTATGTGGGCGACGATGACCGTATCGACGCGGTCGCCTCCATCGCACCGGGGATCGGGCGGAGCGACCATGTAGCCGAACTCAGGCTCCTCGTGGGCACAGATAGGCGCAGGCGCGGGATAGGGCGCGAGCTCGCACAGACGGCGCTCATCGCTGCCGTCCGTGCTGGATACCGAAAAATTACTGTAGAGGTCGGGGCGGCACAACAAGGCACCATCGATTTGTTCCGCGGACTCGGCTTCACTCCTGAGGCGCTACTACGAGATCAAGTACGCGCAGACGATGGCACGCTGTTCGACATCGTTGTGCTTGCCCAGCTCGTCGACCAATCCTGGGAAGCGCTCACAACTATCGGCGAAAGTGAACTAGCATGAGACCCGGCGAAAGTCGTATCCATCATGTTGCCGGTTTGCGACTCAACGTCCGGCAGGCTGGTGACGGACCTCCAGTCCTTCTGATCAACGGACTGGGCGCGCACACCTCCATGTGGGATGCCGTCGAGCGGAACTTAACTGGAATGCGGCTAATTTCGTACGATTCGCCGGGTGTCGGCCGTTCACCCTCGAAGTATCCGCCACCCTCTATCAAGCGACTCGCGGACGTTCTGGCGGAACTCCTCGATCAACTAGCGCTGCCACAAGTCGACGTTTTGGGCTATTCATTTGGGGGAGCGGTCGCACAGCAGCTTGCCTATCGCTATCCGGACCGAGTCCGTCGCCTTGTCTTGACCGCAACACTTCCCGGCTGGGGAAGTGTGCTAGGAGAACCCAAAAGCATCGCGCTCGCCTACAACCCACTCCGCTATCTTTCGCGGAGCGTCTACGAGAGCACAGTTGGCGACCTCGCGGGCGGTCAGGCGCGCACCAGTGCTGCGTTTCGAGCACAACAGAGTTTCTATCGGCTCGCTCAGCGACCGAAGCTACTCGCCTACTACTGCCAGATCGCCACCCTGACCACGTGGTCCAGTTTGCCCTGGCTGGGTGAGATTGCAGTCCCCACCTTGGTCGTCACCGGTGATGACGATCCACTTGTGCCACCGGCCAATAGCTACCTGCTTGCCCAACGAATCAAGTGGGCGCGGCTCCTAGTAGTCCCAGACGAAGGTCATCTGCTGTTGCTCGATGAGCATGGACAGGCCCACGAGCCCCTCCGTGAATTTTTCTTGTCGCCGAAACTCGATGACTCGACCACGTGGAATCGCGCGGCCGTCATCGACAAGGACACGTCGATCGCAGCCGCCCGTCAGCGCGGGATCGGGGCAGCTCCCTGGGCCCAATTGAGCACCTTCTCGCGTCGCCGGCTCCTGCGATCCCGAGGTCGCGGGTGGTGAGCTGCACGCCGGATACGTTGGCGTGATCGGATCGGATGTCGATCACCGATGAGAAGCTCGCGATCACGTTCCAGAGTGATCTCACGCCCCCAGCAAAGGCGCGAGCATGCCCACAAGTAGTTCACCGCGGCCCCACTGTCCTCGCGGCATCAATATCGGCGGACCGACCGGTGTTCCTGTCGAGTCGACTCGATGATCCCCGCCAGCTGAGGCGCAGCGCGTCGCGTTCCTTTGCGGCGAGGCCGGTCTGTCAGGCCGCACGCCCGGTCGTGCATCTCCGCACCACCGACCGACTCGTCGTCGATGTCCTCGTTGATCGCCTTTTCAGCAGTGGCGGGCCACCGGACCACACCGAGGCGGCCGCCGTTTGCCAGCAGAGTGTACTGACTGATACCGGTGCGTACGCGACACAGCGGTGGAAACTGCCGAAGACGGAGCCGTGGAGATTCCGCGGCCGAGGTCGGTGAGTCCACGGAACGTTCGCCCGCCCGACACGAAGACGTTGAAAGACGGAAGACGTTCGGCACCAATGGATTCTACCAGCCTGAGCACCGGATACCGGTCGAGCCGGACTGCTCCGACCAATCGAGAGCGGGGGACAGAGCAGTTAGCGGTCCGCCCCGATGCATTTGTGGTGTCCGGCCCGATTATCGGGGACCTGTCACAGCCACCGTTCACCGGTGCGGGCTCGTCAGTAGCGACGAGCCCGCACCAACACAACCGTTCCTGTTAGGCGTCAGCTCTGCTCGGCGGCGGCTGCGGCGATGTTGGCCATATTCAGCCCAGGAAGAAGCATATGCCCACCATCAATCACCAGCTCGTGGCCTGAGACATAGCGCGACTCGTCGGAGGCCAGCCAGAGCACACCCTCGCTGGTCGCCTCTGGAGGAAGCATTCCAACGTCCTTCAGTAGGGCATACGCCTTGCCGCCGGACTCCATGCTGTCCCTGGTGCCCAGTCCAGAACCACCAGCCATCAGGTCCCAGCCGCCCTGCCAGTCCAGAATCGCCGTCCTGACCACACCGGGCAGCACCGCGTTGCAACGGATGCCATGCGGACCAAGTTCGAGAGCCACAGCCTTCATCAGGCCGAGGGCGCCGTGTTTGGCGCTGACGTAGTGCGCATAGTTCGTCCCCGCCTCTCGGCCGTTCACCGACGCGATGACGATCATGGAACCGGCACCGCGTTCAATCATGTGCGGCGTTACTGCCTTCAAGGTGCGCATCACACCGAGCAGATCGATGTCGACAACGTCCCTCCATTGCTCCTCGGGAATCTCCCAGAACGGGCCGACACTCCATGCCCCCGCGTTGGCCACCACAACGTCGATCCCGCCGAACTCGGTCAAGCCGGATTCGACTGCCGAGTCGAGATCGGCCTGAGACCGAACATCTCCCACGACGCCCAGGATGCGGCGGCCGAGTTTCTCGACCAAGTTCACGGTCTCGTTGAGATCGTCCTCGGTCGCCAACGGGTGGGGAATTGCGCCCTGGCTCGGGCAGTCGAGGGCGATGATGTCGGCGCCCTCCTCGGCGAGCCGAATCGCGTGCGCTCGGCCCTGTCCCCGCCCAGCACCCGTAATTAAAGCGACTTTTCCATTCATTCGACCCATCAGTGACCTCACTGTCGTTGTCGCGGTTGATACAACGATGCTATGGCGGTCGAAGGATTGTGACAGCCCTCACTTTCCTCTCCGGGCTATAGGAAACTCGTCTCACTGAATCGGGTTGCGGATGAGCGCTCGAAATCGATTTTCTTGTCAACTCGACTTGTTCGTCGTCTCATGGGAATCGGTCACTTTGCCACCCAAGGCATAGACACCGGCTAGGTGCCGACGACGGCGTTGCGATGACCATCGATGTTCATCAGTTGTGGATTCTCGTTGCCGCTGCCGAAGAACGTAGTCACCGTTTCGCAGTGCGGAGGCCCTAAGTCGCACAGCCCACGGTTATCGCAGATCATCCGTCGGTTGGAGCGTGACGTCGGTGCGGCCCTGCTACGCCGTGGTCGCGTTCGCCGAGAGGACCAAAATTGTTTGTCGACGAAGGTAACCAAATGCATTCGGCCACAACCCCAGTAGCACCTTAGACGATATGAGGGGCTGGACTGAGGCCCCTCACATGAGAACGTGGGTTGCTGACAGGAACGGGGTTCTGGCCGGTAGGAGCCACAAGATGTGGCAGGCCTCAGTGATCAAGAGTATCGGATTGGATGTGTTCGCACGATCGGTGGTCGCGTGCGGTCTCGACGGGCAGACCGGTGAGCTGTCCGAGCGGAGATTGACACCGGACCACGGCGAAATCTTGTGTTGGATCAGGTCGCTACCGGCTCCGGTGGCGGTGACCTATGAGGCTCGGCCGGCCGGATTCGGGCTGGCCAGATCGCTGACCGCGGTGAACATCGAGTGTCTGGTCGCGGCACCGTCGAAACTGCAGAAACCATCCGGAGACCGGGTCAGAGACCGACTTGTTGACCGAACTATCGGGCCGGTCTTTTGGAAGGTGCGTGCGGGGTTCGACTGGGCTCGCTAGGTTCGCTTCTCATGACCGACGACGGGGATGTGCCGCGGGAGTTGTCCGGGCTGGTGGTGCCGCTGCTGGGGTCGCTCGAGGCGACAGGAGATCTGTTCGAGCCGTATCGGCTCGTTGACGGCGATGGCGCGGTGGTCGTGCCGGTCGCGGCGTTCTTCGCCGAGTTGGCGGCGTGCGGGCGTCCGGCGACGACGCAGCGTTCGTATGGGATGGATCTGTTGCGCTGGTTCCGCTTCTTGTGGGCGCTCGGGGTGGGCTGGGATCAGGCGACTCGGATCGAGGCACGTGATTTTTGCCGCTGGTTGCAGGTCGCGGTCAAGCCGCACCGTCGGCATTGGCGTTATCCCGACGGCGATGCCCCGCAGTCGGGTGGGCAGCGGACCGCATCGGGGTCGAATGCGGTGACCGGCAAGGCTGTTCGCGGTGACCGGTACGAGGCGGCGACGGTTGCGCACTGTGAGAGCGTGTTGCGCGGCTTCTACGACTTCCATCTGGAGGCGTGCACTGGGCCGATGGTCAATCCGTTCCCATTGTCTCGGCAGCGCCGCGCAGGTCGGACTCATGCGCACCACAACCCGATGGATCCGTTCGCAGGGCAACGCAGCGGCCGGTATCGGCCGAAGGTCGTGACGCGGGCGCCGCGCTGCATCCCGGACGCCCGGTTCGACGAGCTGTTCGCACAGCTGGGTTCGCACCGTGACCGGGCACTGGTCGCGTTCTGGGTCTCGACCGGGGCGCGGGCCTCGGAGTTGTTGGGCGCCACGGTCGCCGATGTCGACCCGGGACAACAGTTGATCACCGTGATCCGGAAGGGAACTCGGGTGTTGCAACCGTTGCCCGCCGCACCGGATGCGTTCGTGTGGCTTCGGCTGTATCAGGCGCAGCTGGCCGGTCTGGTGCCGGCCGGCAGGGACGAGCCGTTGTGGTGGACGCTGCGGCGCCCGTTCCGGGCGCTGCGTTACGACGCGGCACGGGCGATGTTCACCCGCGCCAACGCTGCGCTGGGGTCGAACTGGTCGCTGCACGATCTTCGCCACACCGCCGCATATCGGATGGCTCGCGACCCGCAGATGCCGCTGACCGACGTGCAGTGGGTGATGGGCCACGCCAACCTGTCCACCACACAGCGTTATCTGAATCCGGTGACCGAGGACGTGATCGCCGGCCTGCTGGCCTTCCATGCCCGACAACGCGATGGCGACCCGGCCGCGCCGCCGGCGACGGAATACCGCGCCGAGAGTCTGCAGATCTTGTTCGGTAAGGACGAGTCGTGACCAACGCCGACTCACAGGTGCTGTTGACCGGAGCCACCGATACCGCGCCTGCGGCGACCGGCCCGGCGAATCCGACCGGGGCGCAACTGCTCGCGTCGTTCCCGCCCCGGCCGGTCACCGCGTCGTGGCCGGCGACCGAGGCGAGCCGAGCCGAGGTACTCGGCCGGGTCCTGTCCGCGCCGTGGGCATTGGACAACCCGAACAGTCAGCAGACTCGGCGACTGGGGATCCTGGCGGTGCTGAGCTGGCTGCAGACCCAGTCCGGGGACAGCTGGCAGCAGCGGTGGCGGGCCAGCGGCGCGGAAGACCAGCCGGACTGGCGGGAGCTGGTCACCCCCGAGGTCAATCGCGCGAAGCCGCTGCCGCACCTGAGCCCCGGGCTGCTGGTGCTGATCTGCGCCGATGTGATCCGGCCCAGCCAGCAGTGGCTGCTGCGCTTCGCGCCGGCGCGCCGCAACCTCGCCGCCGAGATGGCCCGCACCCGGGACCCGCACGCCTTCGCCGCACTCACCCAGTCGTGCACGGATGGCCGGGTCGGATTGCAGAGCGGACAGCAGGCACTGACCCGGATCGCGATCATCATGTCCGCCAAGGGCGGCCAGATCGATGCGGTGCGCGTCGGCGACTGCGTCGAGCTTCTCGACGTCGCCGCCTCCGTGCGCGCCACCTCCGAGGTCCACGCCCACAGCCCGCTGTTCTACCAGCTGCTGCGCACGCACGGTGCCCTGAGCGAAGATGCGCCCGCCGCGATCGAGATGTTCTCCGGCCGCGGGCAGCCGAGCTGTGAGCAGCTGATCGACCGCTACCGGATCGACTGCCGGCCGGTGCGGGACGTGCTGGTCGACTATCTGCGCGAACGTCAGCCGTCGGTGGACTTCTCCTCGCTGCAACGACTGGCCTACCTGCTCGGCAAACTGTTCTGGGCCGATCTACAGGCCCACCACCCGGGCATCGACTCGCTCACGCTGCCTCGCGACGTCGCCGCGGCCTGGAAGCAACGCGTGCTCACCCGAACCCGCACCAGAACCACCCCCGACGGTGACCGGGTCGTCGTCGCCTCGCCGCGACTGGACGGGCGCAGCGTGCTCACCGCCGTGCGCGCCTTCTACCTCGACATCGCCGAGTGGGCCGACGAGGACCCGGCCCGGTGGGGGCCATGGGCGGTGCGCTGCCCGGTCAGCGCCAGCGACGTCTCCCACAAGAAGGACCGGTCGAGGCGCAAGTCCCGCATGGACGCCCGCACCCGCGAACGGCTCCCGGTGCTGCCAGCGCTGGTCTCCTGGGTGGCGGCCGAACGCGCCGACACCGCCGAGTTGCTCGCCGCCGCCGAACGCGCCGAGCCCGGTGAGTTGTTCACCGCCGCCGGGGTGACCCTGCGCCGGTCGCAGATGAAGATCGAAACCACCGGGCGGATCTGGGCCGAAGACCCCGACAGCGGACCACGCCGCGACCTCAGTTTCGAAGAACACCGCGGGTTCTGGACCTGGGCCGTGGTGGAAGTATTGCGTCACACCGGAATTCGAATTGAGGAACTGACCGAACTGTCCCACCACAGCCTGATCCAATACCGGCTGCCGGCCACCGGTGAGCTGATTCCGTTGCTGCAGATCACCCCGTCGAAGACCGACACCGAGAGGCTTCTGGTGATCTCACCCGACCTCGCCGACGTGCTGTCCGCGATCATCGCCAGGATCCGCGCCGGTCAGCCACACGTGCCGCTGGTGGTCTCCTACGACAAGAACGAACGTGTCTACAACCCACCCATGCCGCTGCTGTTCCAATGGCGCCGACGACTCGAGAACCGCGCGGTGTCGGAGAGGGCGCTACGTAAATACCTCGACCATGCGCTGACCGCGATCGGCGTCAAAGACGCCAGTGACCGTCCGCTGCGCTACACCTTCCACGACTTCCGCCGACTGTTCATCACCGACGCGATCACACACGGGATGCCGCCGCACATCGCCCAACTCGTCGCCGGACACCGCGACATCAACACCACCATGGGATACAAGGCCGTCTACCCCGAAGAGGTGATCAACGGTCATCGAGCGTTCATCGCCCGCCGCCGCGCGCTGCGCCCCAGCGAGGAATACCGCACCCCGACCGATGAGGAATGGGCGCAGTTCGTCGGCCACTTCGAACGACGCAAGGTCGCCGTCGGCGACTGCGGCCGCTCCTACGACACCCCCTGCGTCCACGAGCACAGCTGCCTGCGCTGTCCGCTCCTGCGCCCGGACCCCGCCGCCAGGCCCCGCCTCGAGCAGATCCGTGACAACCTCCTCGCCCGAATCGCGGAGGCCGAATCCCGCCGCTGGTTCGGCGAGGCCGAGGGCCTGAAGGTCAGCCTCGCCGGCGCCCGCGCCAAGCTCGCCGAGATGGACCAGATCGCCGCCCGCCGCCACAGCGCCGTCACGTTGGGCATCCCCAGCTTCGCCGACTCCGCCGGCCGCACCATCACGAACCCACCCCGCTACCAGAACCATCCCTGACCTCGCCGAACCCGGCCGACCCACCTTCAAACTGCAAGATCATTTGTTAGTTCGGAGAAGATGCACGCGATGCCCGGCATCTGGCCCGGCTGTTGCACCTCGGGCAGATGGTGGCCGTGACCGTACCGGGCGTGGAGCAGGAGGCTGCCCGTGATCTGGTGCGTGCCCGCAAGGACTGTCGTGGGATCTGATGGCGCCCCGCACCGAATGTCGAAACTGTCGCTGAGACAAGGGATCGTGTACTACGGCGGCAACGCGTGGGCGATGGTGCACGACACCTGGCTGCGCCGGCAGAGTTTCTACGCACCCGGGTTCCACCTAACGTACGACACCGCCTACGACACCATGCTCGCCGCGGTCGAACGGCGAGACTGCCTCGACGAGGAATCACCCGAATGGCCGCGACGAGTGCCTACACCCCGGTGGTGTCCCGGCTCGGCTACCTGCGCGGGGGCGCGGCGCTGACCGCGTTCGGGCTGGCGGTGGAGATCGGCGACTGGCAGCGGCTCACCGGACGCTCGATCGGCGCCTACTTGAGGCTGGTGCCCACGGAACACTCCTCGGGCAGGTCCCGCTCACAGGGATCGATCACCAAGTCCGGAAACGGCCACGCACGACGACTTGATCGAGGCCGCCTGGCACTGGCGCCGGCCCTACCGCCACGAGCGCGAAGCTGCGCCGCCGGTGGAACGAGGCCGGCCCGGCGTCCCGGGCCCGCGGATAGCATGGCAACCGGCCTCTACACGAACGCTGGGCCGGGTTCGATGCCCGTCCTATGCGTCCGGCGCTAGCGAACACCGCCATCGCCCGTGAACTGGCCGAGTGGTCCTGGTCGCTGGCGATTCTCGACGACTGACGGTCCAGAGCACCATTGCACCCCCTATGACTGATCGTCGTCGTCAACTCGTCGGCGGCAGGGGCGGTCTCCTCGCTGCATTGCGGGGACTCCACCTTTGCCACTGCTCCTCGGTGACGACTGGTCAGGGACAGGGCCGCAATGGGTGGGAGGTGGGTCGCCAGCAGCGATACCTTCTGTCTGCAAACGTCCATACGGCGATGGGGTGGTGACGGCAGCGCCTGGGAGTGATCCGCGTCGACCCCATGAGCAATCCGCAACTGCGCGTGCGGATCGCGCTCGAGGTTAGACCAGCGATCCGCTCCAGCCGAACAGCCGTCATGCGGTACCCAATCCACGTATATCGGTTGGGCCACACGTTGATATCGACACTCTCGTCACCGCCAACACGTCCTCTGGACCAACCAGGCGGCGTCCACAAGCGACCGACATGGACGCCGCGTCACCGTGCGGTCTTGGCAAATCCCAACTACATATCGGGGTCGTGTCACGCTCGCGTCCGTCATTGTTTTCCCCGAACGCCGTTCCATAGCCGTGTGAATTCTCTGCGGTTTTTTCGAGAGCCGACATCCGGACGTTGGCAGTCAGCGACTGCTCTCAACCTTGGTTTGCGCAAATGCGAGCGCAATCGGCACCGGCAACCCGACCCGTGTCCATCGACGCGTCCGAGCGAGACGTGTCGCACCTTCCTGCAATCTCCGGTTACCTCGACGAAGTCTGCCAGATGTCTATGGCTGAGTGTTGCGGCGAGACTCGAGCTGCGCGCGCACACGGTGCTTCTGGATTTTGCCGGTGCTGGTCTTGGGCAGGTCGTTCACCACGATAAAACGTTTAGGTACCTTGTACCCGGCCAGGTGCTCTTTCGCGAAGCAGCGAATCGCCTCGTCGGCGATCGCCCGGCCCGGGACCGGAACCACTACTGCCGTCACGCTCTCGCCCCACCGCTCGTCCGGCATTCCGACGACCGCACAGTCGGCTACGTCCGGGTGTCCGAGCAGGGCACGTTCGACCTCCACGGACGACACATTTTCGCCTCCGGTCTTGACGATGTCTTTGATCCGGTCGGTGAACCAGAGGACACCCTCGTCGTCGAGGTAGCCGACGTCGCCGCTGTGAAACCATCCGTGCGTGAACGCTGCCGTATTGGCCGCCTCATTGTTGCCGTAGCCTTGCATCGCCTGCGGGCCGCGGTAGACGATCTCGCCTTCCTGCCCGCGCGGCAATAGCTCGCCGTTCGGTCCCATGATGCGTACGTCGGTGGTGATGACGGCGGTGCCCCACGAGGCGTTCTTGTCCCACTGGTGCGACGGCCACTGCAGCACCGACGGCGGGGTGAATTCGGTCTGGCCTGATCCGAGCACGACATCGGCGTTCGGGAACACCTGCCGCACATCGTCCAGGCGCTGTTGGCTCATCGGAGCCATGGCGTAGACCGCCATTCGTACGTTCTCGCTCCCAGGCGCCCCCTTGCCCGCCGCGTCCACGAGCTGGCCCCACATGATCGGCAGCAGCATCAAATGGGTGACTTGTCTGGTGGCGAGATCGCGCAGGAGCGCGTTCGGATCGAAGCTACGGTGGAGCACCACGGTCCCACCCGTAAGCAGCACCGGCAATGTCAGGCTGTTCAGGGCAGTTACGTGAAACAGAGGCAGCACGATGGGAAAAACCGAGTGATTGTCGCCCCGCTCGTGCCGAAATTGCACGCATGTGCTCAGCGCAGCCATCATCACTGCGACATGGCTGGTCAGGACGGCCTTGGGTCGCGAGGTGGTTCCCGACGTGTACAAGCACTGAGCGATGTCACGGTCCTCGACTATGACCTCGACAGCGGGGACCGTTGCACTGATGAGCTCCGCGAACGGCATCACCGGGATGCCGGCGAACTCGGCGCGAGGGGTTCCCGTACGTGCGACCACGACGCGCTCCACCGACGACGCCGTGGTCGCGGAAAGGGCCGTCTCGAGCAGCGCCGCGACCGTCTCCTCGACGACAACCACCTTCGGGCGGGCGTCGTCGAACTGGAACGCTACGCCCTCGGCCGTCAGGCCAAGATTGACCGGCATGCACACCACACCGATCTTCGCGCAGCCGAAAAACGTCACCAGGAACTCCCAGGAGTTGGGTATCAGCATCGCCACCACATCGCCCCTCTGCAGGCCGAGGTCGAGTAGTCCGGCGGCGGCGGCGTTCGACCGCGCCTCGAGTTCGCTGTAGGTCAGCACCACGTCCCCGTCGACAACTGCGGGCCGGTGTGGGAATTGCTGAGCTGCGCGGGTGGGAAGGTCACCGAGGCAGACCCGTCGCACGAGATTGACGGTCAGTGGCGCGACACCGCCGAGTTCCGGACGTAGGGACATCGTCTTTACTCCAATTCGTCAGAGGACCTCGCAGCCGGCCCGATCTGATCCTCGAACGCGAGACCTCTCGCGGGTAGCCCTCGTCTGGATATCGCCCTATCTGGGTTTCCTATCACCCAACAATCCTTTCGTCGTTGACGCGCACAGTGCTCAGAGGGCAACGTCGATAACACGCCCCACCGTGAGCGGCCACCCCAAATAGATGAGCGGGGTTGATGTGATCCCGGGGGCATCCACCTCATGCGTGCCCGTGTCGAGAGCCTGGGCCGGAAACGGAGATCAAGAATGTCCATACAGACCGAAACGCACCGAGACTCGCCGCACGCGAGGTCGACGGATTTCGATGCGGTGGTCGTCGGCGCGGGGTTCAGCGGACTGCGGATGCTGCAGGAACTACGCGGGCTGGGCCTATCGGCACGGGTGATCGAAGCAGGCTCCGACGTCGGCGGCACCTGGTACTGGAACCGCTACCCCGGAGCCCGCGTGGACAGCCAGAGCTGGGTCTACGCCTATTCCTTCTCCGAGGACTTGCAGCAGAACTGGCGGTGGAATGAGCGATACCCGGCCCAACCCGAGACTCTGTCGTATCTCGAGCACGTGGCTAACCAGTTCGATCTGCGGCGCGATGTCGAATTCGACACGAAGGTGCAGTCAGCGCAGTTCGACGATGCCAGCACCACCTGGACCGTCACTACGGACCGGGGGCACAGTTACACCTGCAGGTACTTCATCACAGCCACAGGACCGCTGTCGCAGCCTTACCTGCCCGACTTCGACGGGCTCGCCGACTTCGAGGGCCAGTGGTACCAGACCGCGCGGTGGCCGGAAGAGGGCGTCGACTTCGCCGGTAAGCGGGTCGCCGTCGTCGGTACCGGCGCCACGGCGGTCCAGATCATTCCGCAGGTGGCGCGTGAGGCGGCTGAACTCACAGTCTTCCAGCGCACACCCAACTGGGTACTGCCCGCCCGCAATGATGTCCTCACCGACTTTGAGGACCGCGCGATCAAGGCCAACTACGAGGCGATCTGGAATCAGGCCCGCCAGCACTTCTATGGCTTTCCCATGGACCCGGCAGGCCGCACCAGGGCCGACGTCACTGCGGAAGAGCATCAACGAATCCTCGAGCGCGGCTGGGAACTCGGCGGGTTCGGGTTCATCTTCGAAACCTTCGATGACATCCTGGTCGACGACGAAGCGAATAAGATCGTCGCGGACTTCGTCCGAAACAAGATCCGCATGATCGTCGAGGACCCGGCGACCGCTGAATTGCTTTGCCCCACCGATCATCCGGTCGGCGGGAAGCGGCCCCCGCTCGGGCACTACTACTACGAGACCTACAACCGCGACAATGTTCGTCTGGTGGATGTGAGCACGACCCCGATCACCCGCATCACCCCGAACGGGATTCAGGTCGGTGACGACAAGTACGAGGCTGACATCATCATTTTCGCTACCGGATTCGACGCGGTGACCGGGACGCTGAACCAGATCGACATTCGGGGTCGAGATGGCGTGGAGCTGCGCTCCAAGTGGGAGCACGGGCCACGCACTCAGCTCGGAATCGGTGTGGACGGTTTCCCCAACATGTTCATGGTATGCGGACCTCAGACACCCTTCGCCAACATCCCTGTCGTCGCCGAGGGGATCGTCGAGTGGATCGGCAGCACGCTGCAGCACATGCACGACAACGGGTTCGAGCGTATGGAGGCCGATCCTGACGCGGTCGAGCGGTGGCGCAAGCACCTCGATGAGATCGTCAACGCGACAGTTCTGGTCAAGGGCAAGCGAGCCTGGTGGCTCGGTGACAACATCCCTGGCAAGCCGCACGCGTGCCTGTTCTACTTCGCTGGCGCCGGAGCCTATCGGCAGGAATGCCAAGCCTGTGTCGAACAAGACTATGCGGGATTCACTTTCACAAGATAACCGTTGACCACACAGTAGGAGACCAGCATGAGCACCACCGTTCCCGACGCACTCAAGGAAAGCTACACCGCGATATCCGCCCGCATGGCCGCCAACCCGGAGATGGACATTGCCACGCTCCGCAACATGCTCGACAGCTTGGAGTCGCTCGCCGCCGAACCGACTGACGTCACCTACGAGGACGTTGACGCCGGGGGGGTGCCAGCGATCCTCGCCACACCCAACGGCGCCAGTAAGGATCACATTCTGGTCTATGCCCACGGCGGTGGCTGCGTGACCGGTTCCGCGGCCAGCCACCGCAAGGTTGCTGCGCATGTCGCCAAAGCAGCCGGTGTCCGGGCAATCATCCCGAACTTTCGGCTCGCCCCCGAGTTCCCGTTCCCCGCTCAGATCGACGACCTCATTGCGGTGCACCGGTGGCTGCGTGCAAATGGCTACCGCCCGGAGAACACCGTCACCGCGGGTGACTCGGCGGGAGGGAACCTTTCCATTACTACTGTCCTGAAGCTGCGCGAGCTCGGCGAGCCGCTGCCTGCCGCCATCATGGGATTCTCTCCATGGTTGGACATGGAAAACCTCGGCAAGACAATGGAGAGCAACGCCGACAGTGAGGCTCTGGTCTCGCGTGAGGTCAGCGAGTTGATGGCATCGCTCTATCTCGGCGACACCGCGCGAACCGAACCGCTCGCCAACCCGCTACACGCCGACCTGGCCGGGCTGCCGCCTGTCTTCGTCAGCGCGGGCGATGCGGAGACTCTGCAGGACAACGCCGAACGGTTCCACGACAAGGCCCGGGCCGCGGGAGTCGATGTAACGTTGGAGATCCAGCGAGGCCAACAGCACGTTTACTTGTTCATGGCCGGAAAATCCGAAGAAGCCGACACCACCATTGCCAACGCCGGGCGGTGGCTCCGCGAGCGCCTCGGCCTGAAGAGCTAGGTAAAGCGCAGCAGGTGGTCGGTGGAACAGCATCCAGCTTCCACCGGCCACCTGCTGGGGTGACAGCCCTCAGGCAGAGGCAAGCAGCAGCGGGGCGGGCAAGCGACTTCGGCCGAGAATTAGAGACCACCACAGAGAGGAATCACCGACATGGTGATGTTCACCGAAGAGCACATCGCGTTCCGCAAGATGGTTCGCCAGTTCGTGGACAAAGAGATCCAGCCGAACGTCGACAAGTGGGAGGCCGACGGCGGGTTCCCGGCACACGAGCTGTTCCCCAAGCTCGGCGCACTCGGTCTGCTGGGCCTCGAATACGACAGCGCCTACGGCGGACAGGACGCCGATCACCTGTACACGGTCATCCTGAGGGAAGAGCTCGGCCGAATCGACGCCGGCGGCGTCCCCATGTCGATCGGAGTCCAGACCGATATGGCCACCCCGTCGCTGCACCGCTTCGGGAGCGAAGAACTCAAACAAACGTATCTCGCGCCCGCAATCGCCGGCACGGCAGTGTGCTCGATCGCCGTGACCGAAGCGGACGCAGGATCGGACGTCGCACGCCTACGCACCCGCGCAGTGCGTGACGGCGACGAATGGGTGATCAACGGGTCGAAGCTATACATCACCAACGGAACCCAGGCGGACTGGATCTGCTTGCTCGCCCGCACCTCCGACGAGCCCGGTGCGAAGGGTTTCTCCCAGATCGTGGTGCCGACCGACCTGCCGGGCTTCGCGGTCTCCTGCAAGCTCGACAAGTTGGGGATGCGGTCCTCCGACACCGCCGAGCTGACGTTCACGGATCTGCGGGTCCCCGTCACCAATACCATCGGGGAGATCGGCCGGGGCTTCCAGCAGCAGATGACCCAGTTCCAGAACGAGCGGATGAGCGCTGCTTACGACCGGGTCGGGGGACTGCAGCAGGCCCTGGACCGAACTCGCGACTATCTCAAGCAGCGGACCGCGTTCGGCAAGGCTCTCATCGACAACCAGCATGTCGCGTTCCGGCTCGCAGAGCTGTACGCCCGCCTCGACATGCTGCGGCAGTACAACTACGCCTGTGCCGAGGCCTACATGCGCGGCGAGGACACCAGCCGCTATGCGACGGTGGCCAAGCTCGAGATCGGCCGGCTCTCCCGCGAGGTGGCAGCGACCTGCCTCCAGTACCACGGCGGCATCGGCTACATGGAGGAGACCTGGACCGCCCGATTCCTCCGGGACATGACCCTGACGTCCATCGGCGGCGGCGCCGACGAAGTAATGTTGCAAGTCCTCACCAAACTCGACGGACTCCACACCTGAGACGTCCCGAAGAGGAACTGCCGCAGCGATCTCGAAGAGCCGGGCACCCGCTGCATTGCGCCCTGCCGTAGAGCGTGTCTTATGTGGCGAGTTTCTTGAAGCTGAACAGGCCGCGGCCAGGCGGACGAATCCGGCGATGTTCACGCGGTTCGGGGCGGATGGTTAGCGCCGATAGCCGGTGACCGGGCGATGGTTCGTCCTTCCACGAGGTCCGGCCGAGTCGGTCGTTGTGCTCAGCCGCCGCGGCGAACATCGCTTGAACGTCGTCTAATGGTTCCCGTCGCCCTGCAGCCGAGTGGGACGAAATGAGGATGCGAGCGACGCCCGAAGGTACGAGTGAGAAGGAGTCGGTGTCCCATACCGGGGTGGGGCCCGGTGCTTTGGTGCGCCGACAGTCCGAGGACGCGAGCAATCCGGCGACCGAGGTCTACACCGATCGGATCGACATAGGGGAGGCGGTCGCGATTGGACGCCGAACCTGGATCGACGGTCAACCGTCGAGGACGACCGCCTTCCCTCACACCGAAGACGTCACCGTCGATTCCGGTGAAGGCCGTACCGCGTCGGTGCGCAGTCAGGTCGGCTGAGGAGCCCGTGACCCGAGCCGCGTCGGCGAGTGGCGTTTGAGGGACATTTCGACGATCGGACGGCCAGTCGGTCGCGTGATGCATCTGAAGAACGCCCCCGCGGCGAGATTGCTCCAGTGTGGCAAGTGGATCGCATCCGCCATTCGGGGCGGCAAGACCTCGGGGGCGGCAGAACCTTGGGGGGAGGCGGGCCTACCGTCGCGGGAGTCGGTCAGGAGGCGCCGAGCATTTTCAGTGACAGATCGACGTACTCGTCGATGAGTCGGTCCCGATCCAGGGTTCCCGCTCGGTCGAACCATTCTCGGACACCGTTCAACATGTCGAGGATTGCCATAGTCGTGATCGCCGGGTTGCGCACACTGAAGCAGCCGCTCTCGGCCCCTTCTTCGATCAGCTCGAGTAAGGCATCGTGATAGCGACGTTGGAGGACGATGCCTTCTGTGCGTTGGTCAGGATCGAGCGCATAACGTATGGGATTGCCGAGCAGGAGTTCGGGTCGTCGCTCGTCGCTGACCTCGATATGGATGCGGATCACGTCGGCCAGCCGCTGTCGCGGATCGCGGGTGCGATCGTGCAAAACGGGCACAGTTGCGGCGACGAAATCTGTCATGAAGTTCGTGATAATGGCGTGCAGGACAGCCTGCTTGTTCGCGAAGTGGTGATACATCGTCGAGGACGAGATTCCGACGGCCTCACCGATGTCGCGAATGGACGTCCCGGCGTAGCCGCGCTCGTAGAACATAACGCTGGCGCACCGCAGAATCCGCCCTCGCAGCACCGGGCCCTCATCGAGAGACCGCTTCCTCGCCACGGCACACCCTTCCGCTCCTATTGCGTCGTGAAACCACCTTATCAGCCGTGTCGATCGAGCGATCGCCGTGTATCCGTCGCGTATTGACGTTCCGGCGCAATAGCCGCTAACGTGTCGATCGAGCGATCGAGACGCTTTTCTGTCTCGCGGATCGATGGATCCCGGACTTTCCAACGTCGCGACAGCGCAATTTCGAGCGCGAGCGGCGACACGATGAGGTGGTAGCAATGGTGAAGGCAAACAAACAGGACCGGAAGTCGAACGCGGGAGGAGGATCGGTCTCCGCATTGACGGGGGTTGGAACTTCTGAAGATGCGAGATCATGCCCGAATGCCCCTTCAGTCCTTGCCCGCGACAAGCTCCGAAGCGCGATTGCGGAAGCGGACCTGCCTGTGCTGTTGATGGTGCTAGTCCATCTCACCGGTGAACATCGCTGGATCGAACCTCCGTTCCTGCCGGATCGAGACATGCGCATCTTCGCTGACGAATCAGGTGGGTTTTCCATAGACGTACAACAGGAGATCCGCTGTGCCGCAGTTGATGTGATATCGAAGATCGCCCCCGGCGACACCTTCGCGGACATCTCCGAGGACTTGTTCAGCGAGATGATGCGAGTTTGTGTGGCTGATGAGGTGCCGCCGGAATACGGTCCCCTCCTCCTCGAAGAGATGG
This sequence comes from Rhodococcus sp. NPDC019647, assembly GCF_044389235.1. Lineage (NCBI taxonomy): Bacteria > Bacillati > Actinomycetota > Actinomycetes > Mycobacteriales > Nocardiaceae > Rhodococcus > Rhodococcus sp. NPDC019647. Next base: position 23,406 of record NZ_JBIRXS010000002.1, on the reverse strand, counting down.
GTTTTCGCGACAGGAAACCCGCGGACCCGGTGAGCGTCGGATCTGAAGAATTCAGCGTCCTGGTGATCGGTGCCGGCGTCGCTGGCATCGCCGCTTCTGTTGCGCTGACGACGGCAGGCATACCGCACATCATCATCGAGAAGAATCACGATGTCGGCGGGACCTGGCTCGAGAACACGTACCCGGAGGCCGGCGTCGACACGCCGAACCACTGGTACTCCTTCAGTTTCGCTCGAAACCATGACTGGAGGCACTACTTCTCCAAGCAGCCAGAAATACTCGACTACCTCAGGGGAGTCGCTGACACCCATGGTGTCCGCGAGCGCATCCGATTCGGTACTGCCGCACGATCGAGTCGCTATGACGAGACGAGGCAACGGTGGCATACCGTTCTGGTGCTTCCGGATGGAACGGAAGAGACGCTCGAGACGAACGCCGTGATATCCGGAGTGGGCGGCCTCAACCAGCCCAAAATTCCTTCGTTTCCGGGGATGGAGTCCTACGGAGGGACACTTTTCCACACCGCGCGCTGGCCTGCAGATTTGGACCTCACCGGCAAACGAATCGCCATTGTCGGCACCGGAGCGAGTTGCGTCCAAGCCGCCCGCCTCACAGCCGAGCGAGCGAACCATCTCACAATCATTCAGCGTTCACCCCAATGGATTTCACCTAATTCGAACTATCGTGCAGAGGTTGGCCAGGGCAAACGCTGGTTGCTGCAGAACGTTCCCTACTACGCTGCATGGTATCGGTTCACTCTGTTCTGGCGATATGGTGACAGTCTGCTGCCGCACATCACTGTCGATCCCAACTGGGAGCATCCGGAGCGGGCCGTCAACAGCAGCAACGACCGGCATCGAAAGTTCTTCACACGTTACATCGAGCAACAACTCGATGGACGGCCAGACCTCGTCGACAAGTCACTGCCAACCTATCCGCCCTACGGGAAAAGAATGATCCTCGATAACGACTGGTACAAGACGATCCGGCGCGATGACGTGACGCTCGTCGACGAAGCGGTGACGAGATTCGACGAGACAGGTCTGATTACCGACAGCGGAGAGCATCACGACGTCGACATCGTCGCATTAGCGACCGGGTTTCACGCGACCCGCTTCCTGTGGCCTCTCGAGGTAATCGGAAGAGACGGAACGTCAATACGGGAGGCATGGAACGACGACGACCCACGGACGCACCTGGGCATGACAACGCCAGGCTTCCCAAATCTGTTCATGATGCTCGGCCCGAATACGTTCCTCGGGCATGGCGGGAGTGCCATTTTCATCATCGAGACCCAGATCAATTACATCGTCAAGTGTCTCGTACGGATGATCCGTGAAAGAATTGGGACCATTGAGCCACGAATCGAGCCCTTCGAAGCCTACAACGCCAGTATCGAGGCGGCCCATGAGAACCTCGTGTTCACCCACCGAGGAATGAACAATTGGTACAAAAACTCCCGCGGCCGTGTCGTAACCCTCACACCATTCAGGCTGGTCGACTACTGGGGCATGACGCGCGATCCGGATTTCACCGAATACGTGACAACGCCAGCCATCTCGACACTTCCCAAGCGATAGAAGGACATCAGCAAGCGAACTAGGTCACACACCGAGAACGACCGGGTGGGCATTCCCGTGCTGTTCCACCACTGCTTCGGCATGGTGATCGGCAGTTTGGCCTGCACCAGTCGCGGCGCTGCCATGGTGATTACGGCCCAGTCTTCGATCCGAGGCTACCCCCGTGCCATCGAGCGTCGCACCCATGGCCAAGGCGTTGACCGCAGTGCTGACGCACAGCGTTCCAGTTGCCCCGTCGATGAGAACAGTCTGCCCGGCACGCACGCCGGCCTTGCGCAGGCCCGCATATGCTGTGCCCAGATACCCAAAACGGCTGGCTTGTTCGAGGACATCACGGTCGCGGTCCTCGACACCCAGGCCAGGTGGGCGGCAATTAACCAGGAACGACTCGCCGGCCGGGTGCACGTGGCGGGATCACCGCGACGCGCGGATCACCTGCACGACCATCCTGGTCGGTATCCCGCCCGCGGGGTGGGGTGCCGGCACGGCCGAGACGAAGGCGCCGTGATGCTGGTCGAACGGGTACACCACCGGGCATCATCATCGATGCCACAGGTGACTCGCCGACCGGGGATGAGCACGTGTCGTCGACTCCTTCCTCGATGACTTCGGTTTCATCGTGGATGTTCGGTGATCGGCGTCCGCAACCAAACATCGCGGTGGCGCAGTGGGGCCTGAAATCCTCGTCGTCGAGCTTTTCCAACAGCGCAAGCGGGACAGCGGAGTGCAACTCGTATGTCGGAGCTCTCGGCTGGGAAACGACCACGGTTGGGAGACTTGCTCTGGCCTCGGCGCGGGTGGGAATCGCCTCTACGGAAGGCTCATCGTTTGGACGCCTTTTTCGGCAGGCCGGATGGGTGGGCGCCGACGACGGTGGGTACCCCATAGATGGTGATGTGAGATGACCTCCCACGAGGCGATCCGGCGCTGGATCGCGCAGCAGATGTGCCTCGACCTCGAGGCCGCCGATCCGGCCGTCCTGGCTTACCTCGACGAGGTGACGGCGGTAGCCGAGGCGGGCTACGTGCGGTCCCTCCTCAAGCTCGGGAGTTACCGGCCCTTGGAAGGTTGACCTCCGGACAGGTCCGCGGCCGGACTATTTGTCCGGTATAAGATCCGACCCGACGGCGTATTCTCCTCGCTTTCAGCGTGGTTGCATACGGGGTGTGATCCGCCCCGTTCCGGCGCCATCGATCATCTAGTTGTGATTGCTCACCGAGCTCAACCTTCCCCGTAGGCGAGGAGCGGCACCGGCAGGAGAACCGATGCAGGTCTGTGTCGGTGCTTGGCGTTGACTGTGGTTCGCCGATGACGGAATCGACGTGGTGTCGACGGGCTCCGACTCGTGTGCCGCTTTAATGGTCGCCGGGCCAGCCCTGCTTGTTGAGCCGTGCCGCCCGAGCATTCGCGTGGGTGACTCGTGCCTCCTGCCATTCCTGATCGGTTCCGGGCGGTCGTATCGAGGGTATGCATGGAGCCGCGGGTGGGCTCGGCGGAAACCACGGTGATACAATTCTGTATAAGTGCAGTTGGAGGTGGTTTGGATGGCGTTGACCGGTGATGTCGAGCGTGATCTCCGGGCGATCCCGGCGGAGAAGGAACTGCTGCAGATCAAGTTGCTGCGTGCGGTGGCGCACGCGACGGACAATCAGGTGCCGCAGCGGGTGATCGCGAAGAATCTGGCGGTCACGCAACCGGAGGTCAGCCGGATCGTGAAGAAGCTGCGGTTGAACCCGTCGGCCCGGGACCGCTCCCCGCGGGAGGTGTTGCTCGAGCATGCCGCGAAGCGGATCGATCACGATCGGATGATGGCCGAACTGATCGCCTGGGACTACACGTTCGGCCACGTCCCGGCTGACGACCCGTTCGGGGAGAGCTATGTGCGGGGGACCTGGGATCAGATCGAACGCTCCCGCGACCTGCTCAGTGACGACGACTATCGGGTGCTGCTCGCGGCCACGGCCGACCGGCGTGCGCAGGCGAATGCATTCTGACCCCGCTGCTGTCGCTGCCGACCTCGAGGCTTGGTGCCGGCCCGGCGGGATCCTCGACAAGAACGGTCCTTCCGCGTCGATTCATCTGTTCGACCCGGTCGCTCGCCGCCGGACCCGGGACGCGATCGTCGACGCCTACCTCGCGGAACAAACCGACGTCGGGGTCGGCCGTCAGTTTCTGGCGTTGGCGACCGCCGGCCCACCGGGGGTGGGGAAGTCGTCGAGTATCGACCGCCGGCACCTCGCCGGGCAGGGCTGGCGGGTACTCGATGCGGACACGATCAAGGACTACCTGCTCCGCGATGCCATCGAGCGGGGCGTCTACACCGACCTGCTGAGCATCGACCTTGCGGACGGGCACCGGCTGATGCCCCGCGAACTCGCCACCCTCGTACACACCGAGTCGACGAAACTCCTCGACACCATCACGGAGATCTGTCTGTCCCGCGGGGAGAACCTGGTCCTCGAGGGCACGTTCAGCTGGCCCGGCCTCGGCCCGCGGCTCATGCGCGATCTTGCCTACGCGGACTACGAGAAATTCACCATCCTCGATGTCGAAGCACCCCAGCACATCACCCGCGCCCGGGCGTTGACCCGGTGGTGGCGGGGCCGGCAGGAAGCGTTGCGTGGCGGTGGCGGTTTGGGTGGCCGGTTCACCCCGGGGTTCGTCATCGATGCCCTCTATATCGGCGACTTCGAGGAGACGGTGTGCGCCCGCAATGCCCGGGCCGCGTTCGATCATCCACTGTCCGCGGAGATCCCGACCGTGGAGTTGCTCGTCGAGCATGCCGACGGCGGTGACGAGACGTGGGTAAAGGAGAACGGCGTCGTGGTCTACCCGCAGATTCCAGCCGACCGACCCGAGCCCTGACCGTCCCGATCTCAGGCACAGTAGCGGGCAGATCAGTTGCTGCTTGCCGCGAAGTCGCCTTGGTGATGGACCAGGAAGCAAGTGGTGCAGGTGACTTCGTCGCATATTTGGGAACGCGGACGGTGAGTTCTTCGCCGGACCGGTCGGCGCCGGGGTAGTTCGAAGGATTCTGCGGTGTCGCTGTCTTCGACGTCCACGGCGGGGCCGGGTTAGTAGTCGATGCTGTGCCACAGATGCATCGGGTGACCGGGGTGGGGAGAAATTCGGGTTCGCGCGTACCGGCCGCCGATCCCGAGCAGGGGGCACGACCCGGCCGATCTGCCAGATCACGGTGGCGTTGGAAATGCGTGGTCAACGTCTGTGATCTCGTCGAGGGTGTCGATGAACCTGCGGGGCGGCTGTGATCGTGTCGCCGGTCGTCGGTGATCATGACGGCGGGGGTGTGGCCGGCGCGCGCCTGCGCCGGTATCGCTGCGACCCGAGTCCGGGAGACCCTGCACCGCCAGAAATTGCGGCACAGTCGTGTGTGAGTAGATGGTGGGCCGTAAGGTGCACGCCTGCTCGCCGCCCGAACACAGGCATCGTCAAAGCCGCCACACTAAATCCTCAGCCGCCGAGACAATTCGGGTATTTGCGTTGGGGATCAGCCCCTGCCATGGCGAGCCACGCTCGTCCTGCATGAAGCTCGGTGCGATGTGAGTGTGAGCCCCCAGAGGGTCGTGGTGGTTCGCCCACATTTCAATGTCTTGAGACAATTTAGATTAAGTTCGGGTGAGCTTCCTCATTACCGAGACGGACCTGCCGTTACTGTGTGCGGTCGACGATTGCCGAGGTAGAAGGAGAGCACGATGGCGGTATCACCGAGGAATTTCGAAGGTTCGGCGAAGCGGACGATCAAAGAGATCCGTGAGTGGGCGATCGGAGAGGGTCGTGAAGTGTCGCCGCGCGGTCGGATTTCGGCCGAGATCGAACAAGCTTTCCATGACGCTCAGGCACAAACGGCGCCAGCGAGGAAGGTAGCCGCGAAATCGTCGGCCGCGAAGAAGACGGTCGCGAAGAAGGCGGCGGCGAAGAAGGCGGCGGCGAAGACGACGGCCTCGAAGAAGGAGGTCGCCACGAAGGCGCCGGTGAAGAGCGCTGCGGCGGTCGGCAAGGCTCCGGAGAAGGCGACGACCAAAGAGATCCGTGAGTGGGCGATCGGAGAGGGTCGTGAAGTGTCGCCGCGCGGTCGGATTTCGGCCGAGATCGAGCAGGCTTTCCATGACGCTCAGGCCAAAACGGCGCCAGCGACGAAGGTAACCGCGAAATCGTCGGCTGCGAAGAAGTCGGCTGCGAAGAAGACGGACGGGAAGGAGACGGCTGCGAAGAAGACGGACGGGAAGGAGACGGCTGCGAAGAAGACGGACGGGAAGAAGACGGACGGGAAGAAGGCGGCCGCAAAGAAGACACCGGCGGCGAAGAAGTTGGTGGCTGGGAAGAAGGCTCCGGCGAAGACAACAGCGCCGAAGACGACGGCCGCGGAGAAGATAGTCGGCACGAAGGCGCCGGTGAAGAGCGCTGCGGCGGTCGGCAAGGCTCCGGAGAAGGCGACGACCAAAGAGATTCGCGAGTGGGCGATCGGAGAGGGCCGTGAAGTGTCGCCGCGCGGTCGTATTTCGGCCGAGATCGAGCAAGCCTTCCATGACGCTCACGCAAGGGAGGTTCCGGAAGAAGCGGTGCCGGCGACGAAGACGCCTGTGAAGACGACGGCCGCGAAGAAGGCAGTCGCCATGAAGGCACGGGCGGCGAAGAAGAAGGCTCCGGCGAAGACAACAGCGCCGAAGACGACGGCCGCGGAGAAGATAGTCGCCAAGAAGGCGCCGGCGAAGAGCCCGGTGGCGGTCGGCAAGGCTCCGGCGGAGACGACGACCAAGGAGATCCGTGAGTGGGCGATCGGGGAGGGCCGTGAAGTGTCGCCGCGCGGTCGTATTTCGGCCGAGATCGAGGAAGCCTTCCATGACGCTCAGGCTAAGGAGGTTCCGGCAGAGGCGGTGCCGGCGACGAAGGCGCCTGTGAAGAAGGCTGTCGCGGGGAAGGTCCCGGCGGAGACGTCGGTGGCGAAAGGGGCAGGGGCGAAGTCGGCGGCTGCGGAATCTGCTGTGGAGTCGGCTGCGGATGCGACGGCCGTGAAGAAAGCTCCGGTGACGGATGCGGAGGCGGGCACCGCTCCGGCGAAGGCGACGACCAAGGAGATTCGCGAGTGGGCAATCAGGGAGGGCCGTAAAGTGTCCCTCCGCGGTCGGATTTCGGCCGCGATTGTCCGAGCATTCCAGGACGCTGCAGCAAAGTTGCCGCTCCCGCTCGGTTGAAACGGGTGGGGGTCCGCTATCGGGCGTGACCGACCGACTCCTGTTGCCGCGGCATGCCGTCACGGGTGATCCGATGTTCGGCACCGCGGGGAGCACCATCAAGGAGCCTGCTGAGTTGCTCGAACGCCACGTCCCTCCCCGTGACCAGGATGCTGCGCTGCACTGAGGGTGCCTCTCGTGTGTGTCGAGCGGCGCGCTCCGATGACCGCCCGCTCAGGCCAGGATGAGGCCGTGGGCGATCGAACCGCAGCAGACCTTGACGCGTGTTGTTCCCGGCGGCATGCGCACCTCGATCGCTCGTACGGCTGGGTCATGCGGCATGCCTCGGGACCCGACGAGTCTGCGCGGTCGATCGAGGAACGCACTGCCAGAACGGATCCCGGCGAGGCGGCACGGGTGATTCTGCGGCGTGTCGAGCGGGGCAAGGCACGGGTGTTGGTTGGCCCGGATGCTCGGGGGTTGATGTGGTGACCAGTTTGCTCGGGCCTGCGTATCAACGTTGTTGCCGGCGCGAAAGCGCCTGCAGAAATGAGGTGTTTACCTACAACCGCGGGGACTGTTCGCCGGTGAATCTGTTCGCGCCCGGGAGGCGGATACGACCCTGGCGGCTACCTGTGCGGCTCTATCTGGTCATCGCTCTTGCTCTCGTTGGCGCGGCGAGGGTTGGCGCACAGTGTTTCTCGTGGCCCACCGAGGATGGCTGCTTGCACGCACCTGAGCAGGCCCTGTGTCAACGAACAGGGAGGTGTTCCATCAGTTGTGCCAGGGTGCCCTCGTCACGGGCGGGGGAGGATGTCCATCCACACGCGCAGTGGTGGCCGTCCGGTGACGGGTACGTCGACGAATACGAGGGAGCGCTGCGGCGAGGTCCAGTCGCGCATGTCGAGTGTCGAGCAGCCGGGGGTCGGTTCGAAGCCGCTGGTGCACAGCACGCTCACCCCGGGCTCGACGGGAGTCAGAACGCGGGTTCCCGGGACGTCGGGGTTCCAGAAGCCGGGGTCCTGCGGACCGAGCACGTCGTTGACGAACACGAGGGAGCCGCGTGGAATCGGTGGGGCGGCGGGGTCGGCACCGGCGGAGGCTGAGCCGATCAGAACCGTTGCAGCAGCCGAAGCGAGGGCGGCGCCGGTACGCCGCCCGGAGGGGATCGGCGGGGCCATGTCGGACTCCTTTGGTCAGGGAACGTGCGGAAAGCGTGTCCTCACGTTAGTCGTTGTCCCACGTCGAGCGGCCGCTTCGGGTGACTGATCGGGAATCGAGGATTCTGGCGTAATCAGGAGCAGGTCAGGCGGTTCGCACTAACCCATTCAATGGTGGTCCTTCGGTGTGCTCCGGCCCGGCTCAGAGTCACGGCCGCGAAGACCGGATATTGCCCAACACAAATGTTGGGTAGGATGGGTGTATGGCGACGGTCGAGGCACGAGACGAGGCAGTGACGGCGGCTGCGGCGAAGAAGGCCGCGGGGCGTGCGGCGCGGGCGAGCGGTCACGGGGGCAGGTCGCCGCGGGTGGCCGCCGATGATCCGTTGTCGGCGGAGCGGGTGCGGTACCTGACCGGCGCGTTCGGTGGAGCGCAGCTGGCGGCGATCGTCGGGGTGAACCGGTCGCAGCCCTCGCGGTGGATCAAGGGTGTGGAGCGGCCGGGCCCGGCCGCGGCGCCGTTGTTGATCGACCTCGAGCACGTGTTGGCGCGTGCCCGCCTGGTCTGGGGGGAGACGGCCGCCCACACGTGGCTCGAGAGCGCGAACGCGTATCTCGATGGGGCGCGTCCGCTCGATGTGCTGCAGCTGTCCGGGCCTGCTCCGGTGCTCGAAGCGTTGGATGCGCAGGCGTGGGGCGGGGCCGCCTGAGTGCTGGTCTACCGCATCTTCCCGTACCTGTCCGCGGCGGCACAGGGGCAGCCGGGGCACCCCATGTATGAGCACCGGCCGCAGCGCGGCGGCCGGATCGATCACCCGGATTATCACGTCTGGTACCTCTCCCGGCTGGCGGAGGCGGCCTGCGGGGAAAGCTTCGGAAACCTCGCCCGCTGGGAGGCGTCGATGCTGGAGTTCCCGCTACTCCCTGGTTCGCGGCGCGCTCTGGGGGTGTTCGAGTTGCCCGATGATCTGCGGGTCCTCGATCTGGATGATCCGGCCCAGTTGGTGCGGTTGGGGTTGCGCCCGACCCAGGTGGTGACCCGGAATCTGACGGTGACCCAGGGGTGGGGGCATCGGATCTGGTCGGAGACCGAACCCCACACGGGGGATCGGGCGTGGCAGGCGGTGTCGTGGTGGTCGTATCACCGCCCGCAGTGGTCGGTGCTGGCCTCCTGGCTGCGCACAGAGTTGGTGCGGGTCGAACCCCTGGACCTGGAGCATCCAGCAATCCTCGACTCGGCGAAAGCCCTGCAGCGCATCCTGATGTGACGGGTGCCGGGACCGTCGCCTCGCGCGTGAACCGGAGCGAGGTGCACCCGGCGGTGGGCGGTGTCGGCCACCGCGGCCAGGCGGCGCGCTTCTTCCGTTTCGGAATCGGGTGCGCGAGCGGGACGACGATCGCGCCGACGACGAGTCCGACGAGTGCGGACACCACGGACGAGTGAGGTCGATCCTCAGCGTCGCACGGAAGCGGCGGAAGGTGGGGGAGTTGATCGGGTTGCCGATCGGGACCCGCCTGAACTACCGGTATCCGGTGCTCCAGTTCGGCCGCGCATGGCACCAGACTTGGGAACTGGTGAAGTACGCGAACCGGCGGCTCGCGGTGCACAGACCTGTAGGGGCGTCGTGGTGGCTGACGGGTACGGACATTCTCGATGGTCGCAGCCCGCTCGAGGATCTCGAGGCCGGTGAGCTGACTGAGATCGCGGGCGATAACGTCCTCGTCATGGCCCGCCGGGGTGCGTGTGAGCGAGTGCGAACCTCTCACGGCGCACCCGTGCACACCGAGATCGTCGCGGCTGGCACCGAGTTGTGGCGGATCCACCGCGCGGGCAGCCCGTTCTCGCCGAACAGTGTTCCGCTCGACTGCCATCGACCATCGACCCCCCGCACGATGCGGGGTGCCGCGGCAGGGCCGAGTTCGACCCGTCCACGGCAACCGCATCTGCTCCGGTGGATCACACCTCGGCGGCTACCTGTTAGGTCGGGTTATCGGTGGGTGCTGTGGTCGCCCGAGGGGATTCTGCGTGGCACTGACAACCGCGAGACCGCGCTGCTCTCCGACACAGCGCTTACCGAAGTGTCGCTCACCCGGAGGATCACGGGTGCGGATGTCACGATCGCGGTCCTCGACACCAGACCGGGCTGGCGGCGATCAACCAGGACGGCTCGCTCACCGGATGCACATGGCGCGACTACCGCGACTCCCGCATCACCTACACGAACATCCTGCTCGTCACCCCAAACCGCCTCAGGGGTGTGGTATCGGTGCCGACACAGGCAGGACGAACGCGCCGTCCTGCTGGTCGAGCGGGGCACACCACCGGAGATCACCATCGACGCCACAGGGACTCTCGCCGACCGGGGATGGGCATGGACCTCGTGTCATCGAGTCCCTCCTCGACGACTTCGGTCTCGTCGTGGACGTTCCGTAACCCTGCACGCCATGAGGCATCATCTGTTGGGAGCGTGAGGCCATCCTGAAACGCGTCGAGAGCGCGCTGAGTCTTCACTCTGGTTTGGAGGAGCTAGCAAATGGACCTATGGCCACTACTTACTGACGATGGATTGACTGGAGTGCACTCAGTCGAGCGACAACTTCGCCCGCGCACGGTCGGTGTCGCGGTCCGTTCGGGCTCTGTCGCAGACGCAACCGAGGTGGTCACGGCTCTCTGCACTGACTGGGCGGGTGGCGCCATGCCGCTCATCCCCGTGACCCCGGGGGCGCCTTCGATGGACGAGCGGATGGAGCGCGTCCTGCTGGCCAGCAATATTGATGGAATCAAGGGCAGAGGGGTGCTCCCGGAAGACGTCGTGGATAGATTGTCGGATAGGTACGCAACGAGGACGCAGTGGTTGCTCCGTCAGCTTGTCGAGGCAGGCGATCGACCCCGGGTGCAGACCTGTCGCGGAGTGTCATCCGACAATCCTTGGTATATAGGATATCTCGCTGTCTTTGGGGATCTTCCCGATGGCCCGAACCGGGAAAGTAACAGATGGAATGATCTCAGAGGTGACTTGACGTTCGCTGACGTCGTAGACGTGGAAACGGTGGATGGGGATCCGTCTGCGGCGGACCTGGTTGCTCGAATCGGCGAGTTCGATCGTGCCACCGCCGTGAGCTCGACCCGTACGCGTCTCGCTACCGGTATGAGCGGAGGATACAACCAGGGATTGCCGAGTAGCTCGCGCTTCTCGTGGGGGCAACGGGACGTGTCCGCGAAGTACGGGCCTAATATCCTAGTGGCGTATGAACCGGGAAGTGTTGAAGACTTGGCGCTTATCTGGAATCTTCGAGCGCGGTTCGCCCATCCCAATAAATTCCCTCTTGCGGTGCCGATTACGGGATCGATCGAGCAGGACCTCGAGTTCTTTGCGCAAGAGAGTTCAGCGCACCACTTCTTCGGACTCGGCCACGATCTGGCGCTGACGTCGTGCTCGGTATCGCGAGACAGGCTGAACACGCTAGCCGCCGCGACTGATCTGAACGTTGTCGATCCGTGGGAGCTTCTAGGTGAAATCCCCGGCTACTGTGTGTCTTCAGCGGAAGTCGTTCAATTCTCCGAAGGAGAGGCTACGGTCGCGGCGTTCTCCCCCAACGAGATAAAGGAACTCGGTCACGAGTACCTCGGGAGCAGTCACGCCACCTGGCTCACTCTCACAACCACGGTAAAGAACTCCAGGCTTCCGGCGAGCCCGGCTATGCGCCGCGCCCGGGGACAGCGACCAGGGTATCTTCATGGGAAGGTCTCACACGTAGGCAAGCTCGACGAGTTCGTGACACTTCAGCATCCGACCGGACTCGAAGTTCTGCGGGCACTCGCAACTGATCGATCGTTGCAGGCACGGACAAGCACCCCGGGTAAGGCTGCTGAGCACCTGATCAGAGCAGCTGGTGGTGAATTGTCGATGTTTACATCTGCCGGCGTGACCAGGCTCCTGACCGAACTGACGCGGCGTGGTCACGCCAGCCTCGTGAAACGTCGCCTCGACCAGTATCTGGCAGGAAGTGATGCGATTCCCGGTGACGCCAGATACGACGAGCTCAGTGCGAAACTGGACCAGGCTCTGGGAGTACCCGACCTCGATGAGGTCGGGTACATGAACTTCAACCGATTGAAGCAGCTTCTCGACCTGAGCCAGAACGAAGCGACCAGATGGATCGATTGGGCAGTACGGCAACGAGTCTTACTGCGCGGTGTCGAAGCCAAGTGTCCCCACTGTGCGCACAGGCAGTGGCGCACTCTTGCGGATGCAATACCTGAGTTGGTCTGTCATGGTTGCGGACTCACGATCGACAACCCATTCGGGCCGCACAAGATCGACTATCAGTATCGAGCCAGTGAAGCGCTCCTGCGAGCAATGGGCCACGATGTCTTGTCGGCCATCCTTGCCATCAGACACATCAGCCGTATCTTTGGGCGTCGTGACGGCGCGGTATTTGGTGCGTACCCCGGCGTCGAGTTGCTCGAACTCGGATCCAAGACCGTCTCCGCTGAGATCGACGTCCTCGTAGTACTTGGGAACGGCCAATGGCTCATCGGCGAGTGCAAGACAAATGCTCGCGGTCTCAACGAGAATGAACTATCAAAACTGTGGACAGCCGCAGATAGGGTGAATGCGCCAGCGACCTTCACTGCCACATTGGATCGCTCGACCAACTGTTCCAATCTATGGAAGATTACGGAGGACCCCAATGGTCGACCACACTTCGCTCTGACCGCCGAGCATCTCTATGACCTGCAAGCGATGGGCCCGACATACGACGAGGAGTTCTTCGCGTGGCGCGACGACTGGGTCCGAAGGCCCGCCAGAGTAACGGCAAAGACGGAGGATGGGGTGGGTAAGGAGTTTGGTTCCTTCCTGCTCCGGAAAGCCGAAGACCTACGGAAGCGAATGCGCGCGCCCTGGGACGAAGTCACCGAGTAGGCCGAGCAGTCGGACGGCAAGGCGTGCTGAATGCCATCAAGAGCGAAGTCTTGCCCGACACCGGTGTCGGTAGTTCCTGGGTGTTGCTGCGGTCGCGACGTTGACCGGTACTAGGTCGCCTGTATATGGGTGCGGCACCGAGGCGGATGTGCCTTCGTTAGTCGTGCGTCGGTGTAGGTATGTCATTTTCTATATCCCCACCGAGCGTCCGGTGTCTACCTGCACGGCCGTGGGCGGCTAGGTTGTTTGTTCGTGCCTCGGCGACTGACGGATGTGGAAGCGACAGAGCGGATGCGTGCTGCAGGTGCTGAGCCGCTGGATCCGTATCCGGGCGCGGGGCGCCCGTGGCGCTGCATGTGTGCGCGTTGCGGTCGCACCATCGCCCCCAGTGTCCATAGCCTGACGAAAGGCAACGGTCCGTGTGCCTACTGCTCAGGGAAGGCCGTGGACCCCGTCACTGCTGTCGAGGTGATGCGAGCGGCGGGCCTGGAGCCGTTGGTTCCGTACCCAGGGAGTAAGAACACGTGGCTATGCCGTTGCAGGCGCTGCGGTAACGACATCGCGCCTCGCTACAACAACGTCCAGCAAAGCCAAACTGGATGTAAGTACTGTTCGGGGCACATCATCGACGAACTGGCGGCCGAGTCGCTGCTGCGCCAGCACGGTCTCGAACCACTCGAGCGTTATCCCGGTGTCCAGGTTCCGTGGCGCTGTCTCTGTCTGCGGTGTGGACGCGAGACCACCAAGCGGTGGAATGACGTCAAGAACGGGGTACCGGGCTGCAAGTTTTGTGCGAGACGGGCGGTCACCGAGGTGGATGTCGTCGCGGCGATGCACGCGGTCGGCCTCGAGCCTTTGGATCCGTATCCGGGAAGCAACAGGCCGTGGCGGTGTCGGTGTCTGACCTGTGACTCGCTCGTCAGTCCCCGCTACAACACGGTCAAGAATGACGATGGTGGATGTCGGGTCTGCGCGGCCCGCAAACGCGGACTGGGCCGGCGTCGGGATGCCGACGAATGTGCCGAACTGATGCGAGAGCTCGGACTCGAACCTCTGGTCCCGTATCCCGGCAGTAACAGCAAGTGGCACGCCAGGCATCGGGTGTGCGGACTGGATGTCAATCCGACTTTCCACCAGGTGATGTCGATGGGTGCAATTTGTCCGCACTGTGCGGTCAGCGGTTTCAAGCCGGCGCTGCCCGCCGAGGTGTACCTGATCACCGACACGCTCCGTGCCGTGCACAAGATCGGAATCGGAGGCCTTCACTCCAACAGGGTCAAGCTGTGGACCAAGAAGGGCTGGAGTGTGTATCGCACGAAACGCTTCACCGTCGGGGCGGACGCCTACGAAGTAGAACAACGAATCCTGCGATGGCTCCGGGTAGACCTCGCCCTACCACCATATTTGGCCGAGGAGGACGGTTGGACTGAGACCGTGTTCGCCGAAGCCCTCAGCCTCCCCGACCTCTGGTCGACCATCGAACGGATCGCGGCAGAGGTCCTCAGGTCGGGTACGACGGAGCCTCGAGCGGATGCGATCTCCTTTCACAATCACGAGGAAGCCCGCGCAGGCATTCACCCGATGATCCGGTGACCCGGGGGACAGGGCTCACGTGCAGCGAGAACGGAAGCTGTGGGAACACGGGCACCGGTCCTCGGCGGAGTAGACCGTCGCTCCGGCAGCGTTTGCTGTCCGGGGACGTGCCGTCAACACAGATCGCAGCACCTTCCTACAATCACCCGAGCCGCTGGTCGGTTTCACCAACTGCTGCTGGTGAGGCGGCCGTCCGCGTGGTCGACGGTCGCGGTGATCATGGTGTCGAGCCGCTCGTGAGGATGATTGGCGGTCAGTCCGGGAACTACCGGGTCCGACATGACCTCGAGCAGCACCGCGTAGGAGCCGTTGGACCAGCTCGTCCTCGAGACACCGAGTTCGGTGTTGATGATTTTCGCCCCACCGCGATTGGCGTCGAACGGAACCCGCGTACCACCCTCGATCAGGAACGTCTGATCGGCGCTGGTGGCAAAGTCGGCGTCCTCCCGAGCTGCCTGCGGGCTGTTGTGCAGATCGACCTCGACGACGACGCTGCCGTCGGAGTTGCCGCAGGAGTAGGTGGCGAGGATGTCGCCATGTGCGGACGTCGCGGGGGAGCCGGGGGCCTGCCCGGTCCGGTCGCTGAATCCGCCCGCAGTCAGGACGTCGGAGTCGAGCAGGGCGCAGGGATCGTGAGCGGGAACCGTGGCCGCCGGCGGGGCGGGCACCGGCGGTGCCTCGTCGGGGAAGCGGGCACCGCCCGGGCATCCGAGGGTTGTGTATTCGTGGGCTGACTTCGTCGTCTCGGTACCGGGTGGCCCCGCGAGCGGTTGACCACCGTGTGCGATCCAGCAGGGCCGGCCGCCGCCGTAGATGCTCTCGTCGAACTCCGGCGTCCACTCCACCGTGGTCAGTGCGTAGTCCGCCTCGTTGGCGTAGCCGTAGCAGTAGGCGGCCTTCGTGGTGTGAAGGTAGTGCTGCACGCACTGTCTCTGGAGTTCTTCGACCTGGTGCGGATCCTCGGTGCCCGCGACGAAGCGCACGTTCGACTGTCCTCCCTCGTCGTCCTTTGCCACCCCGTGAGCGCGCACCATCGACTCGGAGAAGGTGAGCGGTGCAGGCTCGGCAGCAGAGGTGGACTCCGCGGCCGGCGTGGTCGCCTGGGCCGGCGTGGTTGCCTCGGTCGGTGCGGGTTCTGGTGCCGCCGAGGATGCAGTGCGCTGGGGTTCGGAGCTCGAGTCTTTGATCGCGTTGCCCACTGCGCCGATCGCGAGGAGGACCGCCACGATTGTCAGGCCAGTCCACCAGCGGAGGTTCGTGCGCTTCTGCTCGGGTGTCCACCCCTTTGTCGTCGTCGGTGGTGTTGACGGCTGGGAGGGTGGGGTGGACGTTGCTTGGGTCGGGTACGCAACCTGTTGCCACGCCTGCCCGTCCCAATACCTGAAGGAGTTCGAGCCGTCAGGATTCGGGTACCACCCCGGAGTTGTCATGGGAATGAGATAGCACACTCTGTTCTCTGCGGTGGACCGTTCCGGTGCTGTGTCGGTTCGGATGGGATCGGTGAAATTCGGGGAGTCAGGGAAGGTCGTTGTCTTCCAACCCCGAGCCACTCCCTTGAATGGCGTTGAGGCCATCGAGGCGCTGGACGCGGGTCAAGGGGAGGGATTCCAGGTCCACCTTCGACCGGGGGATGACCCGTACTTCTACCCGACGATGCCACGCCAGATGGATAATTCGGCGGCGCCCAGACGGAATGGACAATCGCCGAGTGGAGTCTTCCCGGCATCACTCAGCCAGGCACCGACGACGGCGACGTCGCGTAGTGGTCGGACGGACCCGGGACGTCGAGCATGACGGCGGCCCGGGCCCGAGGGACTAGAAGTCGAACGCATCCTCCTGCAACTCGAGGACAGTGAAAAGACCTGTCAGAGTGTTGTATTGAGTCGCGAACTCTTGGCGGAGAGACGGGAAGTTCAGCCGAATCTGGGGATGGCCGCCGTCTGATCGCTGCGGGGCCGTCGGGAGCTGACTTGCGTAGCGGAAGGACATCCCCTTCTCGTCGACTTCCGCCACGGCCTCAATGTGCTGTCGAATTTCAGGATCCAACGGATCGAGGTCGAGTGCCGTGAGGTGTGCGTCCAACTCGATTACAAGGGCCGTCAGGTTGTGGCTGATCTCGTGGCGCAGTCGCTTGTTGAGCATTTCCAGGTCCAGCGGGTGAGCAGTATCGACGTGACCTGCCTTCCGGCGGAGGCGGCAGGCATAGCGGATGAGACCTTTGAGGGATAGCTCGAGTGCGTGGCGCCGATGGTTCAGCCACGGAATCAACATCGTGTCGTCGAACGGCTGACCACGAAATGAGTCGGCAAGCCGGTTGGCAGCTTCGTCATAGAACATCGCGACCTCGGCATCGTCTCTCGTGCGGGGAAGCATGATGACGTCGCGAAGCCGTTCTCCCGGGTGCTCATCCCAGAGTTTGGCGCCCATGCTGTCGTCGCTCATGGAAACTCCTACATTGTGCGTACACGCTCACTCGGTGCGCGGCCCGGCAGGAGCCGAACTGCGCAACGTTACTGGATGGTGCAGCGTGCGGCCAACTGTATGGCAGGCGATGAAGGGAGCAGCAGGGTCCGGATCGCCGCTCCAGCAGGAGCCGCAGGGCGCAGCCCAGTTCGACCAGCTGCTGCAACCCCTATGTACCGGCTCGAAGTGGGCTCGATGATGACCGGGAAGTCGACGACGAGGCTTCCCGCGGCGCATCGCTGCGATATATGCGGAGGGTTACCGGAACGCAGTATGTGGGTCGTGCCCGGTCACGGCCTGGCCGAGATCCAGGTGCTCGGCCACATAGTCGGATGGGAACGACGGCGCCGTCGCTGGGGACCCTGGTGACGATCTTCGGTCGTTGTGGAGCCCATCCGCTGCTCCCGGCGCGCAGCCGCCGGTCGTTATGTCGGGTGGTGACGAGGTCGCCTGCAGAGGCGACGAATGCGCCGGTCAAGTTGATCTCTTTCTCGGTGTCAACGCGTCACCGTCGACACCGCCCATGCCGTCATCACCCCGGGGGCCACACGCGAGACCTCTGCGTCGCACTGGCCCGCGGTCGCGAGTGCAACATCGCCCACGTGTCACCGATCGACCCGACGAGCTCAACATCCGACGGCCTCGGGCAACGCAGCGACACTCGCTCGAACTTCGGCGCGGAAGCCTGCCGGTTCTGGTTAGATCGGCTTCGATGACCGAGCCCGACTACGAACTCCACAAGCTCGGCTGGCGCGCCTTCCAGGACCTATGCGGTGTTGTTCTTCAAGAAGTCCTGGGGCAAACCTTCACCACGTTCGCGGACACGAACGATGCCGGTCAGGACGGGGCATTTCATGGGCACTGGGCTGTACCCGGTGATGCCCCTGTCGCGGAGTTCGAGGGCATTGTCTCCACAGCGATGCCGGTCGTCGTGCAGTGCAAGTTCAGCGTCGACCCTTCCGGCACGCTGGCACCGTCGGACCTTGACGCCGAACTCGCCAAGATCGACGACTTGCACGCACGCGGGCTGTGCGACGGCTACATGGTGCTGACGAACCTGCGGGTCACCGGCCGAACCCGGGCTTGGTTCGTCGAGGAAGTGCGCAAGCGTGGGGTGACAGCCGCATCAATTCTTCCCGGTCCCTGGATCTGCACCCAGATCGAGAAGAACTGGAACCTGCGTCGCTACGTACCGCGCGTTTACGGGCTCGGCGACCTCACCAGCATCCTGGACGAGCGCAGGATGCGCCAAGCCCGCGCGCTCCTGACGAGCCTGACACGCGAGTTGGAGACGTTCGTCCCCACCAGTGCCTACCGGAACGCAAGTGACGCGATTACCAATCACGGGTTCGTCTTGCTCTTGGGCGAACCTGCGAGCGGAAAATCGACCATCGCGGCGATGCTGTGCATGACCGCTCTCGACAACTGGCAGTGCGACGTGATGCGCGTAGACGGTCCAGAGGAACTGCTCGCGCACTGGAATCCGGACGACCCGCGGCAGATGTTCTGGATCGACGATGCGTTCGGCAGCATCCGGCATGAACCGCACCTGACCGACGCCTGGGTGCGACGGATGCAGCAAGTCATGGCCGCAGTCAGCCATGGAGCTCGGGTGCTGATGACCAGTCGGGACTATATCTACCGCGAAGCTCACCCGAGGATGAAGGAGTACGCCTTCCCTCGACTGCGCGAGCAGCAAGTCGTCATCGACATCACGAAGCTGAGTGCATCTGAGAAGGAGCAGATGCTCTACAACCACCTCAAGGCCGGCGATCAGCCGGCCGCAGTGCTGGACGGATGGCGGCAACACCTACGTGCCGTGGCGGCCGTCGCCCGATTCCAACCCGAGGTAGCACGTCGACTGTCACTCCAGGACTTCGTGCCGGCCGCTGGGCTGCGCGGCGAATCGCAGCTAGTCGCGTACTTCGAGCATCCGAACGAGTTTCTCGTCGACGTGCTGGATGGTCTGGAGCCCGCACAGCGCGCGGCTCTCGCAGCGGTCTACCTCTCGGGCGGCGAACTCCTGGCGCCGTTCGCGCCCGACAGCCGACTATCGTCCGCGGTGATTGCCCTGGGCGCGACGGTCGCTGAGACCAGTCGCGCCTTCGCCGCTATCGAAGGAACATTCTTGTCCCAGGTCCTCAGGGCCGACGGGAACACGGTCTGGCGCTTCCACCACCCGACGATCCGAGAAGGGTTCGCCGCTTCCGTCGCTCGTGACATCTCCACGCTGTCGGTCTATCTGGAAGGGATGACGCCTGACGAGCTTGTCTCCGAACTCGATTGCGGTGGGCCGAACCAGCGCGGAACGTTGGTTCGGGTTCCGCCCGCCATGTATCCGCTGATCGTCCCACGTGTGCCCGTGCCCGACCGGGGGGAATGGTCAGGGCGCCGTCGCGCATGGTTCCTGCGAACCCGGTGCTCCGACAAGTTCTTGCGTATGTGGGCCGAAGCTCACAAGGATGCGTTACCAGGCATGGCGGACTTCGGGATGATGGTGGACGCGATGGGGGAGCCCGGCGTTCTCAGCAGGCTCAACGAGGCAGGGGCCCTGCCGACGGACATCCGCCGGAGAGCCGTCGAGCGAATCGTCGAGTACAGCATCGACGACCTCGACCCCGCTTGGGCTGACTCGGACCTTGACGGTCTGTTCACGGTAGAAGAGCGCGCCGACCTACTCCGACGAGTCGAGCAGGAAGTGCTTCCAAACCTGGAGCAGCGCATCGACGACCATGTGGACTCATTCGTCAGCGACATGAGCAAGGACGAGCTTTACCAGACACCCCGCGATTACGTCGCAGCCATTCGGAGCGCATTCCCGGAGCATCAGGATGTCCTCGAACGCTGCGGCAGAGTAGACGCGCACATCGACGACCGGGCGTACAACGACGAGGATGAAGCCGAGCCGCCGGCCGAGAGGTCAGGGCTAGCAGCCCCTGCTCGACCAGCTTCGGCCGAAATCGCCAGCGCGCGCGATCCGTTCGAGGACGTCGCAGCCGGCCACTGACCTCCGAGACGTCCACCGGAAGCTGCTCGAGCGCTGACCAGGTGCTTCCGAAGGTCGGACCACAGGCTTACCCTGACGTCGAGTGGATAATCCATGGGCACAAGACCATCGAGGGCTCCGTTGCCCACGAGTTCTTCCCATAGACGGCGTACACGGATACCCCGATCGGCAGGAGTGCGATCGCCACGAGCAGGACCATGAGTGTGGGGGCGTCCTCGAGCGCGGCGGTGGCCAGTGCTGCCACGACTGCTGCGGCGAGGAGCATTGTCAGCGCCAGGGCCTCCCACCAGCGCTCCTGGTGCGGGCGCCGGAAGTTGCCGAGCTGCAGACGCACCGCGGCCCGGACCCGGGGTCCGGGCGGCGGGTTCGCAGTCCTCCAGCGGTCGATGCCGTCGAAGAATCGTGTGGTGGTGCACTCGCCGCCGGGCCATCTTTTGTGCGCATCGATCACCGCGCGTTCCTATCACTGAACTGGGCGGATGACATGTCCCTGTGATGTCCGAAGGACCCACGCCCCAACGCGATACTGTCCGCACCACGTCCAGTCAGCTCAGGTGATGGGGGAGATGCCGTGATGGGAATGCCGCAAATGCGCCGCCGCTCGGGCAGATCCTGTCCGCCGATGAGGTCGCCCCGTTCGTGGCCCGGGTCGCGTACCCCACCGGCCCGGTGGTGCTGGTGGACGAGGAACTCGCTCTGGCCTTCCCGGTACGGGCATACGGTGAGTGGCGGGGTGTGCTGGGTCTGCCGGATCTGGTGGTGAAGGCGCGCACGCTTTCGCCGGTGACTGTCTGCGGCCGCGCCGCGGCCGACACCGCCCGTGATTCCGGGTGCGGCGCGTTGCGACCACCCGGCTCGGTTCTCGGTCGCCGCCGCCTGAGGGGTGGCAGGGTGCGGGGTATGACTTTGCGGCTGCCGACCACCTTCGCGACCGACTCGAATGCTGCGGCGGTCGCGGCCCTGACGGGGTATTACGGCCGCCCGGACCTGGGCGACGTCGCCTACGTCGGGGCGAACTTCGACTCTTGGTCCAGCACCGGTAATCGGGCAGGGGAGGCGGACCGGTTCACCGCGGACGACCTGGTTGCGGCGGGTGTTCCTGTCCGTGCAGATTCCGCCGACGGCGGCGCGGGCAATCCTGCACACCGATGCGGAGGCGTTGGACGCCCTTCTGACGGCGATAGGCCCGGACCGGGACCTGGTTTCGACGAACCGGACCCGCTCGCCCCGGGATGGCCCGCCTGGGACGTGGAAACGGCCCTGTGGGTGCTGCCGGGGATCGGACGAACGAAGGCAACGAAGCTGATTGCCCGTAAACGCCCCCGGCTGTACCCGATCTGGGACTCGGTGGTCAGTCAGGTCCTGGGCACCGAGCGAGCACATCTGAACCCGGTCCGGGAGGCCCTTCGCGCCGACGACGGAGCGTTGCATCGCCGGTTGCTGTCGATCCGGAAGGAGGCCGGCCTCCCCGAAGGGATCTCCGCCCTGCGCGTCTTCGATGTCATTGCGTGGATGGACGGCAAGAACCGCGGCCTGGGCGATGGCTCTGACCTGGGAAGATGGCACGTCCCGGGGTGAATCGGCATCGGCACGTCCGATGATGGATCGTGTGGACGAGGCGACACCCGCGGGATCGGGAAAAGGGCTGGGGATTTCGCTGGGCATCATCGCGGGTCTGCTGGCGGGGTTCTTCTGTTATGTGCCGGCGGTGATGGTGTGGCAGCACTTTTTCGATGTTCCGCGACCGAGGGTGTATCCGCACGGCTCGTTCACCTCGTTCGGGCCGGATCCGCCGCCGGCCTCGTGTTGGGTGAGCTGGGCGGCACCGGCCTTGCTGGTTGTGGTGTTCGGGTTGGTGACGCTTCCGTGGCGTTCTGTTCGGCAGTTCGCCATTCCGTTTGTGCTGGCGTTTATGCCGATCGCCGCGCTGGCGGCGTGGTTCGTCATCGGGATGGACCTGTTCTTCACCCCGGACTGAGCTGGTGCTTGATGCTGGGGCAGCGGTGTTAGCGCGTCGCAGGGCTGTTGATCCGGGCCGGGTTGACGTCAGAGCGGTCTCGGTTCAGGGGTGCCACCTGTGTCCTGCCTGTCCGTGCCGGTCCCACCGTTGGTGGGAGGAGAGCTGTACAGACGGTAGGTGGCACCGTTCTTGAGTTCGTGAGGGGAGAAGGACTGAGGCGCGAAGTTGGTTACGTTGGTGGGGTTGGTCACGGTGATGTTGTAGCTTCGCTGGTTCGCGGGGATGTCGTCGAAGTGCGCGGTGTAGGTGCATAGGCCCGTGCCGTCGGGATTCTGATCGATGGAGCCGACTTCCATTGGCGCTTCTGCGAATGCGGAACCTGTGTCTCCGAGGATGACCACCTTGTCGTTCGGGGAGACTCGATTCTCTCCGATAGTGCATTCGCCGGATTCGGCCGATGCAAGGTTGGCTTCGCCGGTGACGGTTACCGTGGCGGCGAAGGTTTCCGGCACGTCGGTTGTGGTCGAGCAGTTCGTCAGGATCAGCGTTTCCACAGATGCCGCTGCTATGGTCGCGAGCTGTCCCATTCTCTGCCTCATTCAGCCACGGTAAGCCAGTACCAGTCGTCGCCGCGGTTGGTCTCCCGAACAGCGAGTGCAACGCAATCTGGGAGCGGATGGACAAGGTGTATCTGCCTACGGCGGAGGAGTTGATGCGCCTGCTGGCGGAGTCGTTGGGTTACACGGTGACGAAGGCGGCGGTGCGGTCGTGACGGTGGAAGCAATAATCCTCCGGGATCCCGACGGGCCGACCAGCGCGTGGTACTCATCGATGGTAAGCCCGTCGAGGTGGTGGAGAGCTGTATCGATGCCGGTGCGGGTTGGGATTGGGATGACTGGACCGAGCACCGTGATCTGATCCTCGGGCGTGCGTCTCCTGCGGCGCGTGAGTTGCTGCTCACTCTGCTCGATGGTCCGCCCGGCGGAGTGTGTGTGGGGGCGCCGGCGAGGTGTGGGGGTGGTTGTCGGGGGAGGGGTGCGTGTCGCCGGGTGCCGGTTTTGCCCGGTTTTCTCCACTGTTTGAATCATGTTGGTAAACAGTAAAATTGGCTAATCGCTTTATATAGCGGTGTTTACATCTATTATGCACGTCGCATCTCGGCTTGTGATCGAAAAATGTTCTTGTGCAACGCAGTTAACACTCGATGTCTTTATAGGTGGATTGTGTTGCATCTTCAGCGGGTGTATGCTTGGGGTATGACGATGGGCGACTCGGTGAGGCGAGACCGCATCGGTGCGGGTGCACCTTCCCTGCTTCCTCAGCCTCGTTGGGCAGTTGGGAACCGGATCGAACGTGTCGACGAAAAGCGCAGGTGGGAACCTAATCTGCGAAACTAAGAGGAGCGAAGCGACTCGATCGACGGCAACGGGAATCGACCCACTGCGAGCCGCGCAGCGGCTCCCTGCGGGGAGCGGAGCGACCCGGTCCGTCTCCCGGAGCGAAGCGACGGGAGCAGCGCCGCG